>CALBAK010000028.1 GCA_937926445.1 uncultured Alphaproteobacteria bacterium
TCGTGCGGATCGACCGCCTTGAAGGCCGCACAGGCTTCGGCGAGCGGCAGGTCGACGACGCGCCGGTTCTGCCATCCGACCACGCGGTCGAACCGCCGCTGGGCCACGAGATCGACGGCGTGCACGCCGAACGCCGCGCCCAGGACCCGATCGAGCGCGACCGGGGAACCTCCCCGCTGTACGTGGCCCAGCACCGTGACCCGACTCTCCGCACCGGTGCGGCGAGCGATCGCCTCGGCGATCACCCGGCCGATGCCGCCGTAGCGCGACTGCCCGTGGGCATCGGTATAGGTCTGCACCTCGCCATCGACCGCGCGCACCGATTCGGCCACCACGACGAGGCTGAAATTGCGGCCGCTCGCCCGCCGCGCCTCGATCTTGGCGCACACTTTCTCGATGTCGTACGGGATCTCGGGGATCAGGATGACGTCGGCGCCCCCGGCGATGCCGGCGTGCAGCGCGATGTGCCCGGCATCGCGGCCCATCACCTCGAGCACCATGACCCGATTGTGGCTGGCGGCGGTGACGTGCAGCCGATCGACCGCCTCGGTGGCGATGTCGACCGCAGTGGAGAAGCCGACCGAGCGCTCCGTGTGGCCCAGATCATTGTCGATCGTCTTCGGAATGCCCACGAGGTTCCAGCCACCCTTGCGGGCGAGCCGACGGAGGATGGCGAGGCTGCCGTCGCCCCCGACACCGATCAGGGCATCGAGGCCGAGCTCGTGATAGCCCGCGACGATCTCGTCGGATCGGTCGACCGGCACGCCGTCGGGCGAAGGGTAGGCGAACGGGTTCCCACGGTTGGTGGTCCCGAGGATGGTGCCACCCAGATGGAGAATGCCCTTGACGCTGTCCGAGGTCAGACGCTCGGCGGCGACCGGCCGCTTGAGCAGGCCGTGGGTCGCCTCCCGGATGCCCCAGACTTCGAAACCGTAGCCCAAGACCGCCCGCAGCGTGACGGCGCGGATGACCGCGTTGAGCCCGGCGCAATCCCCTCCGGAGGTCAGCAGACCGATCCGCATCGCGCGTCTCCATCGCCTCGGGCGCGCCCCGCTCGAGCCCGGGGCTGAAGCCCGACGGCAAACGTGGTAATATCGGCTTCGCTTCTATGGGATCGGGTGGGAATGGGCGAGCACGGTACGGCGACCGACATCGACACGCGGCTCGCGACGCTCAAAGCAGCACATCGCGCACTCGACGATCGGATCCGCCAGCTCACCGCCGAGGGCACCGGCGATGCGCTCGAGCTGCAGCGGTTGAAAAAGCAGAAGCTCGCGCTCAAGGATCGGATCGCGTTCCTGGAGCGCCAGCGTCTTCCCGACATCATCGCTTGAGGCCCCCCTCGAGCGGAAGGAGGCGGGTCACGTGGCCCATCTTGCGACCCGGCTTGATCTCGCGCTTGCCATAGAGATGCACGCGCGCGCCGGGCTCGGCCAACAGGCGAGGCCAATCCCGCACCTCCTCGCCGAGGAGGTTGTCCATCACGGCCGCAGCGAAGGGAGTGGGATCACCGAGCGGTAGGCCGCAGACGGCCCGCACGAGCTGCTCGAACTGGCTCACCGGACAGGCATCGAGCGTCCAATGGCCCGAATTGTGCGGTCGCGGGGCGAGCTCGTTGATCAAGAGTCGGCCATCGCGGGTGACGAACATCTCGACGGCGAGGAGCCCGATCACGCCGAGCGCCCGGGCGACGGCTTCGGCCAGCGCCACGGCCTCGGCGGCCAGGCTCGGTGCAATCGACGCGGGCGCCAGCGTGGTGCGCAGGATGTGGCGCTCGTGGCGGTTTTCGACCGGTGGATAGCTCGCCTGCGCACCATCCGCACGGCGGGCCGTGACCACCGAAATCTCGCGTTCGAAGTCGACGAAAGCCTCCAGCACCTTGGGACCGATGCCGAGCGCCGCGAAGGCCTCCTCGGCTTCCCGCGGACTGCTCACGACACGCTGACCCCGGCCGTCGTAGCCAAAGCGGGTAGTCTTGAGCACGCCCCTTCCACCGATCGCGAGGAACGCCCGTCGCGCCTCTTCGGGGCTGGCCACCTCGAGATACGGAGAGACCGGGAAGTTGCGTTCGGCGAGGAACCGTTTCTCGGCCAGGCGATCCTGCGCGATCGCGAGAACCGCGGCATTTGGTCGCACCGGTACGTGCCGCGACAGGCGTTCGAGCGTCGTGGCGGGCACGTTCTCGAACTCGAGCGTCACGACCGACACCGAGGCGGCGAATGCCTCGAGGGCCCGCTCGTCCTCGTAAGCGGCACAGGTCGCCCGGGCCACCGCGAAGGCCGGGCTGTCCGGCTCCGGTGCGAACACGTGGCAGGAATAACCGATGCGCGCCGCCGCGAGCGCGGTCATTCGGCCGAGCTGGCCCCCGCCCAGAATTCCGAGGGTCGCTCCGGGTGGGATCATTCCGGTTGCGAGGCTGGTTCTTCCGGGTGCTCGCCGACCGCTGCCGTCGTTCGCGCCCTTCGCGCGGCGAGCCGCTCGGCCAGGGCCGGGTCTCCCAATGCCAGGATCGCGGCCGCAAGCAGCCCGGCATTGGTAGCCCCGGCTTCGCCGATCGCGAGTGTGCCCACGGGCACCCCGGCGGGCATCTGGACGATCGAGAGCAGACTGTCGAGGCCGTTCAATGCCCGGCTCGCCACCGGCACCCCGAGGACGGGGAGCGGCGTGAGCGCCGCGATCATTCCCGGCAGATGCGCGGCGCCGCCGGCGCCCGCGACGATCACCCGCAGGCCCGCGGCGGCCGCTCCGCGGGCGAAGGCGAAGAGGCGCTCCGGTGTGCGATGCGCGGAAACGATTCGCACGAGGTGCGGAACTTCGAGCTCGTCGAGCACGGCGGCCGCGTGCCGCATCGTCGACCAGTCCGACCGGCTGCCCATGACCACCGCGACGAGCGGTGGACCGCCGCTCACCTCGAGCCACCGGCCGGATCGCTCGGCGGATCGTCCCCGTCCCACCCGTCGAGCGCGGCCGCCGATCGCGAGGCGGCCTCGTTCGCGTCCCGAATCTGGAGGAAGAGCTCCTCGCGGAGCACCGACACCCCGGCCGGAAAAGTGATGCCGAGCTTCACGGACCGGCCGCGTAACTCGACTACTCGTATCGTGATCTCGTTGTCGATGATCACCGCCTCGCCCTGGCGCCGCGTGAGGTAGAGCATACCGACCGACCCTCCACCGAACCTCCGCCCGAAGCGAGGGTAGGGCCGAAGTCGTTGAGGATTTGTTAACCGTTAACGGCCTAGCTTGGCAACCGCCACGGCACGTGGCCAGACCCGGAGGTGTCCCTTGAGTCCGCCTGTCCATTCGCTTCTTTTCGCCCTGCTCTCGCGCCGGGCGGCTTGGCTGGGCGCCCGCCAGGCCGTCCTGGCGCAGAACCTCGCCAACGCCGACACGCCGGATTTTCGACCGAGCGACCTCGTTCCTTTCGAGCGGACGCTGGCCAAGGCCAGGCCCCCTTCGTCTCCCTCGCTCGCGCGGACGTCCCCGGCCCATCTCGCCGGAGCCTGGCCGGCGCGGCCGAACGAGCCCCGTGGTCGTCCCGTGGGTTCGTGGGAGATCGCACCATCCGGCAACGCCGTCGTGCTCGAGGAGCAGATGGAAAAGCTCGCGCGTACGCATCTCGACCATCAGCTCGTCACGAGCCTCTATGGCAGGCACGTCGCAATGCTACGGACCGCTCTCGGCACGTCGACCAGCTGATGCGTTTCTCGTCATGAGAGGAGGTGAGAGCAGCCATGGATCTGGACGTCGCGATGCGGGTGGCCAGTGCCGGTATGAAGTTACAGGCGGCGCGTCTGCGGGTGGTCTCCGAAAACCTGGCGAACGCCGAATCGACAGCCCGGTCTCCCGGCGGTGAACCCTACCGCCGCAAGATCCTCGAGGTCACCGGACGGCGCGACCGGGAAACGGGCGCCGTCCTCGCCACGGTGCGCCGCTACGGCGTGGCCCAGGGCGAGCTCCCCGTCCGCCATCTCCCGGGCCATCCCGCGGCCGATGCCGCCGGCAACGTCCGGTTCCCCAACGTCAACCCGCTGATCGAGCTCATGGACATGCGCGAGGCGCAGCGTTCCTACGAGGCCAACCTCAACGCCATGCAGTTGGCTCGGACCATGATCCAACGGACCCTGGACATCTTGCGGTGATCGAACCGTACGACCGCTCGGAGGTACATCGATGAAAGGAACTCTCGGACAAGCGCTCGCCGCCTACATGGACGCGCTCACTCGCCACCGCCCCGATCCGGGGCCGGCCGAGGAGCCCCCGTCCAATGCACCGAACTTCGGTGCCCTGGTCCGCCGCGAGCTCTCTTCGGCCGTCGACTCCTTGGCACACGGGGAGGCCACCGCCGTGGCGGGCCTCGCGGGAAAAGCGAGCATCCAGGAGGTCGTTGAGGCGGTGAGTTCCGCCGAACTTTCGCTCCAGAAGGTGACCGCGGTGCGCGATCGGGTGATCGCCGCATACCAGGAAATCATGCGGATGCCGGTCTGAGTGGAGCCGGCTTTGAGCACCGAGCAAATTCTCGATATCGGACGTGAAACGATCTGGGTGGCGGCGCAGATCGGTGCGCCGAGCCTGGCCTCTGCTCTGGTTCTGGGGCTGGTCATCGCGATCCTCCAGGCTTTGACCCAGATCCAGGAAGCGACCGTCGCATTCGTTCCGAAGCTCCTCGGCGTGGTACTCGCACTGGTCGTTGCCATGCCTTGGACCCTGGAGGTGCTACGGAGCTTCACGATCGACCTTTTCGGCCGGATCGCTCAGGTCCCATCGGTGCCATGAAATCGCCAGGCATGTGAACGGCCACGGCGCGGGGTACGAGCGTGAACCTGAGCCATATTCTGGTCGGGGAGACCTTCGCAGTTCTGCTCGTGTTCGCCCGCCTGGGGACCGCACTGACGCTGCTGCCGGCCTTCGGGGAAAGCCATGTTCCGCCGCGGCTGCGCCTGTGGTTCGGTCTCTTCACGAGCGCTCTCGTCGCGACCGCACTCGGCGAGCGCTTGCCCGAGCCGCCGATCGATGCCGCGGCATTCGCGGCCCTCATCGGCACCGAAGTGTTGGTCGGCCTCGCGATCGGTTCGATCTTGCGGCTCACATTGGCCGCGCTCCACTTCGCCGGCTCGCTCGTCGCCCTCCAGTCGGGCTTGGCCGCTGCCGCCTTCTTCGATCCTTCGGAAGCTACGGCCGGAACCGTGCCCGGCGCTCTTCTTTCGACACTTTTCCTCGTCGTCCTGTTCGCGAGCGACGGTCATCACCTTCTGCTCGAGCGGGTCTTCGCCGGATACGCGGCTGTTCCTCCCGGCCTTCTGCCCGACCCCGCCGATCTTCTGGATCTGGCTAGCCGAGTGGGTAGCGCGGCGCTCGCCGTCGGCTCGGGAATAGCGGCTCCGGTCGTGCTGGCCTCGTTTATCGCCAATCTCGCGCTCGGCGTGCTCGCCCGTCTCGTGCCTGCGCTTCAGGTCCTGTTCGTAGCGTTACCCTTGCAGCTCCTCCTCACCTTGTCCGCAATGGCGCTCGGCCTCGGCGGGGGAATAGCGGCCGCTCTCGGCCTTCTCGACCGTAGCTCCACCTGGCTTCTGGACTGAAGGAACGTGGCCGAAGACCGCGACGACGCCGATCGGACCGAAGAACCGACTCAACGACGTCTGGAGCAGGCACGCGAGCGCGGCCAGGTCGCGTTTTCGCGCGAGCCGGGACACGTCCTCCTGCTCGGCTGCGCTCTGATCCTGACCGTCTGGGCCGGGCCCTGGAGCGCCGAGCGCATGGCCGGGGCGCTGCGGACGATACTGACGGCCTCCGGTGCACCGCCGGGTTCAACGATACCGGGCTCGGCCGAAGTGTGGATGGCTGCCTCGGACGTCGCAATGGTCGTTCTGGTATGGCTCGGCGCCTTGTTCGTGGCCGGTCTCGCCGCACCGGTCCTTCAGGGCGCCGTCGTTTGGACTGCGCAGCCGCTCGCGCCGAAGCTCGAGAGGATTTCCCCGCTGGCCGGGGTGGGCCGCCTCTTCTCGATCGCGACCGTGCTCGAGCTGGTAAAGGGGTTTTTCAAGCTCACGATCGTCGTCGGCGCTGCCGTCCTCGTGCTGCGCCCGCTCCCGCTCGAGGTGGGCCGGCTCGTGGAGCTCGATGCCACGGAGCTCCTCGACCGAATGGTCGCGCTGAGCGGACGCCTACTCGCCACCGTTCTGGCGCTTCTGGTCGTGCTGGCCGCTGCAGACGTGGTGTGGCAACAGATCCATCGCCGCCGGCAGCTTCGGATGACGCGCCAGGAGGTCAAAGAGGAATTGCGGGAGAGCGAGGGCGACCCGTTCGTCAAGCAGAAGCTGCGGCAGATACGTCTGCAGCGGGCACGCCGTCGGATGATGGCCGAGGTACCGAAGGCCACTGTGGTCGTGACCAACCCGACCCATTACGCGGTGGCGCTCCGTTACGACCCCGCGACAATGGTCGCGCCCAAGCTGGTCGCCAAGGGTGTCGACACTCTGGCGCTCGCGATCCGCGACCTCGCCCGTCGGCATGCCGTGCCCGTGGTCGAGAATCCGCCCCTGGCGCGTGCGCTTTACGCCGCCCTGGAGCCTGGCGACACCATAACCCCGGCGCACTATCAAGCGGTTGCCGAACTCATCGCCTATGTCTACCGCATTTCCAGGCCGGCGCCGGGCCCGAGCGCCGGCTCGACGCGCTGACGGCCGCCCAGAAAGCCGGCGACGATGTCGGGTATGTCGCTGCCGAGTGCATAGGCGATCGTGGAAGGCCCCACGAGCGCTTTCTCGATTGCCGCACGCAGTTGTTCCGGGCGTTCACAGATCCCAATCGGATAGCGTTCGGCAAGGCGACGCAAAAGCGGCAGCTGGTCGCCCGCCGGATGGTCGAAGGTCGTGGGACCGCGGCGCGGCACGGCGACGATCGGCCGGCCGGCACGCATGGCATCCCCCAGGATGCCCACACCACCGTGGCAGACGACCACCCGGGCCACCGCGATGCGCACCCGCAGCTCGGACGAGGGAAGGAACCGAAGCCATTCGAGGCGGCGCGGCAGCACACGGGAACCGCCGATCTGAGCGAAGCCCCCGATATCGAGCGCTTCCGCTGCCGAATCGGCCGCCGCGACGAGTTCGTCGAAGCCGTGGACGAAGGTGCCGACGGCAACCAGCAGCTCCGTTCCCTTAGTCACAGCAGTGGTCCCTCCGCGAGAACCGCTCGTGGATAGATCTTCAGCTGATCCGGCCACTGGACGATGAAGAGGTCGGCCACCGGATAGACGAGGCGCCCGGAGAGCGACCCGTCCAGAGCGGCCGCCGTCTCGATGTACACGATCCGGGCCCCGACGAGCTTGCTCAACAGGACGATCGGCACGGCGACATCGGCGCCGGTCGAAACGACCAGCCGAGGCCATTCGCGGAAGAGAATGAGGAGCGCTCCGATCGCATTGGCGATGGTCCGTAGGACAGATCGTCGCGGATGACAGAGCCGGTAGTGTCGATGCGTCGGCAAAGTCGAAGGACGCCCAGCTCCGTAAGTCACATGGAAGCAATCCGTGAAATCGATACCCTCTAGCGCCCGCTCGAGCTCGGCGAGATGCCCTCCCGGCGAATAGGCGAGGCAGGTACGCCGGTGCTCGACATGGCGGAATGCTTTCATCAGAACCACACCAGCCGACGCCCGGCGAACCGCTCTGCGATCCGTCCGCGGCGATCCAGGATCACCAACAGAGGCTCGTCTTGCCGAAACCGCTGGAGGGACGCTGGGGAATCGTAGCCGTAGAGGTCGAGCGGGATCAGGCTGAAGAGAGCTCGCGTACGTAGCGCGAGTAAAAGCAGGTTCACCCGCAACCAGCCCAGTAGGCCCGGGGGCGCGACTAGCCGGAGGTCGATGTCGGCTCGGTCGTGGCAAGCGACCGCTTCGGCCCCGCACGAGCCGATGCACACCGCCTCCTCGAGCCAGGTCAGCTCGCGAAGTCTCGCCGCGACGTCGGCAAGAAAGCCGTTCAGTGCCGCGGGCGAGCGATGCCAAAAGAGGCAGTAGCGCGCGCAGACCCAGAGCTGACCGTTCACCAAGAAGTTGAGGGTGTGCGCCGCGAGCAGGGCCGGGAGCGGCCCGAGGGCGGGTGCGAGGGACAACCATACGACCGCCTCGAGCAGCAGGCGGAAGGCGAGCTCGCCCCGGTCCATCCCGCGGATGCCCTGCGTGCACCAGTTGATCGCCAGGATCACGGGACAGCTTTGCAGGGCGGCGGCCAGCCACGCCCGTGAAGGTGCGACCGGGAAGACCTTGGCCTTGGGCAGCGATCGCTCGAGCGGCCTCGACACGCGGAGATATCAACCATAAATTGAGGCGCCGTGCAATGCCACGGGGTCGGATCCGCCCTGCCGTGCGGCTCCTGTTCGCATCCGTTTTCGTTTTCGCCTTCGTGTCCTCCGAGGCCTCGGTTCTGCTCCGGCTCGAGGGGGTTCGTATGATCGCCTTCGTGGCTGCTCTGGGTACACTGCTCGCGCTCGCCGTCGTTCGAGATCCTCATCTGAGATCCCGCGACGCGACTAGCGTGGCCGTCCTCGCTCTGCTCCTTTCCCTGATTTTGGCCGCGGACGCGGCGAGTGGGTCCGTCGACGCGATCGATTACAAAGTGTCCCTTCTCCTTCTGCTCTTGCTGTTCGCTCCCAATCTCGCGCGTGCATGCGCCCGGCACGACCTCGCCGAGCTGGTCTGGCGCCTGTTGACCGTCTACGTCCTCGCTACGGCCCTCGTGGCCGTCACGGCTGTGCCGGAGTTCCTTCTACGCGGTCGCCCGGAACTCGCTCGTCTGGACTTCACCGGCTCGCTCGTCGGTCATTCCGGTCTGTGCGTCGTCTACCTGTTGGCCACGCTGGCCAGAGCCGGGACTAAGAAATCCGCGCTCGGGCTCGCCATCCATGGCGTGTTGGGCGCAACGGCCGCGACGATGATATTGCTCATGGCAACCCGCACGTCGCTTGTCACCATCGCGATCCACGTGGCGTTGGACATCCTCGCCGCGCGGACTCTGGAAGGAGCGATGTCGCGCGCGGCTTTGGCTGCCCTCTGCGTGTTCGCTACGCTGGCGTCGTACACGGTCCTCGTCAGCGACGACTTTCTCGAGCGGCTACTCGTCGGAAGCTCCGAAGACTGGTCGTCCGGCCGTGTCACGAGCCAGCTGCACTGGCTGGCGCTCGCCCTCGGCGAGCCACTGGGCCTGGGTTTCGGCGCGGTGCGCGAGCTGCTTCGCGACGGGCGTCCGGCGCTGGACGGGGGAAGCCTGCTCGAATGGCCACACAACGAGCCGCTCCGCTTTTTCGTCGAGGCCGGCCTGCCGGGCTTGCTTTTCGTCGTGCTGTTGATGGCTCGACTGACCCGGCTCGCGATCGTCGCTGCGCGGGACGAAGCACGACCGCTGCCGCGTGCCCTGATGCTCGCGATCGCTGCCGACATGCTCGCACAGAGCCTTTTCCAGAATTATTTCAACAGCATCTACCACGCGGTCGCTCTCCTGTCCGTGCTCTTGACCCTCGCGGCATCCGTCGAGCCCGTTCCCGAGGCGACCGCGCAGCGGTGCTCGCTCGACCCGCGGCCCGATCTTCCGGACCAGCCGGCGACGGCCTAGAAGCGTAGCGGCAAGACGGTCCCGAACAGGGAGGGCAAGGGATGGGGGAAAGCCGCGCTGCCAGCATTTTCGACGTGGCGCTGGATCGCACACCGGCCAATTTCAGGCCCCTCACTCCCAACGACTTCCTGATACGGGCCGGTTTCGTGTTCCGCGACAGGGTCGGGGTCGTCTACGGTAGCCGGCGTTGGACGTGGGGCGAGATCTCGGAGCGTTGTCGCCGCCTCGCTTCCGCTCTGGTGCGGCGCGGCATCGGACGCGGCGATACCGTGGCGGTGCTCTGCCCCAACATCCCGGCGATGCTCGAGACCCACTTCGCCGTTCCGATGGCCGGGGCCGTGCTCAACACCCTCAACACGCGCCTCGATCCGGCGACGATCGCGTTCATCCTGGAACACGGCGAAGCGAAGATCCTCATGGTCGACGGCGAGTACGGGCCCCTCGCCAAGGCCGCCGTGGCTCGGCTGGCCCGACCACCGCAGCTCGTCGACATCGTGGATCCGACCGCCCCGGCAGAACCGACGGGTGGCGTCGACTACGAGGCCCTCGTGGCGGAGGGAGACCCGGGCTTCGTTCCGGTCGAGCCCATGGACGAGTGGGACGCGCTGTCGCTCTGCTACACGTCGGGAACGACCGGTAATCCGAAGGGTGTCGTTTACCATCATCGCGGTGCGTTCTTGAACGCGATCGGCAACGCTCTTGTACTCGGACTGTCTCCAAGATCGGTTTATCTTTGGACTCTGCCGATGTTTCATTGCAACGGCTGGACCTATACGTGGGGAGTAACGGCCGCCGGAGGCACGCACGTCTGTCTGCGCAAGGTGGACCCGGGCGAGATTTTTCGCTTGGTAGCCGAGGAGGGTGTGAGCCACCTCTGCGCTGCCCCGGTGGTGCTGACCATGCTGATCCACAGTCCGGTCGAGGCACGCCGCCGTTTCCCGCAACGCGTCATCGTCGGCACGGGTGGCGCTTCACCTCCCTCCGCGGTGATCGAGGCCATGGCCGCGATGGGGTTCCATGTGGTTCATCTCTACGGCCTGACCGAGGTTTATGGGCCGGCCACGGTGTGCGTCGAGCAGCCCGCCTGGGACGTTCTCGAGCCGCGCGAGCGGGCGGCGCTGATCGCTCGCCAGGGCGTCCGTTACCCGACGATGGCGGAATTGATGGTCGCGGACCCGAACACGCTCGAGCCGGTGCCCGCGGACGCGACGACGATGGGCGAGCTGCTGCTGCGCGGCAACACGGTCATGAAGGGCTACCTCAAGAACCCGACTGCAACGGAGGAAGCGTTCCGCGGCGGCTGGTTCCACACGGGCGACCTCGCGGTGGTCCACCCGGACGGCTATGTCGAGGTGAAGGACAGGTCCAAGGACATCATCATCAGCGGCGGTGAGAACATCAGCTCGCTCGAGGTGGAGGAGGTGCTCTATCGCCACCCGGCGGTCATGGAGGCCGCTGTGGTTGCGAAGCCCGATCCGTTCTGGGGGGAGACGCCCTGCGCCTTCGTGGCTTTGAAGCCCGATGCGCCGGTGGTCGACGCCGCCGAGATCATTGCATGGTGCCGCGAGCATCTGGCCCATTTCAAGGCGCCCAAGACGGTCGTGTTCGGGCCGCTTCCGAAGACCTCGACCGGTAAGATCCAGAAGTTCGAGCTCCGGGAGCGCGCCCGCAAGCTTTAGCCGTTGCCGGGTTCAGAAGCTGGACAGGTCGGTCGGCGGAACGGGCGGATCGGTACCGAGGACGGCGCGCAAAAGCCCGGTCACGATGCGCACACTGTTGTCGAACGAGCCGTCGGTCGCTGGTTTCGAGCTGGGTCCGGTGCTCGCCTCGGGCTCGCGCAGCACCTCGGGTGGCGGTCCGTCGGCCCAGAGCTCGAGCCAGCGCAGGCGGCCCGGATCATCGAGAGCGGCCGGCTCCCGTTCCGGAGCGACACTCGGGTCCCAGGACGCCTCGAGGCCGAGCAGTGGAGCGTGACGCCGGCACTCGAGAGCCCGGCTGACGAGATAAAGACTTGCCGTAGGGGCCGACCGTGTCGCGACGCTCGTTCCGGTCGCTCAGCACCCAGATCGCGAACCGTCGACGATCCAGGATCGCGCGTCTGCCTCGGCCGATCCCGGCGCCGTAGGTTCGAGCGGCGAACTCCATCGTGCAGGCCGGAGCGAGCAGATTGGTCGAGCCAACCGTTAGCCGCTTCTCGGCGAGCGGGACGAGCAAACGGCCGAGAAGGATGGAACCAGCCGAGTGGCACGCCAGATGGATCTCGAGGTCGGAAACGGCTGCCTGCAGCCGGCCGAGGGCTTCGGCTGCGAGCCCCAGAGCTGCGCCCGGCTCCGAGGCGGCCTCGGCATTCTCCTTCGTCTCGGACCACAGTGCACGAGCGATCCCGTGGGTCGCGAGGGATTCGATCGAGCGGTCGCGGATCTCGCCGAGCGTTTATTCGAAGCCCTCGAGCGCGGTTCGCCCCATCCGCAACCCGAGTCCTTCGAGAACGCGACGGCCTAAGTCCTCGTTCTGTGCAAGCAGGGTCTCGCCGAAGCCCGACCACCAAGCCAAGAAGATCGGCCAGACCCCGTTGTAGAGCATCAAGGGACCGAGCAGCTGGGCCCGGCGGACCGCGGCTTCCTCGCTGTTCTGGCCACCATGCGCGTAGAGCAGGAGCTTTGCACTGGAGAGCTCCGCGAGCCCTTCCGCGGGAAGGCGACGGATGAGAAAATAGATTTCATCGGCGGCGCTCGCCGCGTCCGGCTGGCGACGCAGTGGCCGCCCGTCGTTGCCAATGACGAGGGTGTGCCTTCGTGCCCGAACCTCGTCCCAGCGCGGATCGTCGAGCGCGGGGCGTCGGCCCGAGAGGCCGGCGCGGAGTTGCACGGACCTACGGACGGCGACCGGTGCCGCCTCGACCGCATCGGGCAGCGCGATCGGCGCACCGGTGACCGCCACCCAGGCGTCCATCCCGTTGGCCAGCCAATCCTCGTAGCCGAGGATCGCGAAACCGCGATACCCCCAGCCCTCACCCCACGAGTTCTGGACGATGAAGCCGCGCCGCTGGTAGCCGACCAGCGCGAAAGCATGTCCTCCTTCGAGCCGCTGGCGGAACCAGGCGATCCGGGGGGCCTCCGAGTAACGTCCCAGCCGCCGACCGGAATGGACCATCGCCGAGAGGGAGACGGCCCCCACCTCGTGGATCGCTGCTTGCAGATCGCCGATCGTGCTGCGGTCGATGCGGTAGTGGGGCCCGAGCGGCCGCTCGGCCGCATCCACCGCCCAATCCGGGTCGGGCGGCCCGTCTCTGGGCTACAGCGCCTCGCCGCAGGCGCCGTGCTCGTGTCAGCCCTTCACGGCGCCGCGGCAGGACGAGCCTTCCTAGTCCTCGCCCGGCCACTCGTCGTACGGCCGGGCGAGTTCGTAGAGCATCTTGGGACTCGCGCGGGCGGGCTTCGCGCCTTCGCGACGTCCTGCCTGGACCCAGCGACGCCAGAGCAGGAAATTGATGCAGGCGGCGAGCCCGTAGCCGGTGCAGGCACCTTCGTGACCCTGGTCGAGGATCATGCCATCGGCACAGTAACTCTCGAGGTGCACAGAAATCTCCTCGGCGGGTGGCCAAAGGTCCGGCAACGGCACGAGAGGGGCGCGATAGGGCAGGTCGCGCAGGTCCACCCGATCGGGCGCCACGTCCAGGACCGGGAGAGCTGCGCCCTCTGGGACCAGGCCGGCCAGTCCCGTCTCGAGCGGCACGTACCCGCCACCATCGTCGAGCCCGACGATGCTCTGGGACCAGGCCGGCCAGTCCCGTCTCGAGCGGTGCCCTGCTCGCCAACGCGGCGAGACCACGCTCGAACAGCGCCGCTTCTTCCTCGCGCCGCTCCTGGAAGCCCGGGCTTTCGGGCCAAAGTCGCTTCATTTTCCGCAGCTCTTCGGGCACGAGCGCGAAGGCCCTGTCGGCCATGTGTCGCTTGATCGCCCGCATCTCGCTGTAACGTGGAGCACTGCTATCGAAGCCTGCGGCTCCTCGATTGAGCACCAAGGAGACGAAAGCTCCGAAGCAGTCGTCCGGAAGCGCGTCCGTGTTGGGTAAGGTACGCGCAGTTCTGGCGACTTCTGCCGGCAACATCTCGGAATCGAAAACTTTCTCCGCACTCTCCCACGGAATGCGAATATCCGCCAAGCTACGGAGCAGCATTTTGAGGCGCGCTATCTTGGCCTGTCGATCGGGCTCCTCGGCGCGCAGCCCGAGAGCAGCGGCGCGCCGATCCGTGACGCAGGCCCCAGGATCGGCAGCCATGCCTGCGCGAGTTCGGCACGAGTGTGGTAGCCGAGATCCCAACCGAACCCGATTGCGATGCCAGAAGCGAACCCCGGCCAGTGAGGCCGACTCTTCAGCTTGGTCTCATAGTGGGCCCGCCCGCCGCTTTTGTGGCGAAGTATCAGCTCACGGGCGGCCAGCGAGAGCTTGCGGATCCCGGGTCGAGCGTCCGTCGACAGCGCGAAGCCGGCCGGAGCCTCGGCCAGTCCGGTCGGACCCGCCGCGGATTTCGCGCGCTCTGGCGGTTCACGGTTACCGGTTCTGCTTGTCCCCGCCATGGGATCCTTCCCGCATTTTTTCGCCGAGGCGCACTGCCGCGATTTCGGTCGAGGGCGAGAGCGAGCGCCGCGTCCCGTGGGATCTTTACGAAAATGGTAAACTTTCGGGCGTCCTTCGCAACTCGGAATTGCTCGACTGCGTCCGTTCGGCCCCAGAAGACGGTGTCGCGGGTATGCCATGAACGAGGTTTCATCTTTTCGAAAGCCGGACAAAGGGTCGATCACGCAGATAGTTGACGGGAGCCGGGGCGGGCCTTGCGATCGCCGGCCATCGGCACATATCGTTCGAGCGTCGGGCACGGCCCGGCGCCTCGCGGAGGGACGAAAGCCATGGCGTTTCGGATGGACCCCAGGGTTGCGCAAGCCCGCGGTGTCGCGATCGAGCGCATCGACGAAGGCCTGCGCGCCTACATGCTCGCTATCTACAACTACATGGGCCTGGGCCTCGCGATCACCGGGCTCACGGCGTTCGTGGTGGCGACCTCCCCGCCCCTGATGGCGGTGATCTTCGGGACGCCGCTCAAGTGGGTCGTGATGCTGGCGCCGTTGGCCTTCGTGTTCTTCCTGAGCGCGCGTGTGCATCGCATGAGCGTGAGCGCGGCCCAGCTGACGTTCTGGGCTTTCGCCATCGTGATGGGTCTGTCGATGGCGAGCATCTTCCTCGTCTTCACAAGCACGAGCATCGCTCGCGTGTTCTTCATCACGGCAGCGACGTTCGGTGCGGTGAGCTTGTACGGTTACACGACCAAGCGTGACCTCTCCCAGTTCGGCTCGTTCCTGGTCATGGGCCTGATCGGCATCGTGATCGCGAGCCTCGTCAATCTGTTCCTCGGCAGCTCCGCGCTGCAGTTCGCGATCAGCGTGATCGGCGTGCTCGTCTTCACCGGGCTCACGGCATGGGACACGCAGCGCCTCAAGGAAGAGTATGTCGAGAGCGCGGGCGGTGAGATCGTCGCGAAGCAGGCGATCATGGGTGCACTGAGCCTGTATCTCAACTTCATCAACCTGTTCGTGATGCTGCTGCAGCTGTTCGGCCAGAACCGCGAGTGAGTACATCTCTGTACGGTAGCCTCGGGGCCCGCCTCACGGCGGGCCCTTTCCGTTTGCGGCGACGGCTGCTTGCGACGCTCGGCTGGCTCTCCGTGCTTTCGGCAATCCCTGCCTGTGCCGGGCCGACCGTGGAAGCGGGCCGTAGCCCGAGCGTTCGAGCGAGCCCCATCGATCCGGACGAGCTCGCCTCGGGCGCGAGAATGGGCCCCGGCACGGAGTTCGGTCCTTGCTGGCACCTGAAGGCGGAGGATCCGCGCTTCGGCGGCTTCTCCGGCCTCGTCGTCGAGCCGGAACGGCTACTGCTCTTGAGCGATCGGGGCTGGATCTGGTCGACCGACCGCGATCGTCCCGACGACGGCCTTGTCGGAAACAGATCCTGGCGGGTGCAGGCGTTGAGGTCGGCCGGGCGGCGACCCGACGCCGAGGAGCTCACACCTGCCGTCCCGGGACGATATTGGGTTTCCCTAGAGGGCAATCACGCGATCGCCGCCCTCGAGCTCGATCGGCAACGAAAGGACCTCGACCTCGAGCCGAGCCCCCTCCCCGAGCCGCTGGCCTCCGCGCCGCCCAATCTCGGCGTGGAAGCGCTAGCGGCGCTTCCGGAGGGGGCTGTCTTGGCGATCGCCGAGGCGGGGCGAGAAGAACGGCACCACGCCGTCCTGCTCGCCCGAGAAGGCCCGAGGCTGCTCACCTATCGCTCCGCGCCCGGGTTCGCGCCGACAGGTGCGGCTTGGAGCGACGGCTGGCTTTTTGTCGTGGAGCGGAGGCTATCCCCGCTGACCGGCTTCACGACCCGTCTCACGGCGACACCTGTCCCCAGTGCCGCCGACCTCACGGATGTCATCGAACCGGCGGTCGAACTCCTGAGGTTGAGCGGCCGGGGCTTCGGCTACAATATCGAAGCCGTTGCGGCCGAGAGAAACGTCCCTTACCGCCGAATTAGGCTCTGGCTCGTTTCGGACGACAATTTCAACCCGCTGCAGGAGACCGTCCTGATCGCGCTCGACTGGACGCCTCAGGCATTCGCCCGAGCCTCGATCCGACGCTTCAGCCTGACCAGCTCGGCAGGGAGCTCGGCTTCGGAGACGGAGCGCAGATAGCCGTCGATCCCCCCCCGCTTCTCGATCGTCCGAAGCGTGCTGGTAGCGATCCGCAGAGCCACCGTCTCACGGAGCACCTCGCTGTAGAGCCGGCGGTTCTGGAGGTTCGGCAGGAACCTGCGCTTGGTGCGGTTGTTCGCGTGGCTGACATTGTTGCCGGTCAGCACGCCCTTGCCGGAGAGCACGCAGCGCCTGGCCATCGTAGGACCCTTTCGGCTGACAACAAAAGGCGGGCCGTTCGGCCCGCCCCGCGTCATCGGCCTTTACGGCACCGGCGACACCGACGTCAAGGCGGCCGCTCCAGCGGGAAACCGCTCGAGCACGACCGGCGGGCGGGTCGCCGCGACGTCGCCGATCTCGAAGGCGTCGCGGATGCCCGCTCGAACGGACGCGACGTCCTCGGTTCGGCGGGCGTGCACGATACAGAGCGGTCGATCCCCGCCGACGGGCTCGCCCCGGGGCCGCGACCGCGGAGAGCCCGACCGACGGGTCGATTGACGCTCCGGGACGCGTTCGCCCTCCTCCCAATCGGACGACGGCGAGGCCCACAGCACGAGCGTCGATCGCCCGAACCGTCCCGGCTCGCCCGGGTGCGATCGGTTCGCGAAGCGGTGCAACCGGGAGCGGGTCCCGGGGTCGCTCGACCAGGTCGAAAGGCCCGTCCAGGGCCGCCACCATGCGCGCGAACCGCTCGGCGGCGCGCCCGCTCGAGAGGGCCTCCACGAGCAGCCCGTGCGCTTCCAGCGCATTCGAAGCCAGCCGGCCCACGAGCAGCAACTCCGAGCGCAAGGCGAGGGTGACCTCGAGCAGCGCGGGATCGGCCGGCTCGCCCCGAAGCACCGAGATCGCCTCGGCAATTTCGAGCGCGTCGCCGGCTGTGCGACCGAGGCAACGGCTCATATCGGTGAGTAGCGCCCGGCAGGCGAGCCCGGCTCCCTCCGCGACTTCCACGACAGAGCGGGCGAGATCACGGGCCGCATCGAGCTCGGGGAGAAATGCACCCGAGCCAACCTTCAAATCCATCGCTAGGACACGCAGCCCCGCCGCCAATTTCTTCGAAAGGATCGAGGCGGTAATCAACGGGATCGATTCGACGGTCGCCGTGACGTCGCGCATCGCATAAAGGCGCCGGTCCGCCGGCGCGAGTTCGGCCGTCGGTCCGACGATGGCGCAGCCGACCTCGAGTACGACCCTCCGCAAGCGATCCAGATCGACCTCTGCGCGATAGCCCGGGATGCTCTCGAGCTTTTCTAGCGTGCCGCCGGTGTGACCGAGGCCGCGGCCGGAGAGCATCGGCACAAACCCTCCGCTGGCGGCGACCAGGGGTGCGAGGATCAGGCTCACCTCGTCGCCGCTCCCGCCGGTCGAGTCCTTAGTCGAGTACAGGCCCCGGGACGCCGGGCCAGGAAAGAACACGGCCCGAGCCGATCACCGCTCTCGTCAGCGCGACGGTCTCGGCCCGGCTCATGCCGCGCAGGTACACGGCTATCGCGAACGCTCCGACCTGCGCATCGGGGACCCGACCGTCCACGAGCCCGGCGACGAACGCTTCGATTTCGCGCGGCACCAGCTCGAGACCGTCGCGTTTCTTTCGAATGATCTCTTGGGGAAGAAGCATCGAACCGGTCCTGGGTCGGCGGTGAGACGGTGGCGGCCCGAAGCAGATCGTCGAGCAAGGCCGACGCACCGAAGCGGAGCTGTTCGGGCGAGACCCAATCCGTGCCGAGAGTGGCGTCGACGAGCGCCAGAAAGGGCACGGCATCGGGCGAAGTGCGGAGACCGCCCGCGACCTTGAGGCCGACACGGCCGCCGGTCTCGTCGATTACCTGCAGCACGAGAGCTGCCGCTTCCAGGGTAGCACCTTCCGGCATCTTCCCCGTCGAGGTCTCGAGGAAGTCGACCCCTCCCATCACCGCAGCTCTGGCGGCAGCAGTAATCAGCGTCGGGTCCCGCAGGAGCCCGGTCTCGAGGATCAACTTCAACGTCACCGATGGTCCCACCGCCGAGCGGCACGCCTCGACGAGCTCGCTGGCGCTCGCCACGTCACCTTCTCGGAGTGCTGCCAGGGGTGCCACGATATCGAGCTCCTGGGCGCTTGCGGAGACGGCGGCTCTGGCCTCTTCGGCGGTCGCGGTAATGTCGTCGCCGCCCCCGGAGAACCCGCGACCGTGGCGAGCCGAACCGAGGAGCCCGCGAGAGCTCGACGCGCGGTACCGAGGTGACGCGGGAAGATGCAGACGCCGGCGACACCGTGGCGGACCGCCCGCGCGCACAAGGTCTCGATCTCGCGATCGCTTTCGTCCCCGCGAAGGCTCGTGAGGTCGAGGAGCGGGGGGATTCGCAGTGCAGCCGACCGCCGACGGGAACGCACCGGGCCGCTTCGAGCATGCAACGCCAAAGGTTCAAAGGCATCGGACGGGCTCCGGAAGCGCGCTCTCCAGCAGGGTCGCGAGCCGGACCGTGGCCGCCGCGGCGTTCGTGAGTGTCTCGGCATGGCTCGGCGAGGTGGATGCGAGACCGGCGGCGAGGTTGGTCACGACCCCGAGACCGAGCACGCGCAACCCGCAGTTTCGGGCGGCGATCGCCTCCGGGACCATCGACATACCGACGAGGTCGACCCCGAGAAGCCGAAGCATGCGGATCTCCGCCGGGGTCTCGAAGCACCGCCCCGTCCAGCCCGCGAGCCCAGCCTGCGCGAGCTCGATCCCGAGCCGGCGGCCGACGCGGCGAAGGACCGCGCGCAAGGCTGGGTCGTACAGGTCCACGAGGTCGGGAAAGCGCGGGCCGATCCGCTCGTCGTTGGGCCCGATGAGCGGGTTGGTGTCATGAAAATTCAGATGATCCACGACGAGAGCGATGCTTCCCGGACCGATCTCCATCGCGAGCGAACCGACCGCGCTCGTCAGGATTACGGCCGAGGAGCCGAGCACGCTCGGCGAGTAGCCCTCGTAGAGATGGGGACGTCCCTGCAGGCATGCCACCGGAACACCGGCCAGTGTGCCGAGCCGCAGGCGGCCGCAGTGGCCCTCGACCGTCGGAACCGGAAAGCCCGGAAGCTCACGCGTATCGAGATCGACCAGAGGCTGGAGCCGCTCGGCGATGGCGCCGAGACCCGAGCCTAGTCGAGCCCGAAGACGGGGACGAAGCCCGGCGGGCGGGCGCGGACGAGGTCGATCGCCGGGGCTCGAACGGGCGCCGGTCCGGAGTCCAGGCGAAACGCGACGGGCAGGAGCTCGCCCAGTGTCGTCGAGAGGAGGATCGCCCCGTCCGGTGCGGCGACGTGCACGGGAAGCGAGGCATCGACGAATTTCGCGAGCCGCCGAGGGCATACCCCGAAGGGCGTGCAGGGGGCGGACCTCCCGCCACGATCAACGCCTCGACGACCCGTCGCTCTCCCGCCGCGACGAGAGCCGCGAGTGCCGTCGCCTCGGCGCATTGGCCGAGCGGACAGGCCGCTTTCTCGACATTGCAGCCGGCCACGATACGGCCGCTCGAGGCCCTCAACGCGGCCTCCACGGGAAAGCCGGAATAGGGCGCCCAGGCCCGCGTGCGGGCCGCCGACGCGGCGCCGAGGAGATCGTTCATCGATCCCTCACATTGGGTCGACCGAGAGCCCTCGGGGCCACTGCGCGCCCGACGAACCCCGCGAGCAGAATCATCGTTAGAAGGTAAAGCACGGCTTGGATCGCCTGGGCCGGCATTGCGCCGACGAACGGCAGCGGCGTGCCTTAGAGGCGGACCTGCGACGCGTCCGCCGAGGCGAAGAGAAGGCACGCCAGGACCGCGGGAACTACGAGCCATTTGCCGAAGACGAGGGCTGCGAGCGCGAGGAACCCCTTGCCCGCGGTCATGTCTCGTATGAAGCCGGCATCCTGGGCGATCGAGAGACAGGCCCCGGCAAGGCCGCACAGGACGCCCGCCCCGAGGAGAGCACCGTAGCGGACCGCCTCGACCGATACGCCGGCGGTATCGACCGCTTCCTGGCTCTCGCCGACCGCGCGCAGGCGCAGGCCGAAGCGGGTTTTGACGACGACCCAGGCGATCGTCGGCACGGCGGCGACCGCAAGATAGGTCAGAAGATTATGGCCGCTCACGACCTCGGCATAAATCGGGCCGAGTACCGGCACGCCAGCGATGGACGCTACAGAGGGACGCTCGAGCGGCGCGAAGCGGGCGCTGCCGCTGGAGAGGGGTATCCGTCCCGCCTGCCCGAACCAGGCGTCGGCCAGAGTGGGTCCCAGGCCCGCCACGAAGATGTTGATCGCCAGCCCGCTCACGACCTGCTCACCCCGGTGGGTGATCGCAGCGAAGCCGTGGAGCACGGCGAGCACACAAGAAAAACCGATCCCCGCGATCAGTCCCACCCAGGCGGAACCGCTCACCGCCGCGGCCGAGGCGGCGGCGAAAGCACCACCCAGCATCTTCCCTTCGAGGGCGATGTTCACGCCCCCGGCCCGCTCGGAAAGCAGCTTGGCGAGCGCGCAGAAGACGAGCGGCGTCGCCAGCCGTATCGTGCTGTCGGCCAGGAGCAGAGACTGCAGCCAGAGACCTTTCATCTCGGTGCCCGGCCGCCGGGCGAGCGAACAAGGTCTCGAGCGGCGTCCGGAACATGTTTTCGAGGACCCCGGCGAAAAGGATGAAGAGACCTTGAATGACCACGACCATGTCACGAATGATCTTCGGCATGTCGAATCCGAGCTCGGAAACTCCTCGGTATAGGGCACCGAACAGGAGTGCCGCCAATACGATCCCGACCGGATGGTTGCGTCCCATGAGCGCCACAGCGATGCCGACGAAGCCGTATACACCCGTGAAGCCGAGAACGAGGCGATGCTGGCTGCCCAGGATCTCGTTGACGGCCAACAGGCCGGCGAGTGCGCCCGAGAGGGTCATTGCGAGCATCGTCACTCTCGCGGGCGCGATGCCGGCGTAGATGGCGGCAGGCTCGCTGCGACCGACCACACGGAGTTCGTAGCCCGGCCTGTTCTGCCAGACGAAAATCGCGAACCCGACACAGCAGGCGATTGCCAAAAGGAGCGAGAGGTTGACCGGTGAGCGGCCGAGGTCGATGACTAAAGGAGCGAGCAACGGGGTGAGCGGGGGTAACCAGTAGCTTTCGGCGAAGATATCGGTTTCCGGAATTTGTTGGCCGGGCTTGATGAGAACATTGACCACGAGGTAGGTCATGAGGGCAGAAGCAAGAAAATTCATCATAATGGTGGTGATGACGACATGGCTGCCGCGGCGGGCGAACAGCCATCCCGGGACCAGTGCCCATGCGCCAGCGAAAAGTGCGGCACCGGCCACGCCGGGCAAAACCGCGACCGGGCCGGGTAGATCGCCGAGGTTCAGTGCCACGAGCGTGAGGCCCAGGCCGCCGAGACAAGCTTGCCCCTCTCCCCCGATGTTGAAATGACCGGCATGGAAGGCGATCGCGACGGCGAGGCCCGTGAACACGAAGTTCGTGGCTTAGAAGAGCGTGTAACCGATCGCCTCGCCGTCACAGAATGCGCCGTAGACTAGAAGTGCCACGGCGGCGATCGGATCCTCGCCGATCAGCACCACGACGAGCCCTGCGACCAGAAGTGCCGAGAGCAGATTGAAACCCGGCAACAGAGCGAGCTAGACCCACAGCAGAACGCCGCGTACGGTCCGCATCAGGCCGCCTCCGCCGTGATTCCGGCCATCAAGAGGTCGATCCTTTGCGCTCGTGAGCCTCCTCGGCCGTCACCTCACCCACGATCCTGCCGTCGAACATGACAAGGATCCGGTCGGCGAGCGCCAGGATCTCGTCGAGCTCGACGGAGACCAGCAACAGGGCCTTGCCGTCGTCGCGCAAGGCCACGAGCCGCGAGTGGATGAATTCGATAGCGCCGATGTCGACACCCCGGGTCGGCTGGCCGACGAGCAAGAGGTCCGGGTCGTGCTCGAGCTCGCGCGCGACCACGAGCTTCTGCTGGTTGCCGCCGGGGAAGGCGAACGCCGGCAGGGTCGGCACTCGCGGCCGGATGTCGTAACGCTCCAACCAGTCCGCACAAATAGCGTGGACATGCCGGCGCCGGAGCAGAAGGCGCCCACTGTAGGCCGGGCGGCGATGGTATCCGAGGATCGCATTCTCGGCCGCGGGCATGGCCGAGACCAATCCCATGCGAAGCCGGTCTTCGGGGACGTGCCCGAGCCCTGCGGGCCGCCCGTCGACCGACCGCTGCGACGCGCGCCCCGCGAGCCGAACTTCTCCGCGAGTTGGTGTTCAGATGCCGGCGATCGCTTCGAGCAGCGCGCTCTGGCCGTTGCCGGCGACACCGGCGATACCGACGATCTCACCGGCCCGCACCTCGAAGGACACGGCTTTCACCCGCGGCACGCCGCGGTCGTCCGTCACCTTCACCTCAAGATCACGCACCTCGAGGACGGTGCGTCCCGGCCGCGCCGCGCGTTTGTCGGGACGGAGTTGGACCCTTCGACCGACCATGAGCTCGGCGAGTTCCTCGCGGCTCGTCTCCGCCGTCGCTCGCTGCGCCACCATTCGACCGCCGCGCATCACGCTGACCCGATCCGTCACCGCCATGATCTCGCGGAGCTTGTGGGTTATCAGGACGATCGTTCGCCCCTACGCCCGAAGGACCCGCAACATGCGGAAGAGCTCCTCGGCCTCCTGCGGGGTCAGCACGCCCGTAGGCGCGTCGAGAATCAGTATCCGCGCGCCCCGGCAGAGAACCTTGATGATCTCGACACGCTTCTGGAACCCGACGGGAAGATCTTCGATCCGAGCGTCGGCATCGACCTCGAGGCCTTACTCTCGCGCCAGTCGTCCGAGCTCCGCCCTCATCCGGCAGAGACCGCCGCGGAGTATTAGGCCGCCCTCGGCCCCCAACAAGACATTCTCCACCACCGTGAACGGGCCGACCAACACGAAATGTTGGTGGACCATGCCTATCCCGGTTCGTATCGCATCGACTGGCCGGGCGACGGAACAGGGCCACCCTTCGACCAGGACGGTACCGTCGTCCGCCTCGTAGTAGCCGTAAACGATGTTGATCAACGTGGTGTTGCTGGCACCGTTCTCGCCCAGGATGCCGTGGATCATGCCGGCTTCGACCACGAGATCGACCCGGTTGTTGGCGACGACGGGGTTGAACCGCTTCGAGATCCCGCGCAGTTCGATGGCCGGTTCAGGCAAGAGGCGAGCCTGTCCGCGTGCACTCACCTCTGAGTAGAATAATAATCTTTGACGACGAGACGCCCGGCGATGATTTCGGGGCGGGCGGCCTCGAGCTTCGCTACGATGTCGGGTTTCAGGACGCCCCGGTTGTGCCCGTCGAGGGCGTAGCCGACCCCGTCCTCCTTCAAGCCCAGATCCAACCGCCCGGGCTTCCAGGACCCGGCACGCGCATCGCGGAAGGCGTTGTAGACGGCGACGTCGACCCGTTTGAGCATCGAGGTCAAATCGTTGCCGGGGTGGAGATAGTTCTGGTTGCTGTCGACGCCGATCGAGAGTTTGCCCTTGTCCTTGGCGGCCTGGAGGACGCCGATGCCTGTACCACCGGCGGCGGCATATACGACATCGGCACCACGATCGAACTGGCTGATGGCGAGCTCCGCGCTCTTTGCCGGGCGTTCCTAGCGGCCGGCGTCGTTCCAGTCATGTTGATGAAGAGCTCGGCCTTTGGATTGACGTACATGATGCCCTGCTCGTAGCCGAAGGCGAAGTTGCGAATGAGCGGAATGTCCATGCCACCGACGAACCCGACCTTTCCGGTCTTGCTCGCGATAGCGGCCGCCATGCCGACCAGGAAGCTCCCTTCGTACTCCTTGAAGATCACCGATTGAAAGTTCGGCAGATCGACGACGGCGTCGATGATCGTGCACTTGCTGTTCGGGTACTCGGCCGCGACCTTCTTGAGTGGCGTGCCGTTCTGGAAGCCGAGCACGACGATGATGTTGGCGCCACGCCGGGCCATCTGCTGCATGGCCTGCTCGCGCTGGGCCTCCTGTGTAACCTCGAACTCGAGATACTCGATGCCGGTCTCCTTCTTGAACCGCTTTGCGCCGTTGTAGGCGGCCTCGTTGAACGATTTGTCGAACTCGCCTTCCATGTCGAAGATGACCGCGGGTTGGCACCCTGCGCCGCGACCGATACGGCCGTAGCGAACAGCGCGAGGACGAGTCCCCAAAGAACCGGATCATCCCGACCTCCCTTCGGGTCGCACCCCGTTTCCTAAGACAGGGGCATCGAAGAGCAAGCCGACGCCGTCGCCACGGTTCACGGTGTGAAGTCGGAGGCGGCTTCGAAGCTCATCGGGCCGCGACGCCAACCCGGTACCGGTGGTCGGGCGGCCACGGGCGGCAGCCGGACCGGCTCGGCGAGCAGACAGCTGGCCACGGCGTCGAGACCGTCGTCGCGGCAGCGGCGTCCGGGACGCCATTCGCGCATCTCGTCGAGGAACGGGGAAAGGAGTACCTTCCTGTGAACGTGCAGCCTCCGGGCGGCGAGCAACGGATCGAACGCTTCGAGGATACGGCGTTCCTTGGAGAGGGAGCTCGCTCGCGAGAGCACGGTGCACCCGACGCCGGACCGTTGCAGTTCCCGGCGAAGCAGGGTCGGTAGGAAGCCGCCGATGCCATTGGTCTCGACCGAGATGCACGGCAGGTGGTTGCGTGCGAGGAAGCGCACGACGGCGCGGCAGAGCCTCGTCGCGTCGTCTAATTCCGGGTCGGCGCCTTGACGTAGCACGAGATACTCGATCGCGTGCAGCCAGTAATGACCCTGCGCGTCGACGAAAACGGCTGCGACGACGCTCGAGTCGCCGCGTTCCGGACGCCCGTAGGCCGGGTCCCATGCCGCGGCGGCAGAGATCATCCGCCTGTCGCCGATCCAAAGTTCCTCCCGCCCTTGAACAGAGACGACCGAGGCATCGAGGTCGTAGGGCAGTAGTCGATCGGGCTCGAGCCGCACGTCCTCCGGCCGGGTGGGAAGAAGTTGCATCTGGCTGCGAAATCTGGCTGGCCCTGCCTCGCTCAACAGCCGATCGACCGCCGCTGAAGGAAATCGCTCCTTCCAGCGCTGTTCCCCCGAGCGGCGAACGAGAGGCAAGGTGAGACGCGTAAATCCGGCCAGGAAAGGCTCGGACTCGTTGAGCTCTGGGCGCGGCGTCTCTGCGTAGATCGAGTGATAGCTGTGCGGCGTACCGATGTAGATCTGCAGACCTTCCGGTACCAGAACGAAATTGAGCTCACGCAGCCGGTCGCGCAGGAGCCGCCGCTTTTCTTCGGTACCGGCGGTGTTCGGCACCTCGACGTCGTCGCAGACCACGACATCGGCGCGGCAACCGGTGATGTTGCCGAGGATACCGCGCGCGAGCAGCGACGGATCGCGCGACACCCGACGACGCCGAACCGTGAGCCGATCGGCGGCCCAGTTTTCCGACCGCGGATCGAGCAAGCATGTGGTGAGGGGATGATGTTCCAGGATCCCGCGCACATTGCGCGTCATCTTGGTGGCGAGTGCTTGCTCGGCCGACAGCACGAGAATCCGGAGGTCCGGGTCACCGTACAACAGCCACGCGCAATAGAGAGCTGCCAGAGTCGACTTCCCCGAGTCTCGGAACACGAGAAGAAGCAGACGACGATCGTTCGCTCGCCAACACTCGTCCAACCACTGACATATCTGGAGGTGAAGGAGCGGTGTCGAGCGCCCTTGGCTTCGGTTCCACATAAAGACGAACCGGGTGAAGTTGATATCTGGCAGTCCAGGAACCGCCGTACCCGTGCTTCTCTGTTGGTGTTTGCGCAACGAATCTCGATCGGCGGCCATTTCAGTCGAGCAGGCTGCGCCGGGAAGTGCCGAAGCCACGCAGCGCCCTCGAACCGAGCTCGGCCCACTGACCAGCACCGTCGAGGAGGCTGCGCCGGGTTCGAGCTTCGTAACGATCGCGGGTGGCAGCGATCCGCGCCCCGGTCTCTCGGCCCCGAGCCTCCTGCAGTGCCCGGCTCTCCTCCTCGAGGCCGCGCAGCACCGCATCGATCGACCCGCCGGAGCCGGAGATCCCCATGGCTCCCGCCCTGGCCCGCTCCTGGGCGAGCCTGCGCGCGAGGGCCGCCTGCTGGCGACGTTGCTCCTC
Source organism: uncultured Alphaproteobacteria bacterium (assembly GCA_937926445.1). Taxonomy (GTDB): domain Bacteria; phylum Pseudomonadota; class Alphaproteobacteria; order Geminicoccales; family Geminicoccaceae; genus JANXAZ01. The sequence continues at coordinate 26,459 of CALBAK010000028.1, forward strand.
CGCGTCGGCGAGCCGGATGCGGCGGATCTCCTGCCGACGCTGCTCGTCGAGCCGATCCTTCTCCTCCTCGCGCGCCTTCTGCGCGAGGGCGAGTTCGAGACCGAGTGTGGCGAGACTGCTAAGCGCACCCATCAGTCGTTCACCTTCAGTTCGGTTTGTGCAGCGAGAAGGGAGAAAGGCGCGGCGGCATCGTCGCGAATGCGCCAGAGGAAGGCGTCGTAGCCCCGTCGCCAGCCGGTGGCGCGCACAGCATGGTCCCCGGAGAAGGTCGGCCCGTCCGGATTTGCAAGCGGCATGATCCGCTCGCCGTTGCCGGTGTCGAGAACGACCCGCCGACTGTCCGCCAGCCGAAGCGTCACTCGGATCGGACGATGCACCGCATCGAGAGCCACGCCCCTGGAGGCCACCGCACACGGCGCGGGCTCGATCTCGTGGGAATAGGGCACGCCCACCGCCAAGCGGGAAGCGGGTGCGGCGAGCTGCACCGTCTCCGTCGCAAGAGTTCCGCGAAACACCTCGCGGCCATCGGCCAGGGCCACGACCGCGGCGCCGACGTGGCGAGCGAACCCGGCCCAGGTCGTCGTCGGAGAAGAGGCCTCCGCCTCCTCGACGTGATCGAGCCAGCAACCGTCGCTCAGCGTCTCAAGGAGGGTTCGGCCGCGCCATCGCACGAGCAGCAAGAGCCGGTCGCGGAGCGTGGCGATCGAAAGCGCCTCACCGGCGAACTCCTGGAGGCTCCAGGCGGCGACGTTCGCATTGCGATCTATGGTCACGGTCGCGACGCGCCCGTCCGCGCGGACGATCCACAAGATCCGCCGCATGCCGTCGAAGACCGCCTCGATCGGATCGACTAGGAGGTGGCGAGACAAAGTGGCGATGTCGGCCGCCTGGTAGGCCTGCTCGACCTCGGTGTAGAGGAACTCGCGGAGCTCACGCCCGTTCGCCGAAACGAACAGCGTCGCTCCGTCCACGTCCACGGGGCGGACCCGCGGCGCGATCCTCGAGCCGATCCGCGTCTGTCGCTCGACCTGGGTGCCGCTCGGTGTTACCGGGAAGCCCTTGACGATCCATTCCCCGGCGGAGGTGAAGATCTGCAGGTTGCGGCCGGGCACGAGCCCGGTGACGACATGGCTGGTCTCGTCCGACAGCCTGAAGGCGATGGCCTCGTCGTCAAGACCGGTTCCCGGGTCGAAGTTCATCGGCTTTCCGGTGCGCGACATCCAGACCCAGTCCGGGAGGTCGCGCGAGCCTCCGATCACCATACGGTCCTGGTGAAAGCTGATCGAACGCGGCCAGCCGTGGACCGGATTGAAGGCCTCCTCCTGCCATCGAAGCGTCCAGGCGCTGTTCGGGAAATCGTCGTAGGTCTTGGCCAGCACCCGGTCGGGCGCTACGTAGTTGATGATTCGAACGTGCCGGCCGCCGATCCGCAACCAGACGCCGTAGTGGCCGGGCTCGAAAACCCTGTTCGCGGAGGCGCCCTCCGAGTGCCGGGCGTCGACGATCACGAAGTCGCCTGCGGAAGCCCCGGGTGGCGGATTCGTGCCGTCGCGACGAACCCGCAAGGCCGTGTCCGGCGGCGCGATCTTGGCGAAGGGCGCGAGCGGCCGGACCACTCCCGGCTCGACCTCGACCGTCTCGAACTGCCAGAAGCGCAGTTCCCATCGGTCGCCGGTCGCGTCCGCCCCGCGCCGTCGCACGATCTCGACGCCCCGAACCTCGGGATGGACAAGGTACAGGCGATCGCGGTATCGGGCCCAATCGAGTCCGCGCAGATGTGCGGCCGACCAAGGCGCCTCCAGATCCGCGACGATGGCGTCGTCGCGCAGTACGACGACACGGAAAGGTGCGAGGACAAGAAGGAAAGCGGCGTCGATGTCGTCGAAGGGCACGAGCCGCACGGCATCGGGCACCTCGGCGAGGATCCGCGTTCCCGGCCGACGCCACACGCCGCCACCTGCCTGGACGAAGACGTTGCGCAGCCGGCGAGCGCCGTCCTCCTGCGCCCGCAGGTCGATCCGCCCGAGCATTAGAGGATCGAGCTCGCCCGTGGTGAAGCTGGTCTTGAGTAGCAGCTGGCGGGTCATGCGAGGCGAGCCTGAAGCAGCGTGAAGTCTTCGACCCGCTGCGGGGTCGCCTGTTGGCTGTCGATCAGTTTCGCGAGCTTGAGCTCGCTCGCGGCGAGCCGCGACAAGACCTCGGCGCGTGCGGCGTTTTCGGTGAGCGGCAGGCAGAACTCGGCCGCGAGCCTCGCAACCAGCACAGGAACGAAGTACGGGGGGAATTCGGCCTCCGGCGGACGCCGCTGGTACGTCAACAGCACGCTGTCGGCGTCGGTGTGCAGCCGGCCGCCGAACACGCGATAGACGAGGCCGCGCCCGGTTCCGCCGCTTCCCGCCGAGATCGTGCGCAGGATGTCCGTCGGGAGCCGGAACGCGAACGCGAAGTCGCCCGCCGGCGGTTCCGGGTCCTTGTCGAGACGGGCATGGGCGAGGGTGAACGACCAGGGATGCGCCATCAGCGTCGCATCCCGAACGACCGGATAGAGGCGCGCCGCGGTTTCCGCCTCGGCCGTCGGCTGGTCGAAGGAGGCGATCGGCCGCGCACCGAGCTTGGCGAGCGCCGCCGCGCAAAGGCTCACGTCGGTATGAGGCATGGCTTGCTCCGTTCGGCAGGGACGCGGCTCAGATCGCCGGTCCCAGTGCCTCGCGCAGACGACGCCAGAGGAATGCCCGGTCGGCCTCGTAGGCGCCGACGACGCAGCCTCGGCGGGTGAGAGTGACGAGCAGCGGATGCCCGTCGCGGGAGAAGATCGTGGCGCCGTCGGGGTTCAACCTGGCGGCCATCGCCGGGTCGACCGGCCAGAGCCCGACGAGCGGCGATAGGAAGCCGTCGGCCACCGCGAACCGCTTCGCCTCCGGCAAGCGCTCGGCCAGGTTTTCGAGCTCTACACCTTCACAAGTCGACGTCTCGTTCGCCAGAACGGGCGAGACGAGTGTCGCGACGAGGGCGGCCACCGCGAATACGCGGTGTCTCGAGAACCGTCGCAAAGCAGGAGCCTCCGGCTCGGGGGAACCGGCACGGCCGTGTCGCACAGTGGTGCGAGGCGACCGTGCCGTTCCTAAGAGGAGATCGCGATCGCGCGGCCTCAGGCCGCGTTGGTGGCGCCGACCGGCGTCACGTCGGAGAGATCGACGACGCCGTTCGCATTGCCGCGCACGACGAGCAGGCCGTGCGTCGGCACCACTCCGATCCCGGCATTCGCGATGACGAAGTCACCGACGCGAAGCATCGAAGCGGCCGGGTTGAAGTACCCGGTCACGCTCACGTCGGCCATCGTGTCGCTGGTCCGGTAGTGCCAGAGCGTGAAGCCGTTGGCGTAGGCTAGCGCGCTCAAGTTCCGCGTATCACAGGCCATGATCACGCCTCCAGGCAGGGAATCTTGACGACGCCGTACTCGTCGATGAGGACGGCGCCCTGTGACATCGAGTTGGCGACGAAATGGGCGGCCCGGTCACCGTGCCAGGTGATGTCGGTCACGACCTCCTGGCCGACGGCGTGCCCGACGGCGCTGCGGTGGTACCAGAAGCAGGTGCGCACACCGCTGTCGATGGGCAGACCCGAATGGGCGATCCACAGCGTGCCGAGCCACATTTTGGCTTGCGACCCTCGCCAAGGGAGCTGATCGTCGCCGACGAACTGGGCGCTCGCGAACTCCGGAAGGACGAGGAGCTCCGACCACTGCTTCCAGCCGACGACCGCGAAGCGCTGACCGTCGTCGGGGACGTCGTGTGCGCCCAGCAGCTCGAAGGCGGCGAGGACCTTCTGCTTGGTCAGCCCTTCGCTCGGCGAGCCGACGGTATGGGGGCTCTGGGCGAGGGCCTTGATGATCAGCTCGTCGGTCTTCCGGCCGAGCGCGAAGGCGCCCGCATTGGCGAGGACCTGCCGCTCGTCGATGTTGGTCTTGAGCTCGTCGAGCCGATCGACCCACTCACCGGCGTAGTAGTCGATCAGGACCGCTTCGACGTTGGTGAACTCGACGCTCATCACGGGAACCATGCCGTGACGCGCCTTGGTGGCCGCTGTGCCCTTGCCGACCTTCTGGAAGACGGTCGTGCTGCCACGGACGTTGGTCTTGGTTCGAACGGTCGGTCGAAGCTTGGAGCCCTGCCGCTGGTAGGCGGCGTGGACCTCCCGCTCGAACTGCTTGATGAACGCTTGGTCGATGTTCGTCGACATCGGCATCCTCATGCTTGGTGTCGGACCGATCCGGGGCGCAGCGGTTGTCCGGGAGGGGGCCGAACGCACCCGGGAAGCTCGCCGGCACGGGCCCCTTCGGTTGTCCGTCCGGCGGAGCGCATCATTCGCCGTACAGGCGTTTGAAGCCCTCGGTGACTCGCGCGATGAAACTCGGGTCACGATCACGCCAGTAGCGGGGATCGCGAACCATTCGATCGAGCGCCTGCTCGTCGAGACGCGCGGCGGCGTCGTCGGCGCGGCCGAACAATTCGGGCTCGCTGCTCCGCATCATCCGATGCAGCGTCAGAACGCCCTGATAGCTGCTCGAGAGTGCCGCGAAGACTTCGGGCTCCAGGTGCGCCTCGCCCCAAGTCTTGATCTCGCGGGCCACCTCCCGCCAGCGATCGTGGCCACCGAAGTGACTCGCTAGACGCTCGACCTGGCGGGCGACCTCGGCTTCCTCGGCCAAGCGCTGGACCATCGGCATCAGCCGCTCGGCCGCGAGGTCGTACACCAACTGGACCTGGCTCTGGGTGAAGCCGGCGCCGTGCAGCCTCGCGTTGATCTCGGGATCGGGTCGAACGAGGTCGCTTTTGCTCGCGATCTCGTATTGATCCGGGGCAGCCGGGCGACCGAGGGCGTTGAAGAGGCGCTCGCGTGCCGCGTGATCGTCGGGCCCCTCGGGCTGCGGCAGGCTCCGACCGAGCTTGCGCTCGAGCTCCAGATAGGAACGCAGGAGGGCGTCCACCCGGATCGCGCCGGTTTCGGGGTCCCAGAATTTTTCCGGAACATCGAGCGGTCGCGACGGATTCGTCGGCTGCGGGTCCGGCACGATCGGGCCGGCCCCCTCGGTATCCGACCGATCTTCGATCTCGCTGTTCACAGCATCTTCCTTCGTTCGTTCGTCGTCCTTCCGGCCCCTCGTCTGCCTCGCTCGATTAGAGCCAGGACGTGGGCCACTACGGATCGCTGACCTTCGACGTGACGGAGTTCCGCGTCGCTGGCATTGGGTCCTAGTCGGCGGTCGAGGAAACATCTCCTCAGATACTCGAGCACCATCGCCCCGGCCGCATCGCGAAAGCAGTGAGCGAAGGCGAGGGCCAGCTCGTCCTCGTGTTCGACCGGCGGCGGGTGCTCGCCGAGAGCTTCCCAGCCCGCCTCGAGGAGTGGGTCAGGCATCGGAATTCTCCGGCGCGCGGCCGTACAAAGGGCCGACGCCCGCCACACCCATCGGCGGAGCGTCTTCCCGTACTAGCTCGCCCGCCACACCCAGCGCCCGCGCGAGCCAGATCGCTGCCGCCCGCGCATCGATCACCGCCTGGGCCTCGGGTCCCAACCGCCCTGCCGCCTCGAGCCACATCAAGGTGTTCTGGACGTCGACACGGGCCTGGGCGCGCGCGAGCGGCGAGCGGTAGTCGATCTCCACAGTGCGACCGTCGATGGAGAGCACGGGCACCTCGCCGCGACGACGCAGGATCGCCAGCCCGCGTTGCACGAGCGGCACCAGGAGCTCGGCCTGCAGGCGGCCGAACACGGCGCCCAGGAGCCTCGAGGTCTCGGCGGCGCGCTCGAGGATCTCGGTGGCGGTCATCTTCGGCCCTCGGGTGGGCCCGAGGCGGTCGACCAAGAGAGTGTGCCGGATGCGTGCACGCAGGTCCTCGAGAACGAGCTGGGAAACGTCGAAGCGTCCGGGCGCCTGGAGCGGGGTCAGGCCGGCCGAGCCGACTGCTTTGGGGATGATGCTGCCCGGCTGCAGGCGGATGTTCGCCGGGTTGAGGACACCGTCGTCCTCGACGAGCCAGATTCCCGTAACTGCGATCGAGGCGTTCTTCAGAACGAGTTCTACGACCTTGTTGGCCGTCTTGATGTCCGGGAGGGCCGCCATCACGGGCGAGCGACCGTAGAGCTCTCCGGCTCCCTTGACCCACCGGAAGCAGTGGAACGGGGAGGTTTCGAAATACCCCTCGGCCAGGATCGCGCCACTTTCCGCACCGGCGGTTCCGGGCGGCACGAAGCGGACGAAGCGTAGACCGCGTCCCGGCTCGGGCTCGACCGCCTCGACGATCTCGATCGGCCGCTCGGGATCGTCGCCGACCCGATCGGCAAGCGATGCCGGCAGAAGTGCGGCCGGAACCCGATCCAAAAGGCTCTGCAACGTATGCGTGGTGACCCTGTAGAAACGAGTAATCTCGCCGCCGCGGTCGCCGTCTAGAAACATCTCGGCGACCGGCACCGCCGTGAAGCGGAACGCTGAGCTGGTACCAGGCGGCGCCTCCTCGAAGAGAAGATGCGCAGTTCCGCAGGTAACCAGATCGAGAAAGCATTGGTGCATTTCGACGGCGAAGTTCGAGCGATCGAAATGCCCTTGCAGACGTCTCCCGATCGATTCAAGGAACTCTGCCATCGCGCCACACTCTTCGGGCGGCACGTCGATGCCAGGGCGAAGCCCGAACCACTCCGACCAAGGAGGAACGAGTTCCGCCATGAGGCTCGCCGCCAGCTGTTCGACGGCATCGATCGCCGTGCCGTCGAAGAGCTTGTCGGCGAAGCGCACGGAAGCCGCCTGGTCACCGGCGAAGCCACCGGCGCGTTGAGGCAGTGCGAAGCTGTAGCATTCGCGCCAGAGCGGTTCCCAGGCGGCGCGGCGCGCCTTGGCCCGGCACACGCGCGCATGGAGCAATTCGAGGGATTCCGCCGCCATGATGCACCTTCGGCTATCAGACACGAAGGATAGTATACCGCTTTAGGAATCATGTCAACCCCTGCCTCCGCAGCTACCGGTCGGGGCGACGAAGCCGAGTCGATGCAGTGCACGATAAAGCTGATACGGTGTCCACACACCAGGCGCGCGCAGACCCAGGATGCGCTTGACGACCTCGACACAGGTGAGCGGACGAAGAAGACCGAGTCCAGGATTGCAATCTACGGTGTTCCCAACGAGAGCGATCATCTCAAGCCGCCTATAGTGATTGAGTATATCTATCTCATTGTAACACGATATTACCTCTAGAGTGAGGCTTGATTTGAGGGGATCACACACGATCCAGCCGACAGGGCGGTGGACGAGGCAGAAACAATGGCGGAAGCCCGAGCGCAGCCAGCGCAGACACGGCACGGTCGCCCGGTCTTCGAAAACGACGATGGCTCTCGAGACGCTGGCAGGCGAAATTCGAGGAGTCCCGAAATGCGGAGTTCCGGCGACCTTTTTCATGTATTTATACCTACTGACAGGAAGCATTCCTGTCAAGAGAATAGGCGGGCGAACAGTCAGAGACTCCCTTGTGCCGGAGCGCCATCCTAATGCTGACCCACAAGCAGGTCTGGGACGGAATCGATCGGCTCGCTGCGCGGAACAAGCTTTCCGCGTCGGGCCTGGCGAAACGCGCCGGGCTGGACCCGACGACATTCAACAAGAGCAAACGCATCACCAAGCAGGGTAAGCCGCGCTGGCCCAGCACCGAGAGCGTCGCGAAGGTGCTCGATGCCACGAACACGTCGATGCGGGATTTCGTCGAGCTCATGCAGGGCGGAACGCCGGGCAGTCCGGTCGGACGCGGTTTCAGACTGCGCTGCACGGGCCTCGGCGAGGTCGAGCGCGGAACCTGCCTAGACGCAGCGGGCTTCCCCAACCCTACCGGCTGGGAAGAGATCGAGTATCCGGCGATCGACGACGAACACGCCTACGCGATCGAACTGGATCGGGACGTGGCCCCACCCGTCTATCGAACCGGGGACATCGTCGTCATCTCGCCCGGCAGCAGCATTCGCAGAGGCGATCGCGCGATCGCGCGGCTCCGCTCCGGCCAGGTCCTCTTCGGCGTCGTGGTCCGGCGCACGGCGCAACGCGTGGTGATGAACGTTTTCGGCTCAGAGCAGACCGAAGAGGTCATCGAGGCCGACCGCCTGGCCTGGCTCGCACGCATCCTCTGGATCAGCCAGTAGGTGTGCCGTCCGACCACGACGGCGCGCGCTTGCCGAGACGGACGGAGGGGCCGGGCCAATCTTGGGTATAAAGACTACCTTCTTGACAGAAGTCCTATGATGCCTTAGGCTGCGTCCGCGATCGTCGCCCGGCGGCCTGCCGGGTCCGCTCGGAGACGCAGCCATGAGTTTGCTCCTCCCCCTCGACGACAACGGGAACCCGATCGGGATCCTCGGGTTCGACTACCGCGGCACCCAGAAGCTCGCCGTCGGCCCGAGCTCGATCCGGAACCCAGTTCCGATCCCGAGCGACATCGAGATCGTGACCATCTACGCGACCGGTCCCTGCCGGTTCGAGCTCGGTGACGAGAGCGTCACCGCGGATCCCGCCTCGAGTCCGTTCCTGGCACCCGGGCATTATCTCGACATCCCGCTGCGACGCGGTGAACGCTACGTCGCCTTCGTCGCCGAGGCCGACCCCTGCGACGCCTACGTGATCGGCCGTATCTGACATGCCGCTCTGCCTCGCGCCGACGGCGACGGGGCTGCGCATCACGAGCCGCGATCGGAGCGCCGTGGCGCCGGCTCCCTCGCCCCTCGACCCTCCCGTCCTCGCAACCGAATCCGGCAAGCCTCTCGTCACCGAGCTCGGCGAGCGGCTGGCCGTGGAGCGCGAACCATGAGCACAAAGCAGATCCACGAGCTCCCGGCCACCCCCGTCGCGGAACCGAACGACCAGCTCGTCCTCTCGACGGCGGCGGGCAATCTGACCCGCCGTGCCTCGGTGGAGGCGCTGTCCTGGCGGCTGTCGGGCACGAGCCCGAGACGCCTGTTGCGGGACAAGCTCGCCGAGCGCGTCTCGGTGCGCGACTTCGGGGCCGCAGGTGACGGGCTCACCGACGACGCGCCCGCCTTCCAGGCTGCCGTGGATGTGGCCCTCGAGGTCCACGTGCCGGCAGGCCGGTACCGACTGGCGAGCGTGGTGCAGGTCAAGCCCCGGCGGCGAATCGTGGGTGCGGGGCGCGACATCACCGTGCTCGAGGCCCAGGGCGAGCGCGCCTTCGTCTTCCACCGCAACGAGGGCCTTTACACGGTCGATGCGGGCGGCACCACGGATTGGACACGGTCATCGATCGAAGACCTTTCGATCCGGATGAGCGTGTCTGGCATCCTCGCCCGCGGCCACGAGTTCATCGCCCAGAAGCTGCGCTTCGCCGGTGGTTCTCCGACCGGCTGGTGCCTGGAGCTCGAGAACGCCAACGAGTGCTGCATCCGCGAGATCTCTGCAGGCCCTGGCGGCGGCGACCACGATCTGCTGGCGAACGGCATCCGGCTCTACGCCAACGAGGCGGGTGCCGGCGTCAATTACGGGGACGGGCTGATCGAGGAGGTCTCGATCAAGCTCAAGGGGGCCGGCACGACCGGCATCCGGATCGAGCATCTGGGCTCGCCGGTCGCCGGCAAGCTCTACGTCATGAACAACCTCCTGCTCAATCGCGTGCAGGTCAACAGCGCGGGCGCGCCTCCGGGCAGCACCGGCATCTGGCTCCGCCGGGTGATGCGTTCCGCCCTGGTCAATTGCGACGTCGAGTTCGTCGAGACGGCGTTTCGTGTCGAGGGCGCGGCCGGTGGCGGCAACGCCGGCAGCACCCGCCATGTCAGTTTCGTCAACTGTTACGTTCTCAATTGCACGGCCCCGTGGGTCGACAGCAACGCTTCCCTGCCGGGCTCGGTGATGCGTTGCTTCTTCGCCAACTGCAATGGCTTCGGCCAGGTCAATCCGGTCGGGGTCGCGAGCGACGATCCCCATGCCCGCGCAGGCGAGGGGGATGTTTTCCTCCCCTCGGCACTCTGGCTCAACGAGCCGAGCCAAGGGGGTGCGGCGATCCAGGTGCGCGCACCCAATGTCGGCCAGCTCCTTCTGACCGGCGACTTCCACGACGGCACGAGCACGATCCGGGACAGCAACGTCAAGAACTTGAGCCCCCGCCAGGCTCTCGGCGTCGATATCACGTCGTTCAACGTGACGAGACTGTATCGGCCGAGGGGTTATACACCGGGCCAGGAGAGTCGGATCGCGATCGGCAACGGCGAGGATCACCCATCCGGTTCGCTGCATCGCGTGGAGATCGCCGATCCGCTCTATCTTCCGCCGCGTACCGCCGAGCCGAGCCAACCCCGCAACGGCTTTGTCGTTTATTGCGAATCATCCGCGGCGCTCCCGTCGGGAACTCCGTGGGCGGGGCCGGGCTGGTATTCGCGACTGGCGAACGGATGGAGCCCGGGTGTCAACCTACCGGGTCGTGTGCCCGAGCGCGAACGCAACACCAGCTTCAACCTCTCCCCGCTCGATTTCGGCCGTATCCATCGCATCAACAACGCGAGCCCGATCACCATCACGGTCGCCTCGACCTACACGGTAGGCGACACGACGCTGCCGTTGCTCACCGCCGGCGACCCCGCGGCCCTGCTCTGGCTCATTCGACAGGGGACCGGGAGCGTCACGATCCAGGCCGGCGACGCGAACGTCGAGATCAGGAACCCGGCCGGTGGAACGACCCTGACGATCCGCCGCCAACACCAGCTCGTTGCAATCGTGCTCCGGCACAACGCCACGTCCGGAAAGATCGAGGTCTACGGGACGACGGTACCGGACGGCGAATTCACGTACGAGGAGAGCGTCGGCTGGACCAACGCCAGCCAGGGGCTCAACTCGGATACGACCCCCTACGTGGTCGCCGCGAACCGGGCCGGCCAGCTACTGCGGATCAGCTCGTCCGATCCGGTGAGCTATGTGGCGTTCGAGGCGGCGAGCATGCCGGCGGGCCTGAGTGCGGCGATGTTCCGGCTGGTGAGCGTCAACAATCCCATCCGCATCATGGTCCGCCCCTCGAGCTCGCCGCAGCTCACGCTCCGACGGAGCAACGTTGTGAGCCCGGGCGGCTTCCCCTGCTTCGAGGTCGGTGAACTCGGTCGCGTGGTCACGGTGCATCTCGTGACCAACGACAGCACTCAGGCCAACTCCATCTACATCGAAGGATGAGCACGATGTCGACCTTCTCGCTCGAACGCGTGTGGCGAGTCCTCGTCGATTGGCTGTGGCTCGCCGTGATCCGTGCCGCCCTCGCGGCGGTCCAAACAGCAGTGGATGCGCTCGGTCTGGACGTCGACGGCCGCCGGGCGGTGTTGAACCAGCTCGGTGACATGATCCTTCCCTCCTCCTCGCCCCGAGAGGCACACTTCGCCTGAACGGGAAGATCGGGCCGTTCGCCCTGGTCCGCCCCTGCGCGAGGCGCTAAGCTTGATTCGCTCTCGGCGGAGCGGGCGATGGCCGACCCCAAGCTTCTGCGATTCGACACGCTGGCACTGCACGCCGGGCAGGTCCCGGACTCGACCACCGGCGCGCGCGCCGTGCCGATCTATCAGACCACGTCCTACGTTTTCCGGGATACCGACCACGCGGCAGGGCTGTTCAACCTGGAGCGCGCGGGCCACATCTATACGCGTATCTCGAACCCGACCGTCGCCGTCCTCGAGGAACGAATCGCCGCCCTCGAGGGCGGCGTCGCCGCGGTCGCCACGGCGAGCGGTCAGGCAGCCCTCCATCTGCTCGTTGCTACCCTGATGGGAGCGGGCGGGCATATCGTGGCCGCCCGCAACCTCTACGGCGGTAGCATCAACCTCCTCCGACTGACCCTGCCCCGGTTCGGGATCGAGACCACCTTCGTCGATCCGCGGGACCTCGACGGCTTCGCAGCCGCGATCCGGCCGAAAACCCGCCTGGTCTTCGGCGAGACGATCGGTAACCCCGGGTTAGAGGTGCTCGACATCCCTCGGCTCGCCGAGCTCGCGCATGCGCACGGCCTGCCGCTGGCGATCGACAACACGTTCGCTACACCCTATTTGGCGCGTCCCATCGAGTTGGGCGCCGACCTCGTCATCCATTCCCTTACCAAGTGGCTCGGCGGCCATGGCGTAGCAATCGGAGGGATCCTCGTCGACGGCGGTCGGTTCGACTGGACGGCGAGCGACAAGTTCCCGACGTTGAGCCGACCCTACGAAGGGTATCTCGGGGTAACCTACGCCGAGACGTTCGGGCCCGCGGCTTTTGCCGCGCGCGCCCGCACGGAAGGCCTCCGCGACTTCGGCGCGTGCCTCAGTCCACACAACGCCTTCTACATCCTTCAAGGCGTCGAGACGTTGCCGCTGCGTATGGCGCGGCACGTCGCCAACACCGAGCGAGTCCTGCGCTTCCTGACTGCCCACCCCGCCGTCGGTTACGTCATTCATCCGAGCCTACCCGACCATCCGGACCACGACCTCTCGCGACGGCTCCTTCCGAAGGGTGCCGGCTCGATCGTGAGCTTCGGCGTCAAAGGCGGGAGGGCAGCCGGGGCCCGGCTGATCGAGCATTGTCGGCTCGCTTCTCATTTGGCGAATGTGGGCGATGCCAAGACATTGATCATTCACCCAGCCTCGACCACGCATCTCCAGCTCGGAGAGGAACAGCTGGCGGCGGTAGGCCTGCGCGACGACATGATCCGCCTTTCCGTGGGCCTCGAGGACCCCGACGACATCATCGCCGACCTCGATCGAGCCCTGCGTGCCTCGCAGCGGTCGAGCTGAGATGAGCGGCAGCTCCGCGCCTGCGGCTTCGATCGCGATCTCGACTTATGGCCGAGCCGTGGTCCGCGGTGCACGTACAGCGGTGCTCGTGCACGGCGCCGGCATGGACCAGAGCGTATGGACCCTTCAAGGGCGGTATCTCGCGTTCCACGGCTGGAATGCGGTGGCCGTCGATCTGCCCGGCCATGGCCGAGCCCGTGGGCAGCCACCGCTCGGCTCGATCGGCGAAATCGCGGAATGGCTAGCCGGCTTGATCGAGGCGATCGGTGCCGAGCGGGCAGCCGTCATCGGCCACTCGATGGGTGCCCTCGCCGCCATGGAGCTCGCGGCTCGATACCCGACCCGCGTGTCGCAGCTCGCGCTCCTGGGCGCGGCAGCGCGGATGCCCGTCCATCCCGAGCTGCTCGAACTCGCCGGCCGACACGATCGCAAAGCCGTCGAGCTCATCTGCGATTGGTCGTTCGGGACGCGTGGTCACTTGGGTGGCAGCGCGCTGCCCGGCGGCTGGTTGATGGGGACGGCTCGAGAGCTCCTCCTACGCGGCGATCCGGCCGTCCTGGCGATCGATCTCGCCGCTTGTGACGAGTACCAGGACGGTGATCGGACCGCCGCATCCGTTCGTTGTCCGACACTTGTGTTGATCGGCGCCGAGGACCGCATGGCGCCGCCCCGGGCCGGGCGTGCCCTGGCGGAGCGGATAGCAGGAGCCGGCTGCGTCGAGATCGCGGAAGCCGGGCACATGATGATGGTGGAGCAGCCGGAAGCCACCTTGAGCGAGCTCCGCAGGTTCATGGGGTGACGCGGGGCGTGTCCTGCACGCTCCGCATTCTGCACCGACAGGCGGACCGGTTGGGTCCCCTCGACGGCGATCTGGATTGTTCTTCGCCCGCTTGACCCGCCTCGCCGCGCTCTGCTTCATCGCCGCTCACCGACGGGGAGGAAAGCGATGCGTCTGCACGACAAGGTCGCCGTGGTGACCGGGGCCGGGCGAGGCTTCGGCGAGGGGATCGCGACCCTGTTCGCCGCCGAAGGAGCCGCCGTTGTCGTCGCCGACATCGACGAGGGTTCCGCGCGTCGCGTCGCGGATCTGATCACCCAGCGGGGTGGGCGCGCCGCAGCCGTCGGTTGCGACGTCAGCCGCGACGCCGACACTGCCCGCATGATCGGCAGAGCGCTCGAGCGGTTCGGGCGGCTCGACATTCTCGTCAACAATGCGGGTGTGACCCACGTGAACCAGCCCTGCACCGAGGTCAGCGAGGCAGATTTCGATCGGGTGATGGCGGTGAACGTGAAGGCACTCTTCTGGGCGGTGAAGCACGCGGTTCCACCGATGCGCCGTCAGGGCGGTGGGGTCATTGTGAACACGGCGTCCACTGCCGGCATTCGGCCTCGCCCCGGTCTCGTCTGGTACAATGCGTCGAAAGGGGCCTGCATCACTGCGACCAAGGCTCTCGCCATCGAGCTCGCGCCCGACCGCATTCGTGTCAATTGCGTGTGTCCTGTGGCAGGAGAGACACCGTTGCTCCCGGCCTTCATGGGTGGCGATTCACCGGAGCTGCGGGAGCGATTCCGAGCGTCCGTCCCACTCGGCCGGCTCTCCACCTCCCTGGACGTGGCCCGTGCGACGCTTTTCCTCGCATCGGACGAGGCGGAGTTCCTGACGGGGGTGGCCCTCGAGGTCGACGGTGGTCGCTGCATTTGAAGCCGACACATCGTCTCCGGCGCCCGACGGGAGATACGCGATGATCAAGGTCTGGGGCAGGACCAATTCTATCAACGTCCAGAAAGTGATGTGGACGATCGGCGAACTCGGTCTCGATTTCGAGCGGATCGACGCCGGCGGCCAGTTCGGTGGGTTGGATACTCCCGAGTTCGGCCGAATGAACCCGAATCGTAAGATCCCCACCATCCTGGACGGTAACACGGTGGTTTGGGAATCGAACAGCTGCGTTCGGTATCTGGCGGCCAAGTACGGGGCCGGAACACTCTGGCCGGAAGATCCGGGCCTGCGATCCGAGTCCGATCGCTGGATGGACTGGATGCTGACGACCTTGATGCCCGACATGACCATCGTCTTCTGGCAGACGATCCGAACGCCGCCCGAGCGTCGGGACGCGAATGCGGTCCGCGCGGCCGCCGAGCGGCTCGGTCCGATCTGGAGCCTCCTCGACGGCCATCTCGCCGAACGTCCCTTCGTCGGTGGAGCCTCCTTCACCATGGGAGACATCCCAGTCGGTTGCGCCTGGTGGCGCTATCGCAATCTGAAGATCGAGCGGCCACCGCAGCCGCGGATCGAAGCGTGGTTCGAACGGCTGGCGAGCCGCTCCGCTTATCGCACGCACGTGATGCTGCCGGTGACCTGAGCCGCGCCGTGTCTTCGAGCCGACCGCCGGCCCGGATAGGACGGATAGCCTCGATCTGGTCCACCCTCGGGTAGGATGGAGGCGTACGGGCACTTGGCGAAGCGCACCCGCTCCTATAGTCGGCCTGCGGACAGCATTCGGAGCCGGGCATGGGCTGAAAGCGGCAATTTTGGGGCTGGCGTTCTCGATATCCTTTTTGGCGTATTCCGAGGCCAATGGTGCGAACGAGGCGATGGGGCGGAATCCGTCGACCGGGCCGGCGTCTCGGGACGCGGCGTTGCGCGCGCTCTACTCGAACGACAACGCGCTCTGGTGGTCGGGAAATCCGAAGGCGGAGGTCCGGCGGACCGCTCTGCTTCACCTCCTCGAGCGCGAGCGCAAACTCGATCCCTCGATCACGTCGGAAAGTCCGCCTTTCGATGCACGCTTCGAGTTCGTGGACAGAGCGAGTGTCGTCCGTGCCGATCGATGGCTGACCCCAGTTTGGCTCGGCTACCTTTCCCGACGTCGGGGCTTCGACGATTCGGTCCCTTTCGAGGCGGCCCTCCGCGCGATTGCCCTCCTCGAGCAAGCCGAGTCCGCAAACGAGTTGCGGCTCGCCGCGCTCGAGTTCGTGATTGTTCAGACGGTCGGCGGATGGCTTCCCGTCGGGGCCACCCTGGAGTCGCTGCCGGAACCGACGTTACTCGAGGCATCCGAGATCACCCGGAACAGGCCGCAGCGAGACGGCGCCTGGTCGTCGATCAGGCCCGGCTTCAGCGCCGCTTGGTCCAATCGATGGATCTGCCGGCCAGGTACCTCGATATCACACCGCCTGGTGCCTTGCTGACGCAGGCCGTCCAGCGCTTTCAGCGGCGCCATGGTTTGGCGGCCGATGGCGTCGTCGGGGCATGGACCCTGGCCGCGCTGCACGAGCCCGTCGCGGAGCAATTAGCGCGGATACAGTCGAACCGGGCTCGAGCGGGAGTTCTCGAATCGCGCTCCGCACTCCGCCAGTACGTCGAGGTCAACATTCCAGCCTTCGAACTTCGTTTCGTGCAGGATGGCAGATTTCTGTTTCGTTCTCGTGTCATCGTCGGTGACGACAAGACTCCCACGCCAATCTTCGACGACGTCATACGCTACATCGACCTTGACCCGACCTGGTACGTACCGCCGAGCATTGTGAAGCAGATTCTCGATCGCGAACAACAAGAGGCAGGCTATTTGGAACGTGCCGGATTCGTTTTGCGAACCTCCGAGAGGGGTCGACCACGTCTCCTCCAGCGCCCCGGTCCGGAGAATGCGCTGGGCCGTTTCAAGTTCGTGTTCCCCAACCACCATGCGGTGTATCTGCACGACACCGCGAAGCGAGGATTGTTCGGCCGCGTGGACCGGGCCCTCAGCCACGGTTGCGTGCGGGGAGAGCGGCCCGCCGAGCTCGCCTTGGCCCTTCTCGCCGAGCAGGGCTGGGACGCCGCCCGTCTCGAACAGGCGCTCGCGACGCGCCGCACACGACGCATCGAATTGACCGAGCCGGTTCCGGTGTTCCTCGACTACCGCACCGTCGATCTCGATGCCGATGGCCGATTGCTCTTACTCCAAGACCTCTACGGGCTCGACAACCCTGCGCGAGCGACTGCGGAAATGCAGTCCTCGGTCAGGCGATGGTCTGTGCGCCCCGGCCCCGCCGACCACAGGGAAGCCGATCGCCGGGTCGCTTCGAACCCGGCCCCGGCGAGCCTCGACTGAGCTCCGCCGGGTGGCTCGGCTCATCGGTCGTTTCGGGTCTTCGCGATCGGCTGCGCGTACCGAGGTTCGGTGTCCCACGGAAACAATATCCACGTATCCTGGCTCACCTCGGTGACGAAGGTATCGACGATCGGTCGACCCGCCGGCTTCGCATAGACGGTAGCGAAGTGTGCCTTAGGTAGCATTTCGCGTAGGATTCGCCCGGTCGTCCCGGTGTCGACCAGATCGTCGACGATCAGGCAGCCGCGGCCGTCACCTTCCACGGGTTTGAGCACGACCGCCTCACGCTGCGTCGTCTCGTCGTAGCAGCTGATGCAGATCGTATCGATGACGCGGATGTCGAGCTCGCGCGCGATGATTTGCGCGGGCACCAGGCCGCCTCGCGTCACGGCGATGATCCGCTCGAACGTCCCCATATCGGCCAAGCGCCAAGCCAAGGCCTTGGCGTCTCGGTGCAGCTGCTCCCAGGAAACCGGAAAGTATCGGACCGCTCGATCCGGCATCGCGACGCCATTCCATCGCACATGGACCGACCTCGCAGGCCTCCGGCGGTCTTGTCAAGCTCGCTGCCATCCGGCTTGATCGCGCCTCGAAGCCTGAGCGCAGGAGCTCCGATCGAGAGGGGAACTCCGTGGACGACGAGGAGGCTCGGCCGCGGCAGACGACCGGTCTGTCCCGGCCGCTTGAGCCGCTGTCCGTAGCCGACCTCGAGGCCTATCGCGCCGCTCTCGAGGAGGAAATTCGAAGGGTCGATGCGGAGTTGGCCCTTCGCAGATCTCTTCGCGGAGCCGCCGAGGCGCTGTTCAAGCGGCCCCCCGACGAAACGCGGTGAGCGGGCCTGATGCGTTTCTGTACGAGCTGCGGCGCCGATTTAAAACTGGCCCGCCCCGAAGGCGACGACCGGGAGCGGCACGTCTGCAGTGCCTGCGGCCTGGTCCATTACCGTAATCCGAAGATCGTGGTCGGCGCGGTGTGCCGATGGGGCTATCGCATTCTCCTCTGCCGACGGGCGATCGAGCCGCGCGCTGGCTATTGGACGATCCCGGCGGGATATCTCGAGTTCGGAGAGTCGGCAGAGGAAGGGGCCCGTCGGGAGGCCTGGGAAGAAGCTCGGGCCGAAATCGAGATCGACGGGTTGCTCGCCGTTTACAGCGTCGCCGAAATGGGGCAGATCCAGCTCCTCTTCCGAGCTAGATTGTTGAATCCGAACGTTTCTCCGGGCATCGAAAGTCTTGATGTCCGCTTGGTCGACTGGGCGGATGTACCGTGGAACGATCTCGCTTTTCCGACGGTCGAGTGGGTCCTTCGGCGAAGCCTGGAGACGCACGGAACATCCGGACCGCTGGTTCCGGTGTTCAACTCGGCGAACCGATGAGCGTACCCGGCCAGGGGGAAGCTCGACAGCACGGCCGGTGGTGATAGGGGCGGAGCGTCATGCTGCGGGGTCAGGCATGTGCCGGGTTGGCGCGCGATCGACGACATCGGTCGTCCTCGAAACACTCGCGCCGCTGAACGCCTGACCCCGACAGGGTCGGCTCCTCGGGCGATGCGGTATTGTCGACGACAGGCCCCGGGACCCGGAATCCATGCTTCATCTTCGGCAAGAACGTTACAGTGATGCTTCGGCAGTCGAGTCCTTGCTGGACTCTGTCTTCGGGACGGACCGCCTCAGAAAAATCTCCTACCTTTATCGCGTGGGAATTGCCCGCGTCGACAGCTTGTGTCTGATAGCCGAGGAAGCCGGGCGCCTCGTTGGGACCATTCGCTATTGGCCGGTTCGTGTCGGCGAGGAGCCCGCGCTCCTTCTCGGTCCCGTCGCTACCGATCCGAGCCGAAGAGCTGTCGGCATCGGGCGTGCATTGATCTTCGAGACCCTTTCGCGAGCGAGCGATCTCGGCTGGCGGCTCGTCTTCCTCGTGGGCGACAGAGACTATTACCGACGGTTCGGGTTCGCCGCTGTACCCGCTTCGATCGTCATGCCCGGAGAGGACCCCGCTCGTCTCCAATGGCGCGGCCTCGGAGGCGGTGACCTGCCCGCCTCGGGTGGAGAGATCCTGCGTGCCGATGGCACCCCCATCCGGCCCGTGCGACAAGGGTCGCGAGAACGGCGCGAGCCTCTCGCTGGCGGCGATGGGGTCGCGCTCCCCATGTGAAAGTGAGCAGGGATGTGGGGCCGGGCAGTCCTGCTTTCGTGGAACGCCGGCCGTTCGAAGGCGACATGAGCGGTCTCTTCGTTCGCCGACATTCGGACCGTGGCGATGAGATCGGCAAGTCGTCGGCGGAGGCGTACGGGATGACGCGACGCCGGGCAGGACGCCGGTGGGGCGTCGGTGAACCGCGCACGAGGTCGTTGCAGCTTCCGCAAATGCGTTGCCGCCGCGACACCGATGGCCTAGACAGGCGGCCGGCGGGGCGTAGCTCAGCCTGGTAGAGCGCCAGCTTTGGGAGCTGGGTGTCGCGTGTTCAAATCACGCCGCCCCGACCAAACTTTCGAGCCTCTCCTCGGGCTTCGTTCAGTTTCGGCCGGCTATCCGACCGCTCGGGTCCTTCACGAGGTCGACCTCGTCGTTGGCACCGGTGAGGTCGTCGGCCTGCTCGGCCGGAACGGTATGGGCAAGACCACCACGCTCATGACCATCATGGGGCGGGTACGCCCGCGAGCGGGGTGCATCTTCTTCGACCGCCAACTGGTCGACGGCCTACCGCCGTTTCGGATCGCGCGCCTCGGTATCGGCCTCGTTCCGGAGGGCGGGCAGGTCTTACGGAATCTGACGGTGCGCGAGAACCTCGTCGCCACCGCCCGACCGCCAATCGGCGGTCGGACCGGTTGGACCTTGGATGCGGTGTTCGATCTTTTCCCGCGGGTCTGCGAACGAGCCGACCGGTTCGCCGACCGATTTTCCGGTGGCGAACAGCAGATGCTCGCCATCGGGCGAGCCCTCATGACGAACCCTCGGCTCCTCGTGCTCGACGAAGCTACGGAGGGGCTGGCTCCCTTCGTTCGTCGCGATATTTGGCGGGTTCTGGCAGAGCTCAAATCACGCGGCCACTCGCTCCTCGTCGTCGACAAGAACGTCGCCTCTCTCGGATCGTTAGCCGACCGGTTCTACGTTCTGGAGAAGGGCCGTGTGTTTTGGCAGGGATCACCTGCTATCCTTCTTGCCGACCCCGTAACGCTCCACCGCCACTTGGGAATTTAACGCCGCCTGGTGCGGGGAAGTGCACCCGCTTCTTCCGCGCGTTGCCGAAGCTCCGGCGCGATCCGCTCACTCTCGAGGATGGCTTCGGTATGCTCCGCGTAGCGCGGGGGAACACCGCGCAGCTTCCAACCGCTCCGCCCCGGCTTGATGGGCGTCGCCACCGCTCGGTAAGCGCCGACTTCGACGACCATGCCACGGTGCGCGGTGTGCGGGTGCGTGGTGGCTGCGCGAAGGCCGAAGATCGGGCCCGCCGGAACCCCGGCGTCGATGAGAGTGCGCCAGAGCTCCGCACCGTCGTGGCGGGCCAAGGCGCGCTCGAGTTCCGCCTTGAGGGCCGTGCGGTTGATCACCCGATCGGCGTTCGAAGCGAAACGAGGATCTTCGACGAGCTCCGGTGCACCGATGATCTCGCAAAGCCGGCGGAAAGCGCGCTCGTTTCCGACAGCCAAGAAGACGGGCACCGTTCCCGTCCGGAAAATGTCGTAAGGACTGATGTTGGGATGAGCGCTTCCCGTCAACTCGGGCTCTTTGCCCGACAGGAAAAAGTTGGCAGCATGCGGATGCATCATGGCGAGGCCACAGTCGAAAAGACTGATGTCGAGATGTTGCCCTCGTCCGGACGTCTGACGTTCCAGGAGTGCCATCAAGATCGCGACCGCAGCGTAAAGTCCGGTTCCGATGTCGACGAGCGGGATGCCGATCCGAACCGGACCCGATTCCGGCGACCCATTGACAGAAAACATTCCCGTGATGCCTTGAATCACCGCATCGTAACCAGGACGACCGCCCAAGGGGCCGTCGGGCCCGAAACCGGTGATGCTGCAGTGGATCAGCCTCGGATAACGCTCCGCCAGCACGGTTCGGCCGATACCCCAGCCTTCGAGGGTTCCCGGCTTCAAGTTCTCGACCAGGACGTCCGCGCCTTCGAGCAGAGCCAGGAGGACGTCGCGACCCGCGGGCTTACCGAGATCGAGGGCGATCGATCGCTTGTTCCGATTGATGCCCACGAAATAGGAGGCATCCCCGTCGAGAAACGGCGGCCCCCAGTCTCGAACCTCGTCACCCTGTGGTGGCTCGACCTTGATCACGTCGGCGCCGTGGTCGCCCAGAATTTGCGTGCAGAAAGGCCCACCGAGCACACGAGTCAGATCGACCACCTTGATTCCGGACAGCATGCCTGCGGCCGAGCCACTTCGACCGTGCGTCATGAGGAACCCTTCCTTCGCGAGCGCGGCGGCAACGCCTCGCCCTCGTTTAGGCCGGAAACGCTGCAGATGCCAAGCAGAGCACTGGAGAGCCCAGCTCGCCGGTCTGGCAAGCTGCATCCGCGGACGGAGTGACGCAGGGGAGGAAGAGCGGACCACGCGCGGCGTAGGTGCTTCGATCCTCGCATTGGCTCTATCCATTCCGCTCGCCGGAGCCGAGGAACTGCGGATCGGCTTCATGGCGACTTTCACAGTTGCCGGCGCGAACAGCGGCCAGCATCTCCGTGACGGCTCTCTCCGCGGGGTCGAGCACGCTGGGGGCAACTTGGGAGGCCTGGATACGCGTAGGACCATTGCCGATGATCAACTGAAGCCGGACATCGCTCGCCAGGAAGTCGACAAGCTACTGACCAGAGACAAGATGCATTTTGTCACTGGCGCGGTCTTCTCGAACGTATTGCTGGCGATCTACAAGCCCGTGATCGGGTCCGGAGCATTTTTGATTTCGGCCAATGCCGGCCCCTCCCAGATCGCGGGACCGCTGTGCTCCGAGCGGTTCTTCTCGACGTCCTGGCAGAACGACCGGACCCATTCGGCCGTCGGGAAATATGCGCAGGACAACGGTTTTAAGCGCGTTTTGCTCCTCGCCCCCAATTACCAAGCCGGTAAGGACGGACTCAACGGCTTCAAGTGATACTACAAAGGTACCATCGTCGACGAAATATACACGCCTCTCGGCTCCGTCGATTTCTCTGCCGAGATCGCCAAGATCCAAGCGCTGAAGCCCGAGGCGGTCTACGCCTTCATGCCCGGTGGCTCCAGTATCGCCCTCATCAAGCAATACGCCCAGGCAGGTCTCAACCGACAGATGCCGTTCCTATCCGCGTTCACCGTCGACGATACCTCGCTCCCGGCGCTCGGAGACGTGGCGGACGGAATGGTCTCGGCATCGCAGTGGGCGGCCGATCTCGACAACCCGGCGAACCGTCGCTTCGCATCGGCCTTCCACGCACAATTCGGCTGTGTCCCTTCCTACTTCGCAGCTCAAGCCTACGATGCGGCCCGGCTCATCGACGCAGTCGTGAGGGGACCGGTGGGCGACTCGACGACAAAGCGGCTCTTCGCGACTCGCTGAGGAAAGCCGACCTCCCCTCAGTCAAGGGGAAGTGGAAAATCAACAGCAACCAATTTCCGATCAGCTACTTCTAACTCGTAACGCCGGGTACGCTCGCCGAAGGCACTTGTGCGATGGTTCATAAGCAGCTCATCTTCCCTGACTACGCGGATGAGAACGCAAGAGAGTGTGGAATGCACTGGTGAACTCTGCCATACGAGACCACCGTGGAAGTGTCGCTCCTGCTTGTTCAAATCGTGAACGGTCTTCAGGTCGACATCTTGCTTTTTCTGGTTGCCTCTGACCTCACACTTGTTTTCACAATCCTGGATGTCATCAATCTTGCACACGGCGCCCTCTTCATGGGTGGCGCCTATGTCGGTGCTGTCACCATGGTCGGAACGGGCTCGCTGGTCCTGAGTCTTATCGCCGCACCTATCGGCGCGTTCCTCGTCGGCATCGTGCTCGACCGCCTCGTTCTCCGGTGGGTTTACGCGCGGGACCATTTGGATCAGGTCCTCGTGACGTTCGGTGTTTCGTTGCTTCTCAACGAGAGCTGCCGAGGGATCTTCGGGTCGGCCGCATACCCTCACCCGGTCCCGCGCTATCTCGACTGGAGCCTGGTCTTGCCGGGCGGCATGGCCTATCCGGCTTGGCGTCTTGCGATCATCGTCGCGGGATCGGTCGTAGCGATCGCACTGGCGGTCACCTTGAAAGGCACCCGCTTCGGAATGCTGGTCCGTAGCGCCGCCACGAACGCGCTGATGCTCGAGATGCTGATTGTGGACGTGCGTCGTCTTTTCCTGTGGACCTTCGCATCGGGCGCAGCGCTCGCCAGCTTCGCGTGTGCGATGGCCGGTCCGATCATCGCCATTCAACCCGGCATGGGCGACGCGATCCTCATCATGGCCTTTGGCGTGATCGTGACGGCGGGTACCGGTTCGGTACGAGGTGGTCTCGCCGGATCGAATGTCTTGGGCCTGGCCGATACGCTCGGGCGCTCCTTTCTGACGGATTTGGCTTGGCTGGCTTTGCCCCCGGCAGCTGCGGCCGAGTTAGGCCCGGGGATGTCGTCGATGCTCGTTTACATTTTGATGGTAGCGGTTCTCCTGCTGAGGCCCTAGGGCCTGCTGCCGTTCGGGCGCTGCGCCGCTTGAGCCTCCGCTCCCACCTCGGCCGATCGCTGATTTCCCTTGTGCCGTCTGGGCCGGCAACGGCTCTTTTCATCGGTCTAGCTGTGGTGCTGTTCCTCTCCGAGTGGGCCGAGAACTCGTTCTACGTGAAGCTCTTAAACCGTGCCCTGATTCTCGGATTGGCTGCTCTCGCGCTCGATCTGATCGTTGGCGGGGCCGGCCTCGTCAGCTTGGGCCATGCGGCCTTTCTGGGCGTGGGCGCTTATGCGGTCGCCATTCTCGCGGAGCACGGAATTCACAACGGCCTCGTGCAGTGATCGGTGGGCATTGGAACGAGCGCCGCGCTTGCCCTCGTTATCGGCACCTTGAGCCTAAGGACCCGCGGTGTTCATTTCATTACGATCACCCTGGCACTTGCCCAAATGCTCTATTTCTTCGCAAACTCAGTCAGTCGTTACGGTGGCAATGATGGTCTCACGATCTGGGTCTCGACCTATTTTCCCGGTTTCAGGTCACTAGGCAGTCACCATGAACTGGCCTGGGTTTGCCATGCCCTCCTTTTCATTGCGTATTTGGCTTTCCTTCGCGTCCGCGACCCTCGCTTCGGCCGCGTGCTTCGGGCTGCGAAGGAGAACGGGCGGCGCATGCTCGCCCTCGGGTTCGCTGTGCACCGCCACCGGCTTGCTGCGTTCGTAATGTCCGGTGCTTCGACCGGACTGGCTGGCGTCCTCCTCGCGACGATGACCGAGTTCGTCGCACCTGCCTACATGTCATGGCTTCGCTCCGGCGAGCTTCTCGCGATGGTCGTGCTCGGTGGGTTGGAGACCCTCCACGGGGCTGTCGCCGGCGCGCTTCTCTTCGTCTTCCTTGAGGAGTTGTCGTCGGCCGTTACCACCCATTGGGGACTGCCCTTCGGTCTGTTTCTCGTCCTGGCGGTTCTCACTGGCCGAGGGAAACTCCTACTCGCGACGCTCCGCAAGGCGGCGGTTCGATGAGCTCTTTCCTCGAGGCTCGAGGTCTCTGGAAGCGCTTCGGCGCGGTCGAAGCAGCAGCCGATTTGTATGTAAACGTTCGCTCCGGCGAAATCCACGCGGTAATAGGTCCCAATGGCGCCGGAAAGACGACGCTCCTGCGCCTGCTTTCGGGTGAATTGCGACCGGATTCCGGCCGTATTTTTCTCGAGGGCTGCGACGTGTCCAGCCCCCCGACCTACAAGCGCGCTCGGCTCGGGCTCGGACGCACATTCCAGATTTCGAGCCTGTTCTCCACTTTCACGGTCCTTGAGAATGTGCCCATCATGTGCCCATCGCGATCCAGGCTTGCGCTCCAGCAGGTCTTGCGCTCCGGCGCCACGCGGCGACCGACGAGGCGCTGAACGAAGCCGCAGCGCGTGTCCTCGACCGCGTATCGCTCTCGGATCTCGCCGATCGGCTGGCCTCGGTGCTCGCTCACGGAGAGCGACGGCTTCTCGAACTCGCAATCGCTCTCGCGCTTCATCCTCGGATACTCCTTCTCGACGAGCCACTCGCCGGGGTGGCTCCCGGCGACGCATCACGACTCCCCACGATTCTGCACGCGATGCGACAAGAGGCCGGGATCCTCCTCGTGGAACACGATATAGACGCGGTCTTTCGTATTTCCGACCGAGTCACGGTCCTGGTGAACGGTAGGGTGATTGCGAGCGGCCCCGCCGAGATGGTTCACTTCGACCCTGACGTCCGTACCGCCTATCTCGGCGATCTTTAGACGGCCTCAATAAAACTGTTGCCGTTCAAGGCCCGCGCCTCCTCCTGCCCGCTAGGCTGAGAAATATCGTGAACCGCCTCAATCACCACCCGGTTGTCACGGGCGCGCCTTCTTCCTGTCGGTGCCGAAAGGACTTCGTAGCCAGCGGCAAGGCCAGGCGCGTGCCGCTGCCCCCGCTGGACCGAGCCGCTCAAAGAGCAAGGGGTTCCCCTCGGGCCCGGATCAGTCCCGAGCTTCCCGCCTTGCCGCCGAAAGAGCCGCGCTTCGACGGCGGCCCCTTTAACGACATCGGGATCCCATCTGCCGTTCGGCTTCACCAGTCCTCCTCGCACGACGCCCCTCCTTCTTGTGCGATGGGCACGACAACAGTTGTGTGTATCCTCGCGAAATACCCCCTCCCCAAGGCACCGTAGTTCACATGTCGTATTTTCGACGCAAACTCGTCTACTGCTATTCGCGATCGGTATCTCATCGCACGGCCTTTTTTTCGCTGCCATGACGCCTTGCCCTGCAGGCCAGATCCTTCCCTAACGCGTAAGAGGATTTTGCGATTGCTGCCCCTATCGAGCCAGACATCTTCCTCTCATCGCTCTCGCAGAGCGCGGTCTTTCGCTTTTATCAATGGCTTCAGCAAGTACTGGAGAACCGTTTTTCGCCCCGTAAGAACGTCGATTTCGGCGGTCATACCGGGCATAATGACCAAAGGCTGATCGTCCGTGCCCAAGTGGTTCCGGTGCGTCCGCACCCGAACACGGTAGAAGCTTTCGCCACGTTCATTGGTTATCGTATCCGCGCTTATATCTTCGACGACGCCCTTGAGATTGCCGTAGATAGAATAGTCGTATGCCGTAATTTTGACCGTTGCATTCAAACCGGGACGCAGAAAGGCAATGTCCGACGGCCTGATATGCACCTCCAAAAGCAGTGTATCCTCTAAAGGGACGATCTCCAGTATATCTTGGCCAGGCTGCACGACGCCCCCGATTGTATTGATCTTTATCTGTTTAATGGTACCCCGGAGCGGTGCTCGCACCTCCGTCCGCCGCACGCGGTCGGCTCCTGCCAACACGATTTCACGGATCCCCGCGAGCTCCGCGGCCTTTTGGGTCAACTCCTCCTGAGCCTGCGAGCGAAAGCCCGAGTACGCACGCTCGACCTTCTGGTTGGCTTCCCGCACCGCAGCCCGCACGCGCACGATCGATGCCCGTGTTGCCTCCACCGCGCCACGGAGATCGTTCACCTCGCGTTGAAGCTTGATGAAGACGGATTGGGACATGTCACCCCTTCGTGCTGCCGGTTCTGCCAATCGCAGCTCTTCCCGCGCGAGCTCGAGTGACCGCTCGTATTGACCCAACTTGCTTTCGAGCTCCTTGAGCTCGTGCTCTCTCTGCTGGACCTGGCTTCTGAGTATCTCGACCTCCTTATTTAAATTTTCCTGGCGGCTCGCGAACAGCATCAACTCCTTTTCTGCGACCTCGCGCGCTTCGGCGAGGACCTCGGCCGGAAACACTAGCTTCGTGTCTTCAATTTCCGCTTGCAATCTCGCGATTGCCGCCATCAGCGCCAAGTAACGTGCCCGCTTTTCCCGGTAATCGCTTTCGGCACGTACGTTGTCGATCCGCAGTAACACCTGCCCCTCGTCGACGATCTGTCCTTCTCGCACGAAAAGATCGGCAAGAATACCGCCTTCGAGATTCTGAATAACCTGGATCTGTCGCGATGGAATGACTTTACCATCGCCCCGTGTGACCTCGTCTAGTTCAGCCCACGCAGCCCAGACCACAAATATGCCGAAGAACGTCACGATGGTGAGAAGAAGAACATGGCTCGACATTGCCGGCCTCAGGCGCTCCGCTCCGGCAGCTCCTGCCAACAAATCGGCGAGCTCGGCGTCGGGAGTGATGTGACGTATGCTGCGCCTTGTTGGGAGGACCGCACTCATCTCAGCTCTCTCCTCGGATCTGCCCGGCCGCTAGAGCCTTCAGAACTTTCTCTTTCGGCCCGTCGGCAACAATGCGACCACCGTCCATCACGATGAGCCTCTCGACCAGCACGAGCAGGGAGGCCCGATGTGTGACCAATAAAAGCGTACGCCCAGCCAGCTCGCGCGCTAGTCTCTGAATGAACCTGCTCTCAGCTCCATTGTCCATCGCACTCGTCGGCTCGTCGAGGACGAGAACTGGCGGATCCAACAGCAACGCGCGAGCAATCGCCACAGCTTGTCGCTGCCCGCCAGAGAGCATTTCTCCACGTTCTCCTACGTTCAGATCGTATCCAGACGGGTGTCGGCTGACGAAATCTTCCACGCCGGAGACGGCCGCGGCACGCAAGACGGCCGCGTCATCGACGAAAGGCGCTCCCAGGGTGATATTCTCCCGGATCGAGCCCTGGAACAACACGATGTCTTGAGGTACGCAGCCTATATTGCGTCGGAGGTCGGCGGGATCCAGCTGCCGGACGTCGATGCCATCGATCAGCACAGCCCCAGTATCTGGTTCGTACAACCCGAGGACGAGCTTTTCGATCGTCGACTTGCCCGACCCGATGCGACCTATGAGACCGACCCGTTCGCCGGGGGCGATCCGGAAGGAAACATCGGTGAGTGCCGGCAACTTTTGTCCTGGGTAACTGAAGGAGACGTTCTTCAACTCGATCGCACCCTTGACTGCGGGCCTGTGAACAAAAGTCTTATTCGCAGGCCGCTCGCTCGGCAGCTGCATGATGCTGTTGAGTGTTTCGAGCGCCGTTCGGGCCTGGTTATATCGCGTGAGGACAGCTGCGACTTGTCCCAGCGGAGCCATAGCGCGGCCGGCGAGAATACTACATGCGATCAAACCCCCTGTCGTCAATCGACCGGCTGCAATTTCGTAGACCCCGACGACGATTACGCCCACGTAAACAGCGTTGCCGACGAGATTCGCAAAATTCACCATGATTGCCGAAATTAGTCGGCTCTGGTTAGCCGAATCGGCTGTGGCACTTACGAGCCCCTCCCAGGCTCGCTGCAAGCGACCTTCGGCGCCGACACTCTTGATTGTCTCCAGCCCGTTGATCGCTTCGACGAGCAGCCCGTGTTTTTGTGACGCCTCGCGGAACGTCCGACGGACGATCCTGTTCAGGGGGTGCTGGAGGAGGAGCCCCACACCGATCACGAGGGGAATCCCCATCATCGGTACGATTGCGACAATTCCACCGAGGGCCCAGATAATTAATATAAATAACAATAGAAAAGGCAGATCCACCAAACTCGTCAACGTCGCTGACGTAAAGAAATCACGCAGCGTTTCGAAATCGCGAAGATTACTTGCAAAAGCGCCAGCCGATTTAGGCCGCGCAGCCATCCTGATACCAAGAACGTGCTCAAAAACCCTCCCTGCCAATTGAATATCGGCGATTTTGCCGGCCACGTCCACGAGATATCCTCTGAGGATCTTCAGGGTGAAATCGAAAGCGAGAACGATTCCCATACCGATGGTGAGTACCCAAAGCGTCTCGATTGCATTGTTCGGAACAACACGATCGTACACATTCATAGCAAAGAGCGAGGTCGCAATCGCAAAAAAATTGATCAGGATTGCAGCTAACAGAACCTCCCCGTAGATCGGCCATTGGCGGAGGATGGTGGACCAAAACCAATGCCCGGGTCGCGCCGCCACCGGCTGTGGATCGCGGTGCACCGGCCTGATCTTGGGTTTCGCGAAGAATGCGTAGCCGAGGTACCGCGCCTGGAGTTCGTCGCGATCCAGAGTGACCGAACCGCTCCCTGCCTCCGGCAGAAGAATTTCGAATCGACCGGCTGTTTCGCGCCTGACGAGAACAGCCGCTCGCCGGTCACGCAGAAGCAAGACGCAAGGGAGTGCGAGCTCGTCGATCGCCTCGAGCGACCGCCGAAGAAGCTTGGCACTGAGCCCGGCACGTTCAGCCGCACGCGGGAACAGGTCCGGCGTCAGGATTCCATTGACGAGCGGCAATCCCGCAGTGAGCGCTTGAGGTGATGCCGGACGTTCGAGAAGGTGCGCGAGCACGACCAAGCACCCCAGAAGGGGATCGTCCACTGCCGAGTCCGGGCGACGGATCAGCCACTCGCCTCTGGCAGCCGTTGGAGAGTTCGCCGCCTCCTCGGTCGCCCCCGGTTGCGGAGCCACGCCTTGGTCGCGTTGAAACCGCGACGACGCTGCTTGGGTCGGAGCGAAGTCCGTCATCAGGCACCTTTCCGCAGAATTCGGCAGTTCGCCCTTGCGCGACCGGGGGACGGTATGTGGTTTTGTGGGCACAGCCCACGCCCACGAGGATGCCGCTCGCTGCCGCGCGCGCTCAGGGCCCTACCGGGTCGATCGGGCTTCGACGATGGCACAACAACTTGCGCGGTCGCCGATGCCAGCGCCGCCAGGAACGACAGCATCGCCCACTCCGTTGACGCGTCCACGGGCCCGGACTATCAGGCCCAAAGGTTAACGTAGTTTGTACAAAGGCTTCTGCGCGACCTCAAGGATCTGGAAAGAAGAACGATGCGCCTGCTGCCACACGCTACGCGCCCGGGTCGCTCCACGCTCGCCACGCTGCTGGCCTCGGCCGCGCTGGTTGTGGCAAACAGCCCCGCCTTCGCGGCATCGATCGGCGATACGGTGCGAGCTGCCTTGTCATCGAACCCGGAAATCGCCGTGGTCAAGGCCGATCGACGCGCCGTAGATCAGGAGCTCCGCCAAGCAAGGGCCGGCTACCTTCCCTCCCTGGATCTCCGCGGCGGTATCGGGGGGGAAATTGCGAGTACGCCTGCGACCCGACGACGTGGCCCCGGCAGCACCGACGGCACTCAACAGACGCGGTTCGAGGTCCAACTTAAACTCTCGCAGATGCTCTTCGATGGCTTTGCCACCCAATCGGAGGTGGAGCGCCAACTCTCGAGAGTGGATAGCGCTGCGTACCGCGTTCAAGAAGCCGCGGAGTTCGTTGCTGTCGACGCGATCGAGGCGCATCTCGACGTTCTTCGCAACCAGCAGATCCTGGCGCTCAACCGCGAGAACGTGGCGGCGCACGAGCGCATCCTCCGCCAAGTGCGAAGCCTCGAGCGAGCCGGACGGGCAGACGTTGCGGACGTACAGCAGACAGAGGCGCGGCTCGCCAATGCCCAGGCTTCTCTCGCCCAGGCCACCGGCGCGCTCGCCGACGCCATCGCCTTGTACCAGCGTGTTGTCGGCCGCGAGCCCGAGGCGCTCTCGCTCGACGCGCCCCCGGTGGCGGCTCTGCCCAAAGATCGCGAGACCGCGGCCGCACTCGCGTCGGTTCAGAGCCCGACCGTCTTGATCGCCGCAGCGGACGTCGACGTGGCGGCTGCGGAGCTGCGCGGATCGAGAGCCGGTTACTACCCGCGTCTGGATGCGGAGCTTACTGCGCAGACGTTCCGCAACGTCGACGGTGCAGAGGGCCCCGACAGCTCCGCATCTGCGATGGTGGTCCTCCGGTACAACGTGTTCCGCGGGGGCGCGGATGTAGCAAGGGAGCGCGAGGCCTTCCACCGCTTGAACGAAGCCCGCGCCAGCCTGGTGAAGCAGCGCCTCAAGGCAGAGGAGCAGGCGCGACAATCCGTCAACGCCTACGAGACGGCAAAAGCACGGGTCGTTGCGCAACGTGCGCGTGTCGAAGCCCAACGGCGTACGCGTGACGCTTACGCGTCACAGTTCGAGCTCGGACAGCGGGATCTCCTCGATGTTCTCGACGCCGAAAACGAGTTGTTTCTGGCTCGGGTGCAGCTCGTGACGGCAGAGTTCACCGAACGATTTGCGGTGTACAAAGTTTTGGGTGTAACTGGTACGCTGCTCGACACGTTACAGATTGCACGGCCGCGAGAACACATCAATGTCTATCGCTCGGCGAGTCGGCAACAGACGCCCCTGGACATCAAGGAGAAATCGGAGCCACTGGCCGATCCCCGCGCCGAGCCGCGCCCTGTTCGTGGCGCCCATGCCGGCGAGCCGCCGCCTTCGGCTATAGATGCATCTCAATCGATCAACCGCTCTTCGAGCTTGGGACGGTGACCTCCGAATAGAGCGATATGCAAATCGCCCTGAGCTTTTGATGCGCTGGCGGGCGGACAACGTACGGTTTTTTGTCTAGGCGGCGCTGATCGGGGGCGGCCTACGATCGGGTCAACGCGCCAGGTGCGGGTCTGTGTAACAAAAGTCGGCCGCTCGGATCGCGAGCAACGGGGCCGCACCTAGGTACACTTAGTAGTGGGTTCGTCCGCCCGTTTCGGCTTTTGGCAAGCAAGCTGTGCGACAGCGTCCGCGTAGCTAGCAGAGCCCGAGCGAGGCAGTCATGGATAGCGTGTCCGACTCTTCGGGGAGCCACGGTGGGCCGCTCGTGGCAAATACCGGTGCGGCCTCGGAGCGTCTGGTGCTCGACGGTCTCTCGCGAGATGTCTCCTGCAACGTTCCAAAGGAAAGGTTCGCCCCGAGGTACCCCGACGGGGTCGTGCTCCGCCTCGAAGATTTGGTCACAGACGAAAGGGGGAACGTCTTCGTCAGTGTCGGCAATGGTCTGCACACTGTCATCCTCGAGACCGATGCGCGCGTGATCAGCCGCGGAATAGTCGCGTCGACAGATGCGCAGCTTGACGGCCGGGCCGGGGAATTCACCTATCTGAGCTTCGACGTAGGCATGACGGTGTACATTCCCGCCGACCTCGACATCTTGCTCAGCGCGCCGAAAGATTGAATTTGCACATAGACATGCGTGATGAGTGCTCAAGTATGGCGCCGGCCTTCGGGCCGATAGATCTGCCCGGTGCGTCCACAGTCCTTCCGGCTTCCGAGGCGCCGCTCGGGCTTGCGGCTACGCGACCAAACGAGTAAGCAAATTTTAATCATTTGGTATCAGGACGTGGTCAAGCCGCTGAAAAGCCAGGTGTACCGGTGGATCCCGGGGGAGTGTTACGGCCTTGAACAGGAATTCATGCCTCCGCCGACCCGTCGTTCTCGTCGTCCTAGACGGCTTCGGGTGGCGAGAGGAGCGCGAAGACAACGCTGTTGCTCTCGCAGACAAGCCTGTCTTCAACGAGCTGTGGGCAAGTTGTCCGCGGTGCCTGCTCCGAACCGATGGGCCGGAAGTCGGTCTTCCCGAGGGACAGTTCGGCAATTCGGAGGTCGGGCATCTCAATTTGGGTGCTGGGCGTATCGTGATGCAGGACCTGCCAAGGATCGACGAAGCGATCCGAAGCGGGAGCCTCGCACGAAATTCCCTAATCGCCGAAGCCGCCCGCCTCGCCAAGGAGGCCGGCCGCACGGTTCATATCCTGGGGCTGGTGTCCACGGGTGGGGTGCATTCCCATCAATCTCACATCGCCGCGCTCGCCGAGGCTTTCGCGTCGCGGGACTGCGAGGTGGCGATCCATGCTTTTCTCGACGGGCGAGACACGCCCCCTAGCTCTGCTGAATTATTTTTGACAACGTTGGAACGACGCCTCGCTGATTTCGGAAATTCCCGGATCGTCTCGCTGTCAGGTCGTTATTGGGCGATGGACCGTGATCGGCGGTGGGAGCGGACCGCGAAAGCAGCGGCCGCTATCGTCGACGCATCGGCGCCGAGATGGCCAAGCTGGCGAGAAGCACTGGCCCATTACTACAGTGAAGGTCAGACCGACGAGTTTGTAGAGCCTTGCGTCATTGGATCATATTCGGGGATGAAGGATGGTGACATTTTGATCTGTGCTAATTTCCGTGCTGATCGCGTTCGCCAGATTCTGTCGGCGATTCTCGAACCCGGTTCCGCACATCGATGCCCTTCGCGATCGGTCAGGCTCTCGCGCGCAATAGGCATGACGAAATACTCGGACGAACTCGACGATCGGATCAGCACACTTTTTCCTCCTGAGCCAATGAACAATATTCTCGGGGAGGTCCTCTCCAATCATGAACTCAAGCAACTGCGAATGGCAGAGACAGAAAAATATCCGCACGTCACGTATTTCTTCAATGGCGGAAGGGAGACTACTTTTCCGGGAGAAATGCGAATTCTCGTTCCCTCACCGCAGGTGGCAACATACGACCTGAAGCCGGAGATGTCGGCGGGCCCGCTGACGGAGCGATTCGAAGCGGCGTTCTCCAGCGATACGTTCAC
Organism: uncultured Alphaproteobacteria bacterium; assembly: GCA_937926445.1. Classification (GTDB taxonomy): domain Bacteria; phylum Pseudomonadota; class Alphaproteobacteria; order Geminicoccales; family Geminicoccaceae; genus JANXAZ01. Next base: position 59,852 of record CALBAK010000028.1, read on the forward strand.
GTTCAGTCTTATCAATTTCGCGAACCCGGATATGGTCGGCCACACGGGCAATCTGCACGCCGCGATTCGGTGTGTGGAATTTGTCGATCGTTGTCTGGGATCGGTCCTCTCCACCGTGAGGAGAGCGAATGGTATACTTTTGGTGACCGCCGACCACGGAAATTGCGAAGCGATGTGGGATCCTGAAACTGGCCAACCCCACACCGCTCATACCACGAACCCTGTTCCCTGCATCCTAGTGAACGGCCCCCCCTGCGCAACGCTTCGGGACGGACGCTTGGCCGACGTCGCACCGACGATCTTGGAGCTGCTGCGTGTTGCGCAGCCTGCCGAGATGACTGGGTCTTCGCTTCTACGATGAATAGCAAAAGTCTCGTCGCTTCACTCTTCTTTATCGCCGCGGCCTCGGCGTGGGTCGAGCCCGGCCGGGCTAGGGAAAGCGTGAAGCCGGCGCGAGCCCGTTCTCCCCAGCTCGAACGGATCGCTTTCAGCGGGGCGGCGCTCCTTGCTCGCGTGCTGTCCGAACGTCTTTCGGGAGGGGCATTCGAGTACGAGTGCCCGGCGGCGGAGCTCGGAAGGAGAGGCGACCTTTCCGCACACCTATCGGTGAACGGAGGGACGGTGCAACGAGAGATCACCGGTGCGGCGCTACGAGATTCGGCTGCCCGGCAAGCGGTCGTGGGCGCTGCTATTCTCTATGGCATCCGTCGGGAGCGGAGGACGTCCTCCCCGCGCGGTGCTCCGGCGACTCGTGCCGCTTCGTTGACGTCGGCCGTCGAGGAGCGGTGGGTCCTGGAGGGCGACCCTGGCATCTTCCACGCCGGCTTAGCGCCGTCGGAGCTCCGGGTGTCAACGAATTTGGCTACGGTTGACCCGTTGGGCTCACGATTGAACATCGTCGAAGCTTCGTCTGCGCGCGCAGGGAACGAACGAGGCCAAGCGGCAGCCGAACCACTGGCGGACCCGAACTTCTTTCCGAGCGCACGGGTCACTGTCGATCGACCGGAGAACCACTTCGAGTCCGCGAGAAACAGGATCACAATTGGATGTGCACCCGGAAACGGGCGCGGCAGAGGTTGCGGAGACGAAATCGAGCGGTCTCACACGGCTCGATTTCGCCTCCCGGTTCGTGCGTCGATCGTGCGACGCTTCGGCGAGCGAGAAGGCGATCAGCGGCTCCGAGGTTTGGTTCTCTCCACGGATCATGCCCAACCGATCCTCGCTCCGGGCGACGGCGTGGTCGCCTACGCGGGCCCCTTCCGGACTATGGGCTCGCTCTTGATCATCGAGCATCGAGATGCCTATCATTCCTTGGTGATCGGGGCTTCGAGGCTTGAGGTTCGGGCAGGCGACGTGGTGACCGAAGGGCAGGCCATCGGTTGGTTGGCTCGGGGGCCGTCGGGTCATTCCGATCTCTATGTTGAACTGCGCCGCGCCGGCGAGCCCGTCGATCCGATTTCGCTTCTGTCCGCACTAGAGGGCGAGGTTCGAGGCTGATGCGGTACGCCATCGTCAAGTTGGGTGCTGCGGCACTGCTCGGGAGTGCAGTGGCCTTCGTCCTGACGCCGGCCGCATTGATCGGAGCGCCGACCTCGTCGAGCGAAACGTTTCGCGCGCTCAAGCTTTTTGGAGACATCTTCGAGCGCGTGCGTGCCGAATATGTCGAAGAGGTGAGCGATCAGGCTCTCATCGAGTCCGCGATCAACGGTATGCTGGCAGCGCTCGACCCTCATTCGGGCTACCTCGATGCCAACCGTTATCGTGACATGCAGGTTCAGACCCGGGGCGAGTTCGGTGGGCTCGGCATCGAGGTCACGATGGAGAACGGCCTCGTCAAAGTCGTGTCGCCCATCGACGATACGCCCGCTCATAAGGCAGGCGTTCAGGCCGGTGATCTCATCAGTCACATCGATGGCGAGCCCGTCAGCGGCCTCAGTCTCGGGGAAGCCGTGGAACGGATGCGGGGACCGGTGGATACGAAAATCCACCTTCGTCTCCTTCGCCGTGGGCGCGACGAACCGATCGACGTCACCCTCACCCGGGCAGTCATCAAAATCTCGCCTGTTCGAGCGCGACTCGAAGGAGATATCGGGTACGTGCGGCTCACCACGTTCAACGAACATACCGCTACCGCGATGCGGGAGAAGATCGAGGATCTCAAGCGCCAGGCGGCCGGCAAGCTTCGGGGATACGTCCTCGATTTGCGGAACAATCCAGGGGGTCTGCTGGACCAAGCCGTGGCCGTGGCGGATGCCTTTCTGGATCGTGGGGAGATCGTCTCGACGCGGGGTCGCCGCCCCGACAGCATCCAGCGTTTCAATGCTCGTCCCGGAGATGTTGCTGAAGGTCTACCGATCGTCGTCTTGATCAACGGAGGGTCCGCTTCGGCTTCGGAAATCGTGGCCGGTGCCCTCCAGGATCAGCGCCGCGCCATCGTTATGGGCACACCGTCATTCGGCAAGGGGTCGGTCCAAACCATTATGCCGATTGCGGGCCAAGGAGCGATCCGGTTGACGACGGCTCGTTATTATACGCCGTCCGGGGCGTCTATACAGGCGAAAGGGATCGTACCGGACATCGAAGTGCACGAGGCCAATGTCGAGCTCATCGACGATACTTCTGGTCGCCGAGAGGCGGATCTTCGGGGCCGGCTGAGCAACGACAAGGAACCGTCCTCCAAGGGGGGTGCGTACCAGGGAAAGTCGTCCGGCACGTTGGACACAAGAGACTACCAGCTGGCCCGGGCGATCGATCTACTGCGCGGAATTGCGCTCTACGAGGGAAGGAACACCGCGCAGCGTTGACATTTTCGGCCCGTGGCGAGCATGCCGAGAGAGGAGTCCCTCAAGACTTTTGCATGCCGCATCTCTTGGCGTTGGGCCCATGGTTTCGCCTCAATGCCTCAAGGGGTGATCTTGCCTAATCCTTTTTGTAACCAGTCGCTGCCGGTTCCCAAAATTTGTGAAGGAACCGAAGCGCCATCGCAATCGGGAGTGTTGCAAGCCCTGCAGAAGTGCGCTGTCCCGGCCTCGTCGGAGGCAATGGGGTAAACTCGCATCTCTATCGCCAATCTCGGGTTCGGCTCCTGATGCCGCGGCTCGAGCCGAAGATCGTTTTCGCATGACACGACTATTTCAGCTTCCAGTTGCCAAAAACCATTAATAACTAGCTCGGCGTACCGCAGTTAAGGCTTGAGCTCGCGATCCTCACAACACGTCAGCCGCGCGCGGCTTACCACATTGCATCGCACCTCGACACTTCAAAGGTCGAAATTCCGGTCTCGATATATTTCCGTACTTGCGAGCGCGGCTCCCCGTCATAGCAACTGACATCTCTGACGCGTTCGTGGGTCGGGATCGGCGTGCGCCCAGCGTGGGAACCGACCGACAGAGACTGGTTCGGGCATCTCTCGATTCGCCGCCCGAGAGATCGCGATCCGTCCTTGAATGTTTGGATGTCCGCGCTGTTCGGACCCGTCGGTCCTTGCACTGCCTCGTGATGAAGGTACGATGATCGTTTGATGAAGCGGCCGACGACGGGGACGGAGTCATTGGCGCCCGCCGCCGCTGCCTTCTGCGGCACATCTCGCGGCCACGGACAGACCTCCCAACTCGTGCGAGGTGGCGTTATCTCTTGCGTTGACGTACCGGGACAGGGGCGGTGAATGTGACCGAGAGAGACGGCTACCACGAATCCTTGGAACCGAAGCCGGGTTATCGGCCGTGCGTCGGCATTTTTCTGATCGGACCGAACCAAACCGTGTTCGTCGGCCAGCGTCGCGACAAGCGCGAGCCGGCGTGGCAGATGCCCCAGGGAGGCATCGACGCCGGCGAGACACCCCTCCAAGCCGCGATTCGGGAACTCAACGAAGAGATCGGTACCGATCACGCTTTGTTCCTGGCAGAGAGTAAGATTTGGAGGTCGTACGATCTCCCGGTAGCCATTGCGAAACGGATGTGGCAGGGGCGGTACCGCGGGCAAACGCAGAAGTGGATGGCTTTTCGGTTTCTGGGTCGGGACTCTGATATTTTTCTCGACACGCCGCATCCGGAGTTCTCGACGTGGCGCTGGGCGTCGCCCGACGAGCTGATCGACCTGGTCGTACCCTTCAAGCGTTGCGTTTACTTCAGTGTCGTCGGCGAGTTCCGGCACCTATTGGCTTGACCGGCGCGTCGGATGTTCTCGCGTCGCTTGCCGGCCTTTTTGTCGTTGAGTGGGGCCCAGAGGCGGAGGATTCCGTTGAGACCGCGAAAGACGATGTCGCAACCTCCGAGGCATTGCAACCCGCCCTGTCGTTCTCGGCCCCTTCCTCTACCGCGGCTTGCACCCACTCGACCACGGACGGCAAACTGACGAGGATTTCAAGGTAGACCGCGGCGTCACCCGCGAGACACACGGAGTTGCCGAAGAGATGCATGGCTTGGCCGGCATATAAAGCGTCGGCCATGCTGAAATCTCCGAAAAGATACGGACCTGCCGTCCCGAACTCGATGCGGCATATTTTCCAGATCTCGTCAAGTCGGCGTACGTCCTTCTGCACAGAACGTGACAGGCGAGCCTGCGAAAAAAACGTTGCGTCACATCAAAGGGCAGCAGAGCTCGAAGCGCGCTCAGACCGCTCAACACCTCGCCGGCCACGGAGCGTGCCGAGGCCCGAGCCCTGGGATGGCTTGGCCAGAGGCCGGGCACGTCCTCGGCGAGAAACTCTCCAATCGCCAAAGCGCCCCAAATGGGAACACCGTCCACCAACAATATGGGTGGCTCGATCGTAGGAGGCACGTGAAAAGACGTGACGTCTGCTGGGCTGGAACAGGTCTCGACGTGGAATATTAGACCTGCCTGCCGTAAGGCTATCCACGCTTGAAGCGAGCCTTCGGAGCTGGCGCTCTGACCGTTCAGTAACGTCATTTCAGCCACAGCTGCACCGACTTTTTTTCCCGCTTAGTGCGCGTCGAAATACCCTGAGTGATCCACCGCGGACGCCAACAGAGTCTAGTGACAAACGGGACGGTTCCGCTGCGCGGACGATCGAGCTCGAGCGGTTTTTTTTACCATCGGATCAATCGCGGGACGGCATCGAGATAGGCAGACTCCAGAGTTCCAACGGCTCGCCAAGCACCTGGTTCCCGACGCTGCCCGCAGGCGTCTTCGACGGATTAATCCGCACGTGAACGACCGGGATGGCGACGAGGCGCTCCCTATCGCTCCTAGGAGCGCTCGTCGACCCCCCGATTGATCGGCACCGTTTAGATCCGGTCCCGCGATGGAGAAGCCAGAGAGCCCAATTCGGGCACGGCGGCGACCCAACGCACTTTCGCAGAATGGGGGGGCGTGGCTGCCGAAGTCGACTTGGACAAGCGCTTCAAGGAGGGTATGAAAGCGCCTGTTCGGTCGGGACGCGCCCGCGTGCGTTCTCGACGGGCACTCCGCTCCAGGCGGTTTCGGTCGTTGGTATGACGTCCCGACCTTTCGCGTTTCGGACACGTCGCGTCGAGGCGACCCGAAAACCCGAAAGGATCGACACAGAGGAAAACAGGGGAGGTCGTATGTACAGGGCTTGGGTTGTGATCACGGCTGCGATCGGCGCCGCCGTGATGAGTACCGCACAGACCAACGCATGCACGCCCGACAATTGGCAGACCTGTAAGGGTAAGCCCTGGGTCGACGGTGATACGATGGAAACGCCGCTCGGCTCCAAGTGGTGGCCCCACCCGATCTGGGGCGCAGGCGACGAAGCCGGCTCGACCAATTGGTACACGAAGCCGGAGGTCGTCCTTCGAGCCCTGCGTGAGGCCGACAAGGGCAAAGTATACAAGCTCGGCCAGCCCTACGACAGCGAGATGCCGCTGTTCGGCTCACGGCGGTTCACGCTGCGGATCCCGGGTACGCCCACCGGCGGGCCGTTCGGCGCGAACAAGATCATCTGGCACGACGAGTTCCTCGCGACCGAGGTCGGTCAGGTGGGCACCCAGTTCGACGGACTCGGGCATATCGGCGTGCAGGTAGGAGGTCCCGGGGATAAGTCCAACATGCGCTACTACAACGGCTTCACCGAGGCCGAGATCGGGGACGCATACGGCCTCAAGAAGCTCGGGGTGGAGAAACTGAAGCCGATCGTGGCGCGCGGCGTTCTGCTGGATATAGCCGGCGCCAAGGGCGTCGAGATGCTGGACGCCGGGTACGAGATCACGATGGCCGACGTGCGTCTCGCCCTGGAGAAACAGGGAATGAAAGATTTTCAGTTCGCGGAGGGCGACGCGATTGCCTTTTACACGGGCTGGTCGAAGCTCTGGAAGAAGGACAATGCCAAATTCAACTCCGGTGAGCCGGGCTACGGGATGGAGGTGGCTCGGTGGATGGCCGAAACGGTCAAAGCCGGTGTCACTATTGCAGATACCTGGGCGGGAGAGGTAGTCCCGAACGCGGATCCGGCCTGTGCCTTCTGCGTGCACACCTACCTGCAAACCCGCCATGGCATCGTCAACCAGGAGAACGCGAAGCTGGACGACCTGGTCCGGGACCGCGTTTGGGTCTTTGCGTATATTTTCAGCCCGGCACCGATCGTCGGTGCGACGGGGTCGATGGGCGCGCCGATCGCGATCGACTGACGTGTCTCCACGCGTTGGGTGAGAAGAGCGGTGGGGGCGGCAAATGATCGCCCCCGCCCGAACTGGTAGTCGCAGTGTTGAAACGTATAGAGGCCGGTGCGGCTTCGGTAGTTCTTGTTGAGAAACTTCGTATCGTCATTGCCGGTCGGAAGCTCGTGAGCCTCGACCGCTGGGAGTTGCGCGAGCGTGACAGAGCCCTCGTGCTGGGGCCATCGGGCAGCGGAAAAACCAGCTTCCTGCACGTCCTCGCTGGGCTTCGCCTACCAGAAGCCGGGAGAGTATCCATTGTCGGGCAAGACCTCGGTGCCTTGCGGGAAACTCGGCGTGACGCGTTGCGCGGGCGCCGCATCGGATACGTGTTGCAGACGCTGCATTTGGTAAGTGCGCTTTCGGTTCTGGACAACCTTCGCTTGGCGGCTTTTCTCGCCGGCAATCGCGTGCCCGAGACGGAGTTGCGATCACTTCTCAAAGATGTCGGACTCGAGGATCGAGCGAACGCACGAACATTCGAGCTCAGCCAAGGCGAGGCGCAACGGGTCGCGATCGCGCGCGCACTCGTCAACAGGCCGGTGCTCGTGCTCGCTGATGAGCCGACCTCGGCACTAGACGACCGCAGTGCGCGTTCTGTTCTCGATCTCCTCTTGAAGACAACCTCGGAGCGCGGCGCGGCTCTGGTCGTGGCAACGCACGACGCGCGGCTTCTTCCCTTCTTCAGCCAACGCCTCGAGCTCGGATCAGATGGATGACGCTGGTCAAAGTCGGCCTGGCTTACCTGCGGTTGCGCTCGGGAACGACAATCCTGAACGTCACTCTCGTTGCTCTCGGGGTGCTGATCGTTGTATTCGTCCTTCTCGTCGGAAATCAGCTTCGCGAGCGAGTCGAGCGGGAAATACAGGGCATCGATCTCGTTGTCGGAGCGAAGGGAAGCCCGCTGCAACTTATCCTCTCGGTCGTTTTCCAAATCGATGTTCCGAGCGGGAACATCCGGACCGACGATGTCGGTTTTCTTCGGAACCATCCGCAGGTCGCGAGCGCGATCTTCGTAGCCATGGGGGACAGCGCTTTCGGCTTCCGCCTTCTCGGCACCGAGCCTACGTTCCTTAACGAGCGGCGGGTGTCGATCGGCGAGGGTCGTGTGTGGCAGGAACCCATGGAGGCGGTTCTCGGCGCAGAGGTCGCGCGCGCCACCGGGCTGCGCCCGGGTGCGCAATTTCTGGGGTCGCATGGTCTCGCCGGAGGGATCGCCCACGCCGATCATCCCTACATCGTAGTGGGCATCGCGCGGCCGACCGGCACCGTCGTGGATCGGCTGATCCTAACGTCGCTCGAGAGCGTTTGGCGCGTCCATGAGCCGCGCGGATCGCTCCCATCTTCTTCGCAGCATGATGGCGAGAACCGGGAGATCACGGCGGTCCTCGTCCGCTATCGAACGCCGCTTGCCGCGATCCAGCTACCGAGGCTCGTCAATGCCAAGCCTATGCTCATCGGCGCGGCGCCGGCTTTCGAGGCGGCACGGCTGTTGAGCCTTGTAGGATTCGGCCTCGATGCGCTTCGGGTTTTTGCCGGGGTGATCCTGGCCACGGCCGCGGGCTCGGTGCTCGTTGCTCTCACCAACGCGCTTTCCGAGCGTCGGGCCGACCTCGCTCTGATGCGCGTCCTCGGCGCCAGTCGTAGCCTCCTGATCCGACTGCTCCTCCTCGAGGCAGTGCTCCTCGCCGGTGCAGGCTTGATCCTGGGCCTGTCGCTCGCTCACCTCTCCCTTGAGCTCCTCGCTCGTATCGTACCGGAGGCGGGAGCGGCTGGGCTGTCGGGGATCGCTTTCGTGCCCGGAGAGCTCTGGCTCGTAGCAGGAGCATTTGTCTTGGCGATCGTTGCGGCTGCGGTGCCGGCGGTCCGGGCCTACCGCGCAGACCTTGTCGGCACCCTTGCTCGGGGATACGGCTGAGCATGCTGAAAGTCCGGTCCGCGGCCGTCGGTGCACTCCTTCTGATCTTCGGCCTATTTTGTCCTGCTGAAGCGTTCGTGCTCGGCCAAACGCCCGGCACGGTCGTTCGTGATCATGACCCGAAGTTGCTGGAGCGGGCGGGCGTGGTCTCTTGGGATACGCTTCGCGAGCTCGATATCGTTTACGAGACGAAGGGCCCGGGAATGACCGATTTCCGGACCAACTTCACTTCTCGCCTTCTGGAACTCGATGGGAAATCGGCGAAATTGATCGGTTTTATTTATCCTCTTGAAGCTGCGGAAAAGCATCAACGCTTTCTTCTTTCGGCCTACCCGCCGAGCTGCCCGTTCTGTCTTCCGGGCAACGCTACCGAGATGGTCGAGGTGTTCGCCCGTGCTCCCATAGCCTTTACCTATGACCTCCTCGTACTGGAGGGCCGGTTCGAGCTTCTGCGTGACGATCCCACGGGATTGCTCTACCGTCTTCACGACGCGAGAGCGATCCCCCTCGACTGAGGCAAGAAGCAGGGCCTTGCCGTCCCGAGCACCGTGGTGGCGCTCGCGAGATGGACCTTCCCGCCGACGCAAGGTGATCTCGGGAATCTCCGCCGACGAAGCGCGGAGGCACCGGCACTTCCGGCTCGCGATCTCGGCCCTGGCAGCGCAGGCGGGGCGGCTTACCTAAAGGGCCATGAACGAGGCTATCCGTGGTTACTTCGGCGTCGGAGCGGAGGGGATCAGCAAGCCCGGGAACCTGGGAGCGCTGGTCCGTACCGCTCACGCTTTCGGTGCGAGCTTCCTGTTCTTCGTGAACGCCTATTGGCGAGCGCGAGAGGCGATATCGGACACCTCCCGCGCGGAGCGAAACGTGCCGCTCTTCGAAGCTGTTTCCGTCGACGAGCTCCTGCTTCCTCGAATGTGTAAACTAGTTGGTGTCGAGCTGACCGACGCGGCCACTCCGTTGCCGAGCTTCCGACATCCGTTGAATGCGGCGTACGTCTTCGGGCCCGAGCGTGGGGCGTTGTCCCCACAAATGTTGGCGCGCTGCGATTGGGTGGTCAAAATCCCGACACGGTTCAGCATCAACCTCGGCATCGCGGTCGGTATCGTGCTTTACGATCGCTTTCTCTGTTACGGCCGTTATGCGCCCCGCCCAGTTCGTTCCGGTGCACCGACCGAGACCCTCGCCCCGCATGTGCCCGGTGCTCCAGTGTTTCGTAATTCGCCGGGACGTTCGGATTCGGCTAGAAATACGCCCCGAGACGGAGACCTGCAATCTTGAGGTACGGGCGTCCTCGACACGATGAGATGATTGCGAATTTCGTCATATTTCTGATCTTCGGCATCGTCCTTTTTTGGGAAAGACCGGCGTTCGGCGGGTTCGTCGAACGGTTCCGCGATTGGAGCCTCTATGTTCACGAAGATCCTTCCGGGAAGATTTGCTTCATCGTCTCCCTTCCAACGAAACAAGAGGGAACTTTCACCCGGCGAGGCCAGCCTCGCCTGTTCGTGACACAGTTCGGCGGCGAAAATGCGAGACAGGAAGTCTCTGTCGACCCGGGTTACACCTACCGCAGCGGCAGCGTCGTCGAGGCCGTCGTCGGCGAAGTCCGGTTCGAGCTCTTCACCGAAAAAGACCGCGCTTGGGCGCGAAGCGCCGTCGACGACGCCCGGTTGATCGATGCTATGCGCCGCGGCAACCAGATTCAGATCCGTGGCACATCGATCCGCGACACCTGGTCGCTCGATACGTACTCGTTGGCCGGCTTCAGCGCCGCCTACCGTGCGATGATGGAGACCTGTCGGAATGCTCGGACTCGCTGAACCGAGTGCCGGCTGCAGCGCCAAGAAGCGTCTCCTGGGAATGGGCCATTTGCAGCTCGCCCAGTGGCTTCACGATGCGCTCGGTGAACCGCTCCGAACCGCGTCCATGCGGGCCCGCCAGCTTTATCATTGGCTCTATGTTCGCGGCGTCGGCACGATATCCGAAATGACGAGCCTCCCCAAAGAACTCCGTCTCGCCCTCGAAAACCGTGCAGAGATAGGTCGTCCGTCTATCGTGAGCGAGCAGATTTCGCGGGACGGCACACGGAAATGGCTCCTTCGCTATCTCGACGGACAGGAAGTCGAAACTGTCTACATCCCCGAGGAAGATCGAGGTGCTCTCTGCGTCTCCACGCAAGCGGGTTGCAGTCTCTCGTGTAAATTCTGCCATACCGGTACGATGCGACTCGCACGCAATCTCACGGCTGGTGAAATCCTTGGCCAGATCCTCGTCGCGCGCGACGCACTCGGCGATTGGCCATCGGCTCGCGTCGACCGAGCCCTCACGAACATCGTTATCATGGGTATGGGTGAACCTCTCCTGAACTACGAGAACGTTGCCGATGCCTTTCGAATTGTCGTCGATGGTGACGCGCTCGGGATCTCGAGGCGGCGAATCACGCTTTCGACTTCCGGAATCGTCCCGAAGATCGAGCGATGGGGTAGCGACCTGCGCACCGGCCTCGCCATCTCGCTTCACGCCGTCCGCGACGAACTGCGGAACGAGCTCGTCCCGATCAACAGGAAGTGGCCCATCTCCGAGCTTCTCCAGGCATGCCGGCGCTATCCGGTAAACCGGCCCATCACCTTCGAGTATGTCATGCTGCGGGGCGTGAACGACGCCGACGCAGACGCGCGCGAGCTCGTTCGTCTCCTTAGGGGGCTGCCCGCGAAGGTCAATCTGATCCCGTTCAACCCCTGGCCGGGCGCCCCTTTCGACTGCTCCGACCCAGCCCGGATCCGGTCCTTCGCCTCGATCATCGAGGCTGCCGGATATCCGAGCCCCGTTCGAACACCGCGCGGCCGCGACATTATGGCGGCGTGCGGACAGCTCCGAACCGCCGCTTCGCGCCTTCGTCGCTCGACCAATCGAGCCTCGCAGTTCGCCGCCGCAAAGGCCGGCGAAGCGAGGGAGCCGTCGGATGGCGGTGCCTTCGGCGGGCTCTGAGGCCAACGATCGCCCAGCTTCTTTCGCCAGCTGGGATTCCCGCGCCGGCGAAAAGTTTTCCCGGCTCCGCGTGCTTGTGCGCTTTCGCCGACATACCACTAGCGACTCATTTCGACGGCGCCGTCGCGAATTTCAGGTCCAGCGCGTATCCCTCGGCCCGCACGGTCCGCAAGAGATCCTGCTCACCGGCCGCGTTGAGAGCACGCCTCAACCGACGAATGGTCGCATCGACCGTACGGAGCTCGATGTCGAGCTCTCCACCCCAAACGCGATCCAGAAGCTGAGCGCGACTGAATACACGCCCCGGGTTCTCGAGGAAGTACCTGAGGAGCCGGAACTCCGTGGGTGACAGGTGGACCTCCCGCGCGCCTCGAAAGACCCGGTGCGCAGCGAGATCGATCCGGAGATCTTGGAACTGTAGCACCTGCTCGGTCAGGGCAGGTCGAACCCGCCGTAGGACCGCCCGAATTCGCGCGATCAGTTCCGCGGGCGAGAACGGTTTGGTGATATAATCGTCCGCTCCGAGTTCGAGACCCCTCAGTCGATCCGACTCTTCCGCCCGTGCGGTTAGCATGACGATCGGGATATGAGCGTGCTCCGGTCTTCTCCTCATCCGTCGAAGCAGCTCGATGCCCGAAAGCTGCGGAACCATCCAGTCGACAACGGCGAGATCAGGCGTCCGTTCCGCGAGTAACGTCAAGGCCTCCTCGCCATCCAACGCCTGAGCGACTTCGAAACCGGCGGCCTCGAGATTGTACGCCAGCAATTTTTGCAAGGCCGCCTCGTCCTCGACGATCAGGATCAGCGGCTTCAACGTTGTCACTCCACTTCATGTCTCGGGCGGTTGATCTCGGCACCGTGAATAATGAACACGATCTTCTCTGCGATGTTGGTGGCATGATCTGCAATCCTCTCTAAATTTTTTGCTATGAACAGGAGATCGATACACGTACTGATAGTACGCGGATCCTCGAGCATGTAGGTAACGAGCTCTCTGAAGAGGCTCGTATATTGGTCATCGACCTCCTTGTCGCGGTTCCATACTGTACTCGCCTTGTCCGCGTCCCGCTCGACATAGGCGTCGAGCACATCCTTCACCATGGCTAGACAAGACTGACCGATCCGCGGAATTTGCTGGAGCGGTTTCGGCTCGGGCTGTTCCGCCAGCCTCTGCGAGCGCTTGGCGATACTGACTGCATAATCGCTCATCCGCTCCAGATCGTTGCTGATCTTCAACGCCATCGCGATCATACGCAGGTCGATAGCCATGGGCTGCCGCAGCGCCAGAAGTTTGATGACGTCCTGGTCGATCCGCTCTTCCAGTTCATCGACTTTCTTGTCCGTTTGGATGACCTGAGCAGCGAGATCGACGTCCCGCCCACTCAAAGCTCTCAACGCGTCGGCAACTTGCCGCTCGGCCAAGCCACCCATTTCTACGATCGCGCTCGTGAGCCTCGCAAGTTCCTCGTCGAAAGCCCGAACGATGTGCTGGTGCTCGAGCGCCTCGGTCTGCCCCCGCATCGCTCCTCCGTCAGCCGAATCGGCCGGTCAGGTAGTCGCTGGTTCGCTGTTCGCGCGGACGTGTGAACATTTCGTTCGTCGGTCCGTATTCTATCAATTCACCCAGATACATGAAGGCGGTGTAGGTCGAAACACGCGCGGCTTGCTGCATGTTGTGTGTCACGATGAGGACCGTTACGCTCCCCGCCATCGAGATGATCAGATCCTCGATGCTCGCCGTCGCGATCGGATCGAGCGCCGACGTCGGCTCGTCGAACAGCACGATCTCCGGATCGGTGGCGAGCGCCCGTGCGATGCACAGCCGTTGCTGCTGTCCCCCCGACAACGCGGTTCCCGGCTCGCCGAGGCGATCCTTCACCTCCTCCCAAAGCGCAGCCCCGCGCAACGCAGCCTCGACCCGCCCGTCGAGCTCCGTCTTGTTCCTCACGCCGCGGACCCTGAGCCCGTAGGCGACGTTTTCGTAAATCGATTTCGGGAACGGGTTCGGCTTTTGAAACACCATCGATATCCGCATACGAACCTCGATGGGATCCACCTCGGGCGAAACGATATTCACGTCGTCGGGGAACAGACGTATTTCTCCCTCGTAGCGCGTATGCGGTGTCAGATCGTGCATGCGATTGAAACAGCGCAGAAGGGTCGACTTCCCGCAGCCCGACGGTCCAATCAGCGCGGTCACTGCATGCTCGTAAATTTCCATATCGATATGCTTGAGCGCCTGCGCGTCACCATAGAAGAAGTTGAGGTCTCTGATGCTGCTCTTCACGTTCCTTTGCGTAGTCGAGCCCGACTGCGGCGAGGGAACACCCACGGATACCGGATTCGACATGACCCCTTTCACCAGTTGATGCGCTTGCGAAGCCGATAACGCAGGAAAATCGCAAATCCGTTCATCAACAACGTCAAAACCACGATAACGATGCCTGCTGCCGCGGCGTTCGCGTGGAACGCCGTCCCCGGTCGAGAAACCCAATTGAACATCTGGATCGGCAGAACTGTGAACCCGGACCACAGCCAATCGAAGTTCACGAACGGCGGCGTCGTCGTCAGCGGCGGGTTCGGCAGATAGGCGATGAAGGTTAGGGCCCCGATCGTGATCAAAGGCGCGGTTTCGCCGATCGCGCGCGCCAGGCCGATGATTACGCCGGTAGCGATCCCGGGTATCGAGTAGGGCAGGACATGATCCCGCGTCACCTGCCAGCGCGTCGCTCCCACCGCGTAGGCGGCTTCCCGGATGGTGTGCGGGACCGCCCGGACCGCTTCTCGAGTAGCGACGACAATTATCGGCATGATCATCAACGCGAGAGTGAGACCGGCAGAGAGAATGCTCTGACCGAATCCGAGTGCGTAAACGAATAAACCTAGCGCCAACAGGCCGTAAACGATGGAAGGAACCGCCGCGAGGTTGCTCACGTTGATTTCTATCACGGTGGTCAGCCAATTGCGAGGAGCATATTCCTCTAAATAGAGGCCGGCAGACACGGCGAGTGGAACGCCTACCACCGCTGTCACCAGCATTACCAGGCAAGTTCCGACCCAGGCCGACAGAATGCCCGCCTCGGACGCGCGTCGGGAAGGAAAGCTCAAGAAGAAGTCGGGCGTCAGGCGCTGGTAGCCATCCATGACGAGATCGATAAACAGCGCGAGCAACGTGACCACGCCGATCGACGTGGCCAGCAAGCCGAGGACGGCGAAAACCAGATCCCATCGGCGACGCTGGGCGACGTTCGCACGAATGTCCGCTACCGTTGCGTGGGACGCGTCGATTGCAAGGGGTGGCGACAGGCTGGCCATTAATACGCCTCCCGGAAACGCATGCGCAGCACGTGCGCGAGTATGTTGAACAACAACGTGATCAAGAGGAGGACCAGCCCCGCAGCGAAGATCGATTGGTAGCCGATCGACCCGTGCGGCAAATCGCCCAGTGCGACTTGCACGATGTATGCCGTGATGGTCGCAGCCGGCTGCGTCGGATCGAAGGTGAGGTTCGGCTGCTGGCCGGCAGCGATCGCTACTACCATGGTTTCACCCGTTGCCCTTGCGATACCGAGCACGAAAGCCGCAGCTATACCCGACGTTGCAGCGGGCATGACCACGCGAAGCGTCGTTTGGAGACGGGTAGCTCCACAGGCATAAGACGCCTCCCGCAACGCCTGCGGCACCGCTCGCATGGCATCCTCGCTCACCGAGCCGACGTACGGCACGATCATGATGCCGATGACGATACCCGGACTCAGTACGTTGAATCCGGGAAGATCCGGTATGATGTTCTGGAGAAGCGGCGTGACGAACAAAAGCGCGAAATATCCGTAGACGACAGTCGGCACGCCCTCCAGCATCTCCAGTAGAGGCTTGACGGTCTCGCGCACCTTTACCGGTGCGAACTCGCTCAGATAAACAGCGACCATGACGCCGACCGGAACGGCAACCGTCAGAGCCACCGCAGCCGCGAGCACTGTTCCGCAAAGCAAAGGCAAGATACCGTATCGCGCCTCGGCGAAGAGCGGCGTCCACATCGTGTCGGTGAGAAAATCGACGATGGAGACGTGTGAAAAAAAACCCGCCGATTCCACGAGAAGAACGACAACGATCGCCGTCGTCACCGCGACGGCCGAAGCCGCACAGGCGAACAAAACAGACTCGACCGTTCGTTCCATCACGTCCCGGTGACGAACGCCCCGACGGATCAGCGTCTGTCGTGCAACGGCCATTCGGCGAACCCCCTGGACCTGCCGGGGCGAACCCGGCAGGCCCTTGGTGGCGAGAACGAGCGACGCGGTCGCTCAGGACTTCAGCTCGCGAGCGAGGAGATCCATGATCTTCATGCCGACCTCCGGATGACCGCCGAAGGCTGTCCCGATCTTGCGGGCTTTGAAGCGCTCCAGCCCGATCTTGTACGCTTCTGCCGGCAGCGGCGTGTAGCCCACCTCTTTGGCTAGCTCCGCCCCCTTCGTCAGATAGAACTCGACGAATTCGGCAACTTCCGGCCGGTCCGCGGCCTTCCGGTTGACGTAGATAAAGATGGGGCGCGAAAGCGGCTGATAGGTACCGTCGATCACGGTCTCCATGCTCGGCTCGACCGCCTTACCCGTCTTCGGATCGACCACCTTGAGCGGCTTGAGCTTGCCCGGGTTCTCGTGGACGTAGGCAAAGGGCACGTAACCGAGCCCCTGCGGGTCACCCGAGATACCCTGCACGAGCACGTTGTCGTCTTCGCTCGCCGTATAGTCGCCGCGGCTGGCCTTCGCCTTGCCGACCACCGCCTCTGTGAAGTAATCGAAGGTGCCCGAATCCGAACCAGCTCCGTACAGGTTGAGCTTCATGTCGGGGAATTCGGGTCGGATCTGCTTCCAGTTGGTAATTTTTCCCTGTGCTGCCGGTTCCCAGATCATCTTAAGCTCCGGGACAGTAATTTCCGTGATGATATTGTTCTTCGGGCTCACCGCAACGGTAAGAGCATCGAACGCTACAGGCAGCTCGATATATTCGATGCCGGCCTGCTTACAGACATCCATCTCCTGAGCAAGAATGGGTCGTGACGCGTTCGATATATCGGTTTCGCCGCGGCAGAACTTCTTGAAGCCACCTCCGGTTCCAGAAATTCCGACCGTCACACGAATGGCACCCTTCTTCGACTTCTGAAACTCCTCGGCTACCGCCTCGGTCACTGGGTACACCGTACTCGAACCGTCGATCTTCACCTCCGGGGCCGCAAACGCGACCTGCGAGGCGAGGAGCGCGCCAGCCGCCGCGCCACCGAACAGAAAGAATTTCATCGCGATCCCTCCGAGCGAACTTCTCGCCCCCGAACCGATGACCGTACCCGGTGCTGTTTCTATGACGGTGTCGTGATAGTTCTATGACGTGTCGGTTCCGGCAGCGGCAGGAGGACCGCGAAACGGGAGCCTCGACCGACCGTGCTTTCGATCGAAAGGTGTCCCTGGTGGCGCCGAACGATGTGTTTCACGATGGCCAGACCGAGACCGGTCCCGCCGACCTTGCCGGAGCGTGCCTTGTCCACCCGATAGAAGCGCTCGGTCAGGCGCGGCAGATGTTCCGGTGCGATCCCCTCACCCTGATCGACGACGGCGATCTCGACCGCGCGACGCCCGGCGACCGGACCGGCACTCGCCGGCGCCTTCTCCAGAAGGCGGACCTCGACCCGTACTTCCTTTTCGCGTCCACCGTATTTGATGGCGTTGTCGACGAGGTTACCGAACAATTGGTGCAACTGATCGGGGTCGGCGACGACTTCGGGCAGATTCGGCGATGCGTCGAGTACGAGCCGAACACGCGCCTCTTCAGCCATCGGGCGCATCCGGGCGAGCGTTCCTTCGAGAACACTCTCGAGTGCGACGCGAGTCGATGGTGGACGTCGGGCCGCCAGCTCGATTTGCGAGAGCGAGAGAAGATCGTCGACGAGACGCTTCATCCGACCCGCCTCTTCCGCCATCGTCGCCAGAAACATGTCTCGGGCTGTGGCATCGTCGCGCGCCGGTCCACGCAGCGTTTCGATGATCCCGATGATCGCCGCGAGCGGTGTCTTGAGCTCGTGACTGGCATTTGCCACGAAATCAGAGCGCATCCTTTCGATGAGAAGCTGTTCTCCTTGCTCACGCAGTACGATGATAGCGCCGCGGCCGCCCTCGGAACTATCGATTGGCTGAATGCGCGCGGCGAAGAACTTGAGATTATCGTCGACCGGCGAGAACACGACTGTGCTGCCTGTCCCTGCTTCGATCGCGGCCCTCAAGGCTGCGACGACGCCCGGATCCCGGGTCGCGCGGGCGAACGGGACGCCGACGCGCTCTAGCTTGAATGTCCGACGTGCCGTCGCATTGGCTTCGACGATCGTGCCCTGGCCGTCGACGAGGAGGACGGCATCCGGCAGCGCTTCGAGGACCGTATACAACCGTCGCGCATGGAGTGTAGCCTGCCGCTCCGCCCGCCGCGCACGTCGCGCCAAATCGAGCGCCGGCCACACGATCCACTCGAGCGCCGATCCGAGCACCAGGGAAGGACGATGACCTTCCTCGCCGCCACCGAGCCCGATCATCCATCGCGCGAGGATGCCAGCTTGGGCCACCCATTGCCTCGCGATCAGGTGAGCCGCGAGCGCGCCGGTCGCGAGCCCTGCAGCGATCACGATCGGGTCGACACCGCCGAAAGAGGCAACCAGAACCAGGGCGGCTGCCGCCGGGACGGTGCCGACGAGCGTGTCTCGGAAAAGGCTGAGGCTCGCCGCGGGCCCTCGAAGACGCCCCTGTGCCTGCGCCAACCCTCAACTCCGAAGCTCGGCAAGATCGCGGAACAGATCGAGGGCCTGCGGGTTGGCGAGTGCCTCGACGTTGGAGACCGACCGGCCGTGGATCACGTCGCGAACAGCGAGTTCCGAGATTTTGCCGCTCATCGTCCGCGGAATGTCGGCGACCTGGAGGATCTTGGCGGGAACGTGACGCGGGGTCGTATTCTCCCGAATACGACGGCGAATGCGGTCGCGTAGAGCATCGTCGAGCACGATGCCTTCGCGGAGCTTCACGAAAAGCACGACCCTGACGTCCCCTTCCCAATCCTGACCGACGCACACCGATTCCAATACTTCGTCGATCTGCTCCACCTGGCGGTAGATTTCCACGGTGCCGATCCGCACGCCGCCCGGATTGAGCACCGCGTCCGATCGGCCGTAGATGACGATCCCGTCGTGCTCGGTCAGCTCGGCGAAATCGCCGTGACACCAGATTCCCGGAAAGCGAGCGAAGTAGCTATTGTGATATCGTTTGCCGTCCGGATCGTTCCAGAATCCCACGGGCATCGACGGGAACGGCTTGGTGCACACGAGCTCGCCCCGTTGGCCGCGGACCGGTCGACCGTTGTCGTCGAAAATCTCGACCGCCATGCCCAATCCCCGCATCTGGATCTCGCCGCGCCAGACCGGGCCTGCGGGATTCCCGAGGACAAAGCAGGAAACGATGTCCGTGCCACCAGAGATCGAAGCCAAATGCACGTCGGTCTTGATCTTCTGGTACACGTAATCGAACGACTCGGCCAGCAGGGGCGAGCCGGTCGAAAGGATCGCCTTCACGGAGTCGAGTTCGTGAGTCTCTCTGGGAGCTACGCCGGCCTTTTCCAGAGCCTGAAGGTATTTCGCACTCGTGCCGAAGACAGTGATGCGCTCGCGCTGCGCCAGATCCCAGAGCATTTGCGGTCCCGGATGGAACGGGGACCCGTCATAGAGAACGAGCGTGGCCTCGCTCGCCAGGCCCGAGGCGAGCCAGTTCCACATCATCCAACCGCAGGTCGTATAGTAGAACAGTCGTTCTCCGGGTCGCAGGTCGGTGTGAAGCCGATGCTCCTTGAGGTGCTGCAGGAGCGTGCCGCCCTGGCCGTGCACGATCGCCTTGGGCATGCCTGTGGTACCCGAGGAATAGAGCACGTAGAGCGGGTAATCGAAGGGCAACTGCTCGAACCGCAACGGCCCGGGCGTGCCGGCCGTGAAGTCGGCCCAGGTGACGGCCTTGGGAATCGAGCCGAGATTCGGGTGCTCCTCAAGGAAAGGAACGACGACCACGAGTTCGAGGCTCGGGAGTTGAGCCGTCACGTCGGCGACCTTGGCGCGAATGTCGATCCGCTTGCCGCCGTAGAAATAACCGTCGACGGTGAAGAGGATCTTCGGCGCGATCTGACCGAACCGATCGAGAACCCCTCTCGCCCCGAAGTCGGGCGAGCAGGACGACCAGATGCCTCCGATCGCGGAGGTGGCGAGCATTCCCACGATCGTTTCGGGAATATTGGGAAGGTAGCCCGCGACCCTGTCGTCGAGCCCGACACCGACGCTCCGCAGCGCCGAGGCCATGCGCTCGACGGCGTTCCAGAGATCGCCCCAGGCGAGCTCGGACCGGCGGCCGTCCTCTCCGCAAAAGATGATGGCAGGCGAGGAGTCGCGGCGTCGCAATAGGTTCTGGGCGAAGTTGAGCCTCGCCCCCGGGAACCAACGCGCGCCCGGCATGGCGTCGGGTTTCTCCAGAACCCGCTCGGCCTCAAGGCTCGCTACGACACCACAACGGCGCCAGACGTCCTGCCAGAAGCGCTCGGGATGATCGACCGACCACCGCCACAGCGCGCTTACCGCGTCGGGCCCGACGAAACCATGCTCGGCAGCAAAGCGCGCGATCTGCGTTCCCGCCGCCCGCTCCGGATCCGGTCGCCAAATCGGACCATCCATTCTCTTCTCCCAACCGACGCGCGCCGCCACGCTGACGGACCCATTGTTCGAAGAGCCGCGGGATTTGCAACCGATGCATCGTTTCGATCGGCGACATTTCCTCCTGGTGGCCGGAGCAGCCGGGCTCGTTACCGGCACCGATGCGAATGCTCTCATCGACCCCCGCCTCGAAGCGGCAGGCTGGCGGGAGATGACCTTCCGTGAGAAGCTCGGCAACCCTTATTTCCCCGACGGCACCGACGGTATTCGGGTCGAAAGCCGGAACTCGGTATCGGTCGAGTGGCGGAGCCTTCCCGCGGATCTCTCCCGTACACCCTGGCTCCGCTGGCGTTGGCGGGTCGACCGCGCCGTGCCGGCGACCGATCTGACCCGCAAAGGGGAGACGATCGGTCGCTTTCGGTCTACGTGGCCTTCGCCTGGGCGCCGGAGCGTGCCGGCCTTTTCGAGCCCAGTGTTCGCGCCGTCCTGGGGACACTGGTCGGAGAACAGCTTCCCGGCCGTCTCCTGACCTTCGTTTGGGGCGGGGACGGCCGATCGAACGGATGGTTTGCGAACCCCTATCTTCCCATGGGCGCGAAGCTACGGGTTCTTCGCCACGGCACCGCCCTGCACGGTGTCTGGCTCGAGGAACGAGTCGACGTGCGCGCCGAGTTCCTCGCCGCGTTCAGCGAATATCCGCCACCCGTGGAGCAGGTCGGGGTCGGGGCCGACAGTGACGACACCGTAGCGAAGCACTGGGCGCCGTCCGCGACCTCAGGCAGCTCGAAGGCTGAGCGGTCCCCGCCCTTCGGCCCTGGACGGTCTTCAGCATGACTTGCGCCCGATGCCGCCGACAGCCGCTCTCGGTCGCTCGAACAGGAACTCGCGCCCGACCTTGACCCGAGGCTCGCCGTCGTAAGCGATCACGTCCGCAGTGGCATAAGTCTCGCTCCAGCGCTCTGGTAGATACGAGCCGGTTCCGATGATGTCGATCGGTGCACGTACACTCGCCATGAGCTTGCATTTCTGCGGCGAGAATCCCGAGCTCGCGATGATCTTCACTTGCCGGAAACCGGCCGCATCGAGCTGCTCGCGCATGTGGAAGATGGCAGCCGCCGTGACACCCGTTCCCGTGAGCCAAGCGAGCTCTTCGGGCGTCCTGTAGGTGCGGATGGCCTGCGGCGCGTGGCGCTCAAGCACGGCGTAAGAAGCCGCTACATCGAGACCTTCGAGAAAACGCCCGCCGTGCGTGTCCAGACGAATACCCAATCGACCCTCGGCCGCCAGATCCGGAAACCGCCTGCAGACCTCGAGAGCGTCGGTCACCTCGCGTCCGAAATAGTCTACGAGCACGTAGAGCGGATCGTCGGGAAACGTCTCGTGAAACATCTCTGCCGCGCGCACGGTCGAGCCGGCATATCCGATCAAGGCGTGCGGCATGGTGCCGAGCCCGCGCGAGCGGCCGAAGAAGTGGGCCGTCGCGTCGGTCGCGTTACCGATGAAGCCGATGGCGTTCGTCTCCGCCCGTGCTCGCCTCGAGCCGACGCTCGCCGCATACGCCATCATCTCCGCCATCTCGAGGCCGGCGCAATGGCGTGCATCCATGGCGAGAAAGGCCACGTAGGGAAGATCGGTGCACATCGAATAGGCATTGAACGCGGCGACACAGGCCGGCCCGATTTTCTGGAGAAGATTGGTCTCGAGATCCACCAGATGGTGGAACGAGCCGGTCACGTACATGAGCGGCTCACCGGCGCCGACCCAATCGCCTTCCTCGAACAGAAGCTCGACCCGGAACTCCGCGCCACGCTCCCGGCCGACCCTCGCGAGCCATTCGAGGGCGAGCCGCGGAGCCGCCACCACGGGTCGGCGAAGGAAAACCGCGTAGGTCACGCGGCAATCGCCGAACCGTTCGACGATGGCCTTGGTCTTTCGGAAGTAGGTGTCCGTGTAGCGGGCGATGTCCTCACCCAGCGGATGCGAAGCGGCTACCGCCGGGAGGGAATTGTCCTCGGGCGCGGGCGCCGTGCCCTCCGGCCCGGCCTGCGCCCCTGGGTCGGCGGAGCTCTTCACGAAGCCGCTGCCACCCGTTGCGAGCGACGCTCCTCCTTGAGCGCTTCGGCCATGATGAAGGCCAGCTCGAGGCTCTGCTGCCCGTTGAGCCTCGGGTCGCACTGGGTGTGATAACGAGAGGCGAGACAGGCTTCGGTGACCGCCTGGGTGCCTCCGAGACACTCGGTGACGTCCTCGCCGGTCATCTCGAGATGAATCCCGCCCGCGTGGGTGCCTTCCGCCTTGTGGATCGCGAAGAAGCTCTCGACTTCGGCGCGGATCCGGTCGAACGGTCGGGTCTTGAAGCCGTTGGTCGTCATCGTGTTGCCGTGCATCGGGTCACAGGCCCAGACCACCACGCGCCCCTCGCGCTGCAAGGCCCGGACGAGCGGAGGCAGGTGCCGCTCGATCTTGTCCGCTCCCATGCGGCTGATCACCGTGAGGCGACCGGCTTCGTTTCTGGGATTGAGCACGTCACACAGCCGCAGCAGTTCGTCCACGGTCATCGACGGGCCGGCTTTGACGCCGAGCGGATTGGCGATCCCCCGGCAGAATTCGACATGCGCCCCGTCGAGCTGGCGGGTGCGATCACCGATCCAAAGGAAATGGGCGGACGTGTCGTAGACCCGGCCCGTGGTCGAATCGACCCGGGTCATCGCCTGCTCGAAGCCGAGCAACAGCGCCTCGTGGGAGGTGTAGAGCGTCGTACGAGCGATTTCCGGCGTCGTCGAATCCGAGATCCCACAAGCCCGCATGAAGTCGAGGGTCTCGCTGATCCGATCGGCGAGGTCCCGATAGCGTTGCGCCCAAGGTGAGCGGGCCACGTTGTCGATCATCCAAGTATGGACCCGGGTCAGCGACGCGTAGCCGCCTTCGGTGAAGGCGCGCAGAAGATTGAGGGTCGCCGCGGCCTGCGTGTAGGCGCGCAGCATCCGTGTCGGATCCGGACGCCGAGCCTGTTCGTCGAACTCCATGGCGTTCACGATGTCGCCGCGATAGGCCGGCAGCTCGCGATCGCCTTGCCGTTCGACCGGCGAGGACCGCGGCTTGGCGAACTGCCCGGCGATCCGACCGACCTTCACGACCGGCAATCCGGCCCCGAATGTCAACACGATCGCCATCTGCAGGAACACCCTCAGCCAATCCCGTATCTTGTTGGCGTTGAAGTCGGCGAAGGCTTCGGCGCAATCACCCCCCTGCAGGAGAAAGGCGCGCCCGGCCGCGACCTGGCCGAGCTTTTCCTGCAACGTCCGCGCCTCGCCTGCGAAGACGAGCGGCGGATAGGTGGCGAGTTCATGCTCGACGGCCGCGAGTGCCGCCTCGTCTTCGTACACCGGCATCTGACGCGCCGGCTTCCCGCGCCAACTGTCCGGCGCCCACAACCCACTCATTCCGCAAAACTCCGCTCGAGGCGTCGCCTTCGCGTCGCGTCAATCCTCCGCCGGCCGCCACATCGTGACGAGTTCCTCCGCCGCGGTCGGATGCAGGGCCACCGTGGCGTCGAATTGCGCCTTGGTCGCGCGACAGGTCAAGGCCACGGCGAAACCCTGCACGATCTCGGCCGCTTCCCCGCCGACCAGATGAATCCCGAGCACCCGATCGTCGGAGGCGTCGACCACCAGCTTCATGAAGACCCGCTCCTCTCCCCCGCCCAGGGTTTCCAGCATCGGGCGGAAGCGAGTTCGGAACACCTTGATCTCGCGGCCTTCGGCCGTCGCGCGTTCCTGCGACAGACCGACCGCGGCCGCTTGGGGTAGACTGAAGACCGCTGTCGGCACGGTTTTGTAGTTGACCGTTTTCGGATTGGCGTTGAACAGCCGCTCGGCGACCGCCCGACCCTCGGCGATCGCCACGGGCGTCAGGTCGTGTTGCGTTGCATCGAGACCGTGTCCGGCGTGATCGGAACAGTCGCCCACCGCGAAAAGACCCGGGACCTTCGTCCGATAAGCGACATCGACCGGGATCGCACCATCGGCATCGAGCCGGATGCCGAGCTCCTCGAGCCCCAACCCCTTGGTGTTCGGGATCGGCCGCCGACCGGTCGCGAGCAGCACGCAATCGCTCTCCACCGGCCCTTGCGAGGTGTCGAGGACATATCCCCCGGCGACGGGCACGATCCGTTCGGGGCGGGCCCCGGCCACGAGTTTCACGCCTGCCCTGGAGAGCGCTCCGGCGAGCTCTCGGCGGAGGTCGAGATCGAAACCGCGCAGAGGAAGCTCGCCCCGGAAGACAATCGTCACTTCGGAGCCGAGCGCTCGAAAGATGCTGGCGAGCTCCACCCCGATATAGCCGGCCCCTACCACGACGAAGCGGCGCGGCAAAGCGTAGATGTCCTCCAGGAGCTCGTCCGAGGTGACGGCGTGCTCCACGCCCGGAATTTCGGGTAGGCTCGGTCGGGCCCCCACCGCTACGACGATCCGTTCGGCCGTACCCTCGATACCCTCGACCTCCACCCGAAAGCCTTCGGCTACGCGAGCGAGGATCCGCGCCCGTCCCGGGAGCAGCCGCACCCCGGCGCTCTCGAGCATGTCCAGATAGACGCGGTTCAGTCGGCCGATCTCGGCATTGCGCGCTTCGAGCAATGCGGCGAAATCGAGGACCGGCTCGCCGAGCCTCCAGCCGTAACCACGAGCGGCACGAAAGAGCTCGCGAAAATGCGCGCCCAGATGCATGAGCTTCTTCGGCACACACCCGCGGATGACGCAGGTGCCGCCGACGCGACCCGACTCGGCGATCGCCACCCGCGCGCCGTAATGCGCCGCACGGCGGGCGCAAGCGACACCGCCAGAGCCAGCGCCGATGACGAGGAGGTCGAAATCCGCCACCTGAAGGCTCAGGATATACCGCCGAGGCTCACATATTTGATCTCGAGATATTCGTCGACCCCGTAACGCGAACCTTCCCGCCCGATCCCGCCCTCCTTCACGCCTCCGAACGGAGCGACCTCGGTGGCGATCACACCGTCGTTCACACCGACCAGCCGGACCTCGAGCGCTTCGGCGACGCGGAAGACCCGCCCGAGGTCACGGGCGTAGAAATAGCCGGCGAGCCCGACGTCGCTGGCATTGGCGAGACGGATGACCTCGTCTTCGGTCTCGAACCGGAAGAGTGGCGCGACGGGCCCCAAGGTCTCCTCGTGCGCGATCAGCATCGAGCTGTTGCAGTTGGCCAGCACCGTCGGCTCGAAAAATCGCCCATCCAGGGCGTGTCGCCGGCCGCCGATCGTGACCGTAGCCCCTTTGGCCGTGGCATCCGCCACGAGCTGTTCGACTTTGACGACCGCCGCCTGGTCGATGAGCGGGCCGACGACCACACCCGGCTCGATTCCGGGGCCGACCTTTAGTCGGCTCACGGCCTCGGCGAGCTTTCGCGAGAACAGGTCGAAGACGCCGGCCTGCATATAGATGCGGTTCGTGCAGACGCAGGTCTGACCACAGTGGCGGAACTTGCAGGCGACCGCACCCTGCACGGCCGCGTCGATATCAGCATCGTCGAACACGATGAACGGTGTGTGTCCGCCCAGTTCCATGCTGACGCGCTTGACGGTATCGGCAGCCTGGTTGAGGAGAATCTTGCCGACAGCCGTAGAGCCGGTGAAGGACAGCTTGCGAACGTCCTTGTTCGTCGCGAGTTCGGTCCCGACCGTGGTCGCGGGTCCGGTCACGACGTTGAAAACGCCCCTGGGGAGGCCGGCGCGCTCGCCGAGTTCGGCGAGTGCGAGGGCGAACAACGGCGTGGCCGAGGCGGGGCGAACCGCCATCGTGCATCCGACCGCGAGCCCGGGTGCACATTTGCGGGGGATCATCGCGTTCGGGAAGTTCCACGGCGTGATCGCCGCACAAACCCCGACCGGTTGCTTGAGCACCAGGATTCGTCGCGAAGCCACCGTCTGTAGGATGACATCGCCATAGACGCGCTTAGCCTCCTCGGCGAACCATTCGACGAAAGAAGCCCCGTAAGCGATCTCGCCCTTCGCCTCGGCGAGCGGCTTTCCCTGCTCGCGGGTCATGATGTAGGCGAGATCGTCCGCATTCGTCGCGACGAGGTCGAACCAACGCCGGGGGATCGCCGCCCGCTCCTTGGCGGTAAGGCTGTGCCATGCCGGCAAGGCCGCCTCGGCTGCCGCGATCGCCCGACGCGTCTCCTCGACACCCAGTGCCGGAACGGCCCCGATCACCTCCCCCGTCGCCGGATCGGTGACGGGTAGCGTGCGCCCGCTGTCCGCGGCGATCCACTGTCCGTCCACATAGCAGCGCTCCTGGAACAGTTTCGGATCGGTGAGCGCCACTGGAACGTCTTTGAGCGCCGTGGCCATGACTCGGCCTCCCCGTATCGCGTAACCCGGTCATACCTCCCACGCGACACCGGCGCGGCGCGCGCCCCGGCGGCGGCGAACGGCTCATTCCTCCGGGACTCGGTCCTCCTCGAGGAGGGCCATGCTCGCGACCCCGACGCCGGCCCGGCTCCGGATCGCCTGCTCGAGCTCCGCTGCCGCCTCCGGATGCTCTTTGAGCCAAGCCTTCGCGTTCTCGCGACCCTGGCCGATCCGCTGGTTGTTCCAGGAGAACCAGGAGCCCGATTTCTCGACGAGCCCCACCCGCAGGCCGAGGTCGATCAGCTCTCCGGTCTTCGAAATTCCTTCCCCGTACATGATGTCGAAATCGACCACCCGGAAGGGCGGGGCGACCTTGTTCTTGACGACCTTGACGCGGGTCTGATTGCCGATCGGTTCGTCTTTGTCCTTGATGGCGCCGATTCTGCGAACGTCGAGCCGAACGCTGGCGTAGAATTTGAGGGCGTTGCCCCCCGTAGTGGTCTCGGGGTTGCCGAACATTACGCCGATCTTGCTTCGAATTTGATTGGTGAAGATCAGGAGGCATTTCGAGCGACTGATCGAAGCGGTCAACTTGCGCAGGGCTTGGCTCATGAGCCGAGCCTGCAGGCCGGGCAGCGACTCGCCCATCTCTCCCTCGAGCTCGGCCTTGGGCACGAGCGCCGCCACGCTGTCCACCACGATGACGTCGATCGCCCCAGAGCGAACCAAGGTGTCCGCGATTTCGAGCGCCTGCTCGCCGGTATCCGGTTGAGAGATCAGGAGCGATTCGAGGTCGACACCGAGCTTGCGCGCGTAGCTCGGGTCGAGGGCGTGCTCCGCGTCGATGAAAGCGCAGACGCCACCGGTGCGCTGCGCCTCGGCGATGACGTGCAACGTCAAGGTTGTCTTACCCGAGCTCTCGGGCCCGTAGATTTCGACCACCCGCCCGCGCGGCAGCCCACCGACCCCGAGCGCGATGTCGAGGCCGAGGGATCCGGTCGAGATCGTCTCGATCTCGACCGACGCCCCGGCCTGCCCGAGCCGCATCAGCGAACCCTTGCCGAAGGCCCGCTCGATCTGCGCGATCGCGGCATCGAGCGCACGCTGGCGGTCGCTGCCCTCACGGCGGCTGACGACGGCGTCGGCCATGTCCGATCCTCGGCTCGATGGATGTGATCTCGCCACGCTTATAGTGGAGAGGTACCGTTTGGCCAATGGCCCGCTGCCGCAAGGCCTCAACCGCTGCGAGGAGTCCGCGCTCTCGGCAAGAGGACGAGGCCGATCGCCGCCACGACGAGCAGCAGGGCAACGAGCTCACGCATCCCGATCGGTTCGTTCAACAGCCAAGCCGAGCTCGCTACGCCGACCACGGGTATCGCGAGCGTACTCAGCGAGGCGGCGATCGCAGGGAGCAGGCGGACGATCCGCAGGAACGTCGTGAAGCAGAAGACGAGTGCCACGAAAACGACGTAGAGAAGCGCGAAGACCCCCGTCGAGCTCACCCGGGACGGATCCGGCCAGGCACCCCACCACAGCCAGACCGCCAGGATCGGGAGGCCGCCGGCCAGAAGCTGCCAAGCGGACAATGCCATCGTCCCGATCCGCCAGTCGTACGCCTTGGTGGCAACCGTTTGGATCGCCCAGACGATCGCCGCCGCGAGGATCAGCAACGCGCCGAGCGGTGCTTCGCCCACCCGCCCAACCTCGGGCCCGAGGAGGACGGCGAGGCCACACATGCCCAGGAGGAGTGCTAATCCGAGTGCTACGGTCGGCCGCTCGCCCAAGAAAAGAATGGAGAGCAGGGTCGCCCACAGCGGCATGGTGAAAGCGATGATCGCCGCCCGCCCGCTGCCGGTGTAGAGAAGGCCGAAGGCGGTCAGCATATGCCACAGCGTCACGCCGGCGAGCGAGATCGCGAGGTGGGGAGCGATCAGCCGGCGATCCATGCGGATGCGCTCGCCGCGGAGGCCAGCGAGCAGGAGAAGCGTGAGACCTGCGCCAAGAACGCTCACGACCCGGAAAGTCCAGGGCTCGAATTCCTGCACGGCGAGTTTCATGGCCGGCCAGTTGGCGCCCCAGAGGAGCGTCACCGTCACGATGAGGAGGCCGAGCTTGGCCGATCTCCTACCCGAAGCCTCGCCGGCTTCGCTTGCGTTCACCGCATCCCGCATGACACCGCCGTGCCAGCCTCGCGAAAAGCCGCGAAGCTACGCCGAGGGGCGAGCCTGTACAGACGGGACCGGCGTGACCGTGCGTTGCGTCGGCCCGGGTTCCGCCGGCTCAAAAGTCGGTGCACCGACCGCCGATTTCCCAATCGCCGTAGCGTGTGGGCTCCGGGCCTTCCGGGCCACCGATCTCCTTGGGCGGCTGCACGACCGCCGACGGGACATCCGGGGCGGGTGCTCGCGCCTCGGGCGACACCAAGTCGGCAGGAGAGGCCTCGCCCCTCACTCGCTCATCACCTGATTTCGGGCGATCGTCTCGCATTCCTGCAGATGCTTCTTCAGGAGATGGTCGGACAGACTCTTACCGGCCTTCGACAAGTCGGCCTTCACTTTCGTGAAAATGTCTTCGTCTCCCGGAACGTCGAAGTCGGCCATCACCACGTCCTTGGCGTAAGCCAACGCCGCGTCTCCGGAGAGACCGAGATGCTCTTCAGCGATCCACAGGCCGAACAGCTTGTTACGGCGGTTCCGGATCTTGAACGCGAGTTCCTGCTCGTGCTTGAACTTCGCTTCTTCCGTTCGCTCGCGCTCGTTGAAGCTGGTCATCGGCCGCGGCCTCCTTGGTCGCTCCTTCGATAAATTTGATATAGGTGGTCGGTGCGGTGCCCGCCACCATCTGCGGTGTCGCTGGGTGCCCGGACATCGAGCCGCGGCGGGCCCTCGCCTCCGCCCGGGCGCTCCTGCTTCGTCCGACCTCGGCTCCCCGAACCTGCCTTCGAGCCCGATTCCGCACCTCCCATGGCTGGTCGGAGACCTGAGCGACCGGTGAGCAGCACGAGCTTGCCGATGTGCGTGCTCGTCTCCATGAGCGCGTGGGCCTCTGCCGCCCGGTCGAGCGGGAAGGTGCGATAGACGGGAACCGTGAGGCGTCCTTCGGCGAACAACGGCCAAATCTTTTCCTCGAGAGCCCTCGCGATCGCCCCCTTCTCCTGGACGGTACGCGGCCGTAGCGTGGAGCCGGTCCAGATGAGCCGCTTGACCATGAGCTTGGTGAAGTCGGCCTTGACCGTCGAGCCGCACAACCACGCGATCTGGACGATCCGCCCCTCGACCGCCGCCGCATCCATGTTTCGGGCGACATAGTCGCCGCCCACCATGTCGAGGATCAGGTCCACGCCACGTCCGTTCGTCGCCGCTTTGACCGCCGCGACGAAATCCTGCTCACGATAGAGAATGGCCAGATCTGCGCCCAGCCGGCGGCAGGCCTCGGCCTTCTCGATGCTGCCGACCGTCGTGAAAACCTTCGCGCCGAAGGCCTTCGCGAGCTGGATCGCGGTCACCCCGATCCCGGAGCTACCGCCGTGCACGAGAAACGTCTCGCCAGGAGCGAGCCGGCCTCGTTCGAAGACGTTGGTCCAAACCGTGAAGAAGGTCTCGGGCACGGCTCCCGCGGTCTCGAGAGGGATCCCCGGCGGCAGCGGCAGAGCCTGCGGTTCGGGAACGACACAGAATTCTGCGTAGCCGCCACCCGCGACCAGTGCACAAACGAGATCGCCCTCCTGGAAGCGACTCGCGCCGGGTCCGCGCGCCACCACGCGGCCGGCGATCTCGAGGCCGGGGATCTCTGTCACGCCCGGGGGCGGGGGATAGCTGCCCTTGCGTTGGAGCACGTCCGGACGATTGACCCCGGCGCTCACCACCTCCACCAGGATCTCGCCCGACCCGGGGTTCGGAACGGGCACGCGCTCCGGCCTGAGGACGTCGGGCGGGCCGTAGCCATCGCAGAGAATCGCTGTCATCTCCGACGGCAGCGCCTGTGTCACCTCCCCCTCCCGAACTCGACCCGAGGTGTCACCTCCGCACCGAGACGAAGGTCCGGCGAGGAGCGCCGGCTCGGCCAGGCATCGCCAGCACCTTCGCGTCCGCAACCCAATGCCCGGATCACGGCCCGATGCAACCTCCCCGGGCGGGGACAGTCCCTGTCGAGACACCCGTCGCCGACTCTCGGCCCTTCCGCGCCGCCTGCCCGGAGCGGCGAGACGGTAGGACCTTCCGCGAGGCTTCGGCTCGGGGCGCCTGATCGTAGCTAATCGTACGCCCGACCAGTCGATCGGCCCGAAAATCGCAAGGGGTCGCGGCTTCGCCGCGACCCCTCCCGTCTCGAACGGACCTTTCGGACCGATCAGAAGTCCATGTCGCCCATGCCACCGCCCGGGCCGCCCGCAGGCGCAGCGGCCTTCTTCTCGGGCTTTTCGGCGACCATCGCCTCGGTGGTGATCAAGAGACCAGCGACCGAGGCCGCATCCTGCAGCGCAGTGCGGACGACCTTGGTCGGGTCGATGATGCCGCGGGCCACGAGGTCGCAATACTCGTTGGCCTGGGCGTCGTAACCCCAGTTCGGGTCCTTGCTCTCAAGGAGCTTGCCGACCACGACCGAGCCGTCGACGCCGGCATTCTCTACGATCTGCCAGGCGGGCATCTGGATCGCCTTGCGGACGATTTTGATGCCGTGCGCCTGATCGTCGTTGGCCGGCTTGAGGGCGTCCAGCGCCTTGATCGAGTGGAGCAGGGCCACGCCGCCACCCGCGACGATGCCCTCCTCGACCGCAGCCCGGGTCGCGTTCATCGCGTCGTCGACGCGATCCTTGCGCTCCTTGACCTCGACCTCGGTGGCACCGCCGACCCGAATGACCGCGACGCCACCGGCGAGCTTGGCCAACCGCTCTTGCAGCTTCTCACGGTCGTAGTCGGAGGTGGTCTCCTCGATCTGCGCCCGGATCTGGTTGCAGCGACCCTGGATCTCCTCCTTCGAGCCGGCGCCGTCGACAATCGTGGTGTTCTCCTTTTCGATCACCACGCGCTTGGCACGACCGAGCATGTCGAGACCGACGTTCTCGAGCTTGATGCCGAGATCTTCGCTGATGACCTGACCGGCCGTGAGGATCGCAATGTCCTCGAGCATCGCCTTGCGGCGATCACCGAAGCCCGGCGCCTTGACCGCGGCGACCTTGAGCCCACCGCGCAGCTTGTTGACGACGAGCGTCGCGAGCGCCTCGCCCTCGACGTCCTCGGCGATGATGAGCAGCGGCTTGCCGCTCTGAACGACGGCCTCGAGGACCGGGAGCAGCGGCTGCAGCGAGGAGAGCTTCTTCTCGTGGATGAGGATGTAGGGCTCCTCGAGCACGCAGCGCATCTTCTCGCTGTCGGTGATGAAGTAGGGCGAAATATAGCCTCGGTCGAACTGCATGCCCTCGACGATATCGAGCTCGGTCTCAAGGCTCTTGGCCTCCTCGACCGTGATCACGCCTTCGTTGCCAACCTTCTGCATGGCCTCGGCGAGCATCTTACCGATCTCGGTGTCGCCGTTGGCCGAGATGGTGCCGACCTGCGCGATCTCGTCGGAAGTGGTGACCTTCTTCGAGCGCTTCTTGAGATCCTCGACGATCGCATCGACCGCCATGTCGATGCCACGCTTGAGGTCCATCGGGTTCATGCCCGCGGCCACCGCCTTGGCCCCCTCGCGGACGATCGCCGCGGCGAGCACGGTCGCGGTCGTGGTGCCGTCACCGGCGACGTCGTTGGTCTTCGACGCCACCTCGCGCACCATCTGAGCGCCCATGTTCTCGAACTTGTCGGCGAGCTCGATCTCCTTTGCGACGGTCACGCCGTCCTTGGTGATGCGCGGCGCGCCGAAGCTCTTCTCGAGGACGACGTTGCGGCCCTTGGGGCCGAGCGTGACTTTGACCGCGTCGGCCAGGGTCTGAACGCCCCGCAGCATCTTGGCGCGGGCTTCGGTCGAGAACTTCAGTTCCTTGGCAGCCATGTCGTACCTCTCCGTCGGCTCGTTCGGCTCAGGCGGCCTTCGCCGCGGCCACGGTATCCGGCTCGAGGATGCCCATGATGTCCGACTCTTTCATGATGAGGAGCTCTTCGCCCTCGATCTTCACCTCGGTACCGGACCACTTGCCGAAGAGAACACGATCACCGACCTTCACACCCATCGGGATCAGGTCGCCTTTCTCGTTGCGGGCACCCGGTCCGACCGCCAGGACCTCACCCTGCATCGGCTTCTCCTTGGCGGTGTCGGGAATGATGATGCCCCCCTTGGTCTTCTGCTCCTCCTCGACCCGCTTGATCACCACGCGGTCGTGCAACGGCCTGAACTTCATGCCACTGGGCTCCTCGTCCACGGACCCGCCGGCTGTTAGCACTCGCCGGCGGTGAGTGCCAAACCGCGCTGCTATGTAGGCCGAACCCGGCGGCCTTCAAGAGGCGTTACCCACCATTTGTCAGCAGTTTCCTCCGAATGCTGCTAAGCCATTGAAAACAATACGAGAATGCATCCGGCACCGCTTGACGGCGGGCCACGCCCGGGCATCATCGAAAGCGTTGAGTGCCACCTCGGAGACGATTCGGATGTCCCGCCAGCGCGACGATCTCGGACGGCAGCTCGACGGTTACCGGCTCGCCACCGCCGAAATCGTCTACCACATGCCGGACCATCCGGGCTTGCTGCAGACCTTCATCTGGCAGCACCTCGACATCGCTCCGCATTATCCGGAGCTGCGTCGGTTTCTCGATTTCTGGGTGAAGAACATCGACGGCAAGCTCCATTCCGTGACCGTCGGTCGAACGACGATCCTTACACCGCCTCGCTACACTCGTGCAGCGGGGATCTTTACGCTCCACTGAGCCCGCTCGCCCGGTTCCGACACGAGCTGGCGAGCATCACCGGCGCTTCCCTTCTCGGTCGCATCCGTACCGCGGCAGAGCTGACCGTGGATCGGGGAAGGGTGGAAGGGCGACGAGATCGAATGGTGGCGGCTGCGAGCCGAAGAGCTTCGTGCGCGGGCGCGGTCGGATGGGGTCGTGATCGTGCCACTGGGAACGTGCGAGCATTACGGCTCGCACGTTCCGCTCGAAGTCGACACCGTCCTGGTCGAGGTCGTCGCGAAACGCACCGGCGGGGTCTTGCGAACGACGAGCCCGGCCGTCGCGGCGCCTGCCGTCTGGGCCGGCACCGCGTTCACCGTTCGAGCTTGGGCGGAACCGCGACACTCCTCGTCTTCCCGGCCGATGCGGCCATCATCGAAGGGATCGACCGATCGATCCTCCGCGCCGGCAATCGCCGGACGTCCCCCTGAAGGGCCACCTCGGTAACGACCATGCGCTCAGTGTAATCGTCGATGAGCTCCAGCCGCAGCTCTCCGCGAAGCTCGTCGAACTGACCCACTTGCCAGCCGCGGCCGAGGTCATCGGGCCTTTGCTCGACGACCAAGACGAGTTCCTGCGTGGCTGTGAAGCCGAGACCTCGATAACGCCGGTCCTCCGGCCGGGGCTCGTGGACGGGAGCCGCATTCCCAGACGTTGTGTACGGGACCCGACCTCGAGGCGACACCGAAGCCGGAATTCTATCGTCGACAGCCGATCGTATCGAGCGATCCGACCCGTGGGCACAGCGAGGGCCGGCCCGCCCTCTGGCTCGAATACCACTCGGCGCTGTATCCTGCGGTCGAACCGAGGAGGGCCGGGGAGGGTGTCTTGCCGGAGACCGTGGCGATCGCGGCCGATCACGCGGGGTACGCTCTGAAGGAGAAGCTGCGCGAGCTTCTGAACGAACGCGGGCTCGAGGTGCTCGATCTGGGGACCTACTCGGCGGAGCCCGCGGATTATCCCGACCAGGCGAACGCGGTCGCAGCCGCGCTCGCCGACGGCCGGGCGCAGCGGGGGATCCTCGTCTGTGGCACGGGGATCGGGATAGCGATCGCCGCCAATCGTCACCGGCACGTGCGGGCGGCCCTTTGCCACGATGTGACGACGACGCGCCTCGCCCGTGAGCACAACGACGCCAACGTGCTCGTCCTTGGTGGCCGGATCGTCGGCGAAGCGACCGCACGCGACTGCCTGCTGACCTTCCTCGATACACCCTTTGCCGGCGGCCGCCACGCTCGCCGGGTCGCGAAACTCGGTTAAGCCTCGGTCGCGCGCCGCCCGTCCGGTTTGCCGCTCCCCGTCTGCTGCGGTAGATCTCCCGACGAGCCCGCCTTCGCTCGGATCCGAGCATGCGCTGCCCCTTCTGCGGTTCCGAGGACACCCAGGTCAAGGATTCGCGCCCGGTCGAGGACGCCTCGGTGATCCGTCGGCGTCGCCAGTGTCCGAAATGCGGCGCCCGGTTTACCACGCTCGAGCGCGTCCAGCTCCGCGAGCTCGTCGTCGTCAAGAAGGACGGCCGACACGTGCCCTTCGATCGCGACAAGCTCGCTCGCTCGCTCCGGATCGCGACTAGGAAGCGCGGTATCGACGAAGACCAGATCGAGCGCCTGGTCAATCGGATCGTGCGCGAGCTAGAGCAGACCGGCGAAACCGAGATCCCCTCGACCCGCATCGGCGAACTCGCGATGGCCCATTTGGCCGGCCTCGACCATGTAGCCTATGTGCGTTTCGCGAGCGTGTACAAGGATTTCGCGACCGCGCGTGACTTCGAGGAGTTCATCCGCGACCTGCCCGATCGCGAGCCCCATCGCGGTGAGCGCCGATGAGCGAAGAGGATTTGCACTTCATGCGCCTCGCGCTCCAGCTGGGCGAGCGTGCGCAGGGTGCCGCTTGGCCGAACCCGGCGGTCGGCTGCGTGCTGGTGGCCGACGGCCGGATCGTCGGCCGCGGCTGGACGGGGCCCGGCGGCCGGCCCCACGCCGAAACCGTCGCACTCGCCCGGGCCGGCGCGGCGGCCCGGGGGTCTACCGCCTACGTCACCCTGGAGCCCTGCGCGCACCACGGCCGGACGCCACCCTGCTGCGAGGCACTCGTAGCCGCCGGCGTCGCCCGCGTCGTGGTGCCGATGCTCGACCCGGACCCCCGGGTCGACGGCCGAGGGATCGCGGCACTCCGCGCGGCCGGGGTCGTCGTGGACGTGGGCTGTCTCGAGGCCGAGGCACGGCGAGCCCATGCGGGCTTTCTCGCGCGGCACGCCGCCCGCCGTCCGATGGTCACACTCAAGGTAGCTGCGAGCCTCGATGGCCGAATCGCCGTGGCTTCGGGGATCGGCCGCTGGCTCACCGGTGAGCGGGCACGGGCATGGGCGCATCGGCTGCGGGCCGAGCACGACGCCGTCCTCGTGGGAAGCGGGACCGTTCTCGCCGACGATCCGGATCTGACCTGCCGTCTCCCGGGCCTTTCCCGGCGATCGCCCGTCCGGGTCGTGCTCGACCGGCGCCTCCGTCTCCCCCTCAAGAGCCGGCTCGTCCGGACGGCGCGTCGGAGGCCGGTCTGGGTTGTGACGCGGTCCTCGGCCGATCCGGCCCATCGCGCCCGGCTCGAGGCCCAAGGTGTTCGGGTCGAGCTTCTGCCGCATGAGCGCTCGGAGCGACTGGCCGACACCTTGGCGCTCCTCGCCGAAAGCGGTATCACCCGCCTGCTCGTCGAGGGTGGTAGGGAAATCGCTACGGCGTTCGTCCGCGCCGGGCTCGTCGATCGGATGGTCCTCTTCCACGCGCCGATCCTCCTGGGTGCCGAGGGCGTATCGATGGTCGGTGGATTGGATGTCCCGCGGCCCGACGCGGCCCCGCGCTGGATCGCTGTCGAAGACCGATCGGTCGGCGAGGATCGCATGCTGGTGCTGGAGCCGGCCGGAGAAACGCGATGTTCACCGGCATCGTGACCCATCTGGGCCTCGTCGAGCGGATCGAGGGCGAGGCCGTCCGGACCTTGGAGATCCAGCCGCTCGGCCGTTTCGACACTGTCGAGGTCGGCGCCTCGATCGCCCATGCCGGGGTCTGCCTCACCGTCGCGGCCCTCACCGAGAGAGGCTGGCGCGTAGAGGCGTCGGCCGAAACCCTCGCGCGGACCACGCTCGGCCGGTGGCGTCCCGGGGACCGCATCAACCTCGAACGCTCCCTTCGAATCGGAGACGAGCTCGGCGGGCACCTGGTCTTTGGGCATGTGGACGCGGTGGCGCCAATTCTCGCGATCGAGGAGCAGGCCGACTGCCGTCGGATCTGGATCGAGCTTCCGACGGAGCTCGCTCCTCTGGTTGCCGTGAAGGGCTCGATCGCCGTCGACGGGGTCTCCTTGACGGTCGTGGACGTGGAGGCGGACCGCTTCTCGCTCGTGATCGTCCCGCACACCTGGGCGGTGACGACGCTCCGTGACCGCCGAGCCGGGGACCTCGTCAATCTCGAGGCCGACATGCTGGCCCGCTACGTCGCCAGACAGCTCGCTGTGGGTTCACTCGGAGCCGCCCGTGTCTGATAGCGTCGCACCCGAGCGAGCGGACCGAGACTCCCCGATCGCCACTATCGAGGAGATCATCGAAGACGCGCGACGTGGTCGGATGGTCGTGCTTGTGGACGACGAGAATCGCGAGAACGAGGGCGATCTGGTCGTTCCCGCCCAATTCTGTGACGCCGAAGCGATCAATTTCATGGCGAGGCACGGACGCGGCCTGATCTGCCTCGCCTTGACCCGCCAGCGCTGCGAGCATTTGGGCCTGCCCCTGATGGCCCAGGGCAACGAGTCCCGACGCAGCACGGCCTTCACCATCAGCATCGAGGCTCGCCAAGGCATCACGACCGGGATCTCGGCGGCCGATCGGGCACGAACGATCCAAGTGGCCATCGATCCCGCCACCCGTCGCGAAGATCTCTCGAGCCCCGGGCATATTTTCCCCCTCATGGCCCGCGACGGCGGCGTACTCGTGCGTGCCGGCCATACCGAGGCGGCGGTCGACATCGCCCGTCTGGCCGGTCTTGATCCCTCGGGTGTGATCTGCGAGGTGATGAACGACGACGGGACGATGGCCCGTCTGCCGGACCTCGTGACCTTCGCGCGCCGTCACGGGCTGCGGATCGGCCGGATCGCCGATCTGATCGCCTACCGGCTCCGCCACGACCGGCTCGTCGAGCGTGAGTTCACGGCCCCCTTCCACAGCCGTTGGGGTGGCGACTTTCGCCTAGAAGTCTTCACGAACGTGCTCGACGGGGTGGAGCACGTGGCGCTCGTCAAAGGCGACCTCGCCTCGCCCGAGCCCGTCCTCGTTCGGGTCCATGCGGTCAACATCCTCGAAGACATCCTCGGCGCCGGTGAAAGTGGACGCGGCGACCAGTTGCACCGCGCCATGGAGCTGATCGGGTGCGCCGGCCGTGGCGTCGTGGTGGTGCTGCGCGAGCCTTCGCCCCGGAGTGTCTCGCAACGCCTCGCGATGGGTCAGAACCGAGAGGCGGCACCCCCGGCCGATCTGCGCGTCTACGGGATCGGTGCGCAGATCCTGAAGGCCCTCGGGGTTCGCGACATGATCCTCCTCTCGAACACCGGCCGGACCATCATCGGATTGCAGGGCTACGATCTGCGGGTCGTCGAGACCCGGCCGCTGAGCGTGGAGGAGTCCTTCTGATGGCTGGCCCCGCCGAAGCGCTCGCGCTCCCTTCGGAGCTCGGACCGGTCCGGGCCCTTCTCGTCGTAGCGCCCTACCATCGTCGGGTGACCGACCTTCTCGCCCGTGGTGCCGAACGCGTTCTGCGGGCCGTCGGTGCGGCGACGACTTTGTTCGAGGTGCCCGGCGCACTTGAGATCCCGGCTGCCGTCGCGATCGCGAGCCGCAGCGGCCGCTTCGATGCCTATGTCGCGCTCGGCTGCGTGATCCGCGGAGAGACCACACACTACGATCTGGTCGCCGGAGAGAGCTGCCGCGGTCTCGTCGAGCTCGGCTTGCGCGAACGGCTCGCGATCGGTAACGGCATCCTGACGGTCGAGAATCTCGACCAGGCGCTCGAGCGGGCCGATCCGAACCGCCAGGATAAAGGCGGGCACGCCGCGCGCGCCGCTCTGGCTCTGGTCGCGATCGCCCGCCGCTTCGCGGGTTCGCCGCCTTGAGTGGCGATCGAAGAGCCGGCCGCGAGGCGCGCGAAGCGATGGCGCGCCGTCGCGCCGCCCGTCTCGCCGCCGTACAGGTGCTCTACCAGCTCGATCTGGGTGGCGGTGATCCAGCGATCGTCGCCGAGGAGTTCCTGAGCCACGGCCCGGAAGGCGAAGATGACCGAACCGAGGCCATGGATGCGGCGTGGTTCCGGAAAGTGGTGGTCGGAGCCTGGTCGGATCGGCCGAGGCTCGATGCGGAGATCTCCTCGGCCCTCGCAGAGGGGTGGTCGCTGGGCCGATGCGGCGCGGTCGTTCGCGCGATCTTGCGGGCCGGAGCCTTCGAACTCGCGGCTCTGCCGGAGGTTCCCGTCAGGGCGGTGATCAGCGAATATGTCGACATAACGCATCTCTTCTCGGGCGGTGGCGAGCCTGGTTTCGTGCACGCGGTCCTGGACCGACTCTCCCGTCGTTTCCGAGCCGATCGAGGTCTCTCTTGAGCCTCGGTGAGTTCGACTTCATCGAACGGCTGTTGCGCCCGCTGTCCGAGGGATTTCCGGGCGCTCTCGGGCTGCGCGACGACGCCGCGCTCATCGACGTTCCTTCCGATCGGCAGCTCGTCGTCGCCAAAGACGCCCTCGTCTCGAGCATCCATTTCTTGCCCGACGATCCCGCTGACCTCGTCGCCAGCAAATTGCTGCGCGTGAATTTGAGCGACCTCGCTGCGATGGGAGCCGAGCCGCTCGCCTACCTCATGGTTGTCGCACGGCCGGCCGACTTGCCCGATCCCTGGCTCGAGGACTTCGTCCGAGGGCTCGAACGCGACCAGAAGGCTTTCGGGCTCCACCTGGTCGGCGGCGACACCGTCTCGACGTCCGGACCGCTCGTCTTAGCCCTGACGGTTCTCGGGCTGGTTCCGCGTGGCGAAGCGTTGCGCCGTGACGGTGCTCGACCGGGTGAGCTCGTCTGCGTTTCCGGAACCGTCGGGGATGCAGCCTTGGGCTTGCGTATCCTCCGTGGGCTTGCGGCACCCGACGAGCTCGCCTTGCCCCTGATCGAGCGCTACCGGACGCCACAGCCCAGAGTGGCGCTCGGGCGAGCGCTACGTGGTCTCGCGAGCTCGGCCATCGACGTCTCCGATGGCCTGATCGCCGATCTCGGTCACATCCTTCGAGCCTCGGGGGTCGGCGCCCGGATCGAAGCGGCGGCGGTGCCCCTTTCCGCCCCGGCCCGTGCCTTGCCGGGTGCCCGACAGAGCGCATTGTGCGGCGGCGACGACTACGAGCTTCTGTTCACGCTACCGGCCGAACGCGAGCCGGTGCTCGCGGCGCTTTCCGCCCAGCTCGAGCTGCCTTTGACCGTTATCGGCCGGACACGCGCCGAACCCGGCTTGGACGTGGTCGACGAGCGGGGCGCACCCGTCCGTCCAGCGCGGCCCGGCTGGCGTCATTTCTGACCGCGTTCCCCGAAGGTCCGACCCGTAGTGCCCACAGCCTGGGTCTTCCTCCCTTTGTCATCGGACGTTGCCCCCGCTCCCACTGTGGCCTCCCGCCCCGGGAGCGCGCCGACGTTTGTCAACGGGAGCCGACGGCGCGTTCGGCCGGCGCCAAGACGAGGCAGGGCTTTCCCGCACGACGCAGGCTCGCGCAGGCACCGAGCGCATCCGCTCGACTGAGCCCGACCACTTGGGCGGCGTACATTCGCACGCGCGACCGCGGCTCTGCGACAACCACGGTTCCCCCCTCGAGCGACGGCAGCGTCCGCGCGAGCCGCCGCGCTGTCTGGCCTGCCGTGCGGCGATCTCGGAACGCTCCGAGCTGCACCCCGAAGTCGCCCGCCTGTCGACGAGTCGCGCTCGTCGCACGACGCGTCGGTGATGCTGCAACCGAGCGCTCGGCAACGCCCGGCACCA
This sequence comes from uncultured Alphaproteobacteria bacterium, assembly GCA_937926445.1. Taxonomy (GTDB): domain Bacteria; phylum Pseudomonadota; class Alphaproteobacteria; order Geminicoccales; family Geminicoccaceae; genus JANXAZ01. Next base: position 100,411 of record CALBAK010000028.1, read on the forward strand.
TCTCGCCGACCGCTGGTGCGGGCGGGTTCGAACCCCGGGCCGGCGAGGCGAGCTCGACACCGCTCCCACGTCCGCTGAAAGCCTCGTCCAACAGCCGCACCATCTCACGATTGCGTTCGGCGGAACTCGCGCCTCCGAGCACGACCGCCACGAGGCGCCTGCCGTTGCGAACCGCCGAGGCGGCCAGATTGTAGCCCGAAGCGCGAATGTAGCCGGTCTTCAGACCATCCATCCCGGGATAGGTAGTGAGCAGACGATTGTGGTTGTGGTATGTTCTCCCTCTCCACACGAAGTAGGGTAGGCCGAAAAATCCATAGTACTCTGGGAAATCGGCAAGTAGACGACCCGCCAGCACGGCCATGTCCCGAGCCGTCGTTCGTTGCAGCTCGTCGGGAAGACCCGATGCATTGACGAACCGGGTTCGCGTCATGCCGAGCTCACGCGCCCGATAGCTCATGAGCTGGGCGAAGCGCGCCTCCGTGCCACCGATCGCTTCGGCAAGAACGACCGCCACGTCGTTGGCCGACTTCACTGCCAACGCCCGAATGGCCTCGTCGACGCGAATGGTGGAGCCTGGCCGCAGCCCGAGCTTGGACGGCGGTTGGCGCGCCGCCTCGGCCGATACCGGCAGCCGCGTCGCCAACGAGATCCGACCCGCGCGCAACGCTTCGAACGTCAAGTACAGCGTCATCATCTTGGTCAGCGAGGCAGGATAGTTGACTATATCCGCGCCGGACTCGGACAGCACGGTGCCAGTACCGTGATCGACAACGATCGATGTGAGGGTTTGCGCATGCAACGAAGCAGTCGGAGCCAACGCCATGGTTGCGAGGAGCCCGACGACAGCGATGCCCATATGGCTGGCCACGCCCGACCTCCTCGACCTTGGCGAGGCATCCGGCGGCCGAGGAGCGACCGCCGATACCCTCTCCGCAGCTATTCTTTAGCAAGGAAAGGTTAATCGATCTTTGAGGTCGTGTCGAGCTGGCGCGGGAATCGCATCGCCAATTTTTCTACCTAAGGTTGGACGAATCCTTCTCGCCCGCTACCGGGCCGAAGCCTCGACCGGTTCGAGGAACCGCCGGTAGACCCAGCCGTTTAGCCCGTCCGCGAGCTCCACCTTAAACCAACCCTTGTCCTCGCCACGGGCCGTGAATTCGACGCCCCGACGCAGCGAGCCGATCGCGGCGCTCGCGGTAGAAGGTTCGGCCCGCACGAACACATCGGCATTGACCCGGAACCGCAGGCCGGAGCCGATCTCTGCGGGAACCCTCTGCGTGCTATCGGCGGCACGTTTCCCCGCCCTCTCGACCCCGGCGGCGCCGGAGGCCAGCGTGTCCGACGAAGGCTCTGCGGTCGGGCGGCTGGTCGGCTGCGTGGCCGCAGGGGCGGCAGCCGTGCGCGTAGTGGTGGGCGATGCCGCCGGCTCGGCCTTGGCCGCGGCAGTCGAACGGGCGGCGAGGAGCGAGCGCGCACGATCGAGCTGAGTCCGCGCCTCCCTGTTGTCTGGTGCGAGCCGCGCCGCGGCCTCCAGATCTCCGATCGCCGCCTCGACCTCGCCCCGCTCCAGGCGCAGTTCGGCGCGGCGGACATAGGCGGTCGGATGCTCCGGCTCGAGCTCGATCGCCCGCGTGAGATCCCCGAGCGCTCGATCGACCTCGCCCACCCGCGCCGCGGCCAACCCGCGGCGGGTATGTGCGATGCGGAGGTTGCGCACACTCTTGGGGTCGCCGGGTCGCAGTTGGAGCGCCCGCTCGTAATCGGCGATGGCCCGGTCGAAGTCCCCGAGTTCGCCGTACGCCACCCCACGATTGTTGTGCGCGAGCGCGAGGCTGTCCGGGTCCAGGCCGCCGCCGTCGATCGCTCGGCTGAACGCGACGACGGCCTGCTCGATCTTGCCGTCCGCGAAGGCCTGGTTACCGGCGCGAATGTCGGCAAGCGGATCGGCGGCCAGCGGTCCGCCGGTGCCCAAGAGCAGACCGACCGCGAGCAGGATCGCGCGGAGCATGGCGTTCCCCCGGTTTTGTTATCGCTATGCCACGAGCAACCGTAACGGCAAAGGGCTCACGGCCGTCCGCGTTCGGCCGCCTTTCGACGTAGCCGCGAGCGGATCTCGGCCGCCCGCCCCGCCTTGTTCTCCTGCTGCCCGCGGGCGATTGCCAGGGCCTCCTCGGGCACATCCCGGGTGATCGTACTGCCGGCCGCGACGATCGCCCCCGGCCCGATGCGGACCGGCGCCACGAGCGCCGTGTTGGAGCCCACAAAGGCCGCGGCTCCGATCTCTGTCCGATGCTTGGCGATTCCATCGTAATTGCAAGTGATCGTGCCCGCACCGATGTTCGCGCCGGGCCCGACAGTCGCGTCCCCGAGATAGGTCAGATGGTTGGCCTTGGCGCCCTTGCCGAGCCGGGTGGCCTTGACCTCGACGAAATTGCCGACGCGAGCACCGCTCTCGAGCACCGTACCCGGACGCAGCCGCGCGAAGGGCCCTACCGCGGCTCCCGCCTCGACTACCGCACCTTCGAGATGCGAGAAGGGGTGGACGACCGCACCAGCTTCCACACGGGTGCCCGGGCCCAATACCACATAGGGTTCGAGGACAGCGCCCGGCTCGACGACGCAGTCGGACGCCAGGAAGACGGTCTCGGGAGCCGGCATCACGACGCCCTCGTCCAGGAGTTCGCCGCGCCGGCGTTCCTGCCAGAGACGCTCTAGCTCGGCGAGTTGGCGCTGGCTGTTGACCCCGAGGCCCTCGATCGCCGTCGCCTCGACGGCGCGACACGACCAGCCTCGGCCAGCCGCCAGGGCGACCGTGTCCGTGAGGTAGTATTCGTTCTTCTCCGGCCGGAGCGGCAGCGAATCGAGAAGGATGCGCAGGCGGGCCGCGTCGAAGGCCATCACCCCGGAGTTGCACGATCCCACGGCCTTGAGCTCGGGATCCGCATGCCGCTCCTCGACCAGCTCCACGAGCTCCCCATCTGCGAACCGGAGGCGGCCATATCCGCTCGGATCGTGCGGCCGGAACCCGAGCACGGCGACCGCCGAATCCGTGCGCTCGCGTTCCGCGAGCAACCGCGCGAGCGTCTCCGTCGCCAGGAGCGGCGTGTCGCCGTACAGCACGAGGACGGATCCGGTGGCCGCGAGCTCCGGGCGGGCCACGGCAACGGCATGTCCCGTGCCCAGGGCGGGGACCTGCACGACGATACCAGCCTCGGGTGCGAAAGCCCGCACCTCGGCCTCGACCTCCGCCATGTTCGGCGCCAGGACGACCACGAGCCGATCGGGTTCGAGCCGACGAGCGGTCGCGAGCACGTGGCGGATCAGCGGCCATCCCGCCAGAGGGTGGAGAACCTTCGGCCTGCCGTTTTTCATCCGGGTACCCTTGCCCGCGGCGAGGACGACAATGCTGAGCGGCACGCGCGCCACGGCACCTCCTGCGATTGGCCGAGGTCGATTGCGGCCCTATCTCTCGCCGCGGTGCGAAGTTCGTACAAGCCCGTTCGGACCGCTTCGACGGTCGGGTGCGCTCTGGAGACCCCGATGCCTATCAACGCGGTGATTTTCGATCTCGACGGCACGCTCGTAGAGACGGCACCCGACCTGCACGCGGTGCTCGCCGAGCTCCTCGAACGCGAGGGCCTGCGAGTGCCGCCGCTCGAAGCCGTGCGCGGCATGATCGGTGACGGGGCGAGAACGCTGATCCGCCGCGCTCACGAATGGCAGGGGCGGGACCTCGAGGCCGAGCGTCTCGAGCACCTCTATACCTGGTTCCTCGAGCGCTACACGGCCGAACCGGCGCGCTTCAGCGCCCCCTACGAGGGCGTCTCCGAAGCCCTCGTCGCCCTGCGCGAGCGCGGAGCGCGGCTCGGTGTCTGCACCAACAAGCCGCAGGCCCCGAGCGAGCGGTTGCTGGAAGCCGTCGGCCTCTCGCCCTGGCTCGACGTGGTGACCGGCGGTGACGTCCTGCCCGTGCGCAAGCCCGACCCGCGCCATCTCGCGGCCACGATCGAGGCTCTCGGTGCATTTCCGACCGAGGCGGTCATGGTGGGCGACAGTTCCAACGACCTGGCAGCGGCGCGGGGCCTCGGCATTCCCTGCGTCCTCGTGAGCTTCGGGTACACCACAACGCCCGCGCGCGCCCTCGGTCCGGACCGCGTCATCGACCGGTTCGACGAGCTTTACGAGGTTCTCCGGCAGCTTGAGGGCTAACCTTGACAGACCCCGACACGCCTCCCTAGATGCCGAGCGTCGAGGGGCGCTTAGCTCAGCGGTAGAGCACCGTCTTCACACGGCGGGGGTCGCTGGTTCGAAACCAGCAGCGCCCACCACCTTGCTGGTTTGTTCGTTCGCCAATCGCTTTCGTGTTGGAGCGGCCGTTTTCGGGCGGCGCGCGCAGCTTTAGCCATCCGTAAACCGTCACGCCAGGCGCAGGCCCGTAATGGCGGAACGCCCGAGAAGCCGCCAGGCCGTGGCCGCACCGACCGCGAGTGCGAGCCCTGCGGTCGCCGCGAGCACGAGGAGGGGCGGCGTCCAGGCGAAGGTCCAGCTCGTCCCCAGAACGAAGCGGACGATCGCCCAGGCGGCGAACCCACCCACGACAATGCCGGCCGTGCCGGCGAGCACGGCCAGGACCAACACCTCGCTCGAGAGGATGGCCAGGATCTGTCGACGCGGCGCTCCCAGGATCTTCAGCAGCACCGTCTGCTGCAGATGTCGCCTCCGTGCGGCGACCAGAGCGGCGACGAGCACCAACAGGCCCGTCGAAAGCGTGATGCTCGCGACCGCACGGATCGCGAGGGCGATGTTCTCGAGCGTGGCGACGACTTCACGCGCGATCGTCCCAATCTCGATCGGTATGACGTTCGGCAACTCACGGGCGAGCCGGTCGAGAAAAGCGGGAGTGATCCGGTCGGGAACGTCGAGGGCGGCGATTCGAACATGCGGCGCCTTGTCGATCACGCCGGGGCTCAACACGAAGACAAAATCGAGCCTCCCCGCGGCCCAGTCGACCTCGCGGCGAATATTGGCGATTTTGGCCTCGATCGGCCGGCCCAGCACGTTGAAGGTCAACGTGTCGCCGACCCGCACCCCGTAGCCCCGCGCGACCTCGGCCTCTACTGAGACGAGGGGTGGGCCGGCATAGTCCGCTGGCCACCACGAGCCGGCTAGGAGCGAAGTGTCCCCTGGCGGAGTAGCCTGCCAGGTGAGCCCGCGGTCCCGATCGACGGTCCAGCGCACGTTCTCGGCGATCCGCGCCCGGTCGATCGGCTCGCCCTTGATACGTGTGACCCGCGCCCGAAGCGTCGGGGCCGACTGCAACAGCACCACGCCCGGTGTGGCCGCGACGAGCCGCTCGAACCGTGTCCATTGGTCGGGCTGGATGTCGATCACCACGTGGCTGGGTGCCCGCTCGCCGAGCCGCACTTCGAGCTCGTTGCGGAGATTGGCTTCGATCAGGCCGATCGTGACGAGCAGACCGAGACCGCCGCCGAGGCCCACCACGACCGGCAGTGCCCCGCTTGCGCTTCGCGACAGGTTGCGCGCAGCGAGCCGCAGCACGAGGGGTGCGTCCGCGAGAAGTTCGGCGGCGAGGCCCAGTAAAATGCGCCCGAGGCCTGCGAGCGACACGACGGTGAGGAGTGCTCCACCCGCGAAGAGCAGGCCCAGGCGCGGGCGTTCGACGCTCGCCACGACGAGCCCCACGAGTGCCACCACGACCAAGCCGAGGGCGGCGAGGCGGTCCCACCGCGGCCAGCCCGATAACGGCGCCACCTCTGCGCGGAAGAGGCTCGCGGAGGAGATTTCTCGCGCTCGGGCGAGGGGCCATCCAGCGAAGAGAGCGGCGGTGAGGACGCCCGTGGTCCCGGCGAGCAGCAGCGGGCCGGGCTGGAATCCCGCTTCGATGGGAACCGGCAGGAGCCGGCGCAGCCCCGAAGCGAGCAGGAAGGGCAGGAGCTGGCCGACGACGAGACCGAGCCCGACACCTGCGATCGTGACGAGACCCACGAGGCACGCATAGGCCGCATCGACCTCCCTCGTGGTAGCACCCAGCGCTTTGAGTATGCCGATGGTCGATCGTCGGCTGGCGAGGAAGGTCGAGACCGAAAGGGCGATGCCGAGCCCACCCACGACGAGCGAAGCGAGCCCGGCAAGGGTCAGGTAGCTCGCGAGCCGGTCGGAAAACCGGGCGACCGACGGCTCCACCATAGCAGCCGTGCGCAGACGCCAGTTGGCCTCGGGCTCGAGCCGCCGCAGCCGCTCGGCGATCGGCTCCACCTCGCGAGCGGGAACCATGGCTCGATGTTCGAACCGCAAGAGCGCCCCGGGCCGGATCGTTCCTGCCCGTTCGGCAGTCTCGCGGCTGACGAGGAGCCGCGGGCCGAAGCCCGCGAAGCCGCCGAGACGACCGGGCTCGCGCAGGAGCACGGCTCTGATCGTGACACTCGCCTCGCCGAGCCGGAGCCGGTCGCCGACCCGCACCCCGAGCCGGGCGAGAAGCGTCGTCTCGACGGCCGCGCCGTCGCCGGCCAGCACCTCCGCGATCGGAAGCGGAGGATCGAGCCGGACCTCACCCACCAGTGGCCAAGCGCGGTCGACGGCCTTCAACGTCACGGCGAGCCGCCGGCCGTCCGGTCCGGTGACGAGCGCGGTCGTCTTGACCGTGGTCGAGAGCCGCGCGTCGGCACCGAAGATGCGGTCGAGCTCCTCCGCCGCGACCGGGATGTTGGCACTCTCGAGCTCCAGATCGCCGCCCAGCAGTGCGCGCGCGTCGCGGCGGATGCTCTCGCGGACCGATTCCGCCGACACGCCGACCGTGGCGATCGTAGCGACGCCGACGGCGAGGGCGAGAAGCACGACGAGAAGCGGACGAAACGCTCCCCTGAGCTCGCGCCTCGCGATGGTCCAGGCGATCGACAGACCGGCCATCAGCCGCCCGGCGTTACGAGGGTGCTCGGCCCGCCGGCCGTGTTGGGGCTCGCCTCGCCGAGCCGACCGGCATCCATGACGAGCCTTCGCACGCAGCGTGCCGCGAGCCTCGCATCGTGAGTGACGAGCAGGAGCGTCGTGCCGTGTTGCTGCTGGACGCCGAACAGAAGCTCGACAATCTCCCGTCCGGTCTCGGCGTCGAGATTTCCGGTGGGCTCGTCGGCGAGCAGGAGGTCGGGCGCATTGGCGATGGCCCGGGCCAATGCCACCCGTTGCTGCTCGCCACCCGAGAGCTGGGCCGGGTAGTGCTCGAGGCGATGGGCGAGGCCCACTTCCTCGAGGAGCTCGGCCGCACGAGCCATCGCACCCGGGCGGCCGGCGAGCTCCATGGGCAGGGCCACGTTCTCGATCGCCGTCATCGACGGCACGAGGTGAAACGCCTGGAACAGAATTCCGACGTGACGGCGGCGAAACAACGCCAGCTCGTCCTCGTCGAGCGCGCCCAGATCCCGGCCGCAGACGACGACACGGCCGGAGGTCGCCCGCTCGATCCCGCCGATGATCGCGAGGAGGCTGGACTTGCCGGATCCCGACGGACCGACCACGCTCACCGTGGTACCCGCATCGACCTCGAGGTCGATATCCCGCAGGATCGTGACCCGGCCCGCCGGGCTCGAAAGTGTGAGATGGACGTCGTCGAGGTCGATCATGCGCCCGGCACGCGCTTGGGGATGAGGGAGTTCGCCTGGACATGGAACGAGCGTCCACGCGCCGCAAGGTGCTCGCCGCCCTCGTCGCTGGTACGATCGTCCACCTCCGACCGGCGGGCGCGGCCGAGTGCCGCATCGCCGTCCTCGGCGACTCGCTCACGGCCGGCTACGGGCTGGCGGTCGCGGATGCTTTTCCGGCGCGCCTCGAGGCGGCTCTGCGCAGCCGCGGGTGGGCGTGTGCGGTAGTCGACGCCGGTGTGTCGGGCGACACGAGCGCCGGTGGCGCCGCGCGGGTCGCCTGGGTACTGGCCGACCGTCCGACCCACCTACTGGTGGAGCTCGGTGGCAACGACGCGCTTCGCGCCCTACCGCCCGAGGAACTCGAGGCCAATCTCGAGCGAATCGTCGCAGCGGCGCGGGCTCAGGGCGTTCCGGTCATGATCGCGGGTATGCTGGCACCGTCCAATCTCGGCGCCGACTACGGAGACGCGTTCGCCGCCGCCTACCGTCGGGTCGTCGATCGCCACGCGCTCGCCTTCTACCCCTTCTTTCTCGACGGCCTCATGGGCCGGCCGACGTTCTTCCAGGCCGACGGGATCCACCCCAACGCGGCGGGCGTGACGCTGGTGGTCGAGCGGATTCTACCGAGCGTCGAGGCCTGGCTGCGGGCGACCGGGGTTTCACGGAGAGGTTGATTCTCCACCGAGCCGATCCCCTCGCTGGTGCAGGATCTTACCCACAACCTGTTGACGAGTTCGGGGATAACCGGCGCAACGCGGTCTTGCGGCATAACGTCCCCGCGTGCTTGAGATTACAGTCGAGCTGGGGATAACCCCCGCGTAGGGATGGGGCCCGGAGCCTCCGCGGGGCCCATCGGGGAGGGATCGATGAGCGAGCTGTACAAGGTCGACCCGGCCTGGGCGGCGAGTGCCCATTGCAATCGCGAGCGCTACCTCGATATGTATCGTCGTTCGGTCGAGGACCCCGATTCTTTCTGGGCCGAGATGGCGGAACGTATCACCTGGTTCAGGAAGCCGACCAAGATCAAAAACTCGACCTTTCAGAGCAATGTCCAGATCAAATGGTTCGAGGACGGCGAGCTGAACGTCTGTTACAATTGCGTCGACCGTCACCTTCCCCATCGTGCGAACCAGGTCGCGATCATCTGGGAAGCAGACGATCCGGCGATCGACAAGAAGATCACCTACCGCGAGCTGTACGATAGGATCTGCCGGCTCGCCAACGTTCTCAAGAGCATGGGTGTGAAGAAGGGTGATCGGGTCACGATCTACCTGCCCATGATCCCCGAGGCGGCGTATGCGATGCTCGCCTGCGCCAGGATCGGCGCCATCCACTCTGTGGTGTTCGGCGGCTTTTCCCCCGACAGCCTCGCCGACAGAATCAACGACGCCAAAGCTCAGCTCCTGATCACGGCCGACGGTGGTTTGCGGGGCGGAAAGGTCGTGCCTTTGAAGGCGAACGCCGACGAGGCCCTCAAAAAGTGCGATCCCAACGTCAAGGTCTTGATGTTCCGCCACACCGGTATCGCCGTCGACATGGTCGAGGGCCGCGACTTCGATGCCCGCGAGCTCATGGCCAATGCCGAGGGTCATTGCCCGCCCGAGATCATGAACGCCGAGGATCCGCTGTTCATCCTCTATACCTCTGGCTCGACCGGCAAGCCGAAAGGCGCTCTCCACACGAGCGGCGGCTACATCGTTTACACCTCGCTGACGCATCATTATATTTTCGACTACAAGGAAGGTGACGTGTATTGGTGCACCGCCGACGTCGGGTGGGTCACTGGCCACAGCTACATCGTCTACGGGCCGCTCGCCAACGGCGCCACGACCCTGATGTTCGAGGGCGTCCCCAACTACCCGACCTTCTCGCGGTTCTGGGAAGTCGTCGACAAGCATCACGTCACGATCTTCTATACGGCGCCGACTGCGATCCGCGCGCTCATGCAAAAGGGCGAGGGGCCGGTCAAGGCGACCTCCCGGAAATCCTTGCGCCTTCTGGGCTCGGTCGGCGAGCCGATCAATCCGGAGGCTTGGCGCTGGTACCACCGGGTCGTAGGCGAGGGCCGCTGCCCGATCGTCGACACCTGGTGGCAGACCGAGACCGGCGGCATCCTGATCACGCCTCTGCCCGGTGCAACCGACCTCAAGCCCGGATCGGCCACCTTGCCGTTCTTCGGTGTCAAGCCCGCGATCGTCGACGGAGAGGGCAGGATCCTCGAGGGTCCGTGCGAGGGGAATCTGGTGATCCTTGATTCCTGGCCCGCGCAGATGCGCACCGTGTTCGGTGACCACGAGCGCTTCGTGCAAACCTATTTTTCGACGTTCAAAGGAATGTACTTCACGGGCGACGGTGCACGTCGCGACGAGGACGGCTATTATTGGATCACCGGTCGGGTCGACGACGTCCTCAACGTGTCGGGACATCGGCTCGGCACGGCCGAGGTCGAGAGCGCGCTCGTCGCCCATCCAGCGGTCGCAGAGGCCGCGGTCGTGGGCTATCCCCACGACATCAAAGGCCAAGGCATCTACTGCTACGTTACGCTCAAGGCCGACATCGAGCCGTCGCCCGCGCTGCGCAAGGATCTCGTCGCCTGGGTCCGCAAGGAGATCGGCCCCATCGCCACCCCGGACGTCATCCAGTGGGCGCCGGGCCTGCCGAAGACTCGTTCGGGCAAGATCATGCGCCGAATTCTGCGCAAGATCGCCGAGGGCGAGTTCAAGGCTCTCGGCGACACGACGACGCTCGCCGATCCGAGCGTGGTCGACGATCTGATCGCTCGCCGAGCGGAGGCGATGGCGCAGCAGTGACGATCGGGTCCGGGCGCCCGGCCCCGGTCCGTCAGGACCGGCGGTCGGACCGAAGGCCGAGCGCCCGTTCCTCGACCCCGATCCGAAGCACCAGGACCGCCGTGTTCGCGAGTCTTAACACGGCCGCCCATCGAGGTTCGCCGCAGGCGAGCGCAAGGGCGGGCACCTCGAGAAGCACGATCAGATAGTTGGGATGGCGAAGCCAGCGGTACGACCCGCGGGTGACGAGCGGTGCTCCGGCCAGCGTCAGCACCCGCGTCATCCAGCGACCGCCCAAGCTTGCGATGACCCAAAGGCGCAGCGGCTGAAACGCGAGCCAAGCCAGGAACCACGGGAGGACGAGGGGTCGTTCGGCCAGAGCGGCGAGCCACAGTGCCGCCAAGAGCGCCGCGTGCAGGAGCACGATCAGCGGATAATGACGGGCGCCGTGTTCGACCGCTCCGCGCGCTCTCAAGCGCCGCTGTTTGCGGTACGACCAGCCGAGTTCGGCGAGCCGCCGCGCCGCCACGACGAGCAGCAACAGATGAACAGGACCGAGGCTCACCGTTCGATCACTGCAAAGCCTGCCGCGAACCCCGGGCCGAGCGCGGTCAGGACCGCGCGCCGCCAGCGCGGTTCGGCGAGCGCCCGATCGAGCACGTAGAGCACCGTGGGCGCCGACATGTTGCCGAATTCGGCAAGCACCGCGCGGGCGTAGTCCAGTCCCGCGGCCGGTGGCTGTAGCGCCCCTTCGAGTGCCGCGAGAATCTTCGCCCCACCCGGGTGACAGAGCCAACGATCGACGTCCGCGGTGCCCAGCCGATGGCGAGACAGAAAGGCGGCCAGCGCCGGGCCCAGCCGGTCGCGTGCGACCTCGGACACGGAGGGAGCGAACAGAACGCCCAGACCGTCGTCCTCGATCCGCCAACCCATGACATCGAGGGTGCCCGGAAAGCGTATCTCGCCCGTGGGTCCGATCCGAGGCCCCACACCACCTGCCTCGAGAACGGCCACGGCGACGCTGTCGCCGAAGAGCGCGCAGGCGACGAGGTTGGCGAGGCTCGCATCCGACCAGCGCAGCGCCAGGGAGCAGAGCTCGACGACCAGCAGAAGCACCCGGGTTCCGGGTCGAGCGCGCGCGAGATCGGCGGTCCGTGCGAGACCCAGAACTCCGCCCGCGCAGCCGAGACCGAAGAGCGGCGTGCGCACCACATCGTCCCGCAGGCCGATCCGTTCGGCAAGACGAGCCTCGAGCAACGGCGTTGCGATGCCCGTCGAGCACACGGTGACGACCGCATCGATGGTGCCCGGCTCGAGGGCCGCCGCCTCCAACGCGCGCGCCGTGGCGAGCTCGAGCAGGTCGAGCGCCGTATCGAGAAAGATCGCGTTGCGCCGGCCGAAAACCATCGGCTGCAGATAAGCCTCGACCGGTAATGCGATCCGGCGTCGCTCGATGCCGCAATGGTCGAACAGCTGGAGCCTGCGGTCGAGCTCGTCGAGCCGGTCGGCGAAGAGCCGCCGAGCTCCGGCCTTCGCCGCGGCTTGGGTCAAAACGTGCGGAGGGTTGGCCAGGGTCAGAGCACGAAGCGCGACCCCGGCCATGCTCTCTCAAAGCCCGGCGAGCTCGTTGGCGAGGATCGCCCCGCGCGAGGCCATGAAATAGAGCCCCATGTGATGGGCGGGCCATTTCGGGTGGGCCGAGGTCGCGGGCAGGCCGAGCCGCTCCGCGGTCGCCCGCGGCAGATCGTAGGTGGCACAAGCCGGTTCGTAGACCACGATGTCGCGCAAGGTCGGCGCGAAGCCGCGGTTGCGGGCCGAAAGCAGGGTCGAGACGAAGTCCATCACGCAGATGTCGGTACAGATGCCGACCGTGACGACCGCCTCCAGACGGTGGAGATTGATCCAATCCACCAGCTTGTTGTGCGAAAGCCCGTGCTGACCGCGAGCAGTAGCCGGTTCGATCGCACCGACGAAGCCGTTGATGCAATCCTTGCGGATCAGGACGACGTCAGGATCGCCCTCGAGCCAGGACAGCTCCGGCACGAGATTCTCTTCGCCGGTTCCGCGAATGCAGTGCGGCGGGTAGGGAGGCTCGGGCTTGTTGGGCTCGTGCGTATCGAGGAAGGCGAGAACGGGCAGCTTCTTCGCCCGAAAGCTCCGGGCGAGGACGTCCGTGCGTTCCACCATCCGGGCGATCTGCTCGTCCGGAGCGCTCGGCGCGAGGTTGCCACAACCGACGGTGCAGAACCCGTTGACCTCGTCGACGATGACGAGCCCGGCTTCCGCAGCCAGCCGATAGGGCACGAGCTTCACCGGCATGGCCTCCCGAAGCCCGTCTAGAAGTTCGTCTGTGCTCATTCCCGTCCCCCTGCAGATCCGACCGGATGGTTTGAAGATCGCCTCTTCCGGCAGCTCCTTCAATGCCGCGCTTGACACCGGACGGTCCCGCGCGCTCCTGCCGCGGCGAAGCGGGGAGAGTCGCCATGCGGGTCGGCGTGATCGGTTGCGGCGGTCGAATGGGCCGAGCCGTCGTGCGCGAGGTTCTCGGAGCTTCGGACCTCGAACTCGCCGGCGGCATCGAGCGATCGGGCCACCCCGACGTCGGGCAGGATCTCGGGCTTCTGGCCGGCGTGGGCGCAACGGGACTGGTCGCCGGAACCGATCTCGCCGCTCTCCTCGAGCGATGCGATGCGCTGATCGAGTTCTCGACCCCCGAGGCTTCCTTGGAGCATGCGCGGTCCTGTGCCGATTGGGGGCGACCCCTCGTGGTCGGCACCACGGGCTTCTCGGCCGAGCAGGATCGCGAGCTGTCGCGGCTGGCGGAGCGCTTCCCGCTCCTGGTCGCCCCGAACATGAGCCTGGGCGTCAATCTCCTCCTCGTGCTGACCGAGCAGGTCGCGCGTGCGCTCGGCCCCGACTTCGACATCGAGATCCTCGAGATGCACCATCGCCAGAAGGTCGACGCCCCTTCGGGCACCGCGCTCGCCCTCGGGCGTGCCGCCGCCGAGGGCCGTGGCGTCCGGTTGGACGAGACGGCCGTGCGCGTCCGGGAGGGAGTGACCGGCCCGCGCTTGCGGGGCACGATCGGCTTCGCCACGCTGCGCGGTGGCGACGTCGTCGGTGACCATTCGGTGATCTTCGCGGGCGAGGGCGAGCGGATCGTCCTCCAGCACCTCGCGGCCGACCGGCGGATCTACGCCCGCGGTGCCGTGGCGGCGGCGCGGTGGCTCGCGGGACGTCCGCCCGGACGCTACGGCATGCGCGACGTGTTGGGCTTCTGAGCTCGGGCCGGGACCGTACCGCTCAGGCCGCGAGATCGTAGCCGAGCTCGCCCGCGAGGATCTCAAGGAGCTCGGCTGCGGCATCCGCGATCACCGTTCCCGGTGGGAAGATCGCGCGGGCGCCGGCCGCCCTGAGCGCCGGGAAGTCTTGCGGTGGAATCACGCCGCCCACCGCCACGACGATGTCGCCCCGGCCCTCGGCCTCGAGTGCGGCCATGAGCTCCGGCACGAGCGTCAGATGTCCGGCCGCGAGCGAGCTCACGCCGATCACGTGCACGTCGTTGTCGACGGCCTGCCGCGCGGCCTCGGCAGGTGTCTGGAACAAGGGGCCGATGTCGACGTCGAAGCCGAGGTCGGCGAAGGCCGTGGCGATCACTTTCTGACCCCGATCGTGGCCGTCTTGGCCCATCTTCGCGATCAGGATCCGGGGTCTGCGCCCTTCCAAGGCGGCGAACGCCTCGACCATGCGGCGCACCTTCTGGACCTTCTCGGCTGTCGCCATCTCGCTCGCATACACCCCGCTCACGGCGCGAATCGGTGCCACGTGCCGACCCCAGACCTTCTCAAGGGCGGCGGTGATCTCGCCGACCGTGGCTCGCTTTCGCGCCGCCTCGATCGAAAGCTCAAGGAGGTTGCCCTCGCCCGTTTCGGCGGCCCGGGTCAGAGCGTCGAGTGTCCGGCGCAGGGCGAGCTCGTCCCGATCGGCTTTGAGCGCTCTGAGGCGCGCGAGCTGGGCCTCGCGGACCGCCCGATTGTCGATCTTCAGCACCTCGACCGGCGGCTCGTTCTCCGGCACCCACCGGTTGACACCGACGATCACCCGCCGTCCGCTGTCGATCTGTGCTTGGGTGCGGGCCGCGGCCTCCTCGATCCGCAGCTTCGGCAGACCCGCGGCGATCGCCGCCGCCATCCCGCCCATGGCCTCGATCTCGGCGATGTGGGCGAGCGCCCGCTCGGCGAGCCGGGCCGTGAGATTCTCGACATAATAGCTTCCGGCCCAAGGGTCGACGGTCCGCGTGACGCCCGTCTCGTGCTGGATCACGAGCTGCGTGTTGCGCGCGATCCGGGCGCTGAAATCGGTCGGCAGCGCGAGCGCCTCGTCGAAGCTGTTCGTGTGTAACGACTGGGTGTGACCGTGCGTCGCCGCCAGAGCCTCGATGGTCGTGCGGGCGACGTTGTTGAACACGTCCCGTGCCGTGAGGCTCCAGCCCGAGGTCTGGCAATGTGCTCGTAGCATCAAGGAGCGAGGATCTTTGGGCCGGAACTCCTGCTGGACGAGCTTGGCCCAGAGCAGACGGCCAGCCCGCAGCTTGGCGACCTCCATGAAGAAGTTCATCCCGATCGCCCAGAAGAAGGAGAGGCGCGGCGCGAAACTGTCCACCGAAAGCCCGGCCCGCAGTCCCGTCCTGATATACTCGATGCCGTCCGCCAACGTGTAGGCCAGCTCGAGATCGGCCGGGGCCCCGGCCTCGTGCATGTGGTAGCCCGAGATACTGATGGGGTTGAATTTCGGCATGTGCTTCGCCGTCCAGGCGAAGATATCGGCGATGATCCGCATGGACGGATCGGGCGGAAAGATATACGTATTTCGTACCATGAATTCCTTGAGAATATCGTTCTGGATCGTCCCGGAGAGCTTCTCGGGGGGGACACCCTGCTCTTCGCCGGCGACGATGAAGAGGGCGAGCACCGGCAGGACGGCCCCGTTCATCGTCATGCTGACGCTGATCCGATCGAGCGGGATGCCGTCGAACAGGATCCGCATGTCGAGGATCGAATCGATCGCCACCCCGGCCATGCCGACATCGGCCGCGACACGCGGATGATCGCTGTCGTAGCCCCGATGGGTGGCGAGGTCGAAGGCGATCGAGAGGCCACGCTGGCCCTGCGCCAGGTTGCGCTTGTAGAAAGCGTTCGATTCCTCGGCCGTGGAGAACCCGGCATATTGCCGGATCGTCCAGGGCTGCGTCGTGTACATCGTCGGATAGGGGCCGCGCAGGAAGGGCGGAAAGCCCGGCAGTCCTTCGAGAAAATCGAGACCCTCGAGGTCGACCGGCGAATAGGACGGAGAAAGCGCGATCCCTTCCGGTGTGAGATGGGCCTCGCCTTCCGCCGCCTGCGGCGGTCGGGTGCCGTCCGTCCAGAGCGGGATGTCACGGAGATCAGGAATTCGAGACGTCATTCCAGCCCTCCCGACACCGTCTTCGGCGTTCCGAGCCGCTCGTGCAGCTCCTCAAGAAACGCCAAAAGATCGAAGTCCGACCCGATCACGCTCACCTCTCCGGGCAGAGGCTCGGCCGAACCGACGACCCAGATCCGACGTGCCCCGGCGGAGCGTAGCGCATCGACGAGCTCGGCTGTACGCTTCGCTTCGCTCGCCCCGATGCAGGCGATCACGACCGGGCCAGCGATGCGTCGCCACGCTTCTCCTGCTTCCGTCGGCCCGCCCAGCCGGACCGAGATCGCCTCGAAGCCTCCGGCCGCGAGCAAATTCTCGACCTGTGTCGAGAGCTCGTGGAGCTCGCTGCTCCGGCCGAGGGCAACCACGGGCACCGCGGGCCGGTGACCGTCCCGCCGTTTCGCCGCCTCCGCGCGCTCCCGTAACCCCTCGAAAGGCTCGGCGAGCCGGAACGGTCGAAGCGGTCGGAACGGTGCCGTCCCGCGCTCCCTCGGCTGCGCCACCAATACAGTGCGTGCGGCCGCGAGCGCCTCCTCGAATCCGCCCTCGGCCTCCGGCGGCGCCTTGCCCTCGAGGATCGGGAACATGGAGACGCCGACCAGCCCGTCCCGGCCGCGCGCCACACGCGCTTCGCGCGCGCGACGGGTCGTCTCGACTTCGGCCTGGAGGCTGCCGGCCCGCAAGGCGGCCAATAGGCCGCCCGCGGCCTCGATCGCTTGCAGCTTCTTCCAAGCCGCTTCGGCGAGCGAGCGGGTCAAGTGCGCGACATACCAGGCACCGGCAGCGGGGTCGCGCACGCGCCCCACCCCGGCCTCCTCGCGAAGGACGAGCTGCACGTTGCGGGCGATCCGTCGGGCGAGCGGGCTGGCCGGCCCGAGCGTCCGGTCGAACGGTTGCACCGTGACCGCATCGGCCCCCCCGGCGACCGCGGCCAGCGCCGCCACGGTCGTGCGCAGGATGTTCACCCAGGGATCCAGCCGCGACAACATCCGCGAACCCGTTTCGGCCCGGATCCGGACTTTTTCGCTCCGGTCGCCCAGGCCGGCGGCTTCGAGGATCCGCTCGAAGGCGAGGCGAGCCGCGCGCAGCTTGGCGAGCGAGAGGAAGAGGTCGGCGTCGACCGCGAAAACGAGCTCGAGCCGCCGGAGGATCGTGTCGAGAGCGATGCCGGCGCCCTCGGCCCGCTGGAGCCAAAGGGTCGCCGAGGCGAGCACCGCGGCGATCTCCAGTGCCTCGCTCGCACCCGCCTCGTACCAGGACCGACCGTCCGCGAGAATGTACAAGACAGGGCTGCGCCCGAGCGCTGCCACACAGGCATCGAGTAAGGTCGACGGATCGGCCGAAGCACCCGTCAGGGCTGCGTCCACCGGGTCCGCCAGGACGCGCCAGTCGGCGGCAACGAGCTCGCGTCGGTACCCTCGCAACGCCTCGAGATCGAACAGCCGCTCCAGCGCCCATTCTCCCGCCTCGAAGCGGACGGTACAGCCTCCACTCGGAAGCGCGGTAACGAGCTTCTCGAGGGCAGCCCGATCGTAAGCCAGCACCCCGTCGGGCCGCTCGCCTCCGCGGCCGATCGCCCGATCGAGGTGAAACACAACGGCATCGGCGCCCGAGTCCAGGTCTTCCCGCGCCTCCGCGCCGGCCCGGTTTGGATCCGGATGGCGGTGCGGCTGCACGATTTCCCAAACACGCGGCCAACCTCCGCCCGGGCTACGGTCGGCTCCGGCATTGCCGAGCAGTGGTGCATAGAGTGGCTCGATCGGCACGCCGTCGTCGGTGCACCCGACCAGCCCCTCGACGCCCGCGGCACCGGCCGTTCGAGCCGCCAGTGCCCGCCACTCGTCGGGATTCGGGGCCGGAAAGCTCCCGGCCAGGATACGCCGCCCGCTCGTCTCCATTCGGCTCCTTCCGCGCAGGGCCAACCTGCCCGCCACTCTCGGCCATTCCCCGAACGGGCGCCAGTGTCCGCCGGGTCGCAAGCGGGCCAGCCTCGCGCTCCATCAACCCAGGGACGTTCCGATGCCGCGTTTTGCTACTTCCGCGAGTGACGAGAGATGAGGTATGAGTGACGACGGGAGTGGGGCTCTCTATCCGAGGTTGGGCAGGACGTCCCCCGAGCGCGGAAAGGACGGTGGCGATGGCGGCAGTGGAGTCCGCGGGCTTGACGAACACGTCGATGATCTCGACGGAACCGGGTGGACTCGACCTCAAGGATCTCGTGGCGATCCTTCGCCGCCGGCGCGGCGTGATCATGGGAACGGTCCTCGTCATCACGGCGCTGGCCGTTCTCGTGGGTCTGCAAATCACGCCGAAATACACGGCCAAAGCGCTGGTCATGATCGATCCACGCCAGGCCAAGGTCGTCGACGTTCAAGCCGTTCTCCAAGGCCTCGGGACCGATGCACCGACCGTCGAGACGCAGGTCCGGGTACTGAAATCTCGCAATCATATTGAAAAGGTCATGGAAAATCTCGGTCTTTTCTCTGATCCAGAATTCAATCCGCAACTCTCTGATAGGGGTGGTAACTCGCCGATCCCGCTCGGTACCCTCGGAGAGGTTCTCGCCACCTGGCTCCCGGACGAATGGTTGATCGCAACCGGCCTCGCCGAGGAGCCGCGACCGGAAGGCTCTCCGGTCCAGGTCGAGCTCGCTCGCCAGGCCGCGATCGAGCGGTTCGATGGCCGCTTCAAGGTCACCCAGGAAGGTCGGTCCTACGTGATCGGCGTCAGCTTCACCTCGACCGATCCGAAGAAAGCCGCACTCGTGGCCAATCGAGCGGCCGAGCTCTACGTCGAGGGTCAGCGTCGACTGAAGCTCGACGCCACGGTCCGAGCATCGGACTTCCTCGGCAGCCGTCTCGACGCGTTGAAGGCCGATGTACAGCGTGCCGAAGCGGCCGTCGCCGAGTTCCGAAAAGCCAACAAGCTCGTCGACGCCAAGGGTGCCTCCCTCAAAGAGTCGCAACTAGCCGATCTCTCGAGAGAGTTGATCACCGCGCGTGCCGCCCTCGCCGAGACGCAGGCGAAACTCCGGCTCGTTCGCGAGCTCAGGGACCGGGGAGAGGAACTCGCTTCGGTCGCCGACGTTCTGCATTCCCCGGTGATCGTCGACCTCCGCCGCCAGGAGGCACAGCTCCTGCGCGAAGAGTCCGAACTCAAGACGTTCTACGGTGAACGTCACCCCAAGATGTTGAACCTGATCAATGAGAAGGCGAACCTCCAGAACAAGGTTCGCACAGAGGTCGATCGCATCATCAAGAATCTCGAGAACGACGTAAAGGTGGCGGCATCGCGCGTAGCATCGCTCGAGCGGGAGACGGCGGCACTCGGGGCCCAGACCGCCGAGCAGCGCGAGCTCCTGGTCCAACTCCGTCAGCTCGAGCGCGAGGCCGAGGCGAGCCGGCAACTGTACGAGAACTTTCTCCAGCGTTTCAAAGAGACCAACGAGCAGCAAGGCATCGTCGAGTCGGACGCTCGGCTGATTTCGGTCGCGGCGCCACCAGAGAAGCCGAGCTCGCCCGGCCCGATGCTCTTCGGCGCGGTCGGCTTCACGGGGTCCTTGATGCTCGGCACGCTCTTGGCGCTGCTCCTCGAGCGGCTCGACAGCGGCCTGCGGACCGGGCGCCAGATCGAAGAAGCCCTCGGTATTCCGGCACTCGGCCTCGTACCCCGCCTGGATCGTCTCAAGCGACGACAGCATCCGCACCAGTATCTCTTGGCCAAGCCACTTTCAGCCTACGCAGAAAGCGTACGCGCGATCTTCACGTCGCTTCGGCTCTCGAACGTCGACGATCCGCCCAAGGTCGTCCTCGTGACTTCCTCGCTACCCCAGGAAGGCAAGACTACCCTCGCTTTGTCGCTGGCCACTTTCGCGGCACGATCCAGTCAGAGAGTGCTGCTGCTCGATCTCGACTTGCGTCATCCGAGCATTCACCGCGATCTCGACCTTCGCCCCGAGGTGGGGTTCGTGGAGCTGATGGCCGGGGAGGCGACGCTCGAGGACGTGATCGTCCACGACGAGGAAACGGGAATCGACCTTCTGCCGGTCAAGAAGCAGACAGCCAATCCTACCGACATCCTCGGCAGTCAAAAGATGCGAGCCCTCGTCGCCGAGCTGCGAGCCTCTTACGACTTCGTCGTCATCGACTCGGCACCCCTTTTGGGTGTCACGGACAGCAAGATCGCTTCGTTGCTGGCTGACAAAGTATTGTTCGTGGCCCAGTGGGAGAAAACCAACGTAGATACCGCCCGCAACGGCCTCATGCACCTTCTGGAGGTCAAGGCGCCGATCGCCGGGGCGGTCTTGACCCAGGTCGACATCAAGAGACACGCAATGTACGGCTACGGAGACGTCGGCCAGTACTACGGCAAATATCAGCGCTACTACGTCAACTGAGCTCGGTTCTTCTACTTCAGAGAAGAAGGGCGGGTCCGGACCGGGTCGCGTCGACCGGTGCGATCAGGTCCGGTCCGCCGCTGCGAGGGTCGTTCACCCCGCGGCTCACCTCGTAGAAAAGGAGCGACGGCGAGCTCATGGCCCGGCCGACGAGCTCGGACGCCAGCGCAGCCGGATCGGCGTCCGGTGCGAGCCAGGCGTCGGCGAGCTCCAGTGGAACGATCACCGGCATGCGCGAGTGGATCGACGCCAGCGCCGGATCGGCCGGGCGGGTCACGATTGCTGCGGTTTCGATGAGGCTTCCGTCGGCCAGCCGATTGCGCCGCCAGAGGCCCGCCAAGAGGAGCGGCGAGCCGTCGACCGAGCGGATGAAGAACGGCCGGCTCGGGCCCCCCGGCTGCTTCTGCCACTCGTAGAAGCCGTCGGCCGGCACGATGCAGCGACCTTTTAAGAAAGCCGCCTTGAACATGGGCTTCGTCACCGCCGTCTCGAGGCGGGCGTTGATCTGCCGGCCGGGATCGGCTGCCTCGGTCATCCAGGGCCCGAGAAATCCCCATCGAACGAGTACCGCCACTCGTCCCTCGGCGCTGTGGCGGACGATCAGGATCGGGGAGTCCGGTGTGATGTTCCAGCGCGGCCGGTAGCCCTCGGGCGCTGCCACCCCGAGAACATCGGAAATCTCCGCCGCCGCGAGCGAGAGCGCGAAGCGCCCACACATCTAGCAACCATCTCCGATCGCATTGCGAGCGTACGCGATGACGCGATCCAGCCGGTCGCCGGCCGGCACCCGCTGCCACCCTTCGGCCGGTACCGGTGGCGTCACACGCTCGGCCTGACGCCGAACGACGGTCACATCGGCATCCGAGGCGTCCCCGCTGCGGGCCGCCACCCTTGCCTCTAGGACCTTCTCGGGAGCCTCGAGCCAGAGGCCGGTGAACGGGACGCCGGCTCGGCGGGCGACCTCCGCCACTCGGGCCCGCTGCTCGGCAAGACCGTAGACCGCGTCGCACACCACCGCACATCCCCCTTGCAAGAGGCGCCCGGCGCGCTCGGCGATCGCTTCGAAGACCCGCTCCGAGACTTCCGGCGCGTACGCCTCTTCGGGAAGGCGTCGCGTCAAAGATATCCCGTACAGCCGCTTGCGGATCACATCGCTGCGGAGGATCGGCGCTCCGGGCGGAGTGCCGAGCCCGGGTGCCAGAGCCCGGGCCACGCTCGACTTCCCGGTTCCCGATCGACCGCCAATGGCCACGAGGCACGGTCCCCGGGGTCGCAAAACGCGTCCAGCGAGCTCGAGATAGCGAGCAGCGGCTGCGCGATGTTCGGCGATCGCCGCGGTCCCGTCGACCTGTAGTGCGGTCAAGCCTTCGACCTTGGCGCGGATCGTGGAGCGAACGGCGATCAGAAGCGGCAGCAGGCCCAGGCCCCGGTCGTCCAGCCGTGCATCCGCCCACGCCCCGAGGCACGCATTGGCCGCTTCCGGCAGCTCGCGTGCCAGCAGGTCCATGAGGAGGAAGGCGAGGTCGTAGAGGACATCGATGGTCGCGAGCTCCTCGTCGAACTCGAGACAATCGAAGGGTACGGGTTCGCCGTCGAGCAGGACGATGTTGCCGAGATGCAGGTCGCCGTGAACGTGGCGGACCAGGCCACCCGCACGACGGTCGTCGAGCTCGGCCGCGGCCGCGGCGAACGCCTCGTCGATCCGGCGCACCACCGCCTCGACCGTGCCCGCCGCGAATACGTCCGGGACGAGCTCGCGCAGGTCTCGCGCGTTCCCGGCGATCACCGCGGCCAGGCCCGTCGCCCCGCCTCGCCCCGGTCGTGCCGCCAGCCGACCTTGGAACGCCGCCACCCTCTCGCCCGATCGCTCCGCGAGCGCGCGGTCGAGGGAGCCCGAATTGGCGACCAGGTCGAGGCGCGCCTCGGCGTGAAACCGCTCCATCTCGAGCAGCCACTCGACGACCTCGCCCTCGCCGTCGAGCTCGAGCTCACCATCTGGTCGCCGAGTAACTGCGACGAGCCGCCGATAGATCCGGGGCGCCGTTCGGCGGTTGAGCGCGAGCTCGGCCTCGAGCGCCGAGCGACGTCGCTCGAGCGTCGAAAAGTCGAGGAAGCTGAAGCGTACGGCGCGCTTGAGCTTGAAGGCCTTGTCGCGGGTCAGGAGAACGACCGCCGCGTGCGTGTCGATGCGTTCGACGGGACCTCCGAGCCCGCCCCCTTCGAGAAAGGCCACCACTTCTTTCTGATCGGCCAAGGCCGCGCCCCGGCGCCACTCACCTTGGCCGCATGTCGGCTAGGCCGGCGGGTGCCACCAGCCGGGCGCGACGATCGGTCGCACATTCCGCCCTCTCCCGCTCGACGCGGGGCGTGCCGGCGCGCTAGAGCCCGCCCAACGCGTTCCAGCCAGCAGTCGGTCCATGCAGCTTGAGACGAACCTCACCCAGCTTGGCCGAGCGGTGCCGATTCCCGCCTCCCCCGAGGCCGCCGTCGTCGAAACGGTACCGAATACGGACCCCGATGCCGTCTATCTCGTCCGCTTCACCTGTCCCGAGTTCACCACGCTCTGCCCGATCACCGGTCAACCGGACTTCGCCCATCTCGTCATCGATTACGTCCCGCAGGGGCGGCTGATCGAGAGCAAGTCGCTCAAGCTGTTCCTCGCGAGCTTTCGGAATCATCGCGGTTTCCACGAGGCCGCTACCCTCCTGATCGGCCGCCGGCTCGTGGCCGCTGCCGAACCGCGCTGGCTGCGAATCGGCGGCTATTGGTACCCCCGCGGTGGCATTCCGATCGACGTTTTCTGGCAGACCGGGTCGCCGCCACCCGGCCTCTGGCTGCCGGAGCAGGGCGTCCAGCCCTATCGCGGCCGGGGTTGAGGGGAGGCCGTGCCCGGCTCCGCGTTAGGGGTCTCTTAACACCCGGGCCCTAAGCTCCTAGGCGTGCACGGCGGGCGAGCCCACCGGTGCGCAGGAGACGGGCCATGGCGCAGACCGGCAGAAGCCTGGAGTTGCAAGAGCAGACCAGCTGGGCCACCGCCGAGCCAGACGAGGAAGCGCGTTGGCCGGCCCACAAGACCGCCTTGTTCGTCGTGACGAGCTCGGTCGTGCTGTGGAGCGGCATCTTCGCACTGATCGCTTGGCTCTGGTGAGAGGGGCAAAGCGCGGCGCCTTCTCCGGTCGTCGCTTCGGAGCATTGGTCGACGGCTCATCGAAGCAGCGGCGCGACCCTTGAGCGTCCATCCCCGCCTCGCCATCTTGCGACTTGGCGAGGGGCGGAGAAGCGATGCGCAGCGAGGCGCTCAATGTGCTCGACCGGCTGCCGACCCTGGCGCTCGGGGCGGAGCGTTTCGAGCGACCCGAGGCGGGTCGCCGGTTCGAGCTCGTTTCGGACTACGCGCCGGCCGGTGATCAGCCACAGGCGATCGAGGAGTTGGTCGAGGGCATCGAGCGCGGTGCCCGTGATCAGGTACTCCTCGGTGTCACCGGCTCCGGCAAGACGTTCACCATGGCGAACGTGATCGCCCGTCTGCAGCGGCCGACGCTGATCCTGGCTCCGAACAAGATCCTGGCAGCGCAGCTTTACGGGGAGATGAAGAGCTTCTTCCCCAACAACGCCGTCGAATATTTCGTAAGTTACTACGATTATTATCAGCCGGAAGCCTACGTTCCGCGCAGCGACACCTATATCGAAAAGACGGCGAGCATCAACGAGCAGATCGACAGAATGCGCCACAGCGCGACCCGCGCGCTGTTCGAGCGCGACGACGTGCTGATCGTCGCATCGGTCTCCTGCATCTACGGTATCGGCTCCCCCGAGGTCTACGCCCGGATGACCTTGACCCTGTGCACCGGGGAGACGGTCGATCGCCAGCAGCTCCTGCGAGCCCTGGTCGAGCTCCAGTATCGGCGCAACGATCTCGACTTCGGCCGTGGCGCGTTCCGGGCCAGAGGCGACGTCATCGAGATCTTTCCCGCCCACCTCGAAGACCGAGCCTGGCGGATATCGCTCTTCGGCGACCGAATCGAGCGGATCGTCGAGATCGATCCTTTGACGGGCGAGCGCACGGCCCGCCTCGAGCAGGTCCGGCTCTACCCCAACAGCCACTACGTCACCCCGCGACCCACACTCCAGCAGGCGGTCGAGGGGATCAAGCGCGAGCTCGCCGAGCGGCTCGCCGAGTTCCGTGCCCAGGGCAAACTTCTCGAAGCGGAACGTCTCGAGCAGCGGACCACCGCCGATCTCGAGATGATCCTCACTACCGGATCCTGCCCTGGCATCGAGAACTATTCGCGCTATCTCACCGGTCGCAAGCCCGGCGAGCCACCCCCGACGCTCTTCGAGTATCTGCCGCGAAACGCATTGCTCTTCGTCGACGAGAGCCACGTCACCGTGCCGCAGGTGGGCGGCATGTTCCGCGGTGACTGGCACCGCAAGTCGACGCTCGCGGAATACGGTTTTCGTCTCCCCTCCTGTTGTGACAATCGGCCGCTCAAGTTCGAGGAATGGGACGCTATGCGGCCGGCGACGATCTTTGTCTCGGCCACGCCGGGACCTTTCGAGCTCTCGCGGACCGGCGGGGTCTTCGTCGAACAGGTGATCCGTCCTACCGGCCTCGTCGATCCGGTTTGCGAGGTCCGGCCGGTGGAGCGACAGGTCGACGATCTCCTGGCCGAGTGTCGGCTCGCGCGCGAGCGCGGCTATCGTGTGCTGGTTACCACCCTCACCAAGCGGATGGCCGAGGACCTGTCCGAATATCTGCACGAGCAGGGTGTTCGGGTCCGTTACATGCACTCGGACATCGACACGCTCGAGCGCATCGAGATCGTTCGCGACCTCCGACTCGGCAAGTTCGACGTGCTCGTCGGGATCAACCTCCTGCGCGAGGGGCTCGACATCCCCGAGTGCGGGCTGGTCGCTATCCTGGACGCCGACAAGGAAGGCTATCTCCGCTCGGAGACCTCGCTCGTACAGACGATCGGCCGGGCGGCGCGCAACGCCGAGGGTCGGGTCGTCCTCTACGCCGACACGATGACCCGCTCGCTCGAGGCGGCGCTGCGCGAGACCGAGCGGCGGCGTGCCAAGCAGATCGCCTGGAACGAGGCGCACGGTATCACCCCGCAGTCGGTCAAGAAGCAGATCGCCGACATCCTGGGCTCGGTGGCCGAACGCGACTACGTGACGGTCGAGCTCGGGCCCCGCACGCCGAAGACGCTCGTCGGCCGCGACCTCCGAGCCTACATCGCCGAGCTCGAGCGGAAGATGCGCGAAGCGGCCGCCGAGCTCGAGTTCGAGGAAGCGGCCCGGCTGCGCGACGAGATCCGCCGTCTCGAGCAGAGCGAGCTCGGCTTGCCCGCACCCGTCTCGACAGCCCCGCAGGCCCCCCAGAAGCGGGGCATCCGAGAAGCGAGGCGGCAGAAGGCCGAGGCGGCCCGCAAGGCCCGCAGCCGGCGCCGGATCGGCGCATGAGCGATGCCGCGCAGCCGATCAAAAGTGCCTTCGAGCCCAGCATCCGGAACGCGCTCGAGGCCCGAGGGCTCATGCAGCTGTCGGGCGCCGGGCTGCTCGCCGCGGCACCGGCCCGGGTCGAGGTCGGGCTTGCCTTCCGGCCGGAGCTCGGCCGGAAGGACGGGTTCTTCGACGGAGGGATCCTCCCGACACTGGCCGACGATGCGGCCGGATCCGCGGCCCAAGGGAACTTGCCGCCGCTCAACTGGAGGCTCACGGTCGCGTTCGAAACCGACTTTTTGGCACCCGGCATCGGCGAACGGGCGATCGCCCCGAGCACAGTGGTCCGCTCCGGACGCACGCTCTCGGTGGTTCGCGCGGATGTGGCCGGGGTGCGGGAGGGCCACGAGCGACCTGTCCCTCTCCTCCTCGCGACGAGGACGGCGCCCTTTCCGCCGGTCCGACCGTGAACTCGCGCCCCGACTCGCCGCTCGATGCTTCCGTCGTCGCGCTGCGCTTGGCCGACGACGGCTCGATCCCGAACCATCCGCATCTTCCGCTGCTCCTCTGGCGTCGCGTGGTCGATCCCGGCAATCGCGATCCGGCGGCGCGGCTCGAGGCGATCTTCGCGCGTCACGGCTGGGTTCCCGCCTGGCGCAACGGCATCTACCCGCTCCCGCACTATCACAGCACCGCCCACGAGGTCCTCGGGATCGCCCGCGGGCGCGTCCGGTTCCGGCTCGGTGGCGCCCGCGGTGTCGAGCTCGTGGTGGAGGCGGGCGACGTCGTGTTCCTCCCGGCCGGTGTCGGTCACCAGAGGCTGGAGCGGGCGCCCGACCTGCTGGTCGTCGGCGCTACCCGGTGGGACAGCGACCCGATCTGTGCCGCGGCTTGGGCGAAGAGCGTTCTTCGGCCCTCGCGCGCCTCGCGGCACTGCCCGACCCGCCTGACCCTGTCCGCGGCGGCCCGCTCGTCTTCGAGGATCCGCGAGGGGTGGTCCCCTCCGCTCCGTGAAGCCCGGCCGAAGACGGCCGACCGCCTGCCGCAGCCCGCGCCGCTCCCTTCGATCCTGAGCGGCGCCGCCCGTTCCCCGATCCCTTCACCACCTGCGGAACCGATCGTCCCGGACGCCGGCCCCAAAGCGAAGCCCGCCCGCCGACAGCGCGCTCGCCGCCGATCGGGGCCCGCGAAGCGCTCGGCTGTACAGCCCGCCGGCGTTTCCGCGAAGGGTCCGCAACTTTCGGTGGATAACTCCTAGCAGTTGTGGCCTGCTTCGTTGACTCGACCGAGATCTTGTGAAGATATCGGCGTCGAGGAGAATCACAAGGAAAGCGCCGCGGCCGATCGGCTCGGTCGATCGATCCTCGGATCATCGACCCGGTTCGACGAGCCGACGTCCCCAGCCTCGACCTCGCCGGTGCCCCGACCGGCGCATCGCGAAGCCCCGCCCCGACTCGCCGCCCGCGCGGGCGGCCCTCCTTTTGTTCTGGTCAGCGCCGTCTTCAGACTGCGGCGCCGTAGAGCCGCTCGAGCGTCGCGGCGTGTCGATCGACGATCCGGGCGCGCCGCAACTTCAGGGTCGGCGTCATGAGCCCGTTCTCGACGGTGAAGGGCTCGATCAGGATTTCCACCCGGCGGACCCGCTCAAGCGGGGAGAGCTTGGCATTGGCGCGCGCCACTGCGGCCTCCACCGCGCGTTTGAGCTCGGCGTCGCTCGCGAGTTCGGGACTGTCGAGCGGCAGCCCGCGGCGGGCCGCGGCCTCCTCGAGCAGGATGCGGGACGGCACCACAAGGGCCACGAGGTGCGGTCTTCGGTCTCCGTAGACCAGGACCTGAGCGAGCTCGGGCTCCAAGCTCAGGACGCCTTCGACGCGCTGCGGCGCCACATTGTCGCCGCCCGACAGCACGATGATGTCTTTCTTTCGGTCCGTGATCGAGAGAAAGCCCTCCTCGTCGAGCCGGCCGATGTCGCCGGTGTGCAGCCAGCCCTCTCGCAGGGCCGCAGCGGTCGCCTCCGGATCCTTGTAGTAGCCCTTCATCACCAGCTTCCCCCGAACGAGGATTTCCCCGTCCGGAGCGATCCGCACCTCCACACCGTCGAGCGGCGGACCCACCGTCTCGACCTTGTTGCGGTGCGGTCGATTGGCGCTGATCACGGGACCGGCCTCGGTCTGACCGTAACCCTGCAGGAGCGGCAGCCCGAGCGCCAGGAAGAAACGCCCGACCTCGGGGCTGAGGGGGGCTCCGCCGGACACCATCGCCTTGAGGCGGCCGCCGAAGCGCGCGCGAACCTTCGCGCGCACGAGCCGGTCGAGCAGGCGGTCGAGCAGCGCGCGGGCCGGATCGAGCCTGCCATCGCGTGCGAGCTTGCGCAGGCCGGTGTCGAGGGCGAGCCGGAACAACCGAGCGCGCAGCCCGCCCTGCCGGTCGACGCTCGCTAGGATGCGCTGGCGCATCACCTCGAGGAGCCGTGGCACACAGGTGAAGATGGTGGGCCGCGCCTCAAGCAGGTCGGCCGAGAGCCGCTCGACCCCGTCCGAATACCAGATCTCCGCTCCCATCGCGATCGGCAGGAACTGGCCGGCCGTGTGTTCGTAAGCGTGCGAGAGCGGCAGGAGGGAGAGGAACGCGTCGTCCCCGATCCCGACTTCCTCGAGCAGGCCCCATGCACCTTCGATGTTCGCCATGATGTTGGCGTGTGCCAGCATCACCGCCTTCGGACGCCCGCCGGTGCCGGAGGTGTAGATGAAGCAGGCGATCGCCTCGGCCGGCATGCCCCGCCCGGCGAGCTCGACCGACGCCTGCGCACCATGCGCGAGCGCCGACCGCCAATCGAAGAGGCTCGCACCGGCCGGCACCGATGGCGGCGCAGCCAGGGCCACGACGAGCCGGATCGGGGGAACCCGCCGCAATGCGGAAGAGAGGCGCTCGGGCAGCGAGCCCCCGCCCACGATCAACGCGCGCGCCTCGCTGTGGCCGAGGACATAGGCGAGATCGTCGGGGGTCCAGGTCGTGTAGGCCGGAACCGTCACCGCGCCGAGTGCGAGGCAGGCGAGGTCGGCGATGCACCATTCGGGCCGGTTCTCGGCCACGACGGCGACCCGATCACCCGGCCCGATTCCGTGCGCGACGAGGCATCCGGCGAGCGCCCGGGCCTCGCGGGCGACCTCGGCCCAGGATCGCGATCGCCAGGCCCCCTGCTCCCGACGGTAGAGGAACGGACGGCCGCCCCGGCACGCCGCCGATCGCTCGAACATCGCCCAGAGATTGGCGCCGAGATCGGGTGCCGCCACCGTCCCACCTCCCCGCCGCGGGCCTCTTCTGGATCGCGGTCGCGCGGGCGATATATGACCGGTGGGCGACCGCCGGGAGTCCGTGGATGAGCGCGAGCGCAGCCTTGGCCGTAAACCTCGAGGAGGCGATCCCCGCCGCCCCCCGCTGGGACCTCTCCGACCTCTTCGACGGGCCGGACGATCCCCGCGTGGGACGGCTGCTCGAGGAGGCCGAGGCCGAGGCGAGCCGCCTCGAGGAACGCTACAAGGGTCGCCTCGCCGAGCTCTCCGGCGACGCCCTGGCCGAACTCGTCACCGCGTACGAAGCGGTTCAGGAGCGGCTCGGTCGGGTCTCCAGCTACGCTTCGCTGCTCTTCGCGGCCGACCGGGACGATCCGGAGATCGGCCGCTTCTACCAGGACGTCGAGGAGCGGGTGAACGCGATCGAGACGAAGCTCCTCTTCGTGACGCTCGACCTCAACAAGCTCGAGGACGAGGAGCTCGAGGCCAGGTTCGCGCAGAGCCCGACCCTCGCCCGCTATCGACCGTGGATCCGCAATGTCCGCGCCTTCCGGCCGCACCAGCTCTCCGACGAGGTCGAGCGGGTGCTGCACGAGAAGCACATCACCGGCCGTGCCGCTTGGGTCCGGCTGTTCGACGAGACACTCGCGGCCCTACGCTTCCCGATCGACGGCCGCGAGCTCACCGCCCAGCAAGCCTTCGATCTCCTGTCGGCCAAGGATCGCTCGGTCCGCGAGCGGGCCGCCACCTCGATCGGCAGGGTGCTGGCAGCCAACGTCAAGCTGTTCAGTCGGATCACCAACACCCTGGCCAAGGACAAGCTGATCGAAGACGGTTGGCGGAAATTCCCCCGCCCGATCAGCGCGCGAAACCTTGCCAACCAGGTGGAGGACGAGGTCGTCGACGCACTGATCGCGGCCGTGCGCTCGGCCTATCCGCGCCTGTCGCACCGCTACTACGGCCTAAAGGCCCGCTGGCTCGGGCTGGACCGGCTCCAGTACTGGGACCGCAACGCACCGCTGCCGGAAGACGACGATCGGCGCCGGCCGTGGAACGAGGCCAAGGTCGTCGTGCTCGACGCCTACCGGCGCTTCTCGCCCCGGCTCGCCTCGATCCTCGAGCGGTTCTTCGAACGGCGCTGGATCGATGCCGAGGTGCGGCCCGGCAAGGACAGCGGTGCCTTCTGTCATCCGACCGTGCCCTCGGTTCATCCCTTCGTGCTCATGAACTACCAGGGCAAGACCCGAGACGTCATGACGCTCGCCCACGAGCTCGGCCACGGCGTCCATCAGACCCTCGCGGCCGAACAGGGCTATCTCATGTCCGGCACGCCGCTCACGCTCGCCGAGACCGCCTCGGTGTTCGGCGAGCAGCTCACCTTCGAAGCCCTCCTCGACCAAGAGCGCGACCCGGCGCGCCGGCGGGTCCTGCTGACCTCGAAGATCGAGGACAAGATCAACACGGTCGTTCGCCAGATCGCCTTCTGTGAGTTCGAACTCCGCGTCCACGAGCGGCGCAAGGACACCGAGCTCACTCCCGACGAGCTTGGCAACCTCTGGATAGAGGTCCAGGGCGAGAGCCTCGGGCCCGCTTTCGAATTCCGCGAAGACTATCGCTTCTACTGGTCCTACATCCCCCACTTCGTCCATGTTCCCTTCTATGTCTATGCCTATGCTTTCGGTGATTGTCTGGTGAGCTCGCTCTACGCGGTCTACGAGGAGCAGCCTCGGGGCTTCGAGGAGCGCTATCTCGAGCTCCTGCGGGCCGGCGGCACGCTGCGCCACCGCGAGTTGCTCGCCCCGTTCGGTCTCGATGCGAATGACCCGGCGTTCTGGGCCAAGGGACTCGGCCTCCTCGAGCGGCTGATCGATCGACTCGAGGCCGAGCTTTCGAACGTGTTCCGAACCGCGCCGTGACGAGTCGCTCGAGCCCGAGCGAGAACCGGTTCAGCGGGCGCGTGAAGCGCTACGCGCAGGTCGGGACCACCGTGGCCGGCCAGGCGGCGCGGCTCGCGGGCGCCCGCCTCGTGGGCGGCTTCGACCGCGGCACGCACGCGGCCGAGCTCAAAGCCGCCTTGGGCGGCCTCAAGGGACCGCTCATGAAGGTCGCGCAGATGATGGCGACCATTCCGGACGCCCTGCCTGCCGAATACGCGGCCGAGCTCGCCCAACTCCAGTCGAACGCGCCGCCCATGGGCAAGCCCTTCGTGCGCCGCCGCATGGCCATGGAGCTCGGACCCGACTGGCAGCGTCACTTCGCCGAGTTCCCGCTCGAGGCGGCGGCCGCCGCCTCCCTGGGCCAAGTCCACAGGGCACGCCTGGTCGACGGCCGCGAGGTCGCCTGCAAGCTGCAATATCCGGACATCGAATCGGCCGTGGAGGCCGATCTGGCCCAATTGGCCGTGATCCTGTCGATCTGGCGGCGCTTCGATACGGCGATCGACACGAGCCGCATTCAGGAAGAGATCGCGGCCCGTCTGCGCGAGGAGCTAGACTACGGGCTCGAAGCCCGACACATGCGGCTCTACGCCCACATGCTCGCGGGTGAGCCCCGGGTCCACGTGCCCGAGCCCGTCCCGGAGCTCTCCACCCGCCGCCTCCTCACCATGAGCTGGCTCGAGGGTCGCCCGCTCCTCGTGTACCAGACGGCGGACCAGGAGACCCGCAACCGCCTCGCGCTCGCGATGTTCCACGCCTGGTACGTGCCCTTCTACGGCCACGGCGTCATCCACGGCGATCCACATCTCGGCAACTACACCGTCCGACCCGACCTCACGATCAACCTGCTCGACTTCGGCTGTGTTCGAATCTTTCCGCCGCGGTTCGTGAAAGGGGTGATCGACCTCTATTGGGCACTCGTGCGAAACGATCGCGATCTGGCGGTCCAGGCCTACGAGAGCTGGGGCTTCAGGGGTCTCACCAACGATCTGATCGCGGTGATGAACGAGTGGGCCGCCTTCCTCTACGGGCCGCTCATGGAGAACCGAACCCGCAAGATCAACGAGACGAACAGCGGGGAGGCCGGCCGTCGCGTGGTCGAGCGGGTCCACCAGCGGCTGCGCGAGGTCGGCGGGGTCGTTGTCCCGCGCGAGTTCGTCTTCATGGATCGGGCGGCGATCGGGCTCGGCTCCGTCTTCCTCCACTTGGCGGCCGAGGTGAACTGGTACCGGCTCTTCATGGAGCTGATCGACGGGTTCGACGTCGACGCGGTGGCCGCTCGCCAGGCCCGTGCCCTGGAGGTTGCGGGCCTGTCCCCTTCTCCGTGAATCCCGGCCGCCGGCCGTTCGATCGGAGCGGCCGATCGCGGGGCTAGCCTCCCGTCTCGACGAACGGCCGGACGGCCACGCCCGCCGCCTCGAGCGCGCTGCGAACCGCCCGGGCCATCGCCACCGCCGCCGGATTGTCGCCGTGCACGCAGATCGTGTCGACCCGCGCCGGGATCTTCTTGCCCGAGACGGACGTGATGGCTCCCTCCTCGAGCATCGCGAGCACCCGGCGGGCGGCGGCTTCGGCGTCGTGGACGACCGCACCGGGCAGCTTGCGCGAAACGAGCATCCCGCGATCGTCGTAGGCGCGGTCGGCGAACACCTCGCGCGCAACCCTGAGCCCCTTGCGCTCCCCCGCGCGTTCGAGCGCGCTGCCCGGCATGGCCACCAGCACCAGTGAGCGATCGACCGTCGCCGTGGCCTCGGCGACCGCCGTCGCGAGCCCCTCGTCCTCGGCCGCCATGTTGCCGAGCGAGCCGTGCGGCTTGACGTGCGTCACCCGGTGCCCGACCGCCGCCGCCACCGCCTGCAGAGCACCGATCTGGTAGACGCATTGCCGCATGATGTCCTCGGGCTTCTCGCCCTGGATGGGCCGACGGCCGAACCCCCAAATATCGATGAACGAAGGATGAGCGCCGATCGCGACACCCTTTGCCTTGGCCGATTCGCAAGTCTTCCACATGACGAGCGGGTCGCCTGCGTGAAAGCCACAGGCTACGTTGGCGGAGGTGACGATCGCGAGCATCGCCTCGTCGTCGCCCATCCTCCAGGCTCCGAAACTCTCGCCCAGATCGGCGTTGAGATCGACCCGGCGCTGCATGCCTCCCTCCTCCTCCGTGACGCCGGGAACCTAACCGCCCCGCACCGGCGGGCAAGGCGCTGACGGGCACGGCGGGGAGCGCTACCTCTGGGCCATGCAGACCACCCACCCGGATCCCCGCCGTCCGCGCATCGTTCCGGTCGGCGACAGCGCCATCCTGATCGAGCTCGCCGAGACGGTCGATCCGGCGGTGAACGCCGCGGTCCTGGCGCTCGATGCCGAGCTCGCCGCCCTCGCCCTGCCGGGCGTCGTCGAGCTCCTGCCCACCTACCGCTCGCTCCTCGTCCACTACGATCCCGAGCGCGTCGAGCCCGAAGCGCTCCTGGCCCGCCTCGCTTCCCTCGACCTCGCCCATCCGACGGCGCGGCCGGAGGGCCGTCTGTGGACCGTCCCGGTGGCCTATGGCGGCGAGTACGGCGTGGATCTCGAAGCGGTGGCGGCCCGCCACGGGCTCTCGCCGGAAGAAGTGGTGGCGTTGCACACCGCGGCGACCTACCGCGTGTATATGGTCGGCTTCGTTCCCGGCTTCACCTATCTGGGTGGGTTGGACCCGCGGCTGCACACCCCGCGCCGCGAGGATCCACGCCCTCGCACACCAGCGGGCAGCGTTTCGATCGGCGGGGTGCAGGCCGGGATCGCCTCGCTCGAAATTCCCTCGGGCTGGCACCTGCTCGGTCGGACCCCGGTCCGCACCTTCGATCCCGAGCGAACTCCTCCCTTCCTCCTGGAACCCGGCGATCGGGTCCGCTTCCGGCCGATCGACCCCGCGAATTTCGCCGAGCTCGACCGCCGCGCGGCCGCGCACGACCCGCTCATCGCTCCGGAGGAGGAGCCTCGAGCGGCGCCGGAGCCGGAGCCCCAAGCGTGACCTCGGCCCTCCTCGTGCTGCGCGCGGGCTCTGCGGTCACGGTCCAGGACTCGGGCCGCTTCGGCTACCAGCGGCTGGGTGTCTCGCCCGCGGGTCCCATGGATCCCTGGTCGCACAGGCTCGCCGACCGGCTCGCCGGCAATCCGGAGGGCAGCGCCGGTCTCGAAATCGGCCCCGGCGTGCTCGAGCTCGAGGTCCGAGCCGAGCGGGTCCGGATCGGCCTCGCCGGGGCGGTCCGCACCGTGACGCTCGACGGCCGGCCGCGCCCCTGGTGGTCGGCTCTCTCGCTGTTGCAGGGCCAGAGGCTCGCCCTGGGGCCGGCCGCGACCGGCGTTTGGTCCTACCTCGCTGTCCGGGGTGGCATCGCGCTGCCGCCTGTCCTGGGCAGCCGCTCCACCCACACGCTCTCGCGAATCGGCGGGCTCCAGGGCCGCGCCCTTAGGGCCGGCGATCTCCTCCCGCTCGGCGAAGCGGAGGTCCCGGGCGACCTCCCGGATCTGGTCCTGGCCGCGCCCCCCGAGCCGGTCGACGGGCCGATCCGTGTCGTCCTCGGCCCGCAGGAAGCCTGGTTCACCGAGGCCGGTCTCGCCACCTTCCTCGGCGCCGCTTGGCGGGTCTCGGCGCGCAGCGATCGCATGGGCTACCGGCTCGAGGGCCCCCGCATCGAACACGCCCGCTCGCCCAACATCGTCTCGGACGGGATCGTCTTCGGCAGCATCCAGGTGCCCGGCTCCGGCCAGCCGATCGTGCTGCTCGCGGATCGGCAGACCACGGGCGGCTACCCCAAGATCGCGACCGTCATCGGCGCCGATCTCGGTCGCCTCGCCCAGACCGCCCCGGGCGGTTCCCTCCGCTTCGCCGCCGCTGATCTCGCGGGCGCGCTCGCTGCGCGCCGGCACGCCCGAGAGCGGCTCGAGGCCGCTGTGCGGAGCCTCGCACCGATCGGCGGAGGCGGCACCCTCGAGCCCGCCTTCCTCCTATCGGTCAATCTCGTGAGTGGTGTGACGGCCGGGGAGCCCTAGCCGACCCTGGCCCGGTCAGACCTGGGCCTGCACCGCACCCGGCGCGCCGTGACCGAAGAAGCTCCGGCCGAGAAGGTCGGTGAGCGCGATCAGGCTCCGCTGGCTGTGGTCGTTGAACGGGTCCACGCGGCCTGCAGCGATCACGGCGCGAACCTTGCGCACCTCAAGTTCGTTGTGGATGACCTCGAGCCGTTCGAGTGCCGCTGCCGCCTGTCGCAGGCCGTAGTAACGGCGGAGCCGTTCGAGCTGTTCCTCGGCCTCGCCGATGTTGCAGGCGACCGAGCGTGGGAAATTCGGATCACAGATCAGGAATGCCGCGACCAGCTCGGGCGCCATGCCCCGCGGATGGCGGCGACGGAAGGCTTGGTAGCCGGCCGCCGAGCGCGACAACGCGGTCCAATACGCGACATCGGCGGCACTGCCCGGGCCGGCATCGGACCGCGGAGCGACACCCAGCAGTTTGGCGTCCAAAAGGCGCTTCGTCTGGTCGGCGCACTCGATCGCCGAACCCAGTTTGTAGAAACAGGCAGCCTCGTCGCGATAGAAGGTGCCAGCTGTAATACCCGCATGGGTCTCATAGCCTTCCTTGATCATCGCACACAGGCGTGCCACGCGCTCCTCGACCACATCGTCCGGCTGAAGTGCCGCGATTCTTTTGTAGCTCAAGTTGAGCTGAACCAACATCTCGTCGAGATCAAGGGCCGCAGGGCCCGGGCATTCTCGCGCGCCGCATCGAGAGCGTAGACGATCGAGGTCGGGTTCGAACGATCGGTGACTTAGAACCGCAGGACGCTCTCGGCCGTGCGCTCGGCGTGTCGCTTGAGAAAACGGGCCGTATCGGCGTTGATGGCCAACACCATGCCCCAATCGTGCCGGCCCCGGCTGTCGCGCGCGAAGGTCTCCTGTACCTCCAGGATCCGAGCGAGGTTCTCGACCCGCTCGACGTAACGAGTGAGCAAGAACACGCACTCGACCCAACGCGCGAGAAGCGCGGTCGCGGATGCGGCTCCGCTAGCACCCAGGTGTCTTTCGAGCCGCCGCCCTGGCTTGAATTGACGATCACGGAGCCCTTCTCGAGGGCGACCCGCGAGAGGCCGCCCGGCAGCACCCAGGTCGACCGGCCGGTGACGGCGAAGGGCCGGAGGTCGACGTGGCGGGGCTCGATCCCGTTCTCGGTGAGCATAGGCGTGACCGAGAGCGCCACCATCGGCTGGGCGATGTAGTTGGCCGGATCGGCGAGCAGGGCCGCCCGACAGGCCTGGAGTTCGGCCTTGCTCGCCCGAGGGCCGATGCAGATGCCGTAGCCGCCCGATGCCCCCACCGGCCTCACCACGAGCTCAGGCAGCCGGTCGAGGACTTAGGCGAGTCCCTCGGGTTCGCGACAGATCCAGGTCGCGACATTCTCGAGGATCGGCTCTTCGGCGAGGAAAAACCGGATCAGCCGCGGGACATAGGCGTAGAGCGCCTTGTCGTCGCACACGCCGGTGTCGATCGCATTGGCGAGCGTTACGGTGCCGCGCCGGCAGGCCTCGACGATGCCGGGAACACCCAGGAGACTGTCGGGCCGGAACGCGCGCGGGTCGAGGAAATCGTCGTCGATCCTGCGGTACACGACAACGACCCGCTGGAGCCCCGCGACGGTCCGCATCCATACCCGATCGCCCTCGACGACCAGATCGCGGCCTTCGACGAGCGGGACGCCCATCTCCCGGGCGAGGAACACGTGCTCGAAATAGGCGGAGTTGAGGACCCCGGACGGGAGCAGGACGACCTGCGGGTCGAGAACGGCCGGCGGAGCAAACTCGCACAGGGCCTCGTGCAGTCGCCTTCCGTAATCCGAGACCGGCCGGACCGGCAGATCGCGCATGAGGTCCGAGAAGGAACGCTGCATGAGGTGGCGGTTCTCGACGACGTAGGAGACCCCCGACGGGGTGCGGGCTTTGTCTTCGAGCACCAGGAATCGACCGTCGGCGCCGCGCACCAGGTCGGTGCCGTCGACATTTACCCGGGTGCCGTCCGGCGGCGCGAGCTCGCCCACGACCGGGCGATAGTTCGGGTTGCCCAGTACGAGTTCCGCCGGCACCACGCCCTCGGCGAGGGACCGTTGCGCTCCGTAAACTTCGGCCAAAAAGAGGTTGAGGGCGCGGACGCGCCGGATCACCCCGCGCTCGATCAGCTCCCAATCCTTGGCGCCGATCACCCGGGGGATGACGTCGAACGGCAGGATCCGGTCGATCGCCGTTCGATCGCTGTGGACGGCGAAGGTGATACCCTGATCGTAGAGCTCGATCTCGGCATCGCGGGCACGCTGGCGCAGGACTTCGAGGCCGATGCGATCGAACCGTTCGAGAATCGCACGCGTATGCGGAAGGCCCGAACGGTCGGGGCCGAGCATCTCGCAGAACCATCCCTGCGGGTCGTAGTCCCGCAACCCGCCGGAAAGGGATTCGCTCTCCATCCCCGGAGCCCCGTCGGACGCTGCCCGCTGACCGTCGCCGCAAGCGCTGTGCCAATGGCGGCGAGGCGCGCGAGCCCGCCTTCGAGCCAGGTTTCAGGCGAGCACGATCCGCCCGACTGCTCAAGGGTGCGGCAGAGCCGCGGCCGGGCTTGCCGATCGGCCGGGCGGCGGGCAAAGGACGCAGACCCCGACGGAGGGAGGCATGAGGGTCGTTCTGCAGACCACCTGGAACACGGCCGCGGCCTGGCGCGCCGAGCTCCTCCGTCAGGCCCCGGAGCTCGACGTCCGCGTCTGGCCCGACATCGGCGATCCGGCCGAGGTCGACGCCGTCCTCTGCTGGCAGCCGCCACCCGATCTGTTCGCCGGCATGCGCAGGCTCCGGTTGATCCAGGTCCTGGGCGCCGGCGTCGATGGTCTGCTCCGCTCGCAGGCCCAGCTGCCGCCGGTGCCCGTGGCCCGGCTCGTCGATCCGTTGATGTCGCAGCGGATGGCCGAGTACTGTCTCTACGGCACGCTCCGCTTCCACCGACAGTTCGACCTCTACGAGCGCCAGCTCGCCCAGGCGAAATGGGAGCGCCACCAGCATCTCGACCCGCCCGAGGTCGGCGTGGGCGTAATGGGCCTGGGTGCGATCGGCGGCGCCACGGTCCGCCTGCTCCGCCAGGTGGGTTACAATGTCGCGGCCTGGGCCCGCTCCGCTCATCCCGAGGCCGAATTCCCGGTCTTCGTCGGCGAGGAGGGCCTGCCCGCATTCCTTGCTCGCACAAGAATCCTCATCTGCCTCCTCCCGCTCACGGCGGCGACCGCGAGCATCCTCGACCGCCGCCTGTTCGAGCAGCTGCCGCGTGGCAGCTATCTTCTCAACGCCGCCCGCGGTGAGCATCTGGTCGTCCCCCATCTCCTCGCGGCGCTCGAGACCGGCCGCCTCGAGGGTGCCATGCTCGACGTCTTCGCCCACGAGCCCCTACCGAAATCCTCACCGCTCTGGCGCCATCCCAAGATCTTCGTCACGCCACACGCGGCGGGCATCACCAACCCACGCACCGCCACGGCGGTGATCGTCGAACAGCTGCGCCGCCTCGAGCGCGGCGAGCCCCTCCTGCACCTCGTCGACCCCGCCCGGGGCTATTGACGGAGCCTGCCCGTGCGCGGCGGAAGCGAGTCCGCGGTCCGCTTGGAAGGCGTCTCGATCACCTACCACCTGCCCGACGGCGGCCGCTATCCGGCCGTCGCCGCTACCGATCTCGCCGTGGCACCCGGCGAGTTCGTGGCCCTCGTGGGCCCGACCGGCTGCGGCAAGTCGTCTCCCCTGAACGTGGTGGCAGGCCTCGTCGCGGCGACAACCGGGCGGGTCCTGATCGACGGTATACCGCTCGACGGGGTCAACGCCCGCGCTAGCTACCTCTTCCAGCAGGAGGCCCTGTTCCCCTGGAAGACCGCGCTCGACAATGTGGCGGTCGGTCTCGAGGTGCGCGGCGTTCCCCGCACCGAGGCTCGTGAACGAGCACGCGGCTGGCTCGGCCGGGTCGGGCTCGCGCCCTTCGCCGACCGCTATCCCCACCAGCTGTCGGGCGGCTAGAAGAAGCGCGTTGGCCTCGCTCAGGTGCTCGCGCGCGAGCCCGTCATTCTGCTGATGGACGAGCCGTTCGGCCCGCTCGATGCGCAGACCCGCGTGATCATGGGCGACCTGCTGCTCGAGCTCTGGTCGGCCGATCGGAAGGCGGTGCTGTTCGTCACCCACGACCTCGAGGAGGCGATCGCGCTCGCCGATCGCGTCGTCATCATGTCGGCTGGCCCCGGAGCTCGGATCATCGGCGATCATCGCGTGCCGATCCCGCGCCGGCGCGACAGCCACGACGTCCGCTTCACCCCGGCCTTCCTCGAGATCCACCGCGCTCTCTGGCACGAGCTCCGCGCCGAGGTGCTCAAAGGCTACTCCCAGACGGAAGGTGCCGGATGAAGGCCATCGGCATCCTGGTCTTCTGGCAGATCCTCGTCCTCGTGCTCTTCCTCGGCTTCTGGCACGTCGGGGCGAGCGTCGGCTTCCTCGACCCCTTCTTCTTCTCGCGGCCACTCGACGTCATCCAGCGGACCTGGCGCGACTTCGCTTCGGGCGTGATCTGGCGACATCTCTGGATCACGCTTGTCGAGACGGTGCTAGCTTTTGTGATCGGCTCGCTCGGCGGCGTGCTGGCCGGCTTCTGGCTCGCGCGGCGGGCGCTCCTCTCGGCCGTTTTTCAGCCCTATCTCAAGGCGATCAACGCGACGCCGAGGGTGGTGCTGGCTCCCATCTTCGCCCTCTGGCTCGGGCTCGGCATCTGGTCGAAAGTCGCTCTCGGCGTAACCCTCGTTTTCTTCATCGTCTTCTTCGCTGTCTACCATGGCGTAAAGGAAGTGAACCCGGTGCTCGTGGCCAATGCGCGGATGCTGGGTATGAACGAGCGCCAGATGCTGCGGCACCTCTACGTTCCCGCGGCCCTCTCCTGGATGTTCGCGAGCCTGCACACCGCCGTCGGATTCGCCCTCGTGGGCGCGGTGGTGGGCGAGTATCTGGGCTCGGCCGGCGGGCTCGGCTACCGCATTCAACAGGCCGAGGGGGCCTTCGACGTCACGGGCGTCTTCTCAGGCATGCTCGTGCTCGCGATCTTCGTGCTCCTCATCGACGCCGTCGTCACGCTGGTCGAGCGTCGCCTCCTGATCTGGCGGCCCCAGGCGGCTTCGACCGGCATCCAGGGCTAAGCCGGCCCCGACTTGTCGGCCGGCCGCGCGAACGGCAAGCTCCGGAACGAAAGAGGACGGGAGGTCCGACGATGCGCCGCCGTACCCTTTTCTAGGCGACCCTCACCGCCACACTGCTCCTCGCACCCACCGGTCGCGCGGTGCGCGCCCGCACGCTCGAGAAGAGCCGCGTCGTGTTGGGCGTGGGAGGCAAACCGCTCCTTTATTACCTCCCGCTCACGATCGCCGAGCGCAAGGGCTTCTTCAAAGACCGGGGCCTGAAGGTCGAGATCAACGATTTCGGCGGCGGTGCGAAGTCGCTGCAGGCTCTGGTCGGCGGCTCGGTCGACGTCGTCACCGGTGCCTACGAGCACACGATCCGGATGCAGGCCAAAGGTCAAGACATCCGCGCGGTCGTCGAGCTCGGCCGCTTTCCCGGAATCGTCCTCGCGGTGAAGAAGAGCCTGGCGGACAAAGTGAAGTCGGCCAAGGACCTCAAAGGCATGAAGGTTCGTGTGACGGCGCCCGGCAGCTCGACCAACTTCTTCGTCAACTATCTGCTCGCTAAGGATGGCTTGGTGCCCGAGGAAGTCGCCTTCGTCGGTGTGGGCGCGGGGCCCACCGCGGTGGCGGCCACGAAGAAGGGCGAGATCGACGCGATCGCCAATCTCGATCCGGTGATCGCCAAGCTCGAGCAGGACGGCGACGTGTTCGTGCTCGCCGACAGCCGAACCGAAGAAGGCACGAAGGCGATCTTCGGAGGCGCGAACCCGGCCGCGGTCCTGTACACCCGTGCCGAGTTCATCGAGAAGAACCCGAACACCGTCCAAGCCCTGGTCGACGCCTTCCTCGCTGCCCTGCGCTGGATCGAGAAGGCGAGCGCGGAGGAGATCGCCGCTGTCGTTCCCGAAGATTATCACTTGGGGGACAAGCAGCTCTATCTCGCCGCGGTCGCCAAATCGAAGCCGACCTATTCGCGCACGGGCCTGGTTCCGCCGGAGGGTATGCGCAACGCGCTCGACATGCTCGTGCGTTTCGACAAGGAGCTCGCCACCGCCAAGATCGATCTCGCCAAGACGTTCGACCAGCGCTTCGTCGAGCGCGCTGCGAAGGGGTGAGCCTCGAGGCCTGAGCGCTTCTCCCCCGGTTCCGAAAGCGCTAGGCCGCTCGCAGGGAGGGGGAGGCGCGGGTCATGGCAGAGTTCGATCTGATCCTTCGCGGCGGACGGATCCTCGATCCCGGCACCGGCCGAGACGAGGTGGCCGACATCGCCTTCGCGGCCGGCAAGGTCGCGGCGATCGGTGCGGAGGCCGCGGCCGGCACCGCGGCCGTGGAACGGCTGGTCGAGGGCTGCATCGTGACCCCCGGCCAGATCGACCTGCACGCGCATGTCTATTGGGGTGGAACCTCCCTCGGCGTGGATGCCGACCAGCTGGCCAGGCGCTCCGGCACCACGACCTGGCTCGATGTCGGCTCGGCCGGCCCGGGCAACTTCCTGGGCTTCCGCAAGCACGTTATCGAGCGCTCGGAGACCCGGATCCTCGCCTATCTCCACGTCTCCTTCGCCGGAATCTTCGGCTTCGCGCACGAGGTGATGGTCGGCGAATCGGGCGATTTGCGCCTCTTGAGCCCCGAGGCCTGCGCGCGTGTCGCCCTCGAGCACCGCGACCTCGTCAAAGGCATCAAGGTGCGGATCGGCGCCAACACGAGCGGTGCCAACGGGCTCGCCCCTCTCTACCTCGCCATCGAGGCGGCCGATCGAGCGGGTCTCCCGGTCATGTGCCACATCGACCGTCCGCCGCCCCGCTACGTGGACGTCCTCGAACTGCTCCGCCCCGGGGACATCCTGACCCACTGCTTCAAGCCCTTTCCGAATGCACCTTGTCACGCCGACGGCCGAGTGCGCGATCAGGTCTGGAAAGCACGCGAGAAGGGCGTGATCTTCGATATCGCCCACGGCAAGGGCTCGTTCTCGTTCCACACCGCCCGCGCCATGCTCGACGCCGGCTTCTGGCCCGACGTCATCAGCTCTGATGTGCACACGCTCTGCATCGACGGACCGGCCTACGACAATCTCGTCACGATGTCGAAGTTCCTCTCCCTCGGCATGCCGCTCGAGGCGATCGTCCGCGCCGTCACGGTCACCCCGGCCCGCATCCTCGGCCGGCCCGACCTCGCCGACCTCTCCGTGGGCTCCACCGGCGATGCGACGGTCCTCCGCATCGTGCCGGGGCGACACGTCTACGAGGACGTCCTGGGCGAGCGGATG
Source organism: uncultured Alphaproteobacteria bacterium (assembly GCA_937926445.1). GTDB lineage: Bacteria > Pseudomonadota > Alphaproteobacteria > Geminicoccales > Geminicoccaceae > JANXAZ01. The sequence goes on from CALBAK010000028.1 coordinate 142,872, forward strand.
GAAGGCGACCGGCGGCTCGTCGTCGATTCGATCGTCCTGAACGGCCGGCTCTGGCACACAGCCGAGGCGCCGCCCGGCGATGTCTGATGGTACGATCCGCTCCGTCGGTGCGCTCGGAGCCCGTCCGCTCGGCGAGGTGGCCGGAGGAACAACGCCGGCGCTCCTTCTGCCCGCTCAACGGACCGGCGGTTTCGGACGATCGGGCGGTTGATCGCTCGCGGCTCGCCGGGCGAGTGTCGGCGTCGGTTCGGTCTGGAGCCCCATGAGCCGCTTGCGGCTCGCCCAATAATTCCGCTCGGCGTCGTAGCGTTCGACCCGCAGTCCGAGCCCTTCGGTGGTGAGCTCGCCGATCGCGGCCTTGAGCTGAAAGCTCGCGAGGATCTCGTCGCGCTCGGCACGCACGAGATTGACTCGCGAAGTGAAAAGCTCCTGCTCGGCGTCGAGGACGTCGAGCACGGTCCGAGCACCCACGAGGTTCTCCTCCTGGACGCCCTGGAGCGCGATGTCGTTGGCCCGCACCTCCGCCCGCAAGGCGGCGATCGCGGCGGTCGCCGCCAACAGCCGATCCCAGGCCGAGGCCACCGACTGCTGGACCGAGCGGTGAGCGGCATCGAGATCGTTGCGCCGGGCCTCGACGGTCTGTCGTGCCGCGCGAACCCGGGCATATTCGGCCCCGCCCTGATAGAGCGGAACCGTCACCGAGACGCCGATCGAGGCGCTGCGTTGCCAACTCAGCGTCGCCTGGGGCTCCTCGATCCGATCGGCTCGGGCCAGGAGATCGACGCTCGGCAACAGCGCCGCGAACGACACGTCGACATCGTCCTGCGCCGCCGCGAGGCCGAAGGTCGTCGCGATGATCTGCGGGTTCTGGGCGGCGATCGAGCGTGCCTCGGCGAGCGTACGCGGCAGGGCCGCGAGGCGGGTGGGTTTGGCGAGCCGGCCCGGCTCCTTGCCCACTACCCGTTCGTAAAAGGCCGTCGAGGCGGCGAGATTGGCCTTGGCCGCCTCCACGTCCGCTCGCGCCCGGGAGAGGCGGGCCTCGGCCTGAGCGACGTCGGTCCGCGCGACCTCGCCGACCTGGAACCGATCGCGCGTCGCCTGCAGTTGCCGCTTAAGACGCTGCTCGTTGTTGAGCGCCAGATCGAGGACGGCGCGATCGCGCCAGACGGCCGTATAGGCGTCGATCGCGTCGAGCAGGATGCGCTGCTCGAGCGCCACGAGGTTGGCGCGCTCAGCGCGCACGAGGTTCTCGGCCCGGCTCGTGGCAGCGGTCGTGGCACCACCGGCGTAGAGGTTCTGCCGTACCTGGACCCCGATCCGCCGGGTGGTGTGGTCGATGTCGAGCTGCTGGCCAGTGGCCGAAGAGCGCGACTGGCCGCTCACGCCCTCGATACCGGCATCGGCCGAGATGGTCGGCCGCCAACCTGCCAGCGCCTGCGGCACTAGCTCGTCGGCGGCACGCAGACGCGCGCGCCCGGCTGCGAGTTCGGGGTTTCCCAAATAGACGTCGACCAGTGCCTCCTCGAGAGTCTCGGCGCCAGCGGACGAAGGAGACGCGAGCAACGCGACCAGCGCAACCGTCCCGACTAACGTCCGAAAAAGATGCACCCTTTCGTCTCCTCGATTCTCGGGGCCAGTCCTCCCTCGGGAGACCAGAGCCCGCCGATTGGATCCTAGTCAGGAGCTTCCGCCCGGGACAAGCCTCGGCCCCGCCGCACCAAGCGAGGCTCAGGCGTGGTCCGGCTCGTTGTGGGCCGACTGCCACAGCGACACCCGCGGCCCGTCCCGAGTGGTCAGGGATAGTCGCACACCTGCAAGGCGAGCTCGATCGTTCCCCGGCGTTCCCCGGCTCGTGCCGTGAACCGGTATTCTCGTCGCTCGAGGACGATCGCCTCGACGAGGGGCAACACGCCCATCGCCATCCTCGGCTCCTGGCCGGTCTGGCGGATGACGAGCTGGATTGGTTGTGCCGGGTCGAACCAGGCTTCGGTCCGCCCGGTCGGGCTCTTCGCGGCGGTACCGCGTGCAGCGACCGTGAACCGCCCGCTACCGAACGCCCGTCCTCCACCGTCACGGCTCGGCGTCACCGCCACCGCGAGTGTTCGGATCTCGACATCCGGATCGCAGACCGGCCGCGTCGGGAGACTCGTGATCGCCCGCGCGAGACGCTCGCGCGAGACGCCCTCGGCGAGGCGAGCGAGCAGGAGCGGCACGAGTGCCTCGACCTCCGGCGGCCGCCCAGGTGGGGTCGCCTCCGTTGGCCGCTGGCCCCGCTCGGCCAGACGCAGGGCCCGCTCTTCCGCCGCCGCCGCCCGCGCCGTGGCGGCCCGCGCCGCGACCCTGGCCGCTTCGAGATCCGCCTGGAGGCGCTCGATCTCGGCCGCCCGCTGCGCCGTGCCGACGCGATACGCGGCCCCCACGCTGAAAACGAACAGCGAGAGCGAGGCCACGCCCAAGAGGGCGAAGACCAGAAGCCGCTGACGACGCCGACGCGCGGTCGTTCCGAGAGCCCCGAGAGCCGGCGCCGATGCCATGCGCACGGATCAGAGCCGAACAGAACCGGCGGGGTCGAGGCCGCCCACCAGAGCGCGCACTTCGGGCCGCCTACGCGCCTGGAGCATCTGGTACACCGTCGCCGCGGTCTCCTCAACCGAGCGCTTGGTGACGTCGATCTCGGGCCACCCCATTCGCGCGTAGAGCCGGCGGGCGGCCACGAGTTCAGTGCGCACACGCGGCAACTCGGCATAGTCGCCGCCGTATCGACCGCGGTCACCGGCCCGCACACCGAGCATGCGTTGCCGGTTCGCCCGGATCTCGGCCAACAGTTCGGGGTTGACCGTGAGCCCTACGACCAAGGGGCGCTTGAGCGTCTCGAGAACGGCTGGCGGTGGCACATCGGCTACCAAGGGCACGTTGCCGGCCTTGATGCCGCGATGGGCGAGATACACGCAGGTCGGCGTCTTGGACGTACGCGAGGGACCGACCAGCACGACGTCCGCCTCCTCGAGCTCCTCCGCGAGCTGGCCGTCGTCGTGCCGCATCGCGAATTCCATGGCCTCGATCCGCGAGAAGTACCCCGCGTCCATCGCGTGCTGACGGCCGATCTGCGGCTTCCCGGCCGAACCCAACAGTCCTGCCAAGGCGTTCATCACGGGATCGAGCACCGCCACGCAGGGGACGCCGATCAGTCGGCAGCGCTCGTGCAGCATGTGCCGCAATTCCGGAGACACGAGGGTATAGAGCACGAGCCCGGGGAGTGCCTCGATCAGCGGCAGAACCTTCTCGAGTTGGCTCTTGGTCCGAACGAAGAACCAGACGTGCTCGACCGGTACGACGTCCTCGAACTGCGATACTACGGCTCGTGCCACGGTGCTGACTGTCTCGCCAGTGGAGTCGGAGATCAGATGCAGGTGAAGGCGCAAGGGACACCCCCGGGGAGAAGGATCGGGAAAAGGCCGGGACAGCCCAGGGCTCGCCACGCGTGGGCACACGCGCTGCGGTCACCGCCCCTGTCCTCCGCCGGTTGTCCACCGATCTGGACACGGTGGACGACCCGACCGAGCGGCTGGACGAAGGACGGGTGCCGATGCGATTATCCCCGTGATCCCCTTCTCCGACAAGTTGGGCGCATCCTTCGCTTCGCCAAGGCTTTGGCGAACGCCGTTGCGATCTTGTCCGGACCGTGCGGGCGTGCGAACGATGCTGCGGGCGGGGTTGGGGATCGATCGGGACACGCGTGCGACCCGGCTTTGTCGATTTCAACCACGTCTGCTACAAACTCGGATTTCTGTCTTTCAGTCGATGTCGTTGCTTGAGAGATGGGGTCTTCGGTGATCGAAAAGCCGCTTCTCGCTGCCCTGTCGGGCCGGCGGGTGAGCCCGCCACCAGTCTGGCTGATGCGTCAGGCCGGACGCTATCTGCCCGAATACCGGGCCGTCCGTGCCCGGGCACGCGATTTCCTCGAGCTCTGCTACACCCCGGATCTCGCTGTCGAGGTCACGCTCCAGCCGCTTCGTCGTTTTCCCCTCGATGCGGCCATCCTGTTCTCCGACATTCTCGTGGTTCCCCACGCGCTCGGTGCCGAACTCCGCTTCGTCGAGGGAGAGGGTCCGAGGCTCGAGCCCGTGTTCGATCGCGCCGGTCTCGCCCGTCTCGGCGCCGAGCGGCTGCACGAGCGCCTGGGGCCGGTCTACGAGACGGTGCGGCGCCTGCGCCGGGCGCTGCCCGACCGAGTGACCCTGATCGGCTTCGCCGGCGCACCCTGGACCCTGGCTGCCTACCTGGTCGAAGGTCGGGGGTCGAAGGAGTTTCTTCGACCTCGAGTATTGGCACGGCGCGATTCGGCGCTGTTCGGCGCGCTCGTAGACCTCCTCACGGAATCCGTGATCGAGTTCCTGTCCGCCCAGGTGGTGGCGGGTGCCGAGGCCTTGCAGCTGTTCGACAGCTGGGCCGGTGTGCTGCCGGAAAGCGAGCTGCGACGTTGGTGCCTCGAACCCGCACGGCGGATCGTGGCTACGTTGCGGGCGCGCCACCCGGAGGTACCGATCCTGGTGTTTCCCCGCGGGGTCGGTGCGTGTCTGCGCCTGTTCGCGACCGAAGTGGGGGCACAGGGGCTCTCGCTCGACACGGGAGTGCCCATGGCCTGGGCAGCGGCGGAGCTCGGGGGCCCCTCGGGTCCGACCCTCCAAGGCAATCTCGATCCTGTGGCGCTGCTCGGACCGGAAGACAGGCTCCTCGAGGAGGCCCGCGCCATTCTTCTGGCCGCAGCATCGCGGCCACACATTTTCAATCTCGGACACGGCGTTCTTCCCGAGACGCCGCCGGAGCGGGTCGCGGCGCTGACCCGGTACTTGAAATCGGGCGGGGAATGAGCGATTTCGAACACAGAGCGGGGCCTGGACCGACCCGTCAGGCGGCGTGAGGGCCAACCTGCTCGCTCGCATGGCCTCCCCAAGCCTTGTTCGCGAAACTCGGTTCGGCTGCACGAGCGCGGCGAGGCCGTCGACGGACGCGGGATGACGAGCTCGATCCTCTGGCTCAAGGCGCTGCACATCATGGCCTTCGCCGCCTGGATGTCGGGCATGTGGTACCTGCCGCGTCTCATGGTCTACCATGTGGGCGTGCCGGTGGCATCAGAGACCTCCGAGACCTTCAAGGTCATGGAGCGTCGCCTCTTGAAGGCGATCGCGACGCCCGCCATGCTGGTGACGATTGCGGTGGGATTGTGGCTCGCGACCGCGCAGGGCCAGTGGCGGGACGGCTGGTTCCACGGCAAGCTTCTGCTCGTGCTCGCCATGATGGCGGTCCACGGCCTCCTCGCGCGCCACGTGCGCGAGCTGGCGGCCGACCGCCGCGAGCGCTCGGGCCGGTATTTCCGGTTCCTTAACGAGGTGCCTACGGTGCTGTTCGTCGGCATCGTCCTCCTCGTGGTGCTCAAACCTTTCTGATGCCGGCCGGATGACCCGCGCCGGCCTGCTGGGACAGCGACCTTGGCCGACAGCGACCTGACCGAAGGCAAGCTGCCGTCTCCCGACGAGGCGGAGGCTGCTCGCGAGCCCTCCCAGATGCCGCGCCGGCGCCGTGGCCGGCCGCGTGCGGAGCGTCCGAGCGAGACGCCGCAGCCGACCCCCGCCATGGAGCACATTCCGGCCTTCCTGCAGGCTCCGGCCGAACCGCGGCCCGAACCGCAGCCGCCGACCGAGCCGCTTCCGCCGCCCCCGGCCGCCGAGGAGGACGCAATCGGCGAGCTGCGCTTCGAGACCGTGCCCATCCCCGAGCCCCGGCAGGAAACGGCACCGCCGCCGCGCGAGCCGCGACCCGAGCGCGGCTTCCAGGAGCGGCGCGATGCCCGATTCGGTAGTCGCCAGCCCTTCGCTCGCGACCGGGGTCGCGACGAACGGCGCTTCGAGGGTCGCTACCCGGCCGAGCGGTTCGATGCGCGCGTGACGGACGAGCGGGGCGAGCCGCCGGAGCCGCCGCCGCTCGGTCCCGATGCGCCCGCTATCAACTTGACCGAGCTCAAGCGTAAGTCTCCTGCCGAACTCCTCAAATACGCCGAGGAGCTCGGCATCGAAGGCGCCAGCACTCTCAAGAAGGGTGATCTCGTCTTCGCCATCCTGAAGCAGCTGGCCGGTTCGGACATTCCGATCCGCGGGGAGGGTGTCCTGGAGATCCTCCAGGACGGATTCGGCTTCCTGCGCTCGCCCGATGCGAACTACGTCGCCGGGCCGGACGATATCTACGTCTCGCCCTCGCAGATCCGGCGCTTTGGGCTCAGGACCGGCGACACCGTCCAAGGGTTGGTCCGCGCTCCCAAGGAGGGCGAGCGCTATTTCGCCCTTCTGCGAGCCGACACGATCAATTTCGATCCGCCGGAAGTGGCGCGCCACCGGGTCCACTTCGACAATCTCACGCCCTATTATCCGACGAGGAAGCTCAACCTCGAGGTCCCGGGCCAGAAGGATCTCTCGACCCGGATCATCGAGATCGTGGCACCGCTCGGCAAAGGCCAGCGTGCGCTCATCGTCGCCCAGCCGCGCACCGGCAAGACGATGCTCATGCAGAACATCGCGCACGCGATCATGGCCAATCACAAGGAGGTGTTCCTCATCGTGCTGCTCATCGACGAGCGGCCGGAAGAGGTCACCGACATGCAGCGCACGGTCCGCGGCGAGGTCGTGAGCTCGACTTTCGACGAGCCTGCCACACGGCACGTGCAGGTGGCCGAGATGGTCATCGAGAAGGCCAAGCGCTTGGTCGAGCACGGCCGCGACGTCGTCATTCTTCTGGATTCGATCACCCGCCTCGCCCGCGCCTACAACACGGTCGTCCCCTCCTCGGGCAAGGTTCTCACGGGTGGTGTGGACGCCAACGCGCTCCAGCGCCCGAAGCGGTTCTTCGGTGCCGCCCGCAACATCGAGGACGGCGGCTCGCTCACGATCATCGCCACGGCGCTGATCGATACGGGCTCCCGCATGGACGAGGTGATTTTCGAGGAGTTCAAGGGGACGGGTAACGCCGAGATCGTGCTCGACCGGCGGGTCGCCGACAAACGTGTCTTCCCGGCGATCGACATCAACAAATCGGGGACCCGCAAGGAGGAGCTGCTGGTCGAGCGCGCCATCCTCGCCCGTATGTGGGTCCTGCGCCGTATCCTGAACCCGATGGGCACGGTGGACGCGATCGAGTTTCTCCTCGACAAGATGAAGTACTCGAAAACCAACGAGGAATTCTGGAACTCGATGAACCAGTGATCCGCGGCGAGCCCTTTCGCGTAGAACGGAGCGTTACAGTCGGCGGGCTACCAAGGGTCGGGTGGTTGCGCTAGCTTGTCGGACGGACCCGTCGAGGTCTGAAGGGGAAAGGCGTGCTCCGTTCGATCCTGGCCGTCATGGTCGTCCTGCTCGTGGGGGGCGGGGGCGCTGCCGCCTACTGGCATTTCGTTGCCCTTCCGGCCCAACAGCAGCGTCAGCAGGGGGGAGCGGCTGCCCGAGGCGACGGAGGTCCGGTGGTGGTCGAGGCGATGCCCGTCAAAGTGGCGCCCGCCGAGCGGACCGTCGAAGCCGTCGGAACCCTGCTCTCGAACGAGCGCGTCACCATCCGACCCGAGGTCGCCGGCCGGATCGTCGCCATCGACATGGTCGAAGGCGGCAAAGTTCGCGAAGGACAGGTCCTGGTCGAGCTCGATGCTTCGGTGGAGCGGGCTTCCCTCGCCGACGCCGAAGCCCGCCGCATGCTTGCGCTCAACAATCTCGAGCGTGCCCGCGAGTTGCGCCGCACCAATGTCGGCACACAGCGGGCACTGGACGAAGCGGAGGCGAGCTTCCGGATCGCGGAGGCGGCGGTCGAGCTCGCGCGAGCCCAACTCGCCAAGCGGACGATCAAGGCGCCGTTCGACGCCAAAGCGAGCCTGCGCGACGTCAGTGTCGGGGAGTTCGTAACCGCTGGCACCGCTCTCTTCACGCTCGAGCAGATCGACCCGATCAAGGTCGATTTCCGCGTGCCCGAGCTCTTTATCTCTGCGGTGAACGTCGGCAACGAGATCCGGATCGCCATCGACGCCTTCCCGGGCCGCAGCTTCGCGGGCCGGGTCACCGCCATCGACCCGCTCGTCGACGAACGCGGTCGATCGCTCTTGGTCCGGGCCTCGATTGCCAATCCCGACGAGGCTCTGCGACCCGGCGTCTTCGCCCGGGTGTCGCTGACCCTCTCGGTGAAGTCCGATGCCCTGTGGGTGGCCGAGGAAGCCCTCGTGCCGCAGGGCGGCAAGCAGTTCGTCTTCCGCATCCTCGATCAGGGCGAGGGCAAGCCCAAGACCGTCGAACGCGTGGCGGTCACGACGGGTCTTCGCCGGCCCGGCGAGGTCGAGCTCACGAGCGGCGTGCGCGCCGGCGATCTCGTGGTCGTGGCCGGCGTGACCAAGGTCCGCGAGGGTGCCCCGGTCGTCGTTCAAGGGCCGGGCCGTGCGCCTCGGGGCGATGAGTCCGCCCCGCCCACCGCGCGCAGCGCCAACGGCGAACAACGGCAAGGCTGAGCGCGGCCGCGGAGAACAGCCATGAGCCTCTGGGAGCTGTCGATCCGCCGCCCCGTCCTGGCGAGCGTGATGAGCCTCGTCGTCATGCTACTCGGGCTCATGGCGTGGAGCCGCTTGTCGGTCCGCGAGTATCCGAAGATCGACGAGCCCGTGGTCTCGGTCTCGACCACGTATCAGGGCGCTTCGGCCGAAATCATCGAGAGCCGGGTGACCCAGCCTCTCGAGGAGGTCCTCTCCGGCATCGAGGGGCTAGACGTTATCACCTCCTCGAGCCGACCGGAACGCAGCCAGATCAATCTGCGCTTCCGTATCGACCGCAATCCCGAGGATGCCGCCTCGGACGTCCGGGACCGGGTGGCGGAGGCGCGTGCCCGGTTGCCGGACGACGCGGACGAGCCGGTTGTCCGCAAGGTCGAGGCCGACTCTCAGCCGATCATCTATCTCGCTCTGGCCTCCGACCGGCACAGTCCGATCGAGGTCAGCGAGATCGCCGATCGTCTGGTCAAGGACCGGCTCCAGAACCTGCCCGGTGTCGCCGAGATCCGAATCTTCGGCGAGCGCCGGCCGGCGATGCGGATCTGGCTCGATCGGCTGCGCCTCGCCGGCTACGGCCTCACCCCGCAGGACGTCGAGGAGGCGCTGCGCCGCCAGAACATCGAGGTGCCCGCGGGCAGGATCGAGAGCGAGCGACGCGAGTTCGAGATCCTCGCCGAGACGGATCTCCGTACGGTAGAGCAGTTCAACCAGCTCATCATCCGCGAGGCCGATGGCTATCTCGTCCGGCTGCGGGATGTCGGCGAAGCCCAGATCGCGCCCTTGAACGAGCGCGTGAGCTCCCGCTTCAACGGCAACCCCTCCGTCGCGGTCGGTGTCGTCAAGCAGGCGACTGCCAACCCGCTCGAGGTTTCCGAGGCGGTTCGCGCCATGATCCCCCGCCTTCTGGAGATCCTTCCCGAAGGTGTGCGGATGGAGGTCGGCTACGACAGCACAGTCTTCATCGAGCGGGCGATCCGCAACGTGCGAATGGCGGTCGTCGAGGCGATCGTCCTCGTCGTCCTCGTCATCTTCCTGTTCCTGCGCTCGTTCCGGGCGACGCTCGTGCCGATCGTGACCATCCCGGTCTCGCTGATCGGTGGTTTCGTCTTCATGTGGGCGTTCGGCTTCTCGATCAACACTCTCACACTCCTGGCCATGGTCTTGGCGGTCGGGCTCGTGGTCGACGATGCGATCGTCGTGCTCGAGAACATCAGCCGGCACGTCGAGAAGGGCATGCGCCCCTTCGACGCCGCCTTGAAGGGCTCGCACGAGATCGCCTTCGCCGTGATCGCGATGACGATCACGCTCGCCGCCGTCTACGCGCCGATCGCCTTCCAGACCGGTCGGACGGGCCGCCTTTTCGTTGAATTCGCCCTGACCCTGGCGGGCGCGGTGCTGGTCTCGGGCTTCGTCGCCCTGACGCTTTCACCCATGATGTGCTCGCTCCTCCTGCGCCACGAGGAGCGGAACAACGTCCTCTACCGTGCCGTCGAAGGCACTCTCCGCGCGCTCACGCGGACCTATCGGGCGAGCCTGCGTTTCGCCATGACCGTGCGCCCGGCAGTGATCGTGCTCATGCTCGTGATGGGCGGGTTCGCGGGCATGCTCTTTTGGACCCTGCCGGCCGAGCTGGCGCCGGTCGAGGACCGCGGCACCGTGCTGACCATCGGGATCGCCCCCGAAGGCAGCACGCTCGCCTACACCGACCGCTACGCCAAACGGATCGAAGAGGCTTACCGCGAGCAGCCGGCGATCGAACGGATCTTTCTAGTGATCGGCTTCGGTAACGACGTTACCCGGGCGATCGGATTCGGCAGGCTCAAGGATTGGGACGAGCGGCCCGGCCTCACCCAGCAGCAGATCACCCGGGAAATGGCCCCAAAGATGGCGGCCATCCCGGGCCTTCTGGCCTTCCCCAACAACCCGCCCTCGCTCGGTCAGAGCCCGGTCAGCAAGCCCGTCCAGTTCGTGCTGCAGACCTCCTTGCCCTATTCCGAGCTGCAGCGCGCGGTCGACCAGCTCGTGGCCGCCGCCCGACGCAATCCGGGGCTCGTCAACGTCGATACCGACCTCAAGCTCAACAAGCCGCAGCTCAGCCTGACGATCGACCGCGAGAAGGCGGCGCTCATGGGGATCGACGTGCGGACCATCGGCCAGACCGTCGAGACGATGCTCGGCGGTCGGCAGGTCACGCGCTTCAAACGCGAAGGCAAGCAGTATGAGGTGATCGTTCAGGTCAAGCCCCAGGACCGAGCGACGCCGAGCGACCTCGCGCAGATCTTCGTCCGTGGCGCTGGTGGGGTGATGGTCCCGCTGGCCAACCTCGTGACCATTGAGGAGAAGGTGGCCCCCAAGGAACTCAAACACTTCAACAAACTGCGCTCGGCTACGATCTCGGCCACCCTCGCCCCAGGCTACTCGCTGGGCGATGCCTTGGCCTTCCTCGAGGCGGAAGCCAAGAAACTCCCGGCCGGTATCGTGACCGATCTCGACGGCCAGAGCCGCGAGTTCCGTCAGTCTTCGGTCGGCCTCGCCGTCGTCTTCGTCCTGGCACTGGCTTTCATCTACCTCGTGCTGGCTGCCCAGTTCGAGAGCTGGGTCGACCCCTTCGTCATCATGCTGACCGTGCCGCTCTCGATGACGGGTGCGCTTCTGGCCCTCCAGCTAACGGGTCAGAGCCTCAACGTCTACAGCCAGATCGGCCTCGTCACCCTCGTCGGACTCATCACCAAACACGGCATCCTGATTGTCGAGTTCGCCAACCAGCTCCGCGCCCGCGGCATGACCAAGATCGAGGCCGTGGTCGAGGCGTCCGTCCTGCGCCTGCGGCCGATCCTCATGACCACGGGTGCGATGGTTCTGGGCTCTATTCCACTCGCGATTGCGACCGGGGCCGGCGCCGAGGGCCGCTGGGCGATCGGGTGGGTGATCGTGGGCGGTCTCCTCGTCGGGACCTTCTTCACGCTCTTCGTCGTGCCTGTCGCCTACAGCCTGCTCGCCCGCCGGACCATGCCGCGGCACGTCCGCGAAGAGGCCGAGCGCGAGCGGCAGCAAAGCGGAGCGCTCGCGGGTACGCGGCCCGTGCCCGCGGAGTGATCCTCAGGCAGCGTACTCGGCGAAGCGGTAGGGACCCGGCCAGCGATCGAGCGAGCCCTGGTGCGTCACGAGCCGGCCGTCCCCCTGGCGGACGTGCAGATGGAAGCCTGCCGGCTCTAGCGTGAAGCAGGAAGGGGCGGCAGGGTCGAGCGCGAGTTCGACCTGATGCGCGGTCGACGGCGCGATCGAGGCGATCGTTCCGGCCCAGAGGGTCTGCACCGAGCGGTGGACGTGGCCGCAGAGAACGCGTTCCACGCGCCCGTGTCGGCGCACCGCCCGTTCGAGAGCCTCCGGCTCGGTGAGGGCGATCCGGTCCATGTGCGCGATCCCGGTCGCGAAGGGCGGGTGGTGGAGTGCCAGGATCACGTGCCGACCGCTCGCTTCTTCGAGCGTCCGCTCGACCCAGGCGAGCCGCCTCGGGCAGAGCGCGCCGCCGTCACGGCCGGGCACGAGCGTGTCGAGGGCCACGAGCAGCGTCTCCTCGAGCGGCACCGCGAAGTGCAGGAACTCGCCGTCCGTGGTCGGGCAGAAGCGCGGAACGAGCGCCTCGCGGAACGGTCCTCGCGCATCGTGGTTGCCGGGGATCGCGTAGACCGGCATCGGCAGCCGAGCGAGCTCCTCGGCGACCACCGCATACTCCTCGGGCCGCCCGTCGTACGTGAGATCGCCCGTGACGAGCACGGCATCCGGACGTGGCACGAGGGAAAGGAGGGCGTCGACCGCCCGGGCGAGGCACTGCGCCGTGTCCACCACCTTGTAGGCGGTGCGGCCGCGCGCGGTGACATGCAGATCGGTGATCTGGGCGAGCAACATCGCGTCATCTCCAATATCCCCTCTCCCTGGCTAGTCCCTCCTCGGCCAGGACGCCAGCGGTCGCGTGCCCAACTGCCGCGTTGGAACGGCCGCCTCGGCGTGGCACTATGAAGGCCGTTTCCGCCGGATCGGGGCGCCCCCCGCCGAGCGGGCCCTGGGCTCGACGAGAAGGGTCCCCCTCATGCGCATCACCGGCCAAGACAGCCTGGGCGTCCGCCGTACCCTCGAGGTCGGCGGCGTCGCCTACGACTATTTCTCCCTGCCCGAGGCCGCGAAGCGCCTCGGACCAATCGAGCGGCTGCCCTTCTCGATGAAGGTGCTGCTCGAGAACCTCCTGCGCTTCGAGGACGGGCGCAGCGTGACGGTCGCCGACCTCGAGGCCGTTGCGCTTTGGCTAGAGACGCGGACGAGTGAGCATGAGATCGCCTACCGACCGGCCCGCGTCCTCATGCAGGACTTCACTGGCGTGCCGGCCGTGGTCGACCTCGCCGCGATGCGCGATGCGATGGTCGCTCTGGGGGGCGACCCGCGCAAGATCAACCCGTTGGTCCCGGTCGATCTCGTCATCGACCATTCGGTCCAGGTCGATGTGTTCGCGAGCCCCGACGCCTTCCGAAAGAACGTCGAACTCGAATATGCGCGCAACGCCGAGCGCTACGCCTTCCTGCGCTGGGGGGCCAAGGCGTTCGACAACTTCCGTGTGGTGCCGCCCGGCACCGGGATCTGCCACCAGGTCAACCTCGAATACCTGGCCCAGGTAGTCTGGACCGCCAAAGAAGGCAACCGGGCGATCGCCTATCCGGACACACTCGTCGGCACCGACAGCCACACCACGATGATAAACGGACTCGCCGTGCTGGGGTGGGGTGTCGGCGGGATCGAGGCCGAGGCTGCGATGCTCGGCCAGCCGGTCTCCATGCTCCTCCCCGAAGTCGTGGGCTTTCGCCTGACCGGCCGGCTACCAGCGGGTGCCACCGCCACCGATCTCGTGCTCACCGTCACCCAGATGCTCCGCAAGAAGGGCGTGGTCGGCAAGTTCGTCGAGTTCTTCGGACCGGGGCTCGACCATCTGCCGCTCGCCGATCGGGCCACCATCGCGAACATGGCCCCCGAATACGGTGCCACCTGCGGCTTCTTCCCGATCGACCAGGTGACGGCCGATTATTTGCGCCTGACCGGCCGCGATCCGGCCCGCATCGAACTCGTCGAGCGCTACGCCCGGGTCCAGGGTCTATGGCGCGACCCGGGCGCGCCCGATCCCGTCTTTACCGACACGATCGAGCTCGACCTCGCGACGGTCGAGCCCTCGCTCGCCGGCCCGAAGCGGCCGCAGGACCGGGTGCCGCTCGTGGCCGCCCGGAAGAGCTTCGAGGACGCGCTGCCCGGCCTCCTGGGTGGTGCCGATCCGAACGCCACGGTGCCGGTGGAGGGGGCCGACTACGCGTTGCGCCACGGCGACGTGGTGATCGCCGCCATCACCTCCTGTACCAACACTTCCAACCCCGGGGTCATGGTGGCCGCCGGCCTTGTGGCCAGGAAGGCGGCCGAGAAGGGCCTCGACCGCAAACCCTGGGTGAAGACCTCGCTCGCCCCGGGCTCCAAGGTGGTGACCGACTATCTGGAGAAGGCCGGGCTCATGGAGCCGCTTGCGAAGGTCGGCTTCGCCCTCGTGGGCTACGGCTGTACCACCTGCATCGGCAATTCCGGTCCGCTGCCGGAGCCGATCTCGGAGGCGATCGCCAAGGGCAAGCTCGTGGTGAGCTCGGTGCTGTCGGGCAACCGCAATTTCGAGGGGCGCGTGCACGCCCAGGTCAAAGCCAACTACCTGGCTTCCCCGCCGCTCGTCGTCGCCTACGCGCTCGCCGGCTCGATCCGCCGCGACATCACGAAGGAGCCGCTCGGCAAGGATCGCGACGGACGGCCGGTCTACCTCGCCGATATCTGGCCGAGCCCGCAGGAGGTCGACGCGGCCGTGCGGGCCGGTGTGACGGCCGATCTGTTCCGAAAGTCCTACGCCCGGGTCTTCGAGGGCAACGAGCGCTGGGCGGCGATCGGCGGCGCCGAGTCCGGCCTCACCTATCGCTGGGACGATCGCAGTACCTATGTCCGCCGGCCGCCCTATTTCGACGGCATGAGCCGGGAGCCCGCGGCGAGCCTCGCCGACATCGCGGGCGCCCGCATCCTGGCCCTGTTGGGCGACAGCATCACCACCGACCACATCAGCCCGGCCGGCAATATCGCCCGCGACAGTCCAGCGGCCAACTATCTCCAGAGCTATCAAGTCCTGCCGAAAGACTACAACCAGTACGGTGCTCGGCGCGGCAATCACGAGGTGATGATGCGCGGCACCTTCGCCAACATCCGAATCAAGAACGAGATGTTGGGCGGCAAGGAGGGCGGCCGGACCATTCTCCATCCGGACGGGGTGGAGATGTGGATCTACGACGCGGCCATGCGCTACAAGGAGCGCGGTGTGCCGGTCGTCGTGATCGGCGGGCAGGAATACGGCACCGGCAGCTCGCGCGACTGGGCCGCCAAGGGACCCGCTCTGCTCGGTGTGCGGGCGGTGGTCGCCGAGAGTTTCGAGCGGATCCACCGCTCGAACCTGGTGGGCATGGGCGTGCTGCCGCTCGAGTTCACCCATGGCCGGAACCGCAAGACGCTCGGGCTCGACGGCAGCGAGGTCCTCGACATCCTGGGCCTCTCGGCCGGTCTGCGCCCGCGCATGACGCTCGAAGCCGTCATCCACCGCAAGGACGGCTCCTCGGAGCGGATCGAGCTGCGCTGCCGCGTCGATACCGCCGACGAGGTCGAGTACATGCGGCACGGCGGCATCCTGCACTACGTGCTGCGGATGCTGCTCGCTGGGGACGAGGCCGCCGGTCGGGCCTGAGCCCAGCGGTTCTTTAGAGGGCCGGCCGCGACCGCTGGTCGCGGCCGGCGAGCTCGCAGGGTCAGCTTCGCGCAAGCTCGAGCCGCTAAGTCCTGCCTGTCTGAGCCGGTGGCAGCCACTGCCGACCCTCGGTCAGGAGGTGACAATGGTTCGAACCATCTGTCGGTTGGCTTTGGTGGGGGGTGTCTTTGCCTCGCCGCTCCGGCCCACGCCGCCCCGAGTGTCACGATGATGGCCGACAGCTGTGCCGTCTGCCACGGCACCGACGGACGTAGCACGGGTGGAATCGACAGCTTGGCGGACATGTCCGCGCGCGAGCTGATCGAGGAGATGAACGAGATGATCGCCGACCCGCACGAGGGTCGGCTCATGGGCATCGTCGCCAAGGGCTTCAGCTTCCAGGAGATCCAGTCCCTCGGTCAGTATTTCCAGAAGCTGGGTGAGGGCAAAAAAACAAAGGATCGGAAGGAAAAGAGCGATGACTGAGCTCGCCCGTCGCTCCTTCCTCGCCGGTGCCGCCGCGCTGGCCGTCGCCGTACCGGGCCGCAGCTCGGGCGCCGCAGCACCCCGCGTGGTGATCGCCGGAGCCGGCTTCACCGGTGCCACCTGCGCCGAGTACTTGCGTAAATACGCTCCCGGCATCGCCGTCACGCGGGTCGACAGGAACCCACCCCACGTCGCCTGCCCGGGCAGCAACGAGGTCCTGGTCGGCCTGAAGCGGATCCAGGATCTCCGGCGCGACGTGTCGGCCATGGCCCGCGGTCGCGGCTTGACCTTCCTTCGCGGCGAGATCGCCGCCATCGATCCGGCGCGCCGCTCGATCCGCTTGAGCAACGGCCAGACCGTGGCGGGCGATGCCCTCATGGTGGCGCCGGGCATCGGTTTTCGCTGGGGCGCCGTTCAGGGCTACAACCAGACGACCGAGAGCACGCTGCCGCACGCCTGGATCGCCGGGCCTCAGACCGAGGCGCTTCGCTCGTCGACTCCAGACCCTACCCGGCAACCCGACCGTCATCCTCACCATTCCTAGAGCGCCTTATCGCTGCCCGGTGGCTTCCTACGAACGGGCGAGCCTGATCGCCTGGTACCTCGCCCGGAGTGGAAAGCGGGGCCGCGTACTGATCCTCGATGCCAACGACAGCTTTCCCAAGCAGGCGTTGTTCGAAGAGGTCTGGCGGACCCTCTATCCGGGCGCTGTCCAGCGCATCCCGGGCAGCCAGGACGGCGAGGTCGTGGCGGTCGACGCCGCCAATCTGGTCGTTCGCACCCGGACCCAGAGGTACCAGGGTCACCTCCCGAACGTCATTCCGCCCCAGTAGGCGGGCCCGCTCGCTCAGGCCGCGGGGCTGACCGACAGCACCGGCTGATGCCCGGTCGACCCCAGGACCTTCGAATCCACCCGGGTGCCCGGCGTCTGGGTGATCGGCGATTCGGCCCTCACCAACCTGCCGCGCTCGGCCGCCGCCGGGATGGGTGCCGCGAAGGTCGGTGCCGCCGCGATCGCCACCCGGCTCGTGCGCCGTGCCGCCGACGAGCCGCTCGTCATCAACACCTGCTACAGCACGGTTGCCCAGGGCCAGGCCATCGGCATCGTCACCGTCTTCGGACTCCAGGGTAGCGCCAGTTCGCCGCCCGCAACGGCGCGACGGGTACGACCCCGGTCGGCGCCGGGCCGCATTACTGGCGCGAGGAGTACGAGGACGCTGTCGGCTGGTGGCGCAACATGTTGGCCGACGCGTTCAATCCCTGAGGGCGGCCGCCGGCTCGGGCTCGGCCGTCAGATGGCGGACCTCGAGCCCGAGCCGGTGCCGGAGCTCCTCGGCTACGATCGCCCGGTGGCAGTGGGCCGGATCGCCCTCGAGGCAGAGGAGGCAGAGGCGCTGTCGGCCTGGGCCTCGAGGCTTTCGAGATGCGTTCGGAAGATCGCCTCGAACCGCTCGAGCCGGCCGGCGCGGGCCGCCTCTCGGCCCGCGGCCGGTGTGCCGAGCCCCTTGAGATGCCGGTAGTCGATCCCGGCCTCCCGGAGAGCGGCCGCGAGTGCTCCCTTGGAGAAGCCGGGTCGGCGCGAGGCCGGCACCGCCCGGACGTCCACGAGGAGCTCGATCTCGGCTGCGCGCAGCGTCGCGATCAAGCTCTCGGGGGTCGCCCGGGCGTAACCGATGGTCCAGAGCGTCGTCACGGCATCGCGCCGCCGCTGCTCCGCGCGGCAGGCCAGCTTCGATCGCTCACGCCTTGAAATAGCGCCGCGCGCGGCGCTCGGCATCGGCCATCGCCTCCTCCGGCGTCATCTTCCCCGCACGGACGTTCTGGAACATGTCGAGCACCACGAAATCGGTCTCGGCGGCAGCGGCGGCTTCCGACGGGCGGCCCTTGTAGCTCTGCGGCAGGGCCTTGCACATCACGTTCTTGGAGGGCCCGTGCTTGGGGTCCACCGACCAGACGGGCGCCGCGTCGTAGGCCTCGAGCGGGTGACAGCAATAGCCGATCGAGGCGCCCATCCACGCCCCGTATTGCTCCTCCTACATCATGAAGCGCAGATATTCCTTGGCCGCGTTCGGATATTTCGACGACTTGAGGACGATCGCGTTGATCACGAGCGCGCCCTGGGTCGGAAAGCGACTGGTCCCACCGGGAAGTCGCCGTGGTGAATGTCCTCGGCCATCGCCTGGAGTGCGGGGTCCTTGCTCGTCTTGGCGGCGTAGTAGATCGAGATGCCGTTGGTCGTCAGGCTGATCTCGCCCGCCAGGAAAGCTTTGTTGTTGAACGGATCGAGCCAGGCGAGCGGGCCGGGAACGAAGGTCTCGTAGAGCGCCTTGGCGAAGAGGAGCGCCTCCTTGGTCTTCGGATTGTTGATGACGACCCGACTTTCTTCGTCGATCAGCGCGGACCCGTAGCCCCAGAGCACCCAGTCGGTCCAACCGCGGTCGCGCACCGCGTTGCCGAGCGCGAAGCCGCAGGGATGGCCGATCTTCTGCAGAGCCCGGCAGAGCTCGAGGAAGCCCGGAAAGTCTTCGGGGATGCCGTCGAAGCCGGCCCGCTTAACCTACGATCGGCGATAGACCATGGTCGAGCCGGAGCCGCCCAACGGCAGCGAGATCCACTGGCCCTTGGCGTTCGTGCCGTAATGCTTCGCCACGGGGAACCAGCCGCCGTACTTCGCGCCGAGATAATTGGCGAGATCGTCCATCGGCACAAGCTTCTGCTCGAAGAGATGCTGATCCTCCTGCCAAGCCAGGATGATGTCGGGGCCGCTGCCGATGTTGGCGGCGACCGCGGTATTCGGCCGTATGACCTACCAACTCTTGCTATCGACCTTGACCTCGATGCAGGTGGTCTCGGTGAACTTCTTGGTGTTGGCGAGCCACAACGTCTCGTCACCCTGGACGAACTTGGCGGGCCGCAGCACCCGCAGGCTCGCCCCCTTCTCGATGGCGAACTTGGGCGGGGGTACGTCCTTCACCGCGATCCGAGCCGCAGCGTTCCGCCCCGAGAGGCACGTGGCGGCGAGCCCCCCCGATACCCAGAGCGAGCGTGCGGCGACGGTCGTATCGGTGCATCGTTCGGCCTCCCTTTTCTGGTTTCAGAGCTCTTCCGACCTCTCGATCTTCGTCTCATCGAGGTCGGGAGACAAGCCCGGTCGCTCGTCGAGGGCGATCTCACCGGCCCGCGGTAGGATGGATCGCGGAACCAGTAGAGATGGATCGCGTTCCACTTGACGAGATATTCCTGCCAGGGGGTGAGGATAGGCGATTGCAGGACCGAGAAGGCCGTGTTCACCGGCGTCGAATGACCGTGCGGGATGTAGATCACGTCGTGCGTGGTCGTGAGCGCCGCGATCCCGAGCCGGCAGCCGTCGATCCGTCCCTCCTAGTGCCCCTCGGGACCGAACGCCGTGTTGATATCGACCGCTCGGCCGAGACGCTCTTTCGAGGAACGGGCCTTCCGCCTCGAGGGTCGCCGCAACGCGGCGCGCGCGACGTGCCGTGATGCTGGAGGCGAGAGGCTCGGCGCCGACGGCTGGCCCTAGACGCCTGGGCCGACAATCTCCACCCCTGCCGGGCGGGCCCTCGGATCGACCCGACGGATCCGCATCCGCTTCTGCGGCGTATCCGGCGCGTTCGAACCACGGAGGACGGAATGGAGCGTGCTGTTCTCGACGAAGCGGGGCGAAATCTCCTGTTTCGCGCCGCGCGGACCCACAGCGCCTGGCTCGATCGGCCGGTCGAGGAGGCCAAGCTCGTCGAGCTCTACGAACTGTTGAAATGGGGCCCGACGAGTGCCAACGGTCTACCGCTCCGCGTCCTCTTCCTCATAAGCCGCGCCGCCAAGGAGCGGCTTCGACCGGCGCTCTCGCCCGGCAACGTCGCCAAGACGATGGCGGCACCGGTCACCGCGATCCTGGCTTACGACACCCGGTTCTTCGAGTTCCTGCCGAAGACCTTCCCGCACGAGCCCGAGGCGGTCTCCTGGTTCTCTGGGCCGGGCAAGGAAAACGCTGCTCTCGAGACGGCGTTCCGCAACTGCAGCCTTCAGGGCGGCTATTTCATCCTGGCGGCCCGGGCGGTCGGTCTCGACTGCGGACCGATGTCCGGCTTCGATCGGGACCGGGTCGACGCGGAATTCTTTCCGGACGGCCGGCTGCGCTCCAATTTCTTGTGCAATCTGGGCTACGGCGATCCCACCCGACTGCCGCCCAGGAACCCTCGGCTCTCCTTCGAGGAGGCCTGCCGGATCCTCTGAGCGGGCTCGAAGCGGCCGCACGAGGTCCATGGCGGACGGGTGAAATCGCCGTTAGCCCGTCCGTCGTCCGCGCCGGAAACGCGCTCCATATCAACACCCTGCGCACACCGCTCGGGTCGCGTTCACGGCCTTCGCGTTCATGTGAGCACCACCCCCGTTGATCCAGGACCATTTTGGTCCCGTATTATGGGACGAGGTCGGCGGGGCCACGGGCCCTGGCCCGGCCGGAGCGATGGAGGCACCATGGTGGCGTGCTCGGAGACGGTGGACACCGCCCGCGCCAATCGCAAGCTGGTCCGCGATTCGATGGCCGCGCCCTTGCTCGAGCGCGAGCACGAGCGCGAGCTCGCCGTCCGCTGGCGGCAGAATCGGGACGAGAAGGCCCTGCACGAGCTCGTGCAGTCCTACATGCGACTCGTGATCAGCACCGCCAGCCGCTTCAAGAACTACGGTCTGCCCCAGGCCGACCTCGTGCAGGAGGGCGTGGTGGGCCTCATGCAGGCGGCCGCCCGCTTCGAGCCGGAGCGCGACGTCCGCTTCTCGACCTACGCCGCCTGGTGGATCCGCTCGGCCATGCAGGACTACATCCTGCGCAACTGGTCGGTCGTGCGGACCGGGACGACGGCGGCCCAGAAGTCCCTGTTCTTCAACCTCCGCCGGCTCCGCGCTAAGATCGAGGAGGGGACCGGCGGCCGTTTGGACGACGCCGGCCGCGCCCGGATCGCCGAGCAGCTCGGTGTTTCCCGTACCGACGTCGAGGACATGGAAATGCGGCTATCGGGCGGCGATCAGTCGCTCAACGCCGCGATCGGTCCCGATGGCGAGGACGCCTGGCAGGACTTCCTGGCCGACGATCGGCCCACGCCCGAAGAGAGCGTGGCCGAGCTGCGGGACAGTCGCCGGCGTTTGGCCTGGCTCGCTTCCTCGCTCATGGAGCTCAGCGAGCGCGAGCGGACCATCATCCGCGAGCGCCGACTGCGCGAAGAGGGCAGCACGCTCGAGGAGCTCGGCGTCAAGCTCGGCATCAGCAAGGAGCGGGTGCGGCAGATCGAGCATCGCGCCCTCATGAAGCTCAAGGCCGCCCTCCTCCGTCAGGTCGAGCATCCGGCCGATCTCGCCCTGCTCGGCGCCACCCCCGCCTGAACGCGGCGGCGAGGGCGGGCTGTAGCGCCGGGGCGATCCGTCGCGGCTCGCTCGGGCTGCGGCCGGCGACCCTGGACAAAGTGCCTCGAGCGGCCAACATGCGGGCCGCTCGTGCGGCGGCAGACCGACCGCCGCCTCTGGCGAGGCGAGCGAGCACGCCATCATCCGACGAGGAGCGAGGATGAACGTTCTGCGCGCCGGCGCCGTGACGCTGGCTCTCGCGACCGCCGCGACGGGGTCCGCCGCCGCGCGCGACAAGGACGGCACGTTCGCCGTCAAGGGTGTAGGCAACGAGACCTGCGCGGCGCTCCTCCAAGCCTTCATGGAGAAGAAGCCGGGGGTCGACGCCTACATCAACTGGCTCGAGGGCTTCCTCACCGGCCTCAACGACGCCACGCCGCAGACCTACGACACGGCACCTTGGCAATCGCCGGTCATCCTCTTCGAGCTCACCGCGCGCTACTGCGACCAGAACAAAGAAGCGCGCCTGATCCAGGCCGCCAAGGCGGTCGAGCAGGTCATCCGGCCCTTCCGGTTGGCGCAGCGCTCGCCGGTCGTCGAGATCAAGGTCGGAGACCGCACCATGCGGCACTACCAGGACACGATCCGCCGCGCCCAGGAGATCCTGATCAAGAGCGGCCTCCTGACTGGCAAGGCGGACGGGTCCTGGGGGCCCAAGACGCAGCAGGCCTTCGAAGTCTATCAGGAGCGCTCGGGCCTCAAGAAGACCGGCCTGCCGGATCAGGAGACGCTCTTCAAGCTGTTCTTCGAAGCCCACCAAGCCGCTCTCGCCGAGGAGCCGCGTGGCCAGCAAGCGCCCGCGCGCCAGCCGGCCCGTCAGCAACAGCAGGGCGGCGCTCGGCCGCCGGCCGCCGGCTCGGGCGGGCAGGGCCAGGCTCCGGCGAGCCAGCCTCCCCTCAACCTCCAGGTCCGCTGAGCGCACCGGCGCCGGTCGCCGCCAGCCAAGCGGCGAGGAAGCCGCGGGCGCGCTCGGCGACCCGCTCGGGCCCGTCGCCGGGCCGGTAGAGCGCCGAGCCGAGACCGAAACCATCCGCCCCGGCGGCGCGGAACCGCGCCATGGTTTCGGGCGTGATGCCACCCACCGGAAAGAGGCGGGTACCGCTGGGCAGCACCGCCTTGAGCGCCTTGACGACCGGAGGCCCCAGCAACTCCGCCGGGAACAATTTCAACGCGTCGGCTCCGGCATCGAGCATGGCGAAAGCCTCGGTGGGTGTCGCCACGCCCGGGATCGCGACGAGCCCACGGGCCTTGGCCTCTCGCACGATCGCGGGATCGGCGTGCGGTGTGACGATCAACCGACCCCCCGCCGCCGCCACCTCGGCCACCTCCGAGGCGCGGCGGAGCGTTCCGGCGCCGACCAGTGCCCGCCCCGCGAGCAGCCGGGCGAGCCGGCCGATGCTCGCGAGCGGCTCGAGCGAGTTGAGCGGCACCTCGACGATTCGGATCCCCGCCTCGAGCAGGGCGAAGCCGATCGATTCGACCTCCTCCGCCCGCACGCCGCGGAGGATCGCTACGAGCGGCGGCTCGGGAAGGCCGACGGGCGCGCTCACGACCCGTCTCCGTCGACGAGGCCGGCGAGCCGTGCGAGCCGATACTGGCCGCGCGCGGCGGCATCCTCCGAGGCCCGCAGGTGGGCCCGCCCGGCGAGCTCGAGGGCTCGGGCGTAGCGGGCGACGAGCGCCGGCTCGCCGACCAGCACGACAGGCTCCTCGGATCCGCCGAGCGCCGCCGCCTCCCGGAGTTCGCTGCCGATCAGGAGCCCCGAGAGATAGCTCGTCACCGCCTCCTCGCGGAGCTCGCCCGCGAGCACGAGGGCCCGGGCCGAGAACAATCGGGCGAGGGTGCCGCCGCTGCCGGCTTCGGGCGACAGCCCGACCCGAACACCGCGGGCGAACCCCTCCTCGTCCTCGGCCTCGCCCCGGGCGAGCCGACCGAGAATCGAGTGGGCCTTGAGCACGGCGAAGAGCTCGCCCGTCATGAACGTCGCGAAGCCGCGCACTTCGCCGGCCTCGATCGTCACCCATTTGCTGTGCGTCCCCGGTAGCACGATCGTCCGCGCCTCGGGGATCTCGGCGAGCGCGCCCAGGATCTGGGTCTCCTCTCCTCGCAGAACGTCGGGCAGCCCGTCCGGCCGGCGTGCCGAGAGCCCCGGCACGAGACGGACCGTCCGACCGTCGGCCAGCCGCAGCGAGGCGAGGGCGCCGGCCAGTCGCTCCGGACTCGCGGGGCATGGCAGGTAGGGGACTTCGCGCCAGCCCTGCCGGCTCGTGACCATGCCGGAGAGGATCAGCGGCAGCTCCGGACGGTCGGCGAGCCAGGCGCCCAGGAGCTCGCGAAGGCGGGCTTCGAAGCCATCGGGTGGCACCTTGAGGATGCCGGACGGTGCCGAAACGCGGTCGAGGACCACGCCGCTCCGGTCGACGAGGCAGGCGCGGAACGAGCTCGTCCCCCAATCGACGCCGAGGAGTGCGGGCGCGCTCACCGGCCGGCCTCGCCCGCGAGGAAGGCTTCGACCGCCGCCCGCGTCGGCAGCGGTGCCACCGCACCGAAGCCCGTGGTGGCGAGCGCGGCCGCGGCATTCGCCCAGCGGCCGGCGGCGAACGGATCGCCGGTCCGCAGATATTCGGCGAGGAAGGCCCCGTCGAACGCGTCGCCGGCGCCCGTCGCATCGACCGCCCGGACGCGATGGGCCGCGAGCCGTTCGCGCCGCTCGGCCGTCGCCACGAGTGCCCCGGCCGCACCGAGCGTGAGCGCGACGATCGAAGCCCCGAGCCCGAGATAGAAATCGACGACCCGGTCGGGGTCGTCGAGGCCGGTGAGCGCCCGCGCATCGTCCAGCCCGGGCAGGAGGATCGTCGCCTGGCGCGCCGCCTCGTTGACGATCGCCCGGGCGCGGGCCGCGGGCCAGAGCCGGGGCCGGTAATCAGTGTCGTAAGCTACGATCCCGCTCGCCGCCCGGACGAGCTCGAAGGCCCGAAAAACCGTGTCGCAGGCGGTGCTCGAGATCGCCTGGCTGATCGCCGAAGCGTGCAGGATCCGGGCTTGCCGGAGCCAGGCCTCGAGCAGCTCCTCCGGCCGCATGCAGCTCGCCGCCGAGCCGTTCCGAAGATAGCTGAAGCCGTGGCCGCGCGGACCGTGGCCGACGAAATAGGCCCGGGTCGGTGCTGCGGGGTCGCGCGGTATCATCGAGGCGTCGATGCCCTCCCGCCGCCACAGCTCGACGAACGCATCGCCGAAGGCATCCGCACCGAGCCGGGTCCAATAGCCCACCCGGATCCCTTGGCGGGCAGCGGCGATCGCACAGTTCGAAGTGTCGCCGCCGTGGCCGAGCAGCACCTCGGGCTCCCCCGGCCGCGTCTGGTTGAGCTCGACCAGAGGCTCGCCGATACACACGAGATCGAGGCTCAAGGATGTTCCCCGCGCGCCAGCCGGGCGAGCGCCGCGCTGTGCCGCTCGGCCGACTCCTTGCCGAAGCAGCAGAGCACGATCCGCTCCGGCTGGGCGTTGGCGGCGAGGAAGCGGGCGACCGCGCGCACCGCTACGGAAGCCGCGCGATCCGCCGGGAAACCGTAGATGCCGGTCGAGATGGCGGGGAACGCCACGCTCGCCGCACCCACCTCGGCCGCCCGCTCGAGGGCGCGCCGGTAGGCACTAGCCAACAGCGCATCCTCCCCGACCCCGCCACCCTGCCAGATCGGCCCCACCGCATGGATCACCCAGCGTGCCCGAAGCTCGAAGCCCGGGGTGACGACCGCATCGCCGGTGGCACAGTGGCCGATCGCCGCACAGGCCCGGGCGAGCTCGGGCCCGGCCGCCCGGTGGATGGCACCGCACACGCCCCCGCCCGGCGCGAGCCGCTCGTTGGCGGCGTTGACGATCGCGTCCACTTCGAGGGCCGTGATGTCACCCTCGACGACCGCGATCCGCTCCACCACCCGCGGGCTTGCCGCCCCCTCGGTCATCGCCCAACCTCCCCCTCGCCCGGCCGTCCTAGCACGGCCGCCCGGCCGGCGAGGAGAGATGATCGCGCGTCGCCCGTTCCTGATGCTGAGCGAACGTCAAAGGCGGCTGCACAAGCTGCGCAACTTGGCGCAATCCGCCCTTTTGATCATCGGTATGCTCGCGGTCCTGGGGCTCTCGGCCTTCATGCTCTGGGGCTGGGCCGGGCTCGTGTGGGCGATCGGGCTCACCGGCGTCTCCCTCCTCGTAGCGCCCAGCGTCGCCCCCGAATGGGTTATGCGCGCCTACGGGGCGCGACCGCTCCATCCGGACGAGTTCCCCGACGGCTACGCGCTCCTGCGCCGCCTCGCCGCGCGCGCCGGGCTCGAGCGACTGCCGCGGCTCTATTGGCTGCCGACCGAGCTCTTGAACGCCTTCGCCGTGGGCCGGCCCGAGCGGGCGGCGATCGGGCTCAGCGACGGGCTTTTGCGCGCGCTCACGCCGCGCGAGCTCGCAGGTGTGCTCGCCCACGAGTTGAGCCACGTCCGCAACGACGATCTTTGGATCATGGGTCTCGCCGACATCGTGAGCCGTCTCACGAGCCTGCTCTCCTGGATCGGTCAGTTGCTGCTGATCCTCAATCTGCCATTCGTGGTGGCGGGCGAGGTCGTGGTCCCCTGGCTCGTGGTCCTCCTCCTGGTCTTCGCCCCGACCCTCGTCGGCCTGCTCCAGCTCGCTCTCTCCCGCTCGCGCGAGTTCGACGCCGATCTCGACGCCGCGGCCCTCACGGGCGATCCTCGAGGTCTTGCCTCGGCACTCGCCAAGCTCGAGCGCTTCCAGGGCCGCTACTGGGAGGAGATCCTCCTGCCCGGTCGGCGGATGCCGGTCCCCTCGCTGCTGCGCACCCACCCTCCGACCGACGAGCGGATCCGCCGTCTGCTCGACCTCTACGAGCCGGTCGAGAGGCCGCTCGAGTTCCCCGACCGGCTCGCGGGCCCGTGGACGGAGCGTGCGGTGACGGGGCCACCGCGCTTCCATCGCACCGGCGTATGGTACTAATACACGGCGACCACAGGACCCTGTATCGAGAGAAGTCCCGGCCTTGCGCGCGCTCCCTCCTGTCGGCAATCTACCGCCGGGCGCCTCGGATGGAGCGATAAGAACTGGCTATCGGTGAGCCCGGCCGCCGGGGCATCGTCCTCCGGCGAGTTGACATGCGGGATCTCGAAGCCATCCGGGCCACCCGCGCGTGCTCGGCACCGCGTGCCGAAGTCGGGTCGATCGGCGTTCCGGGGCGTCCGCTCGGCGTGTCACTCGCCGAATTGTGGCCGGCCGGCGCCGGCCTCGTGACCGCCTTCTGGGTCCTGCTCGCCTGGCCCTGGCTCGTCGGCGGCGCGATCATCCCTTGGGATGCCAAGACCGAATTTTACCCGACCGTCCGCTTCCTCTCCGACGTCTGGCACAGTGGCCAGTCGGCCTTTTGGAACCCCTACGTGTTCGGGGGTTGGCCGCTCGTCGCCGACCCCCAGTCGCTCATCTTCGAGCCGCTTCTGGCCGCCCTCGCCTGGCTCGTCGAACGCCCGTCGATGGCGGCCGTCGACCGGGTCGAGCTCCTCCACCTCCTCCTGGTCGGGCTCGCGGTGCTCGCTTGGTTCCGGCTGGCCGGCTGGTCGATGCCGGGTGGGGTGCTCGCCGCAATCGTCGCCATGCTCGGTGGAACCGTCGCCGGCCGCCTGCAGCATCTGGGACTCGTGGCGAGCTACACCTGGTTCGTCCTCTCGCTGCCTCTCCTGCGGCTCACCCTCGATCGCGCCTCGAAGGCTTGGGCCGTGGCCTCCGGGCTCAGCGCCGCCTGCATGCTCCTGGGCCGCGACCAGGTCGCCATGCTCGGGGCCTGGGCGCTCGCCGGATACGTGCTGTACACCTGGCTCGCCGCCGACGGGCCCGCGCTCTGGTTGCGCGAGCGGCTACCGGCGCTCTTCGTCTGCGGCGGGACCGCCGGCCTTCTCGTCGCCGTGCCGCTCCTACTCACGCTCCAGCTCGCGATGCTGAGCAACCGGCCAGCGATTCCGCTCGAGGAAGCGCTCACGGGCTCGCTCTCTCCGGTCAATTTCTTCACCATGCTGGCGCCCGACTTCTTCGGCTCGCTCGGGCATCACGCCGGCTACTGGGGGCCCACCAACCCGCGCTGGCCCTGCTGCGACTGGACCGACCGCTCTACCAACTACCTCTATCTCGGGGCCCTACCTCTGGCGCTCCTGCTCGGCCACGGGCTCCTCGGCCGCCGCCTCGCGGCACCCGAGATCCGCTACTTCGTCCTTCTCGCGATCGGCGCTGCGCTCTATGCCCTCGGCCGCCACACGCCGGTCTTCCCCTTCCTCTTCGACTGGCTGCCCGGTGTCGACCGGTTCCGCCGCCCGGCGGACGCGGCCTTCCTCCTCGTCTTGGCCCTCGCCGTCTGCTCGGGCTGGCTTTTCGGCCGCCTGCTCGAAGTGGGGGCGCCGGCCCGCCCGAGTCGTCGTGCTCTCGCGATCGGCGGTCTCGCTTTCCTGGCCGTGCTCGCCTACGGTCTCGTACTCGCCCACCGCTTCGACCAGCTCGCCCGCACGATCCCCATCTTGGTTGCCGGGCTCGCCGCCCTCGCAGTCGCCACGCTGCTGCTCGCCGCCATGGCCCGTCGGAGGGAGGGCCGACACGCCCTGGCGCTCGCTCTGCTGACGCTCGCTGCCCTCGATCTGCGGCTCCACAATGCCGGCACCGTCCTGAATGCCGCATCGCCCTCGGATCGGCGCGCGCTCGCGGCGCTCGAGGGCGACGGTCTCGGCACAACCCTCGCTTCGCTCGCGGCCGATGCGACCGGGCCCGCCGGCCCTCCCCGCTTCGAGATCCTCGGCCTCTGCGGCTATTGGCAGAAGGCCTCGATGGTGCACGGCCTCGAGAGTACCTTGGGCTAC
Organism: uncultured Alphaproteobacteria bacterium; assembly: GCA_937926445.1. Classification (GTDB taxonomy): domain Bacteria; phylum Pseudomonadota; class Alphaproteobacteria; order Geminicoccales; family Geminicoccaceae; genus JANXAZ01. The sequence goes on from CALBAK010000028.1 coordinate 171,040, forward strand.
GGCCCCTTGCGCCTCGCCGCCTACGAGGGCGCGATCGGCGCCGGCCAGAACAGCCACGAGCCGGTCCGTCGCTTCACCCCGCTCGCACCGGGCTATGCCGCGCCGCTCCAGCGACTCCTGGGTGCCCGCTTCCTCGTGGCACCGGTCCGCCCGGAGACCCTCGATCCCCGTCTGCCGCTCGATGCGATGCCGCTCGTAGCGACCCGTGCGGCGGTGCGGATCCACGAGAATCCGCTCGCCCTGCCCCGCGTCATGTTGGTGCGCCGCGGCGTCGTCCTGGACGAGGAACGGATCCACGCTCAGGGACGCTGGCCGCAGCTCGATCCGACAGCGGCCGTCGTCCTCGACCGCCGACCGGCCGAGTGGAACCGTTGGGCCACCCGGATCGACGGCTCCATAGCCGAGCCCGAGGTCGAGATGCGGCGTTGGGAGACGACTGAGGTCGAGATCGCCGCCGCCACGCCCTTGCGCGCCTTCCTCGTCCTGAACGACCTCTGGTACCCGGGTTGGGAGGTCGAGGTCGACGGCCGACCGGCCGAGCTCTTGCGCGCCAACCTCCTCTTCCGCGCCGTCGCCCTGCCGCCCGGACGGCACGAGGTCGTGTTCCGCTTTCGGCCGCTCCGCCTTTCCAACCTCGCCGACATCCTGAGCCGGCTGATCTTCTGAGCCGGCTCAGGCCGCCACCCGGGCCGGTTCCGCGACGCGGTGGAGATCGGCCGTCAGCCGGCGCAGAGCCGCCTCGTCGAGCGTTTCGGCCTCGAGCAGCTCGCGCGCGCAGCGCTCCAGCACCTCGCGGTTCTCTCGCAAGATGGCGACCGTCCGCTCGAACTGCTCGTCGATGATGCGCCGAACCGCGAGATCGATCTCGCGCGCCGTGTCCTCGCTGAACCGGCGCTCGATCGAGTACTGGCCCGCCACCGGCTGCAGGAACGGACTGCGCTCGACGTCGTAGGCCACCGAGCCCAGCTTGGGGTCCATGCCGTAACGGGCGACCAGCGAGCGGGCGATGTCGGTCGCCCGGACGAGATCGTCCGCTGCCCCGGTCGAGAGATGGTCGAATACGATCTTTTCGGCCGCCCGCCCGCCGAGGATCACGGCGATCTTGTCGAGGAGCTCCTCCTTGGTCATGAGGAACCGGTCCTCGGTCGGCCGCTGGATCGTGTAGCCGAGGGCCCCTACACCGCGGGGAACGATCGAGACCTTGTGCACCGGATCGGTGCCAGGCAGGGCGAGCGCGACGAGCGCGTGGCCCATCTCGTGGTAGGCGACGATCTCGCGCTCGCGCGGGTTGAGGACCCGGTTGCGCTTCTCGAGGCCTGCGACGATCCGCTCCACCGCGGCCGTGAAGTCGGCCATCGTCACCGCTGCCGCTCTCCGCCGCGTCGCGAGCAGAGCCGCCTCGTTGACGAGATTGGCGAGATCGGCACCCGAAAATCCGGTGGTGATCGCCGCGATCTGCTCGATGTCGACGTCG
>CALBAK010000029.1 GCA_937926445.1 uncultured Alphaproteobacteria bacterium
GCTGGCTGCAGCGCTCGGTGACCGGCTGCATCTGGTCGTCCACTACCGCTATCGCGGCGACGACCGCGAGCGGATCGACACCCTCGCCGGGCTCGCGGCCGCCACCGGCGCCCGGCTGCTCGCCACCAACGCCGTCCTCTACCATGACCCCGCCCGGCGGCCGCTGCAGGACGTCCTGACCTGCATCCGGGAGAAGGTGACACTCGCCGAGGCCGGCCTGCGGCTCGAGGCCAACGCCGAGCGGCACCTGAAGCCGCCTGCCGAAATGGCCCGGCTCTTCGCCCGCTGGCCACAGGCGATCGAGGCTGGCCTCGCCGTCCTCGAGCGCTGCCGATTCTCGCTCGACGAGCTCGCCTACGATTATCCGGTGAAGGAATCGTACGACGGCCGCGGCCCCGAGGAAGAGCTCGCCCGGCGCGTGTGGGAAGGGGCGAAGGAGCGATATCCCGACCACTTGCCGGAGAAAGTGCAGAAACTCCTCGAGCACGAGCTCGCGCTCGTGAAAGAGTTGCGCTACGCACCCTACTTTCTCACCGTCCACGACATTGTCCGCTTCGCCCGCTCGCACGGCATTCTCTGCCAGGGGCGCGGCTCGGCGGCCAATTCCGCGATCTGCTACGTCCTCGGCATCACCGCCGTCGATCCCGCGCGCATGGACCTGCTCTTCGAGAGGTTCGTCTCGGCCGAGCGCGACGAGCCGCCCGACATCGACGTCGATTTCGAGCACGAGCGGCGCGAGGAGGTGATCCAGTGGGTCTACGACACCTACGGCCGCGATCACGCGGCCCTCGCCGCCACCGTCATCCGCTACCGGGCGAAGTCGGCCTTGCGCGAGGTGGCGAAGGTCATGGGCCTGTCGGCGGACGTCCAGGAGGCGCTTTCCAAGACCGTCTGGGGCATGGGCCGGGAAGGCCTCGACCGTCGCTCGATGCGCGAGCTCGGCCTCGACCCGGACGATCCCACTCTCGCCCGCACGCTCCATCTCGCCATGGAGTTGCAGGACTTCCCGCGCCATCTCTCGCAGCACGTGGGCGGCTTCGTGATCGCCAAGAGCCCCTTGCGCGAGCTCGTTCCGATCGAAAACGCGGCCATGGAAGGGCGCACCGTCGTCGAGTGGGACAAAGACGATCTCGATGCGCTCAAGATGCTCAAGATCGACCTCCTGGCGCTCGGCATGCTGTCCTGCATCCGCCGCGCCTTCGAGCTGTTGCGCAGCCATTACGGCCTCGAGCTCGACATGGCGCGGGTGCCGGCCGAGGACCCTTCGGTCTACGCCATGCTGCAGCGGGCCGATTCGATCGGCGTCTTCCAGGTCGAGAGCCGAGCGCAGATGAGCATGCTGCCGCGGCTCGAGCCTCGCTCCTTCTACGATCTCGTGATCGAGGTCGCGATCGTCCGGCCGGGGCCGATCCAGGGCGACATGGTCCACCCTTACTTGCGCCGGCGCAAGGGCCTCGAGCCGGTCACGTTCCCTTCGAAAGAGCTCGAACAGGTCCTCGGCAAGACCCTGGGGGTGCCCTTGTTCCAGGAACAGGCGATGCGCATCGCGATCGTCGCCGCCGGCTTCACGCCGGCCGAGGCCGACGGATTGCGCCGCTCGATGGCCGCCTTCCGCCGCCGCGGCCGCCTCGAGCGTTGGCACGACAAGCTCGTCGAGGGCATGGTCGCACGCGGTTACGAGCGCGCCTTCGCCGAGCGCTGCTTCAAGCAGATCGAGGGCTTCGGCTATTACGGCTTCCCGGAGAGCCACGCCGCGAGCTTCGCGCTTCTGGTCTACGTCTCGGCCTGGCTCAAATGCCACTATCCCGACGTCTTCTTGGCGGCGATTCTCAACGCCCAGCCGATGGGTTTCTACGCCCCGGCCCAGCTCGTCCGCGACGCGATCGAGCACGGGGTCGAGGTCCGCCCCGTCGACGTCAACCATTCCTTCTGGGAGACCACGCTCGAGTCCCTGCCGCGCCGCGGGCCGCTTTCGCACGCCGTCCGGCTCGGCCTGCGCGAGATCAAGGGACTGGCCGAGAGCGAGGCGGTGCGGATCGTCACCGCTCGGCTCCGTCCCTACCGTAGCCTCGCCGAGCTGCAGCGCCGGACGGGGGTGACGCGCGAGACACTCGCCATCCTAGCCGAGGCCGATGTCTTCCGCTCGATCGGTCTCGACCGACGGCAGGCGCTGTGGGAGGTGCGGGCACTCGCCCAGCGGCCCCTGCCGCTCTTCGCCCATGCCGAGGCCGGCGAGCCCCCCGGCTCCAACCTGCCGCCGATCGAGGCCGGGGAGGAGCCCTGGCTCGAGCTGCCGCCCATGACCCTGGGCGAGGCGGTGATCGAGGACTATGCCCGGCTCCGGCTGTCGCTGCGTGCACATCCGCTTGCGCTGTTGCGCGAGCGGCTCGCGCGACGGCGCATCGTCACCGCCCGCGAGCTCTGGACGATCCCGCCCGGCACCCGCGCCACCGTGGCGGGCCTCGTGCTCGTTCGCCAGCGGCCGGGCAGTGCCCGAGGTGTGGTCTTCACCACCCTCGAGGACGAGACGGGCTTTTCCAACCTGATCGTCTGGCCGCAGGTCTTCGCCCGCTTCCGCACGACGCTGATGATCGCCCGCCTGCTCGCCGCCACGGGCCGGCTGCAGCGCGAGGGCCGCGTGATCCACGTCGTGGCCGACCGGCTCCTCGATCTCACCGACGAGCTTTCGCTCCTGCGCGGCGATGCGCTCGATCCCGCGACCTTCGACGGGGCGATCGCGCGTGCCGACGAGGCCAGGAACGACGCCCGCGATCTGCGACGGGTGCTGCCCGAGGGCCGCAACTTCCGCTGAGGTCGGGCGAGCCCTTCGGCGGCCGGCCCGTCGCTCGGACCGCCAAGAACGCGCGCGAGGCGCTCCTCAGAGCCCGAAGGGCTCGCCCGGTGTCGCCACGTGCACCCGGCCGCGCTTCACTTTCTCGGCGAACTCGTGCGGATCCCCGTGCAGGAGGTCGAAGGTGCCCCAGTGGATCGGCACGACGAGCTCGAGCTCGAGGAACTCGTTGCAAGCGATCGCTGCGGTCTCGGGGCCCATCGTGAACCGGTCGCCCACGGGCAGGAAGCCGACCTTGGGCCGATAGAGGCGCTGGATCAGCGCCATGTCGGAGAAGAGCGCAGTATCGCCCGCGTGATAGACGGCGATGCCGTCGATTCCGATCACGAAGCCCGCCGGATCCCCCATCGTGATCGCCCGACCGTCGGCCATCCTCGCCGAGCTGTGGAAGGCCGGGACCATGCAGAAGCGCACTCCTTCGTGAGTGATGCAGCCGCCCGTGTTCATGGGCTGGACCTTGTCGACCCCCTCGGCGGCGAGGGTCATGCAGACCTCCCACTGGCCGACGAGCGTCGCTCCGTACTTCTTCGCGAGGCGGACCGTGTCGCCGACATGGTCCTCGTGACCGTGGGTGACGACGATCGCATCGAGCCGGTCGAGACGGTCCTCCCAGCCCTGCGGGTGCTTCGGGTTCCCGGTGAAGAACGGGTCGATCAGGATGCTCTTGCCGGCGGCCTCGAGATGGACCGCGGAATGACCGAGCCAGGTGAGACGCACGGTGTTCCTCCCATCGGATGGTCGCTCGGACGGGAAGGTGAACGGATCGTAAAGGGTTATGCAAGTCCGCCGGGGACGGCTGCGGGCCGGCTCGCCCTCTGGCAGCGTGGCGCCGACCGGGACACCCGGCGGTCGAAGTGGAAGGGGGCAGGGCGATGCGGAGACGACACGGGGTGGGTCTCGCGGCGGTGCTCGTGGGGTGCGCGGCCCTCGCGGCCACGACGGCCGGAGCGGTCGAGCACGCGGTGCTCGTGCTGCGCGGACAGGGCAGCCCGCCACCGGAGGCGTCGGTGGTGGCGCCGCCACCGGCGGTGCGCGCGCTCGCCGGGGAGCGGCTCTGGCTGATCGAGGGCGAGCGGCTGATTGCCTGCCGCCTCGAGCGCACCACCCGGGTGGACCAGCGACGCATCCGCTGTGCCCAGCGCGGGCTGCCACGGACGGGAGGCCGATGATCGCCGTTCGGCTGTTGCGCTGCGGCAACGCGTCCCGCTGCATTGAAACAAACTGCAACACAAGTTGAATGGTCGCGAGGGGACGCCCTCTTAAGATCGCGGCGAGCGTGAAACAGGAGGGGTGCGCGCGACGTCGGTGGCGTCACCGGTCGCGAATGCCCCTGGAGGAGAGTACGGGGCCGACCGCAAGCGACGGTTCGGCCTGTGCAACCAATTACGTGCGCGGCCGACGAGGAGCGACCTCAGGGTCGACATTCGCTTTCCGGCACGCCGAGAGGACGCCACGCGAGGGGGACCATGGTGCTCGCGACGCCGACCGTGAACACGGCCCTGCCGTTCCGCACCGCGGGTTTCCGCACGCTCGTGGAGGGTCTCGACTACGCCGCCCGCGGCGAGACGGGCTTCAATTTCTACGGCGGCCGCGGCGAGCTCGAGCGGGTCCTCTCGTATCGGGAGTTGCGCGAGCGCGCCCGCGAGCTGGCACCGCGCCTTCTGGACCTGGGTCTCGCCCGCCTCGAGCGGGTGGCGATCGTCGCCGAGACCGGCCCCGATTTCGTGGTGGCCTTCATGGCCTGCCAGTTCGCCGGGCTCGTGCCGGTGCCGTTGCCACTCGCCTTGAGCCTCGGCACCCACCGCACGCATGTCGAGCGGCTGCGCGGCATGCTGGAGAGCGCGCGGGCCCGCGTAGCGCTGGCGTCCGAGGCCTATCGCGGTCAGCTCTTCGAGGCGGCGGCGGGCACCCTGGTCGGTTGGATCGGCACCCATGCCGAACTCGCGGCGCTGCCGGCGCGCGGCGGCGAGCTCGCCCCGCTCGGACCAGAGGATCCCTGCTACATCCAGTACTCCTCGGGCAGTACGAGCTTCCCGCGCGGCGTGCTCGTGACCCAGAAGGCGATCACCGCGAACGCCCGGGCGATCGCCGAGCACGGGCTCGCGCTGCGGCCGGGCGACCGCTGCACCTCCTGGCTGCCGCTCTACCACGACATGGGGCTCGTGGGCTGCTGCCTGACGCCGGTACTCACCCAGATCAGCGTCGACTATCTGACCACGGCGAGCTTCGCCACGCGGCCGCTCGTCTGGCTCAAGCTCCTCTCCGCGACCGGCGGCACGATCTCTTTCGCGCCCACCTTCGGCTACGAACTGTGCGCCCGGCGGGTCGGTGCCAACGGCCTTTCGGGCCTCGACCTGTCGCGCTGGCGGGTGGCCGGGATCGGCGGCGAGATGATCCGGCCCAGAGCGCTTGCCGAGTTCGCGGCCGCCTTCGCCACGGCCGGCTTCGACGAGCGGGCCTTCGTCGCCTCCTACGGGCTCGCCGAGGCCACGCTCGCTGTCACCTTCGCACCGCTCGGGGTGGGCGTGCGCAGCGACACGGTCGAGCTCGGCGAGGCGTTCGAGCGCCGTCGCCTCGCCACCCCGGCCGGGTCACGGGCCCGGCGGACCAGGGCCTTCGCGATCTGCGGCCGGCCCATGCCGGGCTACGCGATCGAGATCCGCGACGAGCACGGCCGGGCGCTGCCGGAGCGCCGGGTCGGCCGGGTGTGCATCAAGGGCCCGAGCCTCATGACCGGCTACGACCACAATCCCGAGGCCACCCGCCAGGTGCTGCTCGAGGATGGCTGGCTCGATACCGGCGACATGGGCTACCTCGTGGACGGCGAGCTTGTCGTCACGGGTCGCAGCAAGGACCTTATCATCGTCAACGGCCGCAACATCTGGCCGCAGGACCTCGAATGGGCGGTCGAGCGTCTGCCGGGGGTGCGCCCCGGCGATGTCGCCGCCTTCGCGGTCACGGGCGAGGACGAGCGCGAGCGGATCGTCGTGATCGTCCAGTGCCGCACCGGCGATCCCGCGCAGCAGGCGGAGTTCCGCCGCACGGTCCAGGCGGTCGTCAACCGCCAGGCCGGCACCGAGTGCGAGCTCGTCCTGGCTCCGCCCCGCTCCTTGACCTACACGACCTCTGGCAAGCTCAGCCGCGCAGCCGCCCGCGCCGGCTATCTCGAGGGGACGATCCGCGACCTCGCGACCGCTCGCCCGCTCGCGCCGGCTGCGGCCAACAGCGACCGGCGGCTCGCCCGGGTCGGCTGAGCAAGGCCGGGGCTTGCCGCGGCTCGATCCCGAGCTCGTCGCGCTGACCGGGGCGACGGGCTTTCTCGGCCGACACGTGGCCGAGCGGTTGCGTGCCCGCGGGCTGCGCGTGCGGGCGCTCGTTCGCCGCGACGATCCCGCCCTCGAGGCCCGAGGCGTGGAGCTTCTGCGCGGCGATCTCGGCTCGGCGGAGGCGCTCGAGGCGCTCGTCGAGGGTGCCGGAACCGTCGTGCACGGCGCCGGTCTCGTCCGGGCGCCGGCGGATGCCGCCTTCGAGGGCGCCAATGTGGTGGGCACCGCCCGGCTCGCCGAGGCCGCGCGGAGGCGGGCCGAAGGCGCTCGTTTCGTCCTGATCTCCTCGCTCGCCGCGCGCGAGCCCGGCCTCTCGGCCTATGCGCGCAGCAAGCGGCGTGCGGAACAGGAACTCGCGAGGCGGTCGGACGGGCTCGAGCCCCTGGTGCTGCGCCCACCGGCCCTGTACGGGCCCGGCGACCGGGCGACCCTGCCGATCATGGCCCAGCTCGTGCGCGGCTTGCTCGTGGCACCCCGGGCCCCCGCGAACCGCTTCTCGCTGCTCTATGTCGAAGACCTGGCGGAAGCCCTGGCCGAGCTCGTCGCCGACCCCTCCGAACGGTGGTCGCGAGCGCCGCTCGAGCCGGACGACGGGACCCCGGACGGCTATGCTTGGCGCGATCTGGCCGAGCACGCCGGGCAGCGGACCGGGCGTCGGGTGCGCCTCGTCGAACTGCCGCGCGCGGTGATGACGGCCGCTGCACTCCTGGTCGAGGCCAGTGCCCGGCCGCTCGGCCGGGCACCGGCCCTTTCCCGCGGCAAGGTCGCCGAGCTCTTTCACCCCGACTGGCGTGCCGCGGACGACGGGCGGCTCTGGCGCGGTCGGACGCGGACGACCTTCGCCGAAGGCTTCGCCCGTACGCTCGCCTGGTATCGGTCGGCCGGCTGGCTCTGAGCGGGGGATTGCGCAGTGTGGGCAAAGTCGCCATGCAGCGGCCCATGACCACACCCGATCCCGATCGTCTGCTAGCCGAGGTCGGCGAGCTCGTCGCTCGCTTCGCTCCACCCGGGGCCCGTCTCGAGCGGTCCACCGAGCTCACGAGCGATCTCTCCATCGATTCGGTGGCGGCCATGGATCTCGTCATGGAGATCGAGGACCGCTACGGCATCGACGTGCCGGTGAACGAGATCGCCGATCTCGTGACCCTCGGCGATCTGGTCGATCTCGTGGCGAGGCAGCTCGAAGCGCGGGGCTGAGATGGACATCTTCGACAAGTACGAGGGACTCGCGGCCCGCCGGGCGCAGCTCCTGGGCGCCGGTACCGACCCGTTCCACCTCGAGATCGAGGAGTTGCACGGGCCCTGCGAGGCGACCATCGCCGGCCGCCGGACGATCCTGCTCGGCACCAACAACTATCTGGGTCTCACCTTCGACCCGGCCTGTATCGAGGCCGGGGTCGAAGCGCTACGCCGCTGCGGCACCGGCACCACGGGCTCGCGCATCGCCAACGGCACCTACGTCGGCCATCGAGCGCTCGAGGCCGAGCTCGCCGCCTTCATGGGCCGCCGTGCGGCGATCGTCTTCACCACGGGCTACCAGGCCAACCTCGCGACGATCGCGGGGCTCGCCGGAGCCAAGGACACGATCTTCGTCGATTCCGACTGGCACGCCTCCATCTTCGACGGCTGCCGGCTGTCCGGTGCGACCGTGGTACGCTTCCGCCACAACGACCCGGACGATCTCGACCGCCGGCTCGAGCGCAACCCCACGCCGGGCGGGGTCAGGCTCGTGATCGTCGAGGGCCTCTATTCCATGCTCGGCGACGTCGCCCGGCTCGAGGAGATCGTCGCCGTCAAGAAGCGCTACGGCGCCTTCCTGCTGCTGGACGAAGCGCATTCGATGGGCGTGTTCGGCGCCCGCGGGCGCGGCGTGGCCGAGGCCCAGGGGGTCGAGGCGGAAGTCGACTTCGTCGTCGGGACCTTCTCGAAGTCTCTGGGCGGCGTCGGCGGCTTCGCGGTCTCCGACCATCCCCGCTTCGAGCTCCTGCGCGTGGCGGCGCGACCCTACATGTTCACGGCCTCGTCAGGGCCCGCGACCATCGCCTCGGTGCGTGCTGCGCTCGCGCAGATCGTCGCGCGGCCCGAGCTGCGCGAGCGGATCTGGGCGAACGCCCGCAGGCTGCACGCCGGGCTCGCTCGCGCGGGCTTTTCGCTCGCCGCCCCGCCGGGCCCCATCCTCTCGATCCGCCTGCCCGACGAGCAGACCGCCTTACTCGCCTGGAACCGGCTCCTCGAGGCCGGGGTCTATGTCAACCTCGCTCTGCCGCCTGGTACCCCGGGCGGGGTCTGCCTCTTGCGCTGCAGCGTCTCGGCCGCGCACACCGACGAGCAGATCGAGACCGTCCTGCAGCGTTTCGCCGCGCTCTCGGCCGAGCTCTCCCGGCTCGAGCGAGCGGTCGCCGCCGAATAGGCTCAGCGGACGGCACCGCGCCGGCGCAGCCGCGGCAGGAGGAGGAGACCCGCGAGGATCGGATGTCGGCGCTGCCAGGGGCGGAGCACGATCCGCTCGCCCGAGTGCCGCTCGATCTTCCAGGCGAGATAATCCGCCCCGCCCTCGAAGGTGAAGGCGGCCTTGGCGAGCCGCAGGACCGAGCGCAGCTTGCCGAGCCGGCGTCGCCGCGCCCAGAGCCGGAGCGCACGGGCCTGCTCCTCCGGCCCGGGCAGCGGCGCGCCGGCGAGGCAGAGGCGCGCGAGGCGCTCGTAGCGCGCCGCGTCGGCCGTGACGATCAGAGCGGCGCGGCCCGGCCTCTCGGCCCTGAGCTCGCAGCGGTAGGTCTCGTGGAAGGCCCGCTCGAAGAGCCCGAGCGGGTGGGGTGCGGTGCCGAGGAGCGGCCGGACCGCCGCCACGAGGGTCCGTACCGACCGGGCGAGGAGCGCGTGCACGCGGGCCTCGACGGCCGGATCGGCGGCCCAGAGCAGCCGCACGGGCTGAGCGAGCCGCGCCCAGAAATAGGGTTCGAGGGTCCGGGGGCCCACGAGCCGCTCGAGCCGGGCGAGCCCCACGACCGCCACCTTGGCCCGCACCGTTCGGTCCTCGAAGGGGGCGGCGAGATGATACACATTGGGGGGCAGGAGCGCGCCGAGGGTGTGCAGGAGGGGCCGTTCCGCCCCGCTCGTCGCATCGTCGAGCAGGACGTAGAGATCGACGAGCCGATCCCGATCCTCGCCGTCGCGCAGGCAGCTGCCGTAAAGTAGAACCGCCCGGCTGGCCGGCGCGAAGCGCGCACGCGCCACCTCGCCGATCGCGCGGAAAGCGGCCGGTACGGGAAGCCCCGCCTCGCGCGCGACGAGCTCGCGGACGGGATCGGGCGCGATCGTCAGCACCGCACGAATCGAACCTCCTCGGGCGCGGTCACGACCAGCGGGCGGCCCGGGACGGGTCGGTAGAACTGACCGTCGATGGTGATCTCCGAGGCGATCTCGAGCTCGGCCCGGGCACTGCCCCGGCTGAAGAAACTGTCGGCCGGCAAGGGGCGCCGTTCGCCACCGTAGAGCACGCAGAGCGCTCGGCGAACGAGACCCTCGGGGGGCTGGCGGATCGCGGTCAGTCGGAAGGGACGGGCGAGGCCGTTCCAGAAGGGCCGCGAGGCCAGGATCAGCCGGTCGAGCGTGGTGGCGAACAGGAGAAGCTGGCGGCCCTCGCGGGTCTCGCCGTCCTCGAAGCGCATGGCCACCGGCGCACCCTCGAGCATCCCGGGCGGCCGTCGGCCGCGGGCGAGCCCCCAGAGGATCTGGGCGAGCGTCACGAAATGGGCGAGCTCCCCCTTGAGGCCCAGGCTGTGGGCCCGGGTCTTGCAAAGATGGATCGCATCGGTGATGCCGAGCGCTCCCATGAACATGCCGCGCTGGGCCTGGCCGCCCTCGAGGCCGTCCACCCGCAGTACCCGTCGATGCACCACGAAGCGGTCCAGGAGGCCGCAGCGCGCGTTGTCCAGGAGGCGCGCCAGTGCACCGGCACCGCGCCGGCGCAAGCCGCAATCGGCCGCGGTCATGTTGGCCATGCCGCGCGGCAGGATCGCGATCGGCGGCAGCGGGCTCAACAAGCGATGCTCCAGGAGCTCGGTCAGGAGACCCTGGACCGTCCCGTCGCCGCCGTTGACGACGATGAGCGCCGGGGCGAGGCGGGCGAGGTCCCGGGCGATGTCGTGCAGTCGGGTGAGCCCGTCGAAGTCGAGGCGGACCACCTCGGGGTAGCGGGCGAGCACCGCCTCGATGTCGGCCGTGCCGCGCTTGTTGCGCTCGCTGCGCCGATTGTGGACGAAGGCGATCGCCGCCCGCTTCATGCGCGCACCGTTCCGAGCGGGGGAACGACGGGCCGGCCGCGACGCTTCTCGAGGGCGCCCGCGAGCAGCAGCACGAAGATCGCGAAGCCGATCGGTGCGGTCCAGGCCGCCAGCACCGGGCTCAGAAGCCCGAGCTCGCCGAGCGCGAGCAAAAGGCCATTGGCGATCAGATTGACGAATCCGACGGCAAGACCCTTGGAGAACAGGGCGAAGGTCTCGCCGACCCGGGCCAGCCGGTGCGCCAGAGCAAAGGGCAGTACGATCGTCGCCCAGAGTGCCACGAGCCCGGCGAGCCGGGCCTGCAGCCATGTCCGATGGGCTTCGGTCCCCCCGACCCCGAATCCGTCCGCCTCGATCACCCGCCAGAGCTGGGCGAGCGAAAGCTCGCGTGGCAGCTTGGCCATGAGTGCCACCTGCTCGAGATCGATCCGCACCGGCCAGAAGAGCTCGTCCAGCTGCTCGGTGGGCCGAGCGGCGGCGGGCCGGCGGATCACCTCGTGCAACAGCCACCCGTCGGCCGCCGGCTCGGCGCGCGCCGCCTCGAGCCGCTCGAGCAGCCGGCCTTCGGGGTCGAGCCGCAGGATCAGAAGGTCGCGCGGCTCGCCGCGAGCGGCGGCCGCCGCCGGCAACCGGAGCACGTCGCTCCCGGTCCTGAGCCAGATCTGGCCGCTGGAGGGCAGGCCAACGGTCTTGAAGTCGGCGACGCCCAGTGCGCGCAATGCCGGCACCGTCTTCGGCACGGCGAGATCGTCGAGAAGGATCTTCCCGCCGAGGACGACGAGCGCCACCGGCCACAGCCGGGCCACGAGGCCGAGGCGGGAGACCCCAGCGCCCCACATCGCCACGAGCTCGCGCGAGCGCAACAGATCGCTCGCTGTGAGCAGGCCGGCGACGAGCACGACCATGGGCAACAGCTCGGTCACGAGCGTCGGCATGCGGATCGGCACGTAGGCGAGGAGGGCCCAGGCCGAGCCGCCGGCTCGGCGGACGACCCGCGGACCCATGTCGAGAAGGTCGAAGAGCAGCGCGAACCCGGTTACCGCCAGCAGTACCACCGCGAGACGGACGAGGTAGAGCCGGACGAGGTAGCAGGTGAGCCGGCTCACGGGCCGTCGCTCCGCAGCCCGAAGCGCTGGCCGGCCCAGGCCTCGAGCCGCTCCACGAGGAGGTCGATACGGCCGCTGCCGCCGCCGTGTGGCACCCGCGCGGACCGCCACCAAGTCAACATCGCGCCGAGCGCCAGAAAGAGCCCGAAGGGCAACCACAGGCCGAGCCAGGGCGAGAGCTTGCCGTCGTCCACGAGCGATTCGCCGAAATGCAGGACCTGGTTGTAGGCGAGCAGGAGGGTAAGGCCGACGACGATCCCGTAGGAGCGGCGGGCACGGCGACGCGCGATCGCGAGCGGGAGCGCCACGAGCGGCAGGAGCGGGATCGAGAGCACGCGCGCGAGCCGGCCGTGCAGCTCGGCCTCGATCTCGGGAGGGTCGATACCTCTGGGCGGTTCGGCGCGGGCCGCCACGAGCTCGGGCAGGGTGAGCTCCCGCTCGTCCTCGCCGCGCGGGCGGAAAGGCTTGGGCTCGCGACCCTCGAGGTCGGTCGTGAAGCTCCGGAAGCGGATCGTCGCCGCCGGCCGGCTCCGATCACCACCCTCGACCCCGGGCACGAACTGGTGGACGCCGTCCTCGAGGTCGAAGCGGACGGGTTGCTCGCCCTGGGCGGCGAGGATCCGGCCGCGCCGGGCGGTGATCGCCAGAGTGCTGCCGTCGGCCATACGGCTGAACAGGACGAGGCCCTCGAGGCGATCGCGCTCGGGACTGAGCCGGTCCACGGCGTAAGTCGTACCGGCCAGGGTCACGAAGGCGCGCTCGCGGATCAGGGTCAAAAAGGAGACGTTGGAGAGAGCGAAGAGCGCAGCCCGATAAGCGTAGCGACTATAAGGTTGGAGATGACTGACGATCGCGGCGTTGATCAGGACGAGCAGGGCCGCGATCACGAGGAGCGGCCGCAGGAGCTCGTGCAGGCCACGGCCGGCGGCGAGCATGGCGTCGATCTCGCCGTCGCGGGAAAGGCGGCCGAAGACCACCAGAATGGCGAGGAAAAAGGCAGCCGGGAGCGCAACGCCCATGTAGTGCGGGACGAGGTAGCTCAGCATCTCGAGCAAAACGAGCATGCTGCCCCGCCAGCCGATCACGATGTCGAGCACCCGCAACATCCGCTCCGCCAAGAGCACGGCGAGCGCCACGAGTACGATCGCGAGCATCGGGCGGAGGATCTGACCGACGAGGTAGCGGCTGAGCAGGCTCATCGATCGGGCGGCAGGTAGGGGCTCGGTCCGGGGCGACGGACTGGGTGTCGCTCGCCGCACGGGCTCGCCATTCGAGGCAGATATCCCAAGGGCTCCTCGCTGCCTAGGCGAGCGCGGCCACGGCCGGACCCCGAAGTGTCAACGGTTCGCGCACCGATCGACCGTCGGGCCCGATCCGGTAGGCTTCGGCCGCGATCCGGAAACCCCGTTCGGTTTCGGCACGGGCGATCGTGAAGAGGAGACCGCCGCCGCGCCTTTCGGGCTCGCCCGCGCGCAACGAGGCGGAGGGTCCCGCGACCACCGGGATGGGGCCCACGGGCCCTTCGAGCGTGCCGACCTCGAGCCGGTGGTCGTGACCGGAGAGGACGAGTTCGGCACCCTCGCGGACCAGGAGCGCGCGGAGTTCGGCGGCGTCCAAGAGCGCCTTTCGGGCCGGGCTCCAGCCCTCGACCGGAGGGTGGTGGACGAGGATCACCCGCGCGAGCCCCTCGCGAGCGAGGGCACGGAGTCGACCCTCGAGACGACCGAGCTGCTCCGGCCCGAGCGCCCCCGCGGCATCGCCCCAGGGACGTGGGACCGCACTCGACAGCCCTACGAGGGCCACGGCGCCGACCCGGCGGACGAAGGGAAAGCTCCCGGGCCCACGGGCACCTTCCATCCAGGCGGCCCAAGCCGGCCAGTGGGCCTCCGCCGCCCCCGCCACATAGGCGTCGTGGTTGCCGGGCACGAGCGTCAGCCGCCCGGACGGGGCCAGCCGCTCGAGCCACACCCGGGCCCGCTCGAATTCGCCCGGCAGCGCGATGTTGACGAGATCGCCGGTCAACACCCAGTGGTCGGGCCGGGCGGCCGCGAGTGCCGCCACGCTCGCCTCGAGGATCGTCGCGAGGTGCACCTTTCGCCGGTGGAGCTGCCAGGAGAGGAAGCCCGTGAGCCGTTTGGAGGCGAGCTCGCGCGCCCGCGGCCGGGGCAGGGGCGAGAGATGCACGTCGGTCAGATGGGCGAGGCGAAGGATCGCGCTCAAGCTTCCCTCCCGGCGGCACGGCAGGCGAGGATCGCCTCGACGAGTGCGAGATCGTCCGGCCGGTCGACGTCGATCGCCGCCGCGCCGATCGGGATCGACACGGCCGTCACGGAGCAGCCGAGCAGGCGGGACGCGCGCGCCATTGCCTCGGCCAGTGTCAGGCGACCGGCGAGATAGAGCAGCAAATCGGTGACCCCGAGGAGCCGGACGATACGCCAGGGTCGCTTGCGCTCGGCCTCGACCCGCCGCCAGAAGGCGAGCGCCGGTCGCGCCTCGGCACCCCGCAGAAGGAAGAGGTTGGCGCCCGAGAAGCGCCCGTCTCGAAAGCGCCACCAGGTCCGCCGGCTGGCCGGTGCGGCCGCACGGACGGCAGACTCGGGGGCGAGGCCGACCACGACCGCGGCACCGCTCGAGAGTGCCGGGCCGAGGAACGCCTCGAGGATCGGCCTATCGAGCAGAGGATGATCGGCCGTGGCGACGAGAAGCGGCCCGTCGCCCGCTTCCCCGAGGGCCGCCGCCACGCTCGTCGAGGGGGTGGCCTCGGGTGCCCGCAGCGCGAGGCGCCCGGCCGCGAGCTCCCGGGCGACGACCGGCAGCCTGGCGACGCCGGCCGCAGGGTCGGCCAGGAGCAGGATGTGTCGCAGGGCCGGCAGGCCGGCGAGCGCCTCCACCACCCGTTCGACCATCGCCCGTCCGGCGACCGGGGCCAGGCATTTGAAGCGGACGCCCGCGGCCCGCGCGACCGGGTCGGTCTCGCCCGGCCGGGCACCCGCGAGTACCACAGCGCGAAGCTCGACCGCCGGCCTCACCCGAGCTCCTTCTCGTAGATCCGGTAGGTTTTGTAATGTCGGCCGCCGCACAGCTCGATGATCGTCCGCACCCGGCGATTGTCCTCGAGCACCCAGGAGAGCTCCGCACCGCGGGTGCCGCGCGGGGTGTGCACGCGCTTGATCTCGGCGATCACGGAAAGGGCGAGGGCGGCACCCAACGGCCCGTTCTGATAGGCCTTGCGCACGCCCATGAGAGGCATCCGCCATTCCGGAACGCCTCGAACGCGCAGCCTCCAGAGGAGCTTGAACCAGCCGAAGGGGAGCAGCCTGCCGCCCAGATCGCGGATCGCGAGATTGAGGTTCGGGAGGACCACGAGCATCGCCGCGGGCTCGCCCTCGAGCTCGGCCAGGACGAAATCCCGCGCTCCCACGAGCGGCCGGATCGAGCGGGCGAGATGGAGCGCCTCGGCCTCGTCGAAAGGAATGAAACCCCAATTGTCGGACCAGGCATCGTTGAAGATCGCGCAGATCGTCCGGATCTCGTCCTCGTAGCGGCGCATGTCGAGCGGACGGGTGCGGATCTTGGCGGAACGCGCCACCCGCGCCATCGCCGCCTCGGCGGCGCGTGGCAGGGGGGCCTGGACGTCGAACCAGTAGCAGAGAAGGTCTTTCGCCTTGCGGTAGCCGAGCTCCTCGAGACGCCGGCCATACCAGGGCCGGTGGTGCCCCATCAGCATGCTCGGGACCGTCTCGAAGCCCTCGACCAGGAGGCCGCAGGAATCGTTGATCGAGGGGTCGAAGGGACCCGCCACCCGACGCATGCCGCGCTCGGCGAGCCAGCCCTCGGCGGTTCTGGCGAGAGCTTCGAAGACCTCCGGATCGTCCTCGCCCTCGAGGAAGCCGAAATGGCCGGTGGCGTCTCGGTAGCGCTCGAGATGCGCCCGGTTGACCTGGGCCGTGATCCGGCCGACGTCCCGCCCGTCCCGTCGCGCCACGAAGAAGGCGATTTCGATGCGGCGGAGGAAGGGGTTCTGGGCCGGGTCGAGATGCTGTCGCCGCTCGAGGTCGAGCGGCTTCACCCAACAGGGATCGTCCCGGTAGATCGGGTCGGGGACGGCGAGGAAGCGGGCGAGGCCGCGACGCCCCTCGACCCGCTCGACCTCGACCCGCGCCACAGGAGCCGGCTCAAGCCGCGCGGCGGGTGCGGCGGGCGGCGAGCTCGGTCTCGCTCGCCGACGCCTCGGCCACCCAGGGATACCGCTGCCGCTCCTCGGCCGTGTAGCCGAGGTTGAAGGTCGTGGGGCTGCGCGGCACCTCGCGGGGATGCTCGTAGAGCGTGCCCAGGATCCGGTCCCAGAGCCCGCTCGTGATCCCGAAATTGCCCTGCTCGTTGTGGAAATGGTGCGCGAGATGGCGCCGCTTGATCTCCCGCAGCCAGCGGTTCTTGGGTGTGAACGGCAGGTGCTGGACGCAGTGGCAGAACTCGTAGCCGGCGAAGAGCAGGAGTGCGGTGGCGAAGGCGGCGAAGGCACCCGACGAGCCGCCCACGAGCCAGCCGAGTGGCAGCGCGATCAGCGCGATCGTCGGCAAGGTCGTGTAGAGCGCGCCGAACAGCACGGCGAGATCGTGCGGGTCGGCGTGGTGGTCGTAATGGATCCGCTTCCACACCCGCGCGGTGAGCGGCGACTTGTAGAGGAACCGGCCGTGCAGGACGAAGCGGTGCAACAGATATTCGACGGCCGGGTAGACGAGGATCGTGACGGCCAAGGCGAGCAACGGGCCGAGCCAGCCCTCGGCGAGCCGGATCGCGAACAGGGTCGAGACGGCCGCCGTCACGAAATAGACCAGGATCGAATAATGCGTGAGATAGGCGACGACGAGCTCGCCCAACGTCATCTTGTCGAGCTGGTAGCGCCGGCTCACCCAGGGTCGCCAAGAGATCACCATCGATCCGTCCCGTCCGTTTCACGAGGCGCAGGTCGGTCCGGAAGACCGGCCGATCTGCAGGTAAGCCGCCGCACCCGGGGCGGCAAGCCGGTGCGGCCTCGCCGCCCGGGCTCGCGACCCGGGGGCGGAGCTGCGGCGCCTCGCCCGTCTCCGGCCGCGAGCGTCGACCCCCGAGGCGGCCGAGGCCCTCAGGCGGCGCTCGGTTGCTCGCTCATGAGGCGGCGGACCCGCTCGGCCACGCGCGCCAGATCGTCGAGCGGCTTGGGCCGGGCCATCGGCTCCACTGCTTCCCCGAGCCGGGCCACGAGCCCGCGGGCGAGGAGCGCCCGGTGCAGCTCGGCCGGATCGCGCGGCAGGTTCAGGAGACCGCGGGTGGCGAGATGGTCCACGAGCCGGCCGAGCGCGTGCTGCTGATGCGGGGTGCCGCGATAGCTCGTGCCGCCGCCCACGAGCAGCCGGCCGAAGCGGACCAGCTTCGGGCCGAACGGGATGCGATCGTACCAGCGCGGCAGGTCCACGAGGCGCGTGGGCTTACCGGCGAGGCAGGCCTCGGCGAGGCTCGCGAGTTCGTCGGCGGTCACCACCACCCGATCGGCCAGGGCGAGGAAGGCTGCCCGGGCGTCCCGATCCTCGCCCGTTCCGGCCCGCACCGCGACTTGCGGCAGGCCCGCGAGGGCCGCCCGCAGCGCTGCCGCCGCCGGCTCGGGCGTCTTGCGGTCGAGGTGGAGGAGAACCGCACCTCCGCCGGCCCGCAGCTCTTCGGCGAGCAGCGTTCCGGCCCGGGCGAGGGCCGCCGCCGTGACCCGATAGCCGTCCCGGCCACGGCCGACGATCAGGGCCGTCCAGGGCCGCGACAGGCCGACGAGCCGCTCGGCCCAGGTGGCGCGGGCGGCTTCCACCCGGGCCGGGTCGAGACCGGCGAGCGGGGCCGCCACGGGCAGCACGTTGTCGCGCAGCGGCAGCCGCGCCTGCGGGGTGGCGACGATCAGGTCGAACAGTTCGAAAGGTGCCCGCGGCCGGCCGATCTGGACGAGCCGGGTCCGGCCGCCCGAGGCCCGCCGGATCCAGAGCGCGGCCGGCACGCTCTTGCGGCCGGAGGCCAGCACGAGGTCGGGCCAGGGCGGGCTCAGGGGATCGCTCGCGGTCCGATCGACGCTCGCGAGCGAAGCGCCCAGGAGGAGATTGGGCAGACGACGGCGGCCGTTGAGCACGAGCCGGCGGCTCTCCCAGGGCCAGCCCAGGGCGCCCGCGAGCTCCTCGACCTGGCGGTCGTAGACCGGATCGCCCGTGGTGAGTGCCCACACCTTGGGATGGCCGGGATCCGCCGTGCGTCGGCAGGTGAAGCCGCGCGCGCCGGTCGAAGCGAACCGCGGGTCGGGAGCCACCTCGAGCCGCCAGGAGGGGCCGGGCCGCCGACTGGCCGCCTCGGCGATCCGCCGTCGCCACCATTCGGGGCTCGCGAGGCCCTGGAGCGCGCGCGCTCGAACCCGCACGATTACGGCCTTGCCGGCGCAGGCGAAAAGCCCGTCCAGCACCCAGGCGATGTCGGCCGGCGGCAGCCGGTCGAGCAGGTCCCACGCGAGGACCGCGTCGACCGGACCGGCGCTTTGGAGATGCGGGTCGCGGGCGAGGTCGACGGCCACCGCTTCGAGTCCCTGAGGCAGGGCTTCGACGCTCGGAGCTCCGCCGAAGCCGACCAAGAGCAGGCGGCGGGCCCCCGCGTCGGCGAGCAGGCGGCGGTCGGCCTCGCTCGGCCGGGCGGGCTCGACCGGCGGCAGCGGCTCGTTCGCGAAGGCGAGCTCGCGAAAGGTCGGCGACGGCCGATCGGGCCCGAAGATCTGGTAGCCCGCGGCATCGGCCTCCCGCTCGAGGTCGTACCAGATGTAGGCGAGCGGGTTCGGGTGGTAGGAATAGTCGTCCGGGAAGGGCTCCCAGGGTTGCTGGTGCAGGGCCGTGTAGTGCAGGCACTTGGTGCGGCCCTCGACATATTCCTGGTCGCGGGCGTTCCAGTGCGGATCGCACGGACCCCAGAGGCCCGGTACCGAGGCCGGCTTCTTGATCAAGGCGTGCTTGCCCTCGCGCGCGGCCGTGGCGCGGTTCCACAAGGGCAACATCTTGGCGCAGTCGATCAGCATGACCGAGGTCTCTTCGGGCGAGATCGCGAGATAGCCGTGCTCGCCCATCTCGAGGTCGAAGAGTTCGGCCGGATCGGCCAGGTAGATCTGGTCGACGTCGTTGTAGATCGCCCGGCCCACGCCACCCGCGAGCTCGGGGATCGCGAAGCGGTACTTCGTGAAGCCGGTCCGCCAGCCCTTCCGGTCGAAGCCCGCGAGATCGCTCATCCGGTAGATCTCGTAAGCCCGCGCGGGGTCGCGGTGCTTCTCTATCGACCAGAAGAAGATCCGCTCGGCCCGGTACTGGGCCGGTTCGGTGCCGAGGAAAATGCGGACCGGGGGGGTCGGGCTCGGCGTCACACCCGGCCGCGGCGGCAGCAGGACACATTCCGGCTGCTCGCGGAAATAGGGCCAGGTGCGCGCCGCAGAAGCGTCCATCGACGAATCCTCCGCCGAGGCTACGGGTCGAGGGGAGCTAGGCCCCGGCCGATCCCCCCGTCAACTCGACCGCTGGTCGCTGCGCCGCGACGCGGCCGGGTGCGACCGGTACCACGGTGCCGCCCTCCACGTGCCAGATCCGATCGGCGACTTCGAGCAGCTCCGGCCGGTGGGTCACGGCGAGCACGGTCGTGCGGTCGGCGAGGCGGCGGATGTTGCGGGTGATCTCCGAGGCGGTGGTCGGGTCGAGCGCGCTCGTGACCTCGTCGAGCACGAGCAGCTTGGGCGAGCCCAGGAGCGCCCGGGCGAGCGCGATGCGCTGGCGCTGGCCGCCCGAGAGCCGCGCACCGCGCTCGCCCACCATCGTCTCGAGCCCCTCGGGTAGGGCGGCCACGAAGTCCCAGGCCTCGGCGGTCCGAAGCGCCGCCTCGAGGGCGGTGTCGTCGAGGCTGTCGTCGCCGAGGGTGAGGTTGGCGCGGATCGTGTCGTGGAACAGCACCGTCTCCTGCGGCACGTAGCCGACCATCCGCCGCCAACTGAGGAGGTCGATCTCGGCCAGATCGACCCCGTCGATCGTGACCCGGCCGCTGTCCGGCCGGTGGAGGCCGAGAATGAGATCTACCACGGTCGTCTTGCCGGCGCCCGAGGGGCCGGTGAGCACGGTGAGCGAGCCCGCCGGCACGAGGAGGCTCGCCCGCTCGAGGACGCGATGGGAGCCGTGCGCGAAGCTCACCGCCTCGAGCGCCACGGCTCGCTCGAAACGGGCCGGCAGCCGGCCGGGATTGGGCTCGGGGGCGGCCGCCGCTTCGGCGATCAGCTCCTCGGCCTGGTACCAGGAGGCCTCCATCTCGACCGCTGTCTGATAGACCTTCTGCAGTTTGCCGATCGAGGAGACCGAGCGGTAGAGGACGATGCCCACGACCACGAGCTCGGCGACCGGCACCCGCCAGATCGACCAGGCGACCCAGAAGCCCGAGCCCAGAGCGATCGCGAGCAGCATGTCCTGGAGATTGTTGAGCCCCTCGCGGTTCAGGACCTGGCGGCGAATCGTCTTGTGCAGCCGGCGGATGCGGGTCTCGAACAGGCGGGCGAAGGCGGCCTCCCGCGCCATCGCCCTGACGGGCTTGAGATTGCCGAGCGTGTCCGAGAGATAGACGAGCAGATCCTTGGTCCGGGACGCCTGCTTGCGGCCGGCAGTGCGCGAGCCGCGGACGAAGATCGCGAGCGCCGCGGTGATGAGGGCACCGATGACCGCAGCGGCGAGCGCGATCTTCCAGGAGACGAGGACCGCGATCGCGCCCATGACTGCGCTCTGGATGGCGAGTGCCAGGAGTTCGGCCACGAGCGTGAAGGCGCGGCCGGCGCGCATCGCCTCGCCCGAGGCGACGTTGGCGATCCGTCCGAGCGGCTGGTGGACGAGAAAGCGCCAGCGCACCGCCAAGAGATGCTCGATCAGTCGGCGGCGAATGCCGGTCGTCACGGTCGCCATCGCGTTGCCCACATAGACCGTGGCGACCAGGCGGAGGGCCGACCGGAGCACGAGGATCGCGACCACGAGGATCAGGAGAGGGCCGACCTCGAGCGGCAGGCCGAGCCACGCGAGAGCGCTGCGGACCGCACGATTGAGGGGCGAAGTGTCCTGCGCCCCGCTGTCGGCTGCCACGCCGATCAGCGGCATGAGGGTGGCGAAGCCGAGCCCCTCGGCGAGAGTGGCCGCGAGCAGCGCCAGCACCAGGAGCCAGGGCCGGGTGCCCGGTGCGGTGAAGAAGATCCAAAGGAGCTTGCGCATCGTTGCGGTCGGTCGCGGCGCGCCGGAGCTCGGCGCCCCGGGGCGCTTCCCACAAGCCCGGGGGCCTGTCCAGAGGAGCCCGCAGGATCGAGTACCCCCGCCTAGCTCGGCTCGGGCCGGATCCAGTCCTCCAGGATCGCCCGGCCGAGGGCGAGCAGCACCGGCCCGATGAAGATCCCGAGAAAGCCGAAGGCATAGGCGCCGCCCACCACGCCGAGGAAGGTCAGGAGGAAGGAGAGGTTGCTCTCGCGCGAGATCAGCCAGGGGCGGATCAGGTTGTCGATCCCGCTGATCACGAAGAAGCCGTAGGCCGCGAGGAAGAGCCCGGCCGCCGTCTGCCCCTGGATCCCGAGCCAACCGGCGAGGGGCAGCCAGACGAGCGGCGGGCCGATCGCCGGGAGCAGGCCCGTGAAGAAGGTGAGCACACCCAGGGCGAGCGCACCGGGGATGCCCACGAGCGCGAAGCCGATCGCCGCCACCGCACCCTGGACGATCGCCGTACCGACGAAGCCGTAGACCACGCCGCGCACGGTCGAGCCCGCGACCTCGAGGAGATGTTGTGCCCGCTCGCCCAGGATTCGCTCGCCGGCGCGCCGGGTCTGCTCCACGAGATGCAGCCCGTCGCGCAAGAAAAAGAAGGCGGCGGTCAGCGAGAGGGCGAGCTCGAAGAGGCCGGAGCCGAGGGCGAGGCCGGCGCGGATCGCGAAGTCGCGCGCCGTGGCGAGCCAGGGCTGGACCAGGCCCGGCAAGTCGCGCAGGTCCTCGGCGAGGCGGTTCCAGGCATCGACGAGCTGCGGCCCGACCGTCGGCAGGTCGAACAGCCATTCGGGTGGCGGCGGCATGCCGAGCTCGAGCAGCTGACGGATCGAATCGACGAGGAGCGTGATCCCGTCCGCGAGCTGGCGGCCGACCAGGACGAGCGGGAGGAGAAGCGCGACCCCGAGGAGGATCGTGGCGAGCCCGGCGGCGAGACCGGCCCGGCCGCGCAGGACGCGGACCAGCCGGGCGTGCAGCGGCCAGGCGGCATAGGCCAGGATGGCGGCCCACAAGAGGGCGGAGAGGAAGGGGAGGAGGACAAGCAGGATGCCGAAGCCGAGGGCGGCGAGGGCGACGAGCCCGACGGCGAGCTCGACCCGGGGATCGACCAGGCGCATCGGGCCGGGGCCGGCCGGCCTCAGCCTTCGCCGCGGCCTCTGACCTCGATCCCGGCGAGCCGCTCGTAGACCTTGACCACGGCCGAATCGTCCTCGCGGCCGAGGCCGGCTGCGGCGGCGGCCAGGAATTGCTGGTGCGCCGCCGCCGCGAGCGGCAACGGGAAGCGCAGCGCGCGGCCGAGGTCGAGCACGATGCCGAGGTCCTTGACGAAGATCTCCACCGCCGAAAGCGGGGTGAAGTCGCGCGCCAGGATGTGCGGGACCCGATTCTCGAACATCCAGGAACTGCCGGCGCTGTTGGCGATCACCTCGTAGAGCGTGGCGGCATCCGCTCCGGCCCGCACACCGAGTGCCATCGCCTCGCAGGCGGCAGCGATGTGAACGCCCGCCAAATGCTGGTTGATGGTCTTGACGGTGGAGGCGATCCCGGGCTCGGCGCCGAGCCGGTAGATCTTGGCCGCCATCGCCTCGAGGGCCGGCCCGGCCGCGGCGAAGGCGGCCTCGCCGCCGCTCGCCATGATGGTGAGCTCGCCCGCTTCGGCCTTGAGCCGGCCACCCGAGATCGGCGCATCGAGGAAGGGGTGCCCGGCAGCGGCGAGCGCCGCGCCGAGGGCGCGGGCGAAGGCCGGTGGCACGGTCGCGTGGAGGACGACCGTGGCAGCCGGGGCGAGTGCCGGACGGGCGGCGTCGAGGACCGCCCGGGCTTGCTCGGCGGTGGCGACGACGATCAGGAGGAGGGCGGCACCGGCCGCCGCTTCGGCCGGGTCGCGGGCCTCCTCGCCGCCGGCGGCGACGTGCCGGGCCCGGGCTTCGGCCGAGAGATCGTAGCCGCGCACCACGAAGCCCTTGCGGAGGAGGTTGGCGGCCATCGGCCCGCCCATCGCTCCGAGCCCGACGAACCCGACCCGAACCGGTTCCATCCCGCACCCCCTTCTCGAACGCGCGCGATCCTCGCGCCCGCGCGCGGCCCGGACAAGCCGCGGACAGCCGGCGGCAGCGGTGCTAACGTGCGGAAATCGGTGGCGAAGGCGCCCCGAGCGGGGAGGAACGAAAGGGAGGCGCGGAGATGACGCTTTTCGTTGCACTCGTGAACTGGACGGACCAGGGCATCCGGGCGGTGCACCGCTCGCCCGAGCGGTTCGACGAGGCGAAGGCGCTGCTCGAGGCGATGGGCGGCCGGATCCTACACCTGTTCATGACGATGGGCCCCTTCGATCTCGTCGTGGTCTACGAGACGCCGGACGATGCGATCGCGGCGCGCTGGACGCTGCAGCTCGCGAGCCGAGGGAACGTACGGACCCTCACGATGAAGGCTTATCCCGAGGCGGCCTATCGCGAAATCGTGGCGGCGCTCGGCTGAGCAGGCTTGCGAGCGACGAGCTTGCGCTGTCGGTACGCGCTCTTTAAAAAATGGTGGCTTACGCGAATCGGTCGGAGGGCCGGGGCGCCGCTGACCCAGAGGAGGGCGGCGTGCCGGCGGGGTGGGAGGGCGGTTCCGATCGGCGTGCGGATGCGACCACGCGACAAGAACCAACGACGGAGGCAAGGTCGTGAAGTCGAAGGTCGTGCTCGGTTGCGGCGTCGCGATGGCGGCGTTGCTCGCTGGGCCATCGCTCGCCGAGGCCAACGACGAGCTGTTGCTCCTGCAGGAGAACCCGGCCTATTGGGTTATGCAGGGTGGCAACTACTCGCATCATCGGTACAGCCAGCTCGCGCAGATCAACAAGAACAACGCCAAGGACCTGAAGGTCGCCTGGACCTTCTCGACCGGCGTCCTGCGCGGCCACGAGGGCGGCCCCCTCGTGATCGGCAACGTGATGTACGTCCATACACCGTTCCCGAACATCGTCTACGCGCTCGACCTCAACGAGCCGGGCCGGGTGATCTGGAAGTACGAGCCGAAGCAGGATCCGAACGTCATCCCGGTGATGTGCTGCGACACGGTCAATCGCGGCGTCGCCTACGGTGACGGCAAGATCTTCCTGCACCAGGCCGACACCACGCTCGTCGCGCTCGACGCCAAGACCGGCAAGGTTCTCTGGCAGAGCAAGAACGGCGATCCGTCCAAGGGCGAGACCGGCACCTCGGCGCCGCTCGTTTACAAGGACAAGGTCTACGTCGGCATCTCGGGCGGCGAGTTCGGCGTCCGCTGCCATCTGACCGCCTACGACATCAAGACCGGCCAGCGGGTCTGGCGCGGCTACTCGATGGGCCCGGACAACGAGATTCTCGTCGATCCGGAGAAGACCACCGAGCTCGGCAAGCCGGTCGGCAAGGACTCGAGCCTCAAGACCTGGCAGGGCGATCAGTGGAAGATCGGTGGTGGCTGCACTTGGGGCTGGATCTCGGTCGACCCGGAGCTGAACCTCGTCTACTACGGGTCGGGTAATCCAGGCACCTGGAACCCGGTCCAGCGGCCCGGTGACAACAAGTGGTCGATGACCATCTGGGCGCGCAACGCGGACACCGGCGTCGCCAAGTGGGTCTACCAGATGACCCCCCACGACGAGTGGGACTACGACGGCGTCAACGAGATGGTGCTGTTCGACGGCAATTGGGACGGCAAGCCGCGCAAGATGCTGTTCCACGTCGACCGCAACGGCCTCAACTATACGCTCGATCGGGTGACCGGCGAGCTCTTGCGCGCCGACAAGTCCTTCCCCTGGGTCAACTGGGTGAAGGAGGTGAAGGACGGCCGGCCGGTCGTCGATCCCAGGTACTCGACACACGCCAACGGCGAGGACGTCAACACCAAGGGCATCTGCCCGGCGGCGCTCGGCACCAAGGACCAGCAGCCGGTGGCCTACAGCCCGAAGACCGGCCTCATGTACGTGCCGTACAACACGGTCTGCATGGACTACGAGCCGTTCCGGGTGACCTACACCGCCGGTCAGCCCTATGTCGGCGCGACCGTGTCCATGTACCCGGCGCCCGGTGGCGACACGCTCGGTGCGATCGGTGCCTGGGACCCGATCAAGGGTGGCCACAAGTGGCTCAACATCGAGCAGTTCTCGGTGTGGTCGGGCGTGCTCGCCACGGCCGGTGACATCGTCGCCTACGGCACCCTAGAGGGTTACCTCAAGGTGCTCGACGCCGACACGGGTCGCGAGCTCTATCGGTTCAAGACCCCGTCCGGCATCATCGGCAACGTCAACACCTACATGCACGGCGGCAAGCAGTACATCGCGGTGCTCTCGGGCATCGGCGGTTGGGCCGGCATCGGCCTCGCCGCGGGCCTGACCGAGGACACCGCGGGCCTGGGTGCGGTGGGTGCCTACAAGGCGCTCTCCAACTACACCCAGCTCGGTGGTCAGCTCACGGTCTTCACCCTGAACTGATCCCGCGCGATCTTCCTCTCGGGACCCGGCGTCGGCGCGACGCCGGGTCTTTTCTTTCGTTGGAGGCCGCATGAAGTCGCCCGCATCGCCCTCCGCCTTTCTCCTCTTCCTGCTCGTCCTCGCGGCCGCGCTCCCCGCCCGAGCGGCCGACGGTGTGCGGCTCGTGCTCTTCCCGCTCGAGTTCGTCACGACGAGCATGGAGCCCGTGCGCGACGACGAGCGGGCGCGACTGCGGCTCGTCGAAGCGGAGCTCCGCCGGCTCCTGGCGGCGAAAGGCTATGTCCTGGTCGATCCCGCGCCGGTCGCCGCCGCGACCGATGCCTATGCTTCGTTACGCGAATGCGGCGGCTGCGAGCTCGAGCTCGCCCGTGCGCTCGGCGCCGAGCAGGCGGCCCTCGCCTGGGTCGGCAAGACGAGCAACCTCATTCTCGACATGACGCTCAGGATCGGCGAGGTCGAAAGCGGTCGGCTCGTTCGCAAAGGCTCGGTCGCGATCCGCGGCAACACCGACGAGAGCTGGCTGCGCGGGATCCGTTACCTCGTCGAGAACGTCGTCTTCGCCGAGCGGCGCTCCTGAGGTCCCGCGCCTCAGCCGCGAATCGCGCGGTCGAGGTTGCGGGCCCGCTCGAGCCCGCGGGGCGCGCCGCGAATGCCGGTGAGGACGGTGCCGGTGAGATCGGCCTCGGCGAGATACGTGCCCTCGAGCGAGGCGCCGGAGAGATCGGCCCCGCCCAACAGCGCCGCCCGAAGGCTCGCCCCGTCGAGGCGGGCGCCGCGGAGCTTGGCGAACTCGAGATCGGCCCGGCCGAGATCCGCACCCGAGAGATCGGCCCGGTCGAGCACGGCTCCGCGCAGCGAAGCCCGGATGAGGCCCATGCTCTGGTTGTGCATGTCGGCGCCGGCGCGCGCCTCGACGAGCCTGGCCTAGACCAGAGAGGTGCCATCGCAATCGGCGACGAGGCGGGCCCGGGAGAGGTCGGCGCGGTCGAACCGGGCACGGCCGAGCGGGGCCTGGAAGAGGTCGGCCTCGGGCAAGTTCGCCTCGCCGAAATCGGCTCCGATGGCCCAAGCGAGAGCCAGGTTGGCGCCGGCGAGGCGGGCGCCCGCGAGCGAGGCGCCGTCGAGCCTTGCCCAACGCAGATCGGCACCGGCGAGATCGAGGCCCGAGAGATCGAGCCGGTCGAGGCTGCGGTCGGCGAGGCCGACCGGGCGGCCGGCCGCCTCGGCGATCAGCCGCTGGACCGCGGACCGGTCGAGCTCGGCCTGCGTCATCCGCGGCGAGCCGAGATCGACCTTGTCCATCATGCCCTGGCCGCGCACCGGCCGGGGGAGCGAGCCGGCGGCGAGGGCGAGGAACAGCGGCCGCCGGCGCATTTTTCAACCGCCGCGCGCCGCCGAGGCCTGCAGCCAGGGTGGCGGGTTCTGGAGCCGGCCGCGACTGTCGAGGAGGGGAACGCCGTACTCCACGAGGATCCGGTCGATGTCCTTCTGCTTCTCGCGGATCAGCCGGTTGAGCGTGTCGAGCCACTCGCTCTCGCCGTAGCGCAAGCCCATGGAGATCCGATAGTCCATCGCCGTCTGCAGACCGGGATCGCTCTTGAGCGGCACCCATTCGAGCGGGACGGGGCTCCGCCCGGCCCAGTAGGTCGCGAGCGGCCCCCAGAGGAGCGCCATGTCGATGCGCCCCGCGGCGAGATCCTGCACCGCCTGCTGCGCCGGATGCTCGACCCGGGTGTCGACGATAAGATTGTAGGTCACTATGTTGCCGATGAGACCGCGGCGCTCCACGAGAACCGCGGGCGGCGTGTTCGCGACGACGCCAATCCGGGCGGTCGCTACCATCGGCGAATCGAGGCTGTCGAAGGCGCCGCGGTCGGCCGCCCGATAGAGCAGCACGTAGGTCGAGCGGTAGTAGAAGCGGGTGTTCTGGACGAGCTCGTGCGCCGAAGTGACCGCCATGATCACGTCGCACAGCTGGGCGCCGAGCGTATTGCGCACGAAGCCGAGCGTCTGCGGGTGCCAGGTGTAGGCGACCGGCAAGCCGAGAGCCGCGGCGAAGAGTTCGGCGATCTTGTTCTCGAAGCCCTCGCCCTTCGCGTTCGAGAAGGGGAGATTGTCGGGATCGGCGCAGACCCGAAACGCGGTCTGCGAACGCAGTTCGCCCTTGCTCGGATCGGCGGCCCGGGCGAACGGAGGCGGCAGGAGCGCGAGACCGAGCAGGGCCGCCCCGAGCACGAGCCGCGCCCGGCGCCCGCGCCGGCGCTTCACGACGGGCACCGCTCGGGCCGCCCGCGGCCGAGCTGGCCGTCCGAGCGTGCCTTGAGGTAGGAATAGATGTCCTCGAGGTAGTTCATGACGTCGGCCACCTCGTAGAAGGCCGGCATCACGCTCTCTTTCCCGCCGGCGAGATTCTGCCGCCCACCCGCCACCACTTGCGAGAAATCGTCCCGCTTCATGACCTTGAGCGAATCGACGAGGTTCGGGGCGTAGGAACTGCCGAGGCCGTCCGGGCCGTGACAGACGTGGCAGTAGGCGTGGTAACGCCGGTAGCCGTTGTAGGTGCCACGGTCGACGACGTTCTGGCCGCAGATTTTGTAGGGGCGCTCGTAGGCCTCGTCGGCGGCCTGGTCGGCTCGGCCCGCGCTACCCGACAGGAGGGCCGTGCTCGCGGCCACGACGATGGAAACGAGGCGCAAGCCCCCCGTGCGACGCATCACCAACCTCCCTTTTGGTGGTCCGGTCCCGGCCGGGCGGGCCGTTGCGCGCCGCGGCCGCCTCCGACTATAGGCGGTGGGCTCCGACCGCCAAGCCCCGGCGGTCGATCCTCGCGCTTCAGAAGCACTCGAGGTCGGCCTCGATCTGTGCCCGGCGCAACTTGTCCACCATCTCCTGAGCCCAGGGCGAGCTGCGGAACATGACCACCTGATCGCGGCCGGTGGTTTCCCGGCGCATCCGCAGTACGGTCTCTGCCTTGACGTAATCCTCGTAGGGCAGTCGCGCGGCGATCCGGTCGATCGAGCAGGCGCAGCGCTGCAGGACATCGGGCGTCTGCCCTTTGGCCGCCATGCAGCCGAGCACGTAATCGGCGAGTGCCGCGGTCGGATAGTCGGCGGGGGCGGCGAGCGCCGGCAGGGCGGTCGCGCCCAGAAGGAAGCCGGAGACGAGCAGAGAACGCATGGGGGCGATGTCCGAGGTTCATGGCGCCGCGGGCGGGCGGCGGGCACCGCTCACTCGACGGCCTCCAGGGTCAAGCTCTCTTCGAGGAACGTGGTGCCGGCCGTGTCGGGCAGACGGACGCGCAGCCGCCACAACCCGCCCGGCACCTCGGGCGAGACGGTGAATTCGTATTCTTTGTCGCGGAACTGCGGGAACCGCTCGATCGAAGGATCGGCGAGGAACGGACGAAGCCGAACGGTGCGCGCCGCAACGGTACGCCCCTGCCAGTTCACCGTCGTGGTTTCGACCGTCTGCGGCTGGTTGAAGGCTTTCCGGATCTGCTGCTGGAAGTAGCCCGGCGTTCCGCCCGTGAGGTTGCCCATCGTCACCGTGTCGCGCTGCAGGAAAGCGAGGAGCAGCGGGTTCTGGTCCACGGTCGGCAGGGGCCCGGTCTGTCGCCGATTGGCGCCTTCGAACATGTCGAGCCAGGCGAGTTTGCGGCCGTCCGGGAAGACCTCGCGGATCTCGAGTTTGGCCGCACTCCGGTAGGGCCGGTCCATCGCCTTGCCGGTCATCTCGTAGCGGTAGCGGAGCACGGTCGCCCGATCGACGGCGGCAAGAAAGCCGGGTGCGAAGACGACCTCCTGGACGCTCGCCGTCTCGGCGCGGAGGGTGGCACCACCGGCAATGAGGCCGAGCAGAACGAAGGCCGCCGCAACGGGCCGCATGCTCAGCCTCCGCTGCCGGTCCCGAGCGCCGCCTCGATCCGTTTGGCGAGCGCGAAGAAGCGCTTCTCGATGGTATCGGGCTGGGCGCAGGCGAGGTTCACGGTCGACCGGCGATCCTGGAAGATCTTGAGATCCCACTGCAACGTCTCCTCGAGTTCGCGCGCTTCCTCCGACCTGTTCGCCCGAGCCCGTAGCTCGAGCAGACGGTCGTTGCGCTCGCGGATCGCCTGGGCGAGCGTCTTCTGGCTGCGACCGAGCTTGAACAGTCCGGCGATCGTCTTCTTGCGCTCGCCATCGAGCGTCTCGTGCAGGCCCGCGACCAGGAGCGGCAGCCGCCTGGGCCGCTCGGCCGCCGGCACACCGGCGAGGAACCCGTCGAGCTCCGCCAGGGCCTTGTCGAGCGGGAGCACGGTCGAGGCGAGCCTCGGCACGAGCGGGGCGATCTCGGGGTCCGCCGCCCAATGGCCACCCGTGCTCGCGGGATCGGGCCCGCCCCAGGCGTGGGCCAGCACGAGGTCGGGATTGTAGAGCTGGGTGCAGGGCCAGTCCGGATCGCCCTTGGCCGGTTGGGCGAGTGCCGCCGTGGAAAGCGACCCGAGCAGGAGCGTGGTCGCCAGGACCCGCTGCACCATGCGTTTCTCTCCGTCCCCGGCCCGAGCGTGACCGACGCGGAGCCTTCTAGGCGCGCTCGGGTCGCGCAGCAACCGTCCCGCCGATCCCTCAGCCCCCCAGAATCCGGTGCTCGGCCACCGGCAGCTCGCGGCGTATGCGGGCGAGCCGCGCCCGGTCGACCCGGGCGGTGGCGAAGCCGGGCCCGTCGGAGGCGCGGGCAACGACATGACCCCAGGGATCGACGATCAGGGAGTGGCCATAGCACCAGCGCTCCTCGCGCCCGGCGGGGTGCGGGCCCCATTGCGCCGCAGCGGTCACCCAGCACTGGGTCTCGATCGCCCGAGCCCGGAGCAGCACCTCCCAATGGTCCTTGCCGGTCTGGAGGGTGAAGGCCGCCGGCACGGGCAGGAGCTCGGCGCCCAGCGCCACGAGCGCCCGGTAGAGCTCGCCGAAGCGCAGATCGTAGCAGATCGAGCAGCCGACCCGCAGCCCCTCCGCGCTGTAGGTCACGACCTCTCGGCCACGGCCGAAGGTCGCCGATTCGCGATATTCCCGTCCGTCCGGGGCGGTGATGTCGAAGAGGTGGATCTTGCGGTAGCGGGCGAGCTCGCGACCGTCCCGGTCGAAGGCCACGGTGGTGTTGTAGAGCCGGTCGCTCGCCGGGTCGCGCTCGAGGATGCTGCCGCCGTGCACGAAGATCCGATGGCCGCGGGCCAGATCGCGCATCAGCCGCCAGGCCTCGCCCTCCTCGCCCAGCGGCTCGGCGGCGGCCCGCTTGGCCGCGGCATCGCCGCCCATGAGCACCCAGACCTCGGGCAGCACGACGAGATCGGGTCGGTCCTCGCGCACCGCCTCGCCGACCAGGGCCTCGGCGGCGGCGAGGTTGGCGGCCTTGTCGTCGCGCGAGTTCATCTGGATCACGCTCACCCGCAACGCCGCCTCCACCGAACCGACAGGCCGATCCTAGCGCGCCGCGCCTCGCCTTGACAGCGGCCGGCCGAGGGTGACCTTCTCCGCCGACCCCGCATCGGGGCTTTCGTGCCGAGGCCAGCCATGCACCGCTACCGTACCCATCGCTGCGGCGAGCCGCGTCCCGAGCATGTCGGCTCGATCCTGCGGCTCGCCGGTTGGATCCACAGGAAGCGCGACCATGGTGGCCTCTTGTTCCTCGACCTGCGCGACCATACCGGTATCGTACAAATCGTCGTCCATCCCGACCGGCCGTTCTTCGCCGAGGCCGAGCGGCTCCGTCTCGAGAGCGTGGTCTCGATCACGGGCCGGCTCGTGGCTCGCGCGCCCGAGACCGTGAACCCGAGCCTCGCCACGGGCGAGGTCGAGCTCGTGGCGGATGCGCTCGAGCTGCTCTCCCCGGCCGAGCCGCTGCCCCTTCAGGTGAACACCGACCGCGAGCAGCCCGAGGAGACGCGCCTTCGCTACCGCTTCCTCGATCTGCGCCGGGAGGTGATGCAGAAGAACATTCGCCTGCGCTCGGCGGTGATCCGCACGATCCGCGAGCTCATGCACGCCCAGGGCTTCACCGAGTTCCAGACGCCGATCCTCACCGCCTCGAGCCCCGAAGGTGCCCGCGATTTCCTGGTTCCCTCGCGCCTTCATCCGGGCAAGTTCTATGCGCTGCCGCAGGCTCCGCAGCAATACAAGCAACTCTACATGATCAGCGGCTTCGACCGCTATTTCCAGATCGCCCCCTGCTTTCGCGACGAGGACGCGCGCGCCGACCGCAGCCCCGGCGAGTTCTACCAACTCGACGTCGAGATGGCCTTCGTCACCCAGGAGGACGTGTTCGCGGCGATCGAGCCCGTGATGTTCGGGGTATTCGAGCGGCACAAGCCCGACGGCTGGACGGTGAGCCCGCCGCCTTTTCCTCGTTTGACGTACGCGGAGGCGATGTTGCGTTTCGGCACCGACAAGCCGGACCTGCGCAATCCGATCGAGATCCGCGACGTCACCGAGGTCTTCCGCGGCTCGGACTTCAAGGTGTTCGCGGGTGCGATCGAGCAGGGGGCGGTGGTCCGCGCGGTCCCGGCCCCTGCCGCGGTCGGTCGGCCGCGCAGCTTCTTCGACGGGATGGTGGCGTTCGCCCAGAGCCTCGGGGCTCCGGGTCTCGGGTGGATCGCCCTCGAGGAGGGCCAGGCGCGCGGGCCGCTCGCCAAGTTCTTGGGCCCCGAGCGGCTCGGCCGGCTGCGCGAGAGCACGGGCCTCGCCGCCGGCGACGCGGTCTTCTTCGTCTGCGACAAGCCGGCCACCGCCGCCAAGCTCGCGGGTGCGGTTCGCGTAGAGCTCGGCAAGCAGCTCGATCTCGCGCGGAAGCGGACCTACCGGTTCTGCTGGATCGTCGATTTCCCGATGTTCGAGTGGGACGAGGAAGAGAAGAAGATCACGTTCTCCCACAATCCCTTTTCCATGCCGCAGGGCGGCCTCGAAGCGCTCCTCGCGAAAGACCCGCTCGACATTCTGGCCTATCAGTACGACATCGTCTGCAACGGGGTCGAGCTCTCCTCGGGCGCCATCCGCAATCATCGGCCGGACATCATGGAGAAGGCCTTCGCGATCGCCGGTTACGGGCCGGAGGTGCTGGAGAGTCGGTTCGGCGGGATGCTGCGGGCGCTCCGCTACGGAGCACCACCGCACGGCGGCATCGCCCCCGGCATCGACCGGATCGTCATGCTCCTCGCCGACACCCCGAACCTGCGCGAGGTGACGGCCTTCCCGCTTTCGCAGCGCGCGGAAGAGCTGCTCCTGGGCGCACCTTCACCCGTGAGCGAGAAGCAACTCCGCGAACTGCACATCCTGCTCGACCACGTCGCCCGCCAAAGGCTCGAGGAGGAGGCTGCGGCACGCGCCGCCGGGCGCGAGCGGCAAGCCGGCTGAGCGGCGGGTACGGCCTCGGCCGCGGCGGCCGGCGCGGCGTTCGGTCCCGATCGTCGCGCGCGGCAGGACGACACGGACGCCCTCGAGAAGCCCTTTTGCCGATCCCCTAGATCCAGGAGGAGCCGCTGCCGTTGCCGTCGCCGATGTTGCCGTTGCCGCCGTTGAAATTGCCGATGTTCCCGCAGCCGCTGTTGCCGACCCCCATATTGATGCAGCCGCCCACGGCGACGACGCGGTCGAGCAGCTCGAACGGGTCGGCGAGCGCGCCTGCGCGCACCGCATCGAGACCCGCCGCATCGAGACGGATCGGCCCCTGTGCCCCCGCCGGCGAGGCGAGAAGCACCAGTCCCGTAAGCCGGAGCGCGAACCGCATCCGCCCCCCTCCCCGAGGATGCCCACGTTCGCCGAATCTAGACCGGACCGGGGCGGCCGTCGCGGGGAAAAGCGGGGCGCGCCTCGGTGCTCGACCTTCCCGCCCGCCTTCTCGATCGCCCGGCCGGTCTTCTCGAGGTCTTCGCCCGCGCCCGTCCCGAGCCCGCGCCCGATGCCGCCGCAGGCGGCGGGGACCGCGGATCGGCCGGCACACCCCTTCTTCCCCGGGGTCGAGACGGCAGCGCCTGGGTAGGGGCGCCCCGCGCCTTCGACCCGGCCGCTTGACACTGCCCGGGGGAGGGGCAGGTTGCCGAGAAGGCCCGCGGCGGAGGGCGTCCGCGGCGCGATCCTTGCGGGAGGCGGCTCGATGCGAAGCGTGCTGTTGGGCGGTGCGGCACTCCTGGCGCTCTCGTCGGGTCCGGCGAGCGAAGCGCTCGCCAAGAACATTCTGCGCTGGGCGAGCCAGGGCGATGCCTTGACGATGGACCCGCACGCCCAGAACGAGGGCCCGACCAACACCATGGGCCAGCAGATCTACGAGCCGCTCATCAACCGCAACCCGAAGCTCGAGCTCGTGCCCTCGCTCGCGATCGAGTGGAAGGCGGTCGAGCCTACCGTCTGGGAGTTCAAGCTCCGGCCCGGCGTGAAGTTCCACGACGGAGCCGACCTCGATGCCGAAGACGTCGTCTTTTCGATCAATCGGGCGCGCTCGGAGACCTCCGACTTCAAGGGCTATCTCACCTCGGTCACCGAGGTCCTGGCGACCGATGCCGGCACGGTGCGGATCGTCACCGGCAAGGGGCCGAACCCGATCCTCCCGAACCAGCTCACCGAGGTCCACATCGTGGACAAGGGCTGGGCGGAGAAGCACAACGTCACCAAGCCCCAGAACTTCAAGGGCGGCGAGGAGACCTACGCGGTCCGCAACGCCAACGGCACGGGACCCTTCAGGCTCGTCCGCCGCGAGCCCGACGTGCGCACCGTGCTCGAGAAGAACCCGAATTGGTGGGGGCTCGCCCAGGAGCCCCACAATGTCGACGAGATCGTCTACACGCCGATCAAGAACGACGCCACGCGGGTTGCGGCCCTCCTCTCGGGCGAGCTCGATTTCGTTCTCGACCCGCCGCTCCAGGACATCGAACGGCTCAGGAAGACGCCGGGACTGAAGGTTCTCCAGACCCCGCAGATCCGCACGATCTTCCTCGGCATGGACATCGCCCGGCCGGAATTGCGCGCCTCCAACGTCAAGGGCAAGAACCCCTTCGCCGATCGGCGCGTACGCGAGGCGATCTACCGCGCGATCGACATGGAGGCGATCCACACCAAGGTGATGCGCGGGCTCTCGGCCAATGCCGGGATCATCACCGCGCCGGGCGTGCACGGCTACACGGCGGAGCTCGACCGGCGGCTGCCCTTC
Source organism: uncultured Alphaproteobacteria bacterium (assembly GCA_937926445.1). Lineage (GTDB taxonomy): Bacteria > Pseudomonadota > Alphaproteobacteria > Geminicoccales > Geminicoccaceae > JANXAZ01. The sequence goes on from CALBAK010000029.1 coordinate 34,511, forward strand.
GACCTCGCCAAGGCCAAGGCCCTGCTCGCCGAGGCGGGCTATCCCGACGGTTTCGAGGTGACCCTTTCCTGCCCGAACGACCGCTACATCAACGACGAGGCCATCTGTCAGGCGATCACCGGCATGCTCGGCCGCGCCGGGATCAAGGTCAATCTCCGCGCGCAGACCAAGTCGATTCACTTCCAGGAGCTGCAGAACAAGCAGCACGACTTCTACATGCTGGGCTGGGGCGTGCCGACGCTCGACAGCCACTACGTCTTCAACTTCCTCTACAAGACGGGTGGCGGGTGGAACCACACGGGCTACAGCAACCCGCGGATCGACGAGCTCACCGCGGCCATGGAGACCACGATCGACCTCGCCGAGCGCGACGCGCTGATCGCCGACGCCTGGAAAATCGTTAAGGAGGACATGGTTTACATCCCGCTCCACCACCAGGTCATCACCTGGGCGCTGCGCGACAAGATCGAGATGCCGATCGAACCGAACGACAGCCCGCAATTCGCCTGGGCCCGCTTCGAGAGCTGAGGCGCGCGCACCGCGCGGGAGAGCTCCGTTGCTCGGGTCCCTGTTCGTGCGGCGGATCCTCGCGGGCCTCCTCCTCGCGCTCCTCCTGCCGCCGGGCCGGGCGGTGATCGCGGCCGAGCCCGCCGCGCCCTGGCCGGTCGTGCTCGAGGGCGGGCCACCGCCCCACCCGCGGGCCCTCTGGGGACGGCTCGTGAACGGCCTCCGCTGGGTCGTGCTCCCCAATCCACGGCCCGAGGGGTCGGCGAGCCTGCGCCTTCTGGTCGAGGTCGGCTCGCGCCACGAGCGGCCGCAGGAGCGCGGCCTCGCCCATCTCCTCGAGCACATGGCCTTCCGGGGCTCGGCGGGGCTCGCCCCGGGCGAGCTCGCCGCCTCGCTCGCCCGGCTGGGTGCGGCCATGGGCCCCGACACCAACGCTCGCACCGGCTTCGACACGACGGTCTACCAGCTCGAGCTGCCGAAAGCCGAGCCGCAGGCGCTCGAGCACGGGCTCTTCGTCCTGCGCGAGATCGCCGATCGGCTCACGATCCCCGAGGATCTGCTCGCGATCGAGCGCGAGGTGGTGCTGGCCGAGGCGCGCCAGCGCGACACGCCCGGCCAGCGCGCCTTCGAGGCCTCGCTCGGCTTTCTCCTGCCCGAGAGCGGCCTCGCCGACCGGCTGCCGATCGGCGATCCCGCGGTCGTGGCCGCTGCCGACCGATCGCTCGTCGAGGGCTTCTACCGCCGCTGGTATCGACCCGAGCGGATGGTCGTGGCGGTCGCCGGTGCCGTCGATCCGAACGACGCCGCGGCTCGCATCGAGCGGCTGTTCGCCGATGTCGAGGCGCGGGGCCCGGCACCCTCGGAGCCGATCGAGCCGCCGCTCGGCGAGCGCGGGCTCGAGCTCGCGCTCAGGATCGAGCCCGGCCTGCCCGCGAACCTCGCGGTGAGCTTCCGCCTGCCGTCGGACGCGCGGCCCGACGGCCTCGGACCACGCCGCGACGCGCTCGTCGAAGGCGTGGCGCTTCGGGCGCTCGGCGAGCGGCTCGGCCGGCTCGCGGCCACGGCCGATCCGGACCTTTCGCACCCGCGGGTCGGCATCGAGGACTGGCCGGGTGTGGCCCGGCTGGTACGTCTGCGGGCGGGCCTTTCGCCCGAACGCGCCGAAGCGGCCCTCGCCGCGCTCGCCCGTGAGATCGTCCGGCTCCTGCGCCACGGCGTGCTCGACGGCGAGGTCGAGGAAGCGCTCGCGGTCCGCCGTGCGGCACTGGTCGACCGGCTGCGCACCGCACCCACGCGGCTCTCGCGCAGCCGCGTCGAAGCGCTGGTGGCCGCCGCCCGCGACCGGGTGGCGCTGCTCGACGAGGCTGGTAGCCTCGCCCTCTTCGACCGCCTCGCACCCGAGGTGGACGCGGCCGCGGCGAGCGCGGCGGCCCGCTCGCTCTTCGCGGGCGAGCCCCTGATCGAGCTCGACCTGCCCGCCGAGCCGCAAGGCGGTGTGGAGGCCGCACGAGCGCGGTTGCTCGCCGCCTGGCGGGCGGGCCGCGACGCGGCGGTCGATCCGCCGCGCTTCGAGCCGGCACCGAGGCTTGCTTATGCCCCCGATCCCGAGCCGGCCCCGGTCGTCGCTCGCGAGCACCTGGCCGATCTCGACCTCCACGCCGCTCGCTTCGCCAATCGTGTGCGGGTCGATGTCAAGCCGAGCGAGTTCGAGGCCGACAGCGTGCGGATCTCGGTCCGCTTCGGCCGCGGCCGGCTCGGCCTGCCGCCCGAACGGCCGGGACTCGATCTTTTGGCCCGCCATGCGCTGTTCGCGGGTGGACTCGGCCGGCATGCGGCCGAGGAGCTCGATCGGATCCTGGCCGGACGGCGCCTCGTGATCGACCACGTGCTCGCGGAAAGGGCGAGCCTGCTCACCGTCGAGGCCGCCGCCGAGGAGCTGGAGACGGCGTTCGTGCTCCTGCGGGCCTGGCTCGAGGATCCGGGCTTCCGGCCCGAAGGCCTGGTGCCCTGGCAGCGCGCTCTGGAAGCGGCCCGGCGGCGCCTTGCGAGCGTGCCCCGAGCCGCCCTCGAGGGGCCGGTCGAGCGGCTCCTCCACCGGGGCGATCCGCGCTTCGGCCTGCCGGAACCCGGGATCGCCGAGACCCGCACGCTCGAGGAGCTGGTCGATTGGTGGCGGCTCGAGGCGACGAGCGGCCCCTTGGACGTGGCGATCGTCGGGGCCGTCGATCCAGAGCGGGCGATCGAGGCGGTCGGCCGCACGCTCGGCCGGCTGCCGCCACGCGCCGAGGTGCCGCCGCCACCGCCCCCGCCGCCCTGGCCCACCGGTGCGGAGACCGTGATCGAGCACGCGGGGCCCGCGGGCCAGGCGATCGTTCTCCTCAACATCGCCACCGACGATGCCCGCGATCAGCGTCGCGCGGAGGGCCTCGCGGTGCTCGCCGATCTCTTGCGCGAGCGGCTGCGGGCCCGCATCCGCGAGAGCCTCGGCGCCACCTACGCGCCTTCGGTCGGCAGCTCCGGCTCGTTCTTCGTGCCGGGACGCGGTGCGATCCGAATCACGGTCGATCTGCCGGCCGATCGGGCACGCGGGCTCGCTCGGCTGATCGAGGCCGAGGTCGACCGCCTCGCGGGCGAGGGACCGACGGCCGAGGAGCTCGGCCGCGTGCTTCCGCCGCGTCGGGCCCGGGCCGAGCGGGCGTTGCGGAGCAACGCCTTCTGGCTCGAGCGAGTGCTGACCGGTCGCCACCAGGTGCCGGAGCGGCTCGACCACGCCCGGGCCCTGCGCGCCGACCTCGAGAGCCTCGATGCGCTCTATCTGGCCGGGCTCGCCCGGACCTATCTGAGTCGGGATCGCCGGCTAACGGTGCTCGTCCTGCCGGAGGGGCATGGCTGATCGCGGGCAGGGGCGCGGCCGAGCGGATTGCTCGGGTGCGGCGGCCGGGTTAGGGCCGCGGCCATGACGGATCGGGAACGCGAGGGCGAGACCGTTCGTTGCGACCTCCTGGTCGCGGGATCCGGAGCCGGAGGGATGGCGGCCGCGCTCACCGCCCGTCTCGCCGGTCTAGAGGTGCTCGTGGTCGAGAAGGAGCCGCTCGTCGGCGGCACGACCGCTCGCTCCGGTGGCTGGCTTTGGATCCCTTGTTCGCCGCACGCCCGCGCCGCCGGCATTCCCGACTCGAAGGAGGCAGCGCGTCTCTATCTCCGGCACGAGACCGGCAACCATTTCGATCCCGAGCGGGTGGAGGCCTTCCTCGAGGCCGGGCCGGCCATGGTCGAGCTCCTCGAGCGCCGCACGCGCGTGCGCTTCGTGCTCGGCCCGCACTTCTCCGACTACCATCCGGACGCACCGGGCGGTCTACCGGGCGGCCGCTCGATCTGCGCCGAGCCCTTCGATGGGCGGGAACTCGGGCCCGCCGTGGCGCTCCTCCGCCCGCCGCTCGAGGAGATCACGCTGCTCGGCATGATGGTGGGATCTGGCAAGGAGCTCACCCACTTTTTCAACGTCACGCGCTCCTTCGAATCGGCGGTCTACGTGGCGGGGCTGCTCGCCCGCTACGGCCGCGATCGGCTCCTGCACGGCCGGGCGATGCGGCTCGTCAACGGCAACGCGCTCGCCGGTCGGCTGCTCGCGAGCGCGCTCGACCTAGGGATCGCGATCTGGTGTTCGGCACCGCTCGTGGAGCTGCTCGTCGAGGAGGGGCGCGTATCGGGCGGGATCGTCGCGCGCGGCGGCCGGCGGGTCCGGGTCGAGGCACGGGCGGGCGTGGTGCTGGCGACCGGCGGCTTCCCGCAAGACGGCGAGCGGCGGGCTCGCCTCTTCCCCCACTGTCTCGCGGGTGGCGCGCACTGGTCGCCGGCGCCGCCCGGTAACACGGGCGACGGGATCCGCCTCGCGGCGGCGCTGGGCGCCGCCACGGCGGACGATCTGCCGGCCGCTGCGGCCTGGGTGCCGGTGAGCCTCGTGCCGCGGCGGGACGGGACGACGGGTGTCTTCCCGCACTTCGTCGACCGCGCCAAGCCGGGCGTGATCGCCGTCACCGGTGCGGGCCGCCGCTTCTGCAACGAGGCCGACAGCTACCACGATTTCTGCACGGCGATGCTCGACGCCTGCCGTGGCCTGCCGGGCGAGCCGTACGCCTGGCTCCTGGCCGACCATCGGGCGATTCGCCGTTACGGGCTCGGCTGGGCGAAGCCCTTTCCGGTCCCGCTCGGCCCGGCGCTGCGCAACGGCTATCTGCGCCGCGGGCGGACCCTCGCCGAACTCGCCGCCGCCTGCGGCATCGAGCCGGCCGCGCTCGAGCGGACCGTGGCCGCCTACAACGAGGGGGCTCGGCGCGGCGAGGATCCCGCCTTCGGCCGCGGCCGGACCGCCTACAACCGCTATCTGGGCGATCCGACCGTCACGCCCAATCCGTGCGTGGCTCCGCTCGAGGAGCCGCCCTTCTACGCCGTCCGTCTGGTCATGGGCGATCTCGGCACGTTCGCCGGCCTGCGCACCGACGCTGCGGCGCGGGTGCTGGACCGGAACGGCCGGCCGATCCCCGGCCTTCGGGCCTGCGGCAACGACATGGCGAGCATCATGGGCGGCAACTATCCGGGTGGGGGGATCACGCTGGGGCCCGCCATGACCTTCGGCTATCTCGCGGCGCTCGATGCCGCCCGAGCACTCGGTCGGGCCGCACCCGCGGCCTCGCTCGCCGCTCGAGCCGGGGCGGCTTGAGGCGGCCGGGCTGCGACCTACATGGCGAGAGGGAGCGGAGCGAGGAGCAGCCCATGGCCGTGCCCCCGATCGACGAGCGGACCCGGATCGAGCTCGAGGCCGCCGCCTTCCGCACGCTGGTCGAGCACCTGCGCAAGCGCACCGACGTGCAGAACATCGATCTGATGAATCTCGCCGGTTTCTGCCGCAACTGTCTCGCCAAATGGTACGCGGCCGCGGCCCGCGAGAAGGGTCTGCCGATCGATTACGAGACCGCGCGCGAGATCGTCTACGGCATGCCTTACGAGGAATGGAAAGCGCGCCACCAGACCGAGGCGAGCCCGGAAAAGCAGAAGGTCTTCGAGAAGGCTTACGAGGCGACCCACGGCCACCCGCCGGGGCATTGAGAACCGGCCGCGGCGCCCACGGGGAGTGCCGCCGGGCGCCGGCCTAGGCCATCGGCGGCCCGGTGATCGCGAAGCCGAAGGGCGCGAGCTCGCGGTTGAGGCGGGCGGGATCGGCCGGGCCCTCGGCGAGGAGAGCCGACAGACGCGCGAAGAAGGTCGCCAGATCGTCTCCCGGGGTCAACAGGAACAGCACCCGGCCCGGCTCGGCCGAGCGGTTGACGAAGGCGTGCGGTCGGCCCGGCGGAATCACCGCCACCGTTCCGGCCGGGGCCGGCATCGGCGCGCCGTCGATCTCGAGCTCGAACGTGCCCTCGAGCACCCGCAGCACTTCCGTCTGCCGGCTGTGGACGTGCCGCGGCGGCCCCTTGCCCGGCGCGCAGATCTGCTCGACGAGGCAGAGCTGCCCTCCCGTGGCCGCGGCCGGAACGCGCAAGCGCTGCTCGATGCCGAGCCCGGGCAGCACGAACCGCTCGTCGATCTCGGGGGCGGCCACGAAGGCCGGGAAGACCGGCAGCTCGGCCATGACACCCCTCCCGCGGCTCAGATCTCGCTTTCGATCGCTTTGCCGAGCTCTTCGGTGCCGGCGGTCCCGCCCATGTCGCGGGTGAGGCTTCCGCCCGAAGCGAGCACCCGCTCGATCGCCGCCACGATCGCCCGCGCCGCCTCGGGATGTCCCAGATGTTCGAGCATCATGGCCCCCGACCAGATCTGGCCGATGGGGTTGGCGATCTTCTGGCCCGCGATGTCCGGGGCACTCCCGTGCACGGGCTCGAACATCGAGGGATATTCACGCTCGGGGTTGAGGTTGGCGGAAGGGGCGATGCCGATCGTGCCGGTCACCGCGGGCCCGAGATCGGAGAGGATGTCGCCGAACAGGTTGGAGCCCACCACGACATCGAACCGCTCGGGGAAGCGGACGAAGTGCGCGGTCAGGATGTCGATGTGGTACTTGGCCGTCTGCACCTCCGGATAGAGCGCCGCCATTGCCTGGAAGCGCTCGTCCCAGAAGGGCATGGTGTGGATGATGCCGTTCGATTTCGTGGCCGAGGTCAGATGCCGCCTCGGCCGGCTCTTGGCGAGCTCGAAGGCGTAGCGCAGGATCCGGTCGACCCCGCGGCGGGTGAAGACGCTCTCCTGGATCGCCATCTCGGCCTCGCTGCTCTGGTACAGCCGGCCGCCGATCTCCGAATACTCGCCCTCGCAGTTCTCGCGAACGATCAAGAAGTCGATGTCGCCCGGTTTCTTGTCGGCGAGCGGGCAGCGCACGCCCTCGAACAGTCGCACCGGTCGGAGATTGACGTACTGCTCGAAGCGCCGGCGGATCGGGATCAAAAGGCCCCAGAGCGAGACGTGATCCGGCACCGTGGGCCAGCCCACCGCACCCAGGAAGATCGCGTCGAAGCCCCGCAGCCGCTGGATGCCGTCCTCGGGCATCATCCGCCCGTGCTTCTCGAAATAGCCGCAGCCCCAGTCGAACTCGGTGAAGGCGAGCTCGAGGCCGAACCGACCCGCCGCCTTCTCGAGGCAGCGCAGCCCCTCGGGCACGACCTCCTTGCCGATCCCGTCCCCCGGGATGACCGCGATGCGATGCAGGGGCATGGTCCGTGGCTTCCAGCTGGCGATAGTGGTGCGGCACCGGAGGCTGACAGATACCCTTCCCGCTTGTCAAAGGAGCCGCCTGCACGTGCTCCCTGCGCTCGGTTGGAGTTGCGTCCTGGGCCATCGGACAGGCCGCCGGATCTGGCTCGCCGGGCTCGCGATCGGCGTGGTCCGCTGGCTCGAGATGTTGGCTTTCGCGCTCTGGGCGCTCGCGGCCACGGGCTCACCCATGGCGGTGGCCGCTACCTCCTTCGCCCGGCTCTTGCCCCTTCTCCTCTTGAGCGTGCCCCTGACCGGGCTGCTCGAGGCCCGCGATCGGCGCCGGGTGGTGCTCGCGGGCGTTTTCGCGATGCTCGCGACCTCGCTCGCCATGCTCGCCGCGAGCGTCACGGATCGGCTGGGGCTGCCGCTCCTGCTCGCGGCGGCCTTCGCCAACGGGGTCTTCTGGACGATCGAGCAACCCGTCCGGCGCACGCTCCTGGGCGAGACCGTGGGCCTCGAGCACGCGGCCGCGAGCATGGGCCTCGAGGCCGCCTCGGCCCAGCTCACGCGGCTTCTGGGCACGGTCGCGGGCGGGGCGGCGGTCGCTTTCTTGGGCCTCGACGGCGTCTTTCTCGCTTCGGCCGCGCTCTACGCTGCAGCCGGTCTGGCACTCGGGGCCGGGGCACCGTGGACCGACCGAGCGCTCGCCCCGCGTGCCCGACGCGACGGCGGCCTCTGGGACGGGCTCGCGGCCGTGCGCCGCGACCGGTTGTTGCTCGGGGCCGTGCTCGTGACCTTGATCTTCAACCTCTGGGGCTTTCCCTGGACGGCACTCGCTCCGGTGGTCGCTGAACGTCGCTTCGGCCTCGATCCGGCCGCCATCGGCTTGCTCTTGGGCGCAGACGGACTCGCAGGCGTGCTCGCCGCGCTCCGGATCGCGGCTCGCGCCCGCCCGGCTTCGTTCCGTCGGATCTATGTGGGCGGGGTGGTCCTGTTGATGCTGGGCGTGATCGGCTACGCGCTCGCCCCCTCCGCCCTGCTGGCACTCCCCTGTATCGCGGCCGCCGGGGCGGGCATGGCGTGCTTCTCGGCGATGCAGATGACGATCCCGCTTTCGGCTGCCCCCCCGGCCCTGCGACTGCGTGTGCTGGGTGTCGTCACGACTGCGATCGGCACGGCACCTTTGGGCTTCCTCCAGGTCGGTCTCCTGGGTGAGTGGCTCGGACCGGCGCTGGCGCTCTTGCTGATCGCCGGCCTCGGGCTCGCGACCCTGGCACTCGCCGTCGCACGGATTCCCGAACTCGTCGCGGTGGGACGGGTAGGGCCATCGGGGACGCAGGACAGGCCCCCCGTGGAGCGGGTTGAGCCGCGCGGCCTCGCCGGCTAACCCGCGAGGCCGGCAGGACGGGAGACGAGCGTGGCGACCAACGAAGGCGACAGGCGCAGCCGGGCCTGGTTCGGCCGGCTCGACAAGAACGGCTTCATCCACCGGTCCTGGATGAAGAACCAGGGCTTCCCCGACCATCTGTTCGACGGCCGGCCGGTGATCGGTATCGCCAACACCTATTCCGAGCTCACCCCCTGCAACGCCCACTTCAAAGAGCTCGTCGAGTGGGTGAAGCGCGGTGTCTACGAGGCCGGCGGCTTCCCGCTCGAGTTCCCCGTCTTCTCGAACGGCGAATCGAACCTCCGCCCGACCTCGATGCTCTACCGCAACTTGGCCGCGATGACGGTCGAGGAGGCGATCCGCGGCAATCCGATCGACGGGGTCGTGCTCTGCACCGGTTGCGACAAAACCACACCCGCCCTTCTGATGGGCGCCGCCTCCTGTGACCTGCCCTCGATCGTGCTCAGCGGCGGGCCGATGCTCTCGGGCAACTACAAGGGCAAGCCGATCGGCTCGGGCACCGATGTCTTCAAGTTCGCGGAGGCGGTCAAGGCCGGGGAGATGAGCCTCCAAGATTTCATGGAGGCCGAATCCTGCATGAGCCGCTCGGCCGGCCACTGCATGACCATGGGCACGGCTTCGACCATGAACGCGCTCGCCGAGGCGCTCGGCACGAGCCTGCCGGGCTCGGCCGCGATCCCGGCGGCCGACGCCCGTCGCCGCCAGATCGCTCATCTCACGGGCATGCGTGCGGTCGCGATCGTCCGCGAAGATCTCCGCCTTTCGAAGATCCTGACGCGGGAGGCCTTCCAGAACGCGATCCGCGCCTGCGGCGCGCTCGGCGGCTCGACCAACGCCGTGATCCATCTCCTGGCGATCGCCGGGCGGGTGGGCGTGCCGCTCTCGCTCGAGGACTGGGACGCGTGGGGCAGGGGGGTGCCGACCCTGGTCGACCTCATGCCGTCCGGGCGGTTCCTCGCCGAGGACTTCTACTATGCGGGCGGCCTGCCCGCGGTGCTCCGCCGGCTGGGCGAACACGAGCTGCTTGTGAAGGACGCGCTCACGATCAACGGCAAGACGATCTGGGAGAACGTGAAGGACGCGCCTTGCTGGAACGAGGAAGTGATCCGCCCCTGGGACCGCCCGCTCGTGGTCGAAGGCGGGCTCGTCGTCCTGCGCGGCAACCTGGCGCCGAACGGAGCCGTGCTCAAGCCTTCCGCCGCTTCGCCACATCTCCTGCGCCACCGGGGCCGGGCGGTCGTGTTCGAGGACATCGACCATTACCACGCCCGGATCGCCGATCCGGCCCTCGAAGTCGACGAGACTTCGGTGCTGGTCCTCAAGAACTGCGGCCCCAAGGGCTATCCGGGCATGGCCGAGGTGGGGAACATGGGCCTGCCGCCCAAGCTCCTGCGGCGCGGCGTCAAGGACATGGTGCGGATCTCGGACGCCCGCATGTCCGGCACCGCCTACGGCACCGTGGTCCTCCATGTGGCCCCCGAAGCCGCGGCCGGCGGCCCGCTCGCGCTCGTGCGCGACGGCGACCAGGTCGAACTCGACGTGCCGGCCCGCCGCCTCGAGCTGAAGGTCGACGAGGAGGAGCTGGCCCGCCGTCGGGCGGCCTGGAGCCCTCCACCACCCGCCATGGCCTCGGGCTATTGGAAGCTCTACCACGACCATGTGCTGCAAGCCGACCGCGGCTGCGACTTCGACTTCCTCTCGGGCTGCCGCGGCGCCGCCCCGCCGCGCGACAGCCACTAGCGAGCCGGCTCGGCCACCGCGAGCGACCGGCCGCTCGGCCGCTTCAGCCCGCCGCGAGCACCATGGCCAGAAGGTAGATGGCGAGCAGGGCCAGGAGCGTGCGGCCGAGCCGCGCGAGCAGCGTCGGCGGCAGCGGCCCGTCGAGCGCACAGGGCGGCCGGATGAGGAAAAAGCACGGGTTCATGAGGAGCTTGTAACCGAAGCCGCGGCCGCTGTCAGCCGCTCCGCGCCTTCGCCTTTACCGTGCCGAACTCGCGTGTGTGCTTCGGCAGCACAAGGGGATCGTCGTCGATCACGGCCGACGCCCGAGGGAGGCGGATGTTGGCGGTCCTGGAGCTTCGGGGCATCACGAAGCATTTCGGCGCGATCGAAGTGCTGCGCGGGGTCGACCTCAGGCTCGAATCGGGCGAAGTTCCGGGGCTCGTGGGCGACAACGGCGCCGGCAAATCCACCCTCGTCAAGATCATCGCCGGGAACTTCCCGCCGACCTCGGGCGAAATCCTGATCGATGGCGTTCCGCGGCATTTCCACAAACCGGTCGACGCCCGGGCCCGGAGCATCGAGGTCGTCTATCAGGACCTGACCTTGTGCGACAACATGAGTGCGGGGAAGAACGTCTATCTCGGGCGGGAAATTCGAAAGACGTTCGGACCTATAGACCTCGTCGAATTCAAGAAGATCTTCGAGCGCGCGGCCGAGCTCTTCAAGGAGCTGAAGTCCGAGACCCTGCCCAAGGACCTCGTTCGGCAGATGTCGGGCGGCCAGCGCCAAGCGGTGGCGATCGCGCGGACCCGGCTCTCCGACCCCAAATCCGTACGCATGGACGAGCCCACGGCTGCGATCAGCGTCCGCCAAGTGGCCGAAGTGCTCGATCTCATCCGCCGTCTCGAGGACACCGGCCATGCGGTGATCCTGATCAGCCACCGCATGCCGGACGTGTTCGCGGTCTGCACCCGGGTCATGGTCTTGCGGCGCGGTACCCGCGTCGCCGACAAGCCGATCGCCACCACCTCGCCGGAGGAGGTCACGGGCTTCGTCACCGGCGCGATCGCCACCGCTTGAGCGCGTCCGGAGCCGCGATGCAGTCCGCCCGACCGGTCCAGACCAGCGTCGAGATCGAAGAGGTGACCCGGCTCGAGGAACGCGGTCTCCTCGCCCGGAGCCTCGCCAACCAGGCCTTCTGGGTGACCTTGACCGTGGCGCTGATCTGCGTCGCCACCGCCTGGTACGAGCCGGTCACTTTCCCGACCCGCGACAACTTTTTCAACATCACGCGCAACTTCGCACCGATCGGTATCATGGCGATGGGGGTGACCGCCGTGATCTTGACCCGCGGGATCGATCTCTCGGTGGGCTCGATGATGGCGCTCGTCGGCATCGCCACCGCCCGGCTGCTCGAGGCCGGGATGCCCTGGTGGATCGGGATGGCAGCCGGCTCGCCGTGGGCTGTGCCGCCGGTGCGGTCAACGGCGTGCTCGTCGCTTACTCCAAGTTGCCGCCCTTCGTCGTCACGCTCGGCACGCTCTCGATCTACCGTTCGCTCGCGGTCGTGCTGTCGGAGAACCGGATCATCTGCGATTTCGGGCCCGGCGGCGAAGCCTTCAAAGAGATCGGCGGCGGCCAGGTCGGCTTGCCCTGGTTCGACGGCACGGCCTTCTGTCTGTCGCACCAGTTCCTCGTGTTCGTGCTCTTGACCTTGGGCTTCGGCTTCGTGTTCCGCGCCGTGCCATGGGGCCGCTATCTCTTCGCTATCGGCGGCAACGAGCAGGCTGCACGACCGACAGGTATCCCGGTCGACCGAATCAAGCTGCAGGCCTACATGGTCTGCGGGCTCGCGACCGCGATCGCCGCCCTCATGCTCACGGGTTACAACGGCTCGGCCAGCAACGGCATGGGCCGGACCTGGGAGCTCTACGTCATCGCCGCCGCGGTGATCGGCGGCACCAACCTGATGGGCGGCGAGGGCGCAGCTTATGGCGGCTTCATCGGCGCCGCGCTCATCTTCCTGATCTGCAGCAGCCTGATCATGTTCGGGGTCGACGCCAATTGGTACGATCTCTTCGTCGGGCTGTTCATCATCCTCGCGGTCCTTTTCGAAAGGATCCGCGGACGGAGCCGCGGCTAGCCAGCTGCGGAATGCAAAAGCGAGTCCATCGGGAGGCCATGTGATGCTCGAGAAGTTGTTGCTCGCCACCGCGGCGGTCGCCGCGACCGCGTTCGTCGGCGGTCAGGACGCCCTGGCCCAGGGAAAGAAACTCGTGATCGCACTCGTCCCGAAGAACGTGAACAACCCGTTCTTCGACCAGGCGCGCGACGGCTGCAAGAAGGCCGAGAAAGAGCTCGCCGGCAAGATCGAATGACTCTATGTCGGCCCCGGCGAGCACGGCGGTGGCGAAGAGCAAGTTCAGATAGTCAACGACCTGATCCGGCGCAAAGTCGACGGGCTCGTGGTCTCGCCGTCGAACGCGGCTGCCATGGCGGTAGCACTGGCCGAGGCCAAGGAAGCCGGGATCCCGGTGCTGAACGATCTGCATCCAGTCGGGTGGTGCGGCGGCCGCGAACCACAACGAGCGCATGCAGGGCATCCGCGACACGCTCTCGGGCAAGAAGTCGGACAAGGCGCCGGGCGAGCGGCTCACGGGCCAGGGCGGCTGGACCGAGATCGCCGGCTGCCCGCTCTACACCGACGACGACTTCAACCGCGCGGTCCAGCAGATGGAGGACGTGCTCGCCAAGAACCCCAATCTCGACGCCTTCGTGCCGACCGGCGGCTTCCCGCAGTTCGTGCCCGACGCCTACCGGCGGGTCGCCTCCAAGCACAAGGACCGGATCGCCTCGAAGTCGCTGGTGCTCGTGGTCGCCGACACCCTTCCCGTGCAGATGAAGCTCATGGAAGAGGGTCTCTCGCTCGGCCAGGTCGGCCAGCGGCCCTTCGAGATGGGCTACAAGACCATGTATTTCATGGTCGATATCATCGAGAACAAGAAGATGCCGGCCGATCCGACCTACACCGATCTCGACAAGTGCACGCCCGAGACCATCAAGACCTGCATCGGCGGCTGATCGCGGCCGATCGCACTCCGACTCGAACCGCGACGCCCCCGGGTAGCCCCGGGGGCGTCCGCGTCACGAGGGCGTCGATATCGCGACTCGCGCGCCGACCGGTGTCCCGTCGAAGCGCGCGAGGTAGACGCCCGCACGGGCGAGATCTTCGAGGAAACCCGCGCTCGCGAGATAGCGCAGCTCGTCTTCGCGCCTTCGGGTCAGGGGGTCGCGCGCCTCGAGTTCGCGGTCGACCCGGCCGGGATGGCACATCACGAGCGGCCGCTCGCCCGGGCCCCAGAAGAAGCGGTGGAACTCGTCCCGACAGCCGGGGCCCGGCGCGAACGTGGTCGCACCCCGGAAGCTGTCGTTGGTGAAAACCCCGGCCCGGGCCGCCTGCCGGTGCAACCCGCGACCCGCGAGCGCGAGCACGAGCGCTTTACGCCACGCACCGCCCCGGCGGAGGATCGCGCCCAGGGGCTCGTAGAGACTCCGCACATAGACGGGCCGGTCGCGGCCGATGCGCGCGGCCGTGGCCAACACGGCCTCGCACACGCCGGGCAGCACGTGCACGTGCTGATGGCCGTCGATGAAGTCCGGCGGTCGGCCGAGCGCGGCTTCGAACGCCTGGAGCTGCCGCTCGAGCTGCTCGGCCGCCTCGGCGCGAGCGGCGTGGTGGAAGCGCAGGAGCCGAGCGAGGCGGGGAAGGGGCGGCAACCGGCCCTCTGGAGCGAGCCGGGGTGCCTCGCCGAGGGGCTCCTGGTCGGTGAGCGTCAGATGCAGGCCCGTGTCGATGCGATCGAGCCGGGGCCGCAGCCTGGAGGCGGCCGCGGACCAGCGGGCGAGACCGGTCATGCAGGAGACCGCCGAGAGCCGGCCGGCTTCGACGAGCTCGAGGATCCCCTCGTCCACCCCCGGCGCGAGGCCGTAATCGTCGGCACACAGCACGAGCGGGCGCACGCCGGCCGGCCGCCCCGGGGACGGGGGCCATTGACCAGGGGGCTCCGCTGCGGAAACCTGTGGCAAGGAAGCCCTCGGTCGCGGGTGGCGATGCGTCAGGTCGAGCTCTCGGTCATCGTGCCGATGCGCAACGAGGCGCGCAACCTGGGGGCGCTGTTCGACCGTCTGCGCCCGGTGCTCGATCGGCTGGACCTGCCGGCCGAGGTGATCTGCGTCGACGACGGCAGCACGGATGCGACCGCCGCGATACTCAAGCTCGCCCACGCGGCCGACCCGCGCGTCAAGGCCATTTCGTTGAGCCGCAATTTCGGCAAAGAGGTCGCGCTCGCGGCGGGGTTGCACGAGGCGCGGGGCCGGGCCGCGGTGCTCATGGACGCCGACCTGCAACACCCGCCCGAGCTGATCGAGCGTTTCGTCGAGCTGTGGCGCGAGGGCTACGAGATGGTCTACGCACAGCGACGCGACCGCAACGCCGACGGTCCGCTCCGGCGCTGGCTCTCGACGGCGTTCTACCGGCTGTTTGCGATCGTGGGTCAGACGGAGCTGCCGCCCGGGGCGGGCGACTTCCGCCTTCTCGACCGCAAGGTGATCGACGCCTTGAACGCGATAGAGGAGCGGTCCCGCTTCACCAAGGGCCTCTATTCCTGGGTCGGTTTCCGGCAGGTGGGCGTGCCCTACGACGTTCCCGAGCGCACCGACGGCCGTTCCCGCTTCGGCCTGCTCTCCCTCTGGCGCCACGCGGTCGACGGAATCACCGCCTTCAGTACCATCCCCTTGCGGGTCTGGTCTTATCTCGGGCTGCTCGTCTCCTCGGTGGCGCTCGGTTACGGCTGCTACATCATCGTCCGTACCGTGCTCTACGGCA
>CALBAK010000030.1 GCA_937926445.1 uncultured Alphaproteobacteria bacterium
TCGGTGATGAACACCCGGCGGACGTAGAGCCGCACACCGTGGCCGCGCTTGGGGTCGTAGAGATCGAACGGCCGGGTGCTCGGCACGAAGAGGAGCGCAGTGTAGGAAAGTGCACCTTCAGCCGTGAAGTGGATGCGCGCGAAGGGGTCGTCGAAGCTGTGCGCGACGTGATGGTAGAACTCGCGATACTGCTCCTCGCCGATCTCCGAGCGCGGCCGCGCCCAGAGCGCACTCGCGCTGTTGATCTGCTGCGGCTCGTGCGCCTTGGTCCTCGTGTCGCCGGGCCGTGGCTTGGCCTCGAGGACGATCGGGAAGGCCACGTGGTCGCTGTAGGTCCGGACGATCTCGCGGATCCGCGCCTCGTCGAGGAACTCCTTGGCGTCCTCTTTGAGGTGCAGGGTCACCGCCGTGCCGCGCGGCAGCGGCTGCTCGTCCTCCTTGATGGTGAAGCCGGTCCGCCCGTCGCTCGCCCACACCCAGCCGCGGCTCTGGCCGGCGCGGGTCGAGCGGACCACCACCCGGTCGGCCACCATGAAGACCGAGTAGAAGCCCACCCCGAACTGGCCGATCAGCTTCAGGTCCCGGGCGCGGTCGCCGGTCAGCTCCTGGACGAAGCGGGCGGTGCCGGAGCGGGCGATGGTGCCGAGATTGGCCGCGAGCTCGTCCCGGTCCATGCCGATTCCGTCGTCGACCACCGTCAACAGGTTGGCGGCAGGGTCGGCCAGGATGCGGATTTCGAGCCTGGGGTCGGAGCCCAAGAGCTCCGGTCTGCTCAAGGACTCGTAACGCAGCTTGTCGCACGCGTCCGAAGCGTTCGAGATCAACTCTCGGAGGAAGATCGCCCGCTCCTTGTAGAGCGAGCCGATCACGATCTCGAGGACCCGGCCGACCTCGGCCTCGAACGGCTGTACCACCTCGTCCATGGTCCGTCCGCGCTCCGCTCGGGCTGCAATCTCGGGACGGCCGGCATTTGGGCGCGCCAAAGGCGGCCTTCAAGCGGAACACCGGCCGTGATCCGCGGCACCCGCCACGCGTCCGAGGTGTGCTAAGGAGGATCGCCACCATCGCCCGAGGAGAGGACGCCGTGACCGCCGCGAGCACCGATCTCATCCTCGCCCTGGCCGTCCTGGCCCTGGTCCTCTTCGCGGTCGCCCTCCTCGCCCGGCTCGGACGCCCGCTCCTCGAGGTCGTGGGGTCGACCCGAGCACCCCTCCTAACCCTGCCCGTCGGCTTCGCCCTCCTCTTCCTCGCGGGCTAGGGCCGCGAGCTGATCGACGGGCTCGACGAGGCCCCGCCGCGCCATCTCCTCTGGTTCGCGATCGCGCTCTTCTACTGGTCCTTCCAGTCCTGGCACTGGGCACGGGTCGAGCTCTACCTCGCCTTCGGCACCGACCGAGCGGGCTGGGGCGAGCGCGCCCGGTCGATCACCCTCCTTCCGCGCCTCTACGGGGTCGCGGTCCGCGGCATGGCGCTCGCAGCCATCGCCTGGTCCGCCTGGGCGACCCGCCCGGGACCCGCGATCTTCCTCCCCGTTCTCGCCGTGCTCTTCTCGCTGGCGCTCTTCCTCCTCCTGGTCGACCGCCGGCCCGCGCTGCTCGGCGCGATCGAGGGGAAGGGGCGGATGCCCGGTGCGCTCGCCCGGCTGTGGACGACGCGAGCGATCGAGCCCGGCTCACCCTTGCGCGCGGCGATCCCGCGGCTGGCGCGCCTCTCGCTCCTCGTGCTCACGGGCTCGCTCCTGGTCTTCTTCTACAACGCATGGATGGGCGGTCTGTGGCCGGTCGAGACCGGGGCGCGCTACGGCGCGGCAGCGATCGCCTTCGGCGGGCTCGGCAGTTGGGTCGCGATCTTGAGTATCCTCGCCCTCGCGAGCCGCGTCTTCTGCTTCCCGCTCTTGGGCGCGCTCGTACTCGCGCGGATCGGTCTAGGCCTTCGGGTCGACGAGCACCGGGTGCGGACCGACCCTGCGAGCGCCTGGGCCGGCCCCGAGGCCGATCCGCGCCCCACGCTCGCGGCCGAACTCGACCGCTGGCGGGGCCTGCAGCCCGAGAACGCCACGGCCCCCCTGCCGGTCGTGCTCGTGGCGACCGCGGGCGGCGGGCTGCGCGCCGCCTGGTGGACCGCCACGGTCCTCGCCGATCTGGTCGAGCGCTACCCCGGCCTCGAAACGAGGCGCTGGCGCCGCTCGCCGCGATCCTCGCCACCCGCGAGGCGCGCGGGCTCCTGGCGGTGCGCGAGTTCGCCCGCACGCTGCGTTACGAGGAACGGTTGCCGGATGCTCCCGAGCCGGCCTTCGTCCACCTCGCCATGTGCGGGACGGCAGAGCGGCGTCCGGCGCTCGGCTGGGTGCTCGATTCGGGTTCGCGCAACGCGATCGAGCGCGGCCTCGAGCCCGAGGGCTGCAACCGCGAGGAGCTGGGCGAGCTCGATCGGGCACTCGCCGTGGCGCAGCCGGTGCTCGCCGCATCCCTCCACCCCTAGCGGCCGACGCAGGAGCTCGACGCAGGATCTGGGGCGGCCCCGCGAGACGGCCCTTGCCAAATCCGGGGGCTTCGTCGATCTTTCGAGTATGGCTTTGGAGCAGGTGAGCCGCGCTCGGGTGGTGGCGGTCCTGGGGCCGACCAACACCGGCAAGACTCACTTCGCGGTCGAGCGACTGTTGGCCCACCGCTCCGGCATGATGGGCTTCCCACTCCGGCTGCTCGCCCGCGAGATCTACGACCGCATCGTGGCGCTGCGCGGCCCCACCGCCGTGGCCCTCGTCACCGGCGAGGAACGGATCGGCCGCGCCGATGCCCCCTATGTCGTGGCGACCGTCGAGGCGATGCCGGTCGAGCGCCCGGTCGAGTTCCTGGCGGTCGACGAGATCCAGCTCTGCGC
Organism: uncultured Alphaproteobacteria bacterium; assembly: GCA_937926445.1. GTDB lineage: Bacteria > Pseudomonadota > Alphaproteobacteria > Geminicoccales > Geminicoccaceae > JANXAZ01. The sequence goes on from CALBAK010000030.1 coordinate 2,881, forward strand.
CGACCTCGAGCGGGGCCACGTCTTCACCGACCGGCTGTTGCGCGCCCGCGGTCTCCACGAGACCGTGTTCCTCGGATCGGAGACCATCCGGCCGATCCTCAAGCGGCTCGTGCCGGAAGCCGAGATCGTGACCCGGCCGCGCTTCTCGCTGCTCGCCTACGACGGCCACCGCAAGCTCGCCCGGCTGCCGCGGCGCAGCGCCATCGTCGCTTTCACCGCCGGCGAAGTCTACGCGCTCGCCGAGGCGGTCCGCCGCCGCAAGGGCGGTGCCGCGGTGGTCATGGGAGCGCTCTCGCCGCGCACCCGCAACGCCCAGGTAGCGCTCTACCAGTCGGGCGAGGTCGACTATTTGGTCGCGACGGACGCGATCGGCATGGGCCTCAACATGGACGTGGCGCACGTCGCCTTCGCCCGGCTGTCCAAGTTCGACGGCCGCGAGGCGCGCCGGTTGCGCGCCCACGAAGTGGCGCAGATCGCGGGACGAGCCGGCCGCCACATGGCCAACGGCAGCTTCGGCACGACCGAGGGCTGCGAGCCCATGGACGAGCGTACGATCGAGGCCGTCGAGAGCCACGGCTTCCCGCCGCTCAAGACCATCCGCTGGCGCTCGGCCGCGCTCGACTTCTCGAGCCTCGAGGCGCTCGCTGCGAGCCTCGACGCCCCGCCGCCGGTCGAGTGCCTGGTCCAGGTCAAGGACGCGCTCGACCACCGCTCGCTCCTCCTCCTGGCTCGCCGGCCGGAGATCAGGGCGCGGGCCGACCGCCCCGAGCGGGTGCGCCTCCTGTGGCAGGTCTGTCAGATCCCCGACTTCCGCAAGACGCTGAACGAGGCGCACCTGCACCTCTTGGCCACGGTCTTCGAGCATCTCACGAGCGGCCGTGGCCTGCTGCCGACCGACTGGTTCGCCGCCATGATCGCGCGTCTCGAGCGGACCGACGGCGACATCGACACGCTCGTCCAGCGGATCGCCCATGTCCGCACCCTTACATATCTGAGCCACCGGGCCGACTGGCTCGCCGAGGCGAGCCACTTCCAGGAACGGACCCGCGCCCTCGAGGATCGGCTGTCGGACGCGCTGCACGAGCGGCTGACCCAGCGCTTCGTGGACCGCCGCACGGCCCTTCTCCTCCGTTCGATGCGCGAGCGGGGCGATCTTCTGGCCTCGGTCGAGGAGGACGGGGCGGTCCTGGTGGACGGCGAGCGCGTCGGCCGGGTCTCGGGCCTGCGCTTCGCCCCGGAGCCCGGTTGCGACTCCCTCGGCCGGCGGATGCTGCAGGCGGCCGCCCGCCGGGCGGTGGGCGGCGAGCTCGGCCGGCGCGCCCGTCGCCTCGAGGAGGCGGCGGACGAGGCGTTCGCCCTCGACGGGGAGTCGGTGGTGCTCTGGGAGGGCGAACCGGTCGCCCGGCTCCTTGCGGGACCCGCTCCCCTGCGCCCGCGGGTCACGGCCCTCGTCGCCGACGACCAGCACCCGGGCCTGTCCGGCCGGGTCGTGCGCCGGGTCGAGCGCTGGCTCGAGGGCTGGCTCGGGAAGCGGCTCGGGCCGCTCCTGACGCTCTCCGCCGCCTGCGAGGGCGAGGGGCTCGGCGGGCCCGCCCGGGGAATCGCCTGGCGGCTGGTCGAGGGCCTCGGCAGCGCTCCCCGCGGACCGGTCGAGAGCCTGCTCGAGAGCCTCGCAGACGCCGACCGCGCGGCACTCGGCCGGCTCGGCGTGCGCTTCGGCCGGACTTGGCTCTACCTGCCGAAGCTCCTCAAGGCGGGGCCGATCGAGGCCCGCGCCCGCCTCCTAACCCTCGGCCGCGCCCCCGGCCTTCGGCCCCCGCCGCCCGGCGCCCCGGCGCTGCGCGGTGCGACCCTGCCGGCCGATCCCGAGGTGATCGCCGCGCTGGGCTTCGCGCCGCTGCCCGGCCTCGCGCTCCGCCAGGACCTGTTCGAGCGCCTGGCCGCCGCGCTGCGCGCCCGGGCCCGGGCGAGTGGCGCCTTTCCGCTCCCGAGCGATCTCGCGGCCACCGCCGGCCTGTCGCGGGCCGAGCTCGAGACCGCGCTGCCGGCGCTCGGCTTCGCCCCGCTCGAGCGCGAGGGGCTCGTCCTCTGGGCCCGTGCGCCGGCCGCCCGGCGCTCGGTCGGCCGTGACAGGGCCGCCCGGCCGCGGCCCGACTCGCCCTTCGCCGCGCTCGCCGCGCTCGAGGTGCGGGCGTGAGCGGCTCGGACGGGCTCCGCCTCGACAAGTGGCTGTGGCACGCCCGCTTCGTCCGCCGCCGCGAAGCCGCGGCCGGGCTCGTGGCGGAGCGGCGGGTACGGCTCAATGGCCAACCGGTCGCCAAGACGCATCAGCTCGTCCGCCCGGGCGACGTGCTCGTGCTGACCGAGCGCGAGCGGATCCGGGTGGTACGGGTGAAGGAGCTCGGGCTGCGCCGCGGCGGCGCAGTCGACGCGGCGCGGCTCTACGAGCTCGTGGCCGTGGAGCCCTGAGAGCCTCGGGGGTCGGCGGCCGGCGCTGGCCGGCGAGGGGTCCGCTCACCGAAGATCGCCGTGCCGACCCGAACGATCGTGGCGCCGAAGGCAATCGCCGTTTCGAAATCCGCGCTCATGCCGATGCTCACCTCGGGAAGGCCGTGGCGAGCGGCGAGGCGAGCGAGGAGCGCCGCGTGGAAGGCCGGATCTTCCTCGGCCGGCGGGATCGCCATGAGGCCGGTGACCGGCAGCCGCAGCTCCTCCCGGCAGAGCCGCAGAAAGCCCTCGAGGGCGTCCGGGGCGACCCCGGCCTTTTGCGGCTCTTCGCCCGTGTTGACCTCGACCAGGAGACGACGGGTCCGGGCACCGGGCCGGGCGAGCTCCTTGGCGAGCACCTCGGCGAGCCGCGGCCGGTCGAGGGTCTGGATCGTGTCGAACAGGCGGACCGCCTCGCGCGCCTTGTTGCTCTGGAGGGCACCCACGAGGTGCAGCTCGACGTCCGGGAAGCGCTCGCGCAGCGCCGGCCAGCGCGCCTGCGTCTCCTGCACGTAGTTCTCGCCGAACACCCGCTGGCCGGCCTCGAGCGCCGCCTCGATCCGCGGCAGGGGCTGTCCCTTGCTGACTGCCACGAGGGTGACGGCGGCAGGATCGCGGCCGGCCGAACGAGCGGCCGCCGCGATGCGCGAGCGCACCTCGGCGAGCGCCCGCGCCACCTGGGCCGAGAGGTCGGCTTGTCGCTCGGAGTCGCCCATGTATCCTCCGCAACCGGGCCCGCGAGCCTGCGCCCGAGAACCGGGGTGTCAAGGCATGACGTTCGACGAGATCATGGCGCCGATCGGCGCCAGGCGCTTCCTCGAGGAGCATCTGGGCCGAGCGCCCCTCCACCTCGAGGGCCCGCCCGACAAATGGGCGGCGGTCATGAACTGGGACGTGCTCAATCGGCTGTTGGGGGCGAGCTCGATCTGGGCCGCCTCCTCGCTGCCGCTCGTGCTCGACAAGGAGCCAGTCCCGGCCGCGGCCTATTGCGCGCCCGCCCCGGGCCGCGACGGCGGCACCGTGCTGCGGCCCGACCCCGCGAAGGTCAAGGCGCTCCTGCGCCGCGGCGCCACCCTCGTCGCCAACGACATCGACCAGCTCACCCCGGAACTGCGGGCCTTCTGCCGGGCAATGGAGGAGGCGCTCGGCGGCAAGGTCCAGGCCAATCTCTACCTCTCGAGCAAGCGCCGGCAGGGCTTCGCGGTGCATTTCGACACCCACGACGTGTTCGCCGTGCACTGCATGGGCGAGAAGACCTGGATGGTCTTCGAGGGCCGCGCCGAGGATCCGATCGCGCATCCCGTGTTCAAGTCGCTGCCGGCGGAGCACCACGAGAGGGCCAAGGGTGCCCTCTGGAAGGAGGTACGTCTGAAGCCCGGCGATCTCCTCTACCTGCCGCGCGGCCAATACCATTACGCGCTCGCCGACGAGGGGCCCTGCTGCCACATCGCCTTCGGCGTGACCTATCCGATCGGGCTCGACGTGGTGAGCTATCTCTTCGAGCGGATGGTGGGCGAGCCGCTCGCGCGGGCCAACCTGCCGCGCGAGCCCGCGGCCCTCGCTCGCCGGCTCGCCGCGCTCGGCGACCGGCTCGCCGCGGTCACGAGCGATTCCCGCACGCTCGCCGACGTCCAGGCCTTCCTGGCCGGCTTCCGCTACCCGCGCGAGGACTACGACCTGCCCGGCCTGATCGAGCAGGCGCCGAGCCGCTGGCGGCGCCGCCACGACGATTTGAAGCTGGTGGAGCAGGGCGGCAAGACGTTGCTCGTGCGCACGAGCACCCGGGAAGGGGTCGAGGTGCCAGCGGCCGTCAAGGAGTTGGTCGGCTGGATGGTCGGCCGGGCGGACTTCGACCGGGGCGAGCTCGAGCGGGCCTTCCCGGGTCGACCCGCCGCCCAGCTCGACGGACTCTTGGCCCAGATGGAGAAGATGCGGGTGATCGTGCCCGCCTGAGCCCACGAAACGGGCAAGTCCTGCTCGCTCGGTGAGCAAGAACCAATCCAGTTTGTGGCGGGGCGATCACAGGACCGTCTCTCGCTCGCCACGGAAAAGGGAGGCCCGCTTGCGTGAGCGCATCGGCGCGCTTCCGATGACCGGCGTCGCAACCTTTTCGGAGAGACCGACGCCGTGTCCGGACCGTGGCACAGCCCGCGCGCAGCGAGCCGTCTTCTGGCGTCGAGCGCGCTCGTCGCAGCCGCGACGCTGCTCACCGCCGCGCCCACCTTCGCCCAGCAGGGCGCGAAGGTGGGCCCGGGCGGCAAGCTCGATATCACGATCACCGGCTTCTCCCGCTTCCTGTGGGCGGTGGGCGATGTCAAGGAGAAGCTCGGTGGCCAAGAGTCGAGCTCCGACTTCCGCAACGACACCGAGGTCCACATCGTGGCGCGTGGCCGCGACGAATCGACCGGACTGAGCTACGGCGCCACGGTCGCGTTCGAGGCCGACACCAACCGTACCGACAACACCGACGAGACCTGGGTGATCCTCGCCGGCACTTTCGGCGAGGTCCGCTTCGGCGACGAAGACGGTGCTGCCGACAACATGAAGGTCGGCGGGTTCTCGGTCGCCGTCGGCACGGGTGGCATCGACGGCACGGTGGTCGACACGTTCCTCGTCGTCGGACCCAGCAACAGCGACGACGCCACCAAAATCGTCTATTACACGCCGACGCTCGCCGGCTTCCAGTTGGGCGTGAGCTATACGCCGAGCGGCTCGAGCAACGGCGACAATCTGGCCGTGACCAACGCCGGGGGCCTCAAGGACTGGTTCGAAGCGGGTCTCACCTGGACCGGCGAGTTCGGTGATGTCGGGATCACGGCCGCAGTGGTCGGCGGCCGGGCGAAGGCCGATTTCACCGCCCGCGACGACGATCTCAAGACGATCTTCGGTGGCATCCAGGTGGATGTCTTCGGGATTTCGCTCGCCGGTGGTCTCGGTACCGAGGAGGTGCTCGGCATCGACCGCGACTGGTACAATCTCGGTGCCAAGGCGACCTTCGGGCCGATCAGCGTGTCGGCAACCTATGGACAGGCTACCACCGATCCCGGCCCCGATCCCAAGAACCTCGTGCTCGGTGCCGAGTTCGGCGTCGTGCCCGGCGTCAGCCTCTCGGGCGAGGTCGCCTTCTTCGACGAGAATCGCGGCCGCGAGGACGACGGCGTGGCGGGCATCGTCCGTCTCGGCGTCGACTTCTGAGCAGCCCTGCGGGCCTTCCGCGGTGGTGGGTATGGTCGCAGGGCTTGTTGCACTCCCGACACAAAGCCTCGCCGACGGGCGGCCCGCCCGCGCCGACGGCTTGCCGCGTGTCGGAGCCGTCTGAATAAAGGGGCGGGTGCGGGTGGCGCGGCGATGCACCGCGTCACCGAAACGGGGGGCCGGCGCCCGCCGGCCGACCGACGGTCGGGCTTCGAACGTGCACCTGAACCGAGGTGCGGAGGAGAAACCAAGCGATGACCTTTAAGAAAATCCTGTTGGGGACGTCCGCGCTGCTCGGTGCGGGCCTGCTGGCCACCGCCTCCCCGGCTTCGGCGCAGCAGGGTCCGGCGGTGAGCCCGGGCGGCAAGCTCGACGTCACGGTGACCGGCTTCGCCCGGTTCCTGTGGGTCGCGGGTGACGTGAAGAAGCGCTTCGGCGGTCAGCAGAGCTCGAGCGACTTCCGCAACGACACCGAGGTTCACATCGTCGCTCGCGGCAAGGACGAGAGCACCGGTCTGCGCTACGGTGCGACGGTCGAGTTCGAGGCCGACACGAACCGCAACGACAACACCGACGAGACTTGGATCATCCTGGGCGGCAGCTTCGGCGAGTTCCGTTTCGGCGACGAGGACGGTGCTTCCGATCTGATGAAGCTCGGCGCTTTCACCCTCGCTGCCGGCACCGGCGGTATCGACGGTGCAGTCGACCTGCCGCGCCTCGTGGCGGGTGTGAACACCGGGGATGCCACCAAGATCATCTACTTCTCGCCGCGGCTGGCCGGCTTTCAGCTCGGCGTGAGCTACACGCCGGACGCAAAGAGCGGCGGCGACAATCTCGCCGTGACCAATGTCGACGCGGCCAAGGACGTCGTCGAAGCCGGTCTGAACTGGGTGGGTGATCTCGGCGGAGTCGGGATCAAGGCCGGTGTGATCGGCCACATCGGTGACTCGACCGATGGCGACAACAAAGAAGATTTCTGGAAGATCTATGGTGGCGGTGTCGTGAGCTTCGCCGGCTTCTCGGTCGGCGGCGGCTTCGGCAAGCAGGACGTCTTCGGCAACGAGATCAAATGGTTCAACGCGGGTGCCGCGGCCACCCTCGGTCCGGCGACCCTCTCGGTCACCGGCGGCAAGGTGCTCGATGCCGACGACGGGATCGAAACCAAGGGTATCGTGGTGAGCGCTACTCTCGGCATTCTGCCGGGTGTGACTCTCGACGGCGATCTCCTGTTCTTCGACAAGGCGGGCATTGGTGGCAACTTCGACGACGGTACCGTGGGATTGGTGCGCCTCGGCGTGGCTTTCTGACTCGTAACACCTGGCCGCCTCGAGGCGGCTCTGATGCGCGGCGGGCCTTCGGGCCCGCCGTTGCGTTTCGGCACTTCGGGTACCCGCGATCGGGGATGCGACCGGCCTGCCACTCCTCAGACCGGTCGCTCCGTGCTAATCTCTCGCGTGGGTAGAAGGGTCGGAGCATGTCCGGACGCGGTATCGTCGGACTGGTCGTGGGCGCGCTGGTCGTCGCGACGGGTGCTGCGGCGGCCGAGCTGCGCGCCGGTGGTGTGCTCTCCGCTGGCGGCGCGGTGTTGATGTTGCCCGATGCGCCGTACGGCCGCAGCGTGGCTCCCGCTCTCGACGCACCGGACCTCCGCTTCGGCTTCACGCCGCGTGCCGGCTCGAGCCTGCTCCTGGACACGGGAGAGGGGGCGGGCGGTGTACTGGACCTTCGGGTGGGCGTCGCTCCGGCGGCGGCCGGCCTCGGCCGCCTCGACGGGCTCGGCCTCGCTGCGCTCGGCACATCGCTCGGGGCACCGGTCGGTGACAGCGGCTCCGGGCTCGCCATCGGTGGGGCCCTCGCCTGGTCGGGCTGGACCATCGGCGGCAGCTACGCCACGGGCCTGTTGCCGCGTAGCGAGCTCGATCTGTGGACGGGCCGGGTGGGCTACGGGCCGGTTGCCGCCCGGCTCGGTTACGGTCAGGAGGCGGTTCTCGGGCGAGTCGAGCGCGAGCTGTGGCTTTTCGGCACCGATCTGGCGGCGGGCTCCTGGCTGACCCTCGAGGGTGATCTCGCGGTCACCACCCAAGTCGATCGCGAGCCGACCACGGTCGGCCGGATCGGTCTGCGCCTGAACTTCTGAGAGCCGCCGCGGCCACGAGCGCGGCGGCTGGCGCGCTGCGCCGGCGGTGCTAGGATCGCGTCGCGTCGCGGGACGGCGCGGGACGAGCGGGCTACGGGTGGGATGAGCGTGGAGTGGCGTGGCGGGCGGCTCGCTGCCGCCGTTCTGGTGACGGCGCTGCTCGCCGGCTGTGGCGGCGAGGCGCAGGTTCCCGACTGGACACCCTACGACCCGAGAGACCAGGCGCGCCGCGAGCGCTACGGCACGGTCACTGGCAGCGACGGCATCACACTTTTCAGTACCGGCCGGCGCGGTAGCGATCAGGCGGCCACCCAGGGCGGTGCCGGCGGCGGTGGCGGCGGGATCGGCGTCAACGCCTATCTCTGGCGGGCGAGCCTCGAGACCCTCGACTTCATTCCGCTTCTTTCGGCCGACCCGTTCGGCGGGCTGATCATCACCGACTGGTACCAGCCGGCCGAGGTCGGCGACGAGCGCTTCAAATTGCAGGTCCTGATCCGCGACGTGGCACTCCGGGCGGATGCCGTCCGAGTGTCGGTGCTGCGCCAGCGGCGAGACCCGCGCGCCGGCTGGGTCGACGTGCCGGCCGACCCGCGTACGGCGACCGAGCTCGAGGACAAGATCCTCACCCGCGCCCGACAGATCCGTATCGCCAGCTCCGGCGGCTGAGCCCAGAGCGGCGATCGCCGCGACCGTCCACGTCGTCCGTTCCCGAGCCGAGGTTCGATGAGCCGCTACAATTTCCGTGCGAGCGAGGCCAAGTGGCAGCGCATCTGGGACGAGCGGCGGACCTTCGTTGTCCGCGCCGACCCGAGCCGGCCCAAATATTACGTGCTCGAGATGTTCCCCTACCCCTCGGGCCGCATCCACATGGGCCACGTGCGCAACTACACGCTCGGCGACGTGGTGGCGCGCCTCAAGCGGGCGCAAGGCTACAACGTGCTGCATCCCATGGGCTGGGACGCCTTCGGCCTGCCGGCGGAAGGGGCGGCCATCCGCCGCGGCGTCCACCCCAAAACCTGGACCTGGGGCAACATCGCGGAGATGCGGGCCCAGATCCGCTCCATGGGACTGTCGATCGACTGGACCCGCGAGTTCGCGACCTGCGATCCGGCCTATTACAAGCACGAACAGGCGATGTTTCTCGCGATGTACGAGCACGGGCTGGTCTATCGCCGAGAGAGTTGGGTGAACTGGGACCCGGTCGACCAGACGGTGCTCGCAAACGAGCAAGTAATCGACGGCAAGGGCTGGCGCTCGGGAGCGCCGGTCGAGCGGCGCAAGCTCGCTCAGTGGTTCTTCAAGATCACGGCCTACGCAGACGACCTTTTGGCCGCCCTTGATCGCCTCGAGCGCTGGCCGGAAAAGGTCAGGCTCATGCAGCGCAACTGGCTCGGCCGCTCGGAGGGTGCCCGCATCGCCTTCGAGATCGTGGGGCGCAGCGACCGGCTCGAGGTGTTCTCGACCCGGCCCGACACGCTCTTCGGCGCGTCCTTCATGGCGCTCGCCCCCGACCATCCGCTCACGAGCGAGCTCGCCGCTCGCGATCCGGCCCTTTCCGCCTTCGTCGCCGAGTGCCTCAAGGGCGGCACCTCCGAGGCCGAGCTCGAAACCATGGAAAAGCGCGGTTTCGACACGGGCCTGCGCTGCCGCAACCCGGTCTTCCCCGAGCGGCTCCTGCCGGTCTACGTCGCCAATTTCGTGCTCTCCGAATACGGCACGGGTGCCATCTTCGGCTGCCCCGCCCACGACCAGCGCGATCTCGAGTTCGCCCGCAAATACGGCCTGCCGGTCCTGCCCGTGGTCCTGCCCGAGGGTGCGGATCCTTCGACCTTCGGGATCGGCGCCGAGGCTTATGTCGGCGACGGACGCTTGTTCAACTCGGGCTTCCTCGACGGGCTCGACGTGCCCGCCGCGAAAAAGCGGGTCGTGCAGGAGCTCGAGCGGCTCGGTGTGGGCCGCGGCGAGGTCACCTGGCGCCTTCGCGACTGGGGCGTGTCGCGTCAGCGCTACTGGGGCTGCCCGATCCCGATGATTCACTGCCCCGCTTGCGGGGTCGTGCCCGTGCCTTCGGAACAGCTGCCGGTGCTGTTGCCCGAGGATGTCGACATCACGGGCGCCGGCAACCCGCTCGACCGCCATCCGACCTGGAAACACACGAGCTGCCCCCGCTGCGGCGGGCCCGCCCAGCGCGAGACCGACACCTTCGACACCTTCGTCGAGAGCTCCTGGTACTTCGCTCGCTTCTGCGACCCGAAGAACCCGGACCGCCCGTTCGACAAACAGGCGGTCGCCTACTGGCTGCCGGTCGACCAGTACATCGGTGGCATCGAGCACGCCGTCCTACACCTGCTCTATTCGCGCTTCTTCACCCGGGCGATGCGCGATTGCGGCTATCTCGACATCGACGAGCCGTTCGCCGGCCTGTTCACGCAGGGCATGATCACGCATCAGACCTACCGCGACGAGCAGGGGAACTGGCTCGAGCCCAAGGAGGTGGTGAAGGACGAGACGGGCGAGCTGCGCACCCGCGACGGCCGCAAGGTGATCGCCGGCCGGGTCGAGAAAATGAGCAAATCCAAGCTCAACACCGTCGATCCCTCGGAGATCATCGAATCCTACGGCGCCGACACCGCACGGCTCTTCATGCTCTCCGACAGCCCGCCCGAGCGCGACCTCGAATGGACCGATGCCGGCATCGACGGGGCCTGGCGCTACCTCAACCGGCTCTGGCGCATCGTCGACGAGCGGCTTTCGCTCCTGCCGCCGCCCGGCACGCCGCTAGCCGAGGAAGGCCTCGCGGGCGCGGATCTGGCGCTTTTCCGGCTCCTCCACCGCTCGATCGCCCAGGTCACCGACGCCCTCGAGCGCTTCCACTTCAACAAGGCGGTGGCACTCGTCCGCGAGCTCACCAACGGCATCGAGGATTATCGGGGCGGCAACGGCGCACTCCTGCGCCGGGCGCTCGAGACCTTCGTCCGCCTGATCGAACCCATGACCCCGCATCTGGCCGAGGAGCTCTGGGAGCGTCTCGGGCATCGGACGCTCCTCGCCGACACGCCCTGGCTCGCGGCCGACCCGGTCTTCCTCGTGGAGGATTGCGTCACCCTCCCGGTCCAGGTCAACGGCAAGCGCCGCTCCGAGATCACCGTCGCCCGCGGCGCCGATACTGCCACGATCGAGGCGGCAGCCCTCGCCGACCCGGCGGTACTCAGGGCGCTCGACGGTCGCAGCCCGAGGCGGGTGATCGTGGTGCCCGACAAGATCGTCAATGTCGTGGCCTGAGCCGTCCCGCCGGGCGCTCCTCGCCCTGTTCGGCTCGTCGGCGATCTCCGGCTGCACGTTGACACCGCTGCACGGTCCCGGTCTCGGCGAGCGAGTGAATCCGGCGCTCGCTGCGATCGAGATCGACGCCCCGCGCAACCGGCTCGGCCAGATCTTGGCGAACGAGCTGCGCCGCGAGCTCGACCCGGCCGGCCTCGCGCCGCCGCCGCGGCACACGCTCGTCGTCCGCATCGAACTCGAAAAGAGCCCGCTCGCCGTCCAGCTCGACGACGTCACGACCCGGTTCGATCTCACCCTGGCCGCCCGCTTCGACCTCGTCCGCAAGGCCGACGGCCGGATCCTCTACCGCTCCGCCGTCCGCCGGGTGGCGAGCTACAACGTCGTGCGCGCGCCCTACGCCACGCTCGTCGCCGAGCAGGACGCCGAACGGCGTGCGGCCAAGGAACTCGCCCGCGAGATCCGCACCCGCCTCGCCGTCCAGTTCGCGGGCGGCGCGGCGTGAGGCTGCCGGCTGCCCGGGTCGAGGCCTTCCTCGACCGACCCGACCCCTCGATCGGACTCGTCCTGCTGTTCGGCCCCGATGCCGGCCTGGTCGCCGAGCGGGCCGGCCGGATCGGCCGCAGCGTCGTCGAGGACCTCGCCGACCCGTTTCGGGTGAGCGAGCTCGAGCCCGACCGGCTCAGGAGCGAGCCGCAGCGGCTCGCGCTCGAGGCGCAGGCACTCTGTCTCCTGGATGGCCGCCGCCTGGTCCGGGTGCGCGGTGCCGACGACGGGATCACGAAGGCGGTCGAGCTCCTGCTCGGCCTCGAGCGGATCGAAGCGCTCGTGGTGATCGAGGCGGGCGATCTCGGACCCTCCTCGAAGTTGCGGCAAGCGGCCGAGAAGTCGGCCGCTGCCGCAGCGATCGGCTGCTGGCCCGAGGGCGAGCGCGAGCGCGCCCACACGATCCGCGTTCTCCTCGCCGAGCACGGCCTCGAGGCCGAGCCCGAGGCGCTCGCTTTTCTGGTCGAGCAACAGGGTGCCGATCGCGGCGTGTTGCGCGCCGAGGTCGAGAAGCTCGCGCTTTATCTGGGCCCCGAGGGCGGCCGCACCGTGCGCTTGGCCGACGCCGCCGCGGTGGTCGGTGAAGGGGCGGCTCTCGCTCTCGACGATGCGGTGCTCGCCGCCCTCACGGGCGACGCCGGCCGGCTCGAGCGCGACCTCGCGCGGTTGCTCGCCGCCGGCGAGGAGCCGGTGCGGATCCTGCGGGCCACGAGCACCACGCTGCTCCGCCTCCTGCGGCTGCGCGCCGAGGTCGAACGCGGTGCGAGCATCGAGGCGGCCCTCGCCGCCGCCCGCCCGCCCGTGCATTTCCGCATCAAAGGCCGGCTCGCGGCGGCGCTCGCCCGCTGGCCGAGCGAGCGGCTCTCGGCCGAGCTCGCCCGCCTCGTCGAGGCCGAAAGCGAGCTCAAACGCACCGGCCGACCGGCCGGCCTCTTGCTGCGGCAGGCACTGGCTGTCCTTGCCGACCGGGCGGCTGTACTGGGCTAGCGTCCGCCCGCGGCGGGCGGGCGAGAACGCGCGGTTCGTCTCAGAAACCGCGCATCGTCTCAGAAAAAAAGACCCGGAGGCCGGAGGACCTGCCGGGTCCAATCCGCCGCCTCGGACGGGTCCGAAAGGCGGCTCTCGGGCCAAACCGACGGCCGGGAGGTCCGGCACACGCCGCGGACCCGCCGACCTGCGATCCGCTGCCGCAAGCCCTGTGCCACATGCCCGAGCTCGGCTAGCTCGGCCTCCGAGGCGGGCGCCGTGGGGCGCGCTGATCGAGGTGCGGGCAGCCGATGGGCAAGGAGCAGGCAGTGACGAGGGAGCCGCTCGGGGTCGATCTCGCGATCGCCGGCGGCGGGCTGACCGGGCTCGCTCTCGCCGCGGCCCTGGGCCGGGCCGGTGCCGAGCTCGCGGTGATCGAGCAGGCACCGCTCGCCTCTCTCGTCGAGCCCGAACACGACGGCCGGGTGACAGCGGTCGCGCGCGGCAGCCAGCGCTTCCTCGCGAGCCTCGGGGTCTGGCCGGCGATCGCGCCGGATGCCGAGCCTATCCTCGAGATCCTGGTGGGCGAGGCCGGCAGCCCCTTGGGCGTCCGCTACGATCATCGCGAGGTCGGCCGCGAGCCCTTGGGCTGGATCGTGCCCAACCGCACGCTCCGCCTGGCGCTCCAGACGGCGGTCGCGGAACTTCCGGCCGTCACGGTCCTGGCGCCCGCGCGGATCGCCGCGCTCGAGCCGGGGCCCTTCGCGATCCGCCTCGGCCTCGAGGACGGTAGCGCGGTCGAGGCCCGGCTGCTCGCGGTGTGCGAGGGCCGCCTTTCGCCGACCCGCGAGCTCCTCGGCATCGCCGACCGGCGCTTCGACTATCGCGAGCTCGCCATCGTCTGCACGCTGCGCCACGAGCGGCCGCACCACGGACGGGCGGTCGAGCGTTTCTTTCCCGACGGGCCCTTCGCCGTCCTGCCGATGCCAGGCCGCCGCTCCTCGATCGTCTGGGCGCTCGAAGCCGGCAAGGCGGCGGCGATGCGCGCCCTCGACGACCGCGCCTTCGCCGCCGAGGTCCAGGAGCGGTTCGGCGATCTCTTGGGCGGGATCGAACTCGAGGGCCAGCGCTTCTACTTCCCGCTCCTCCTGGTCGAGGCCGAGCGGCTCGTGAGCGAGCGCGCGGCCCTCGTGGGCGACGCCGCGCGCGGCATCCACCCGATCGCGGGTCAGGGCTGGAACCTCGCGCTGCGCGACGTTGCGGCTCTCGCCGAGGTCGTGGAGGAGCGCCTGCGCCTCGGCCTCGACCCCGGCGATGCGGCCGCGCTCGAGCGCTACGCCGCCTGGCGGCGCTTCGACGGGCTCGCCCTCGTCTCGATCTGTCACGGTATCGAGCGTTTGTTCTCGAACGACATCGAACCGCTCCGCCTGTTGCGCAATCTGGGCCTCGCCCTGGTCGAGCGGCTGCCGCCCGCCAAGCGCTTCTTCATGCGCCACGCGATGGGCCTTTTGGGTGAGCTGCCGCGTAGCATGCGCGGCTGAGGCGCCACTCCTCCGGCTAGCGCCTGGTGCGGCGGCAACGCCGACCGGCGGCGGGAGGCGGGCCGTGCTAGGCGAACGGTGGCGGACGTCGCGATCGCGCCGCGTCTCGGCGCCGGCTGCGACTGCTTCGCCGGCGAGCGCCTCGCGCCCCGGCGGTTCACCGGTGGGCTTCGGCGCGAGCGGGGCGCTCGCGCATCCGTCGGCACCGACCGCCCTCCGGCCGGTCGGCTTCGCCCGCGAGAGCGGCGAGACCATCGCACCCGGGCGGATGCTGCCCCACGGCGCTCGTTCCGGCGGCCGCTCTGGGCGTTCTGCTCCTACTCGCCCCGGGGCTACGGCCCCGTCTTCATCGAGCACGACTGGCTGTTCCTCGCGCACCCCTGGGCCTGGCGCCGCGCTACACCTTGGAGGATGCAGACCTCGTCATGGCCGAGGCGGTCCGGACCCTCTCGAGAAGGCGGGCGGACCCCGGGCCAAGGAAGTCCCGGTCGTCCGCTCGGTCCGCGAGGCCGTCACTTCCCCGATCGCCCGGCAGATCCGGGAGACCGGCCGTTGCCGAGCTCGGGCGCGATCGAGGCCGCGCTCGGCCGGCTCGCCGGCGAACGCGCCCCGCCCGACCCTGCCGGAAGCCGCATCACGATCGATTTCGACGCCCCCAGCCCGGGCGTGGGCGCCGACCTCGTACCGCCCCGAGCCCGCGCCGCGTGCGACCGTGGACACCGGCACCGCCGTCCCATCCGCAGCCGCCTCCGGCGGGGGCCGGGGCTGCACCGTGCCCGGGTTCCTGCTACGAGAGACGAACGACCGTTCGCCCGCGAAGGATCCCGACCGTACCGACCGAGCTCCAGCCCGAGCTTCCGTCCCGGCACTCTCTCGAGCGGCACCTCCTGGGGGGCTTGCTGGCCGCCCTCCTCCTGCTGCTCGTCGGCCTTCCGGTGCGCGCACAGACCGCACCGGCCTAGGCCCCGGCCGCCGTTCAAGAGCTCCTTCGCCTGCTCGGCGACCCGGATGTGCGCGCCTGGCTCGAGGCACGACGATCGGCCGAAGTGGCGGTGCCGGTAGCGACCACGGCACCCGAGGTGGTGACGGAACCGTCGTTCGAGGCGCAGCTCCTCGAGACGGTCGCCGTGATGCGCAACCGGCTTCGCGCCCTCGTGCACGCGATCCCGCTCGTGCCGGCGGAGCTCGCCCGGATCGGTGCCGTGCTCGGTGGCGAGATGAAGGAGCACGGGTTCGGGACGATCCTCTTTCTGCTCGCGGGCTTCGTGGCCCTCGGCTTCGGCACCGAGGCGGTCTTCTCGCGGCTGTCGGCGGGTGTGCGCGAGCGCATCGGCGCGAGCCCGCTGGATACGCCGGTTGAGCGCTTGCGGGCGGTCGGCATGCGGCTCGGGTTCGGCCTCCTCTGGGTCGCCTCCTTCGCGCTCGGAAGTGTCGGCGCCTTCTTTCTCTTCTCCTGGCCGCCGGTCCTCCATTCGGTGGTGCTCGGCTATCTCCTGGCCTTTCTCGCGATCCGACTCACGATCGTCGCCGCCCGCTTCTTCCTCGCGCCCGAGGAACCTCGCTTCCGGATCGTGCCGATTAGCGACGCGGCGGCCGCCTTCTGGGACCGCTGGCTCGTGCTGCTGGTCGGCTGGTTCGCGGTCGCCCGCACCAACCTCGGCCTCCTGCCCGAACTCGGGGCCTCGCCCGGGTTTCGGGCACTCGCCACCGCCCTCGCCGCGGCGGTCTGGCTGGCACTCGGCCTCGGCGCGATCTGGAAGTGCCCGCCGCACACCGACGATGGTTCCGCGCCCTCCCGAGCCTTCTGCTGGGCGCTCTCGGCCTACCTCCTGCTCCTCTGGCTCCTGGTGGTCGCGGGTGCCGGCCCTCTGTTCTGGATAGGTCTCGTGACCGCGGTTCTGGATAGGTCTCGTGACCGCGGTCGTGCCGATGGTCCTGCGCCTCGTCGACCAGTCGGTCGCGATGTTGCTGCAGCCCACCCAAGCGACCGGGGAGACGGTGGCGGCGCCGAGCCTGCTCGCCGTGGGGCTCGAGCGCGGCCTGCGGGCCCTCGTGCTCGCGGGTGCCATCCTGTTCGTGGCCGGTGTGCTCGGGCTCGACCTCGGTACGATAGCGGCTCGCGAGACCATGGCCACCCGTCTCGTCGCGGGCGTCCTCAAAGCCGGGATCGTGCTGCTCGCACTCGACCTTCTCTGGCATCTGTTTCGCGCTTGGGTCGACCGCCGGCTCGCCGACGCCGAGGCGAGCGCAGAACCGGGCAGCGAGGAGGCGCGGCGCAAAGCCCGGCTGCGGACGCTCTTGCCGATGCTGCGCAACGTCGCGCTCGTGGTGCTCGCGACCATGGCAGTCCTGATGGCGCTCTCTTCGCTCGGCTTCGAGATCGGCCCTTTGATCGCCGGTGCGGGCGTGGTCGGCGTCGCGGTCGGCTTCGGTGCCCAGACCATCGTCCGCGACATCATCGCCGGCATCTTCTATCTGATGGACGACGCCTTCCGGGTCGGCGAATATATCCAATCCGGCAACTTCAAGGGCACGGTCGAGAGCTTTTCCCTGCGCTCGATCAAGCTCAGACACCACCGGGGTCCGCTCTTCATCGTGCCGTTCGGATCGCTCGGTGCGATCCAGAACATGAGTCGCGACTGGATCATCGACAACATGATCATCAGTGTGACCTACGATACGGATCTCGACAAAGCCAAAAGGATCATCAAACAGATCGGTAAGGAGCTCCTGGAAATCGAGGAGTTCCGCCCCAACATCATCGAGACCCTGAAAATGCAGGGCGTCGATCAGTTCGGTGACTTCGCGATCCAGATCCGCATGAAAATGAAGACCAAGCCGGGCGAGCAGTTCACCATACGCCGCCGAGCCTATGCCATGATCAAGAAGGCCTTCGAATCGAACGGCATCAAGTTCGCCTTCCCGACCGTCCAGGTCGCCGGCTCCGGCGAGCCGACCGCCGCGTTTGCCAAGCAGGCGCTCGATCTCGTGCCACCGAAGGGCGAGGCCGCCTGACGTCCCGCCCGCCGCAACTGCCCGGGTGACCGCCTCAGGCGGCCTGGCGCCACTTGATCGAGCAGCCCATCGACGGGATCTGCTCGGCCGGCCCTAGGCCCGTCTCGGCCACGAGCTTCATGGCTTCGAACAGCTCGCGGCGCGCCCCCTCGACCGAGCTGCGGCCCGAGGCGTCGAGTCGGCCACGATACTGCAGCTCGAGCTTGGCATTGTAGCCAAAGAAGTCGGGGGTGCAGACCGCACCGTAGGCGCGCGCTACCTCCTGAGTCTCGTCGTGCAGATAGGGGAAGGGGAACCGCTTCTCTTCGGCCCAGCGCTTCATGTTCTCGAAGCTGTCCTCGGGATAGGACACCGCGTCGTTGCTGCATATCGCCGCCGTGTTGACGCCGATCGCGGCGAGGTCCTTGGCGTCGCGGATCAGCTTGTCGATGATCGCCTTCACATAGGGGCAGTGGTTGCACATGAAGACCAGCACGAGACCCTTGGGACCCACGAGATCTTCGAGCCGGTACCGGCGGCCATCGGTCGCCGGCAGCTCGAAGGGCTTGGCCTTCTCTCCGAAATTGCAGACCGGTGCGACCGCTGCCATCGTCCACCTCCCGCGCCGCAGATTGTCGATCAGTCGCCCGACGAGCCCGGCCATCGCCGACCGCTCCCGCGCCTTCGCTCACGGTCTGCAGATGGTCGCCGGCGCCGGCGCCGGCAAGCCCCGATGTCTTCGGCCGACCGCCGTCTCGGGACGGCTTCGCGGTCGCATCGCTCCCCGCCCGGCCGGCCGGACGTCGCTTGAGGGGGGGACCGGTGCCTCGCCGCGGCGATCGGGCTCTTCCGCAGGGGTGACCGCGCACCCTGGGCGGTGCGACGTCCACAACGACCGATCGGTTCGAGACGGCGTGGGAGCGCTCCGACCGTCCGGCCCCGGGCGACGCGCGGAACTCCGTGCGGACACTCGCGTCCGAGCGATCGAACCGGCGGCGCAGAGTATGACCGAAAGGCTCGGCCGGATACGGGTCGCCCTGTTTCGTCGCGGTCGGAGAGCCTCGTGAAGGCGGCTGCGGGCTCGACCCGCGCGCTGGTCGCCTGGGCGCTCTGGGACTGCGCCACTTCGCCCTTCGCCGCGATCGTCGTGACCTTCGTGTTCCCGGCCTACTTCGCCCGCGGCGTGATCGGCGATGAGGTCCGCGGCACCGAGCTCTGGGGCTGGACGATGGCCCTCTCGGGCCTGGCCCTCGCCGTGCTGGCGCCGGTCTGTGGCGCGATCGCCGACGAAGGCGGCCCGCGCAAGCCCTGGATCCTCGCCACATCGGGTGCGGCTGCGTTCGCCACCGCCGGGCTCTGGTTCGTCACCCCCGTCCCGGAGGCGGCTCTCCTCGGCCTCGCCCTGGTGCTCCTCGCCAACACCGCCCTCGAGCTCGGCGCCGTCTTCTACAACGCGCTCCTGCCCGATCTCGCACCACCGGAGCGCATCGGCCTCTGGTCGGGGCGCGCCTGGGCGATCGGCTACGGCTCGGGCCTTCTGGCGCTCGTCCTCGTGCTCTTCGCCTTCGTGCTGCCGGCCGAACCGCCCTTCGGGCTCGACCGCGAAGCCGGCGAGCCCGTGCGGATCGCGGGGCCGGTCACGGCTCTGGCCCTCGTGCTCTTCACCCTGCCGATGGCGTTCCTGGTGCCGGATCGACCGCGCGTCGAGGCGCCGCTCGGGCGGATCCTGCGCGCCGCCCGCGACCGGCTCGCCGGGACCGTGGCACTTCTGCGGATGCATCCCTCGATCGCCCGCTTTCTCTTCGCCCGGCTCATCTACAACGACGGTCTCAACACGCTCTTCACCTTCGGCGGGCTCTACGCCGCCGGCAGCTTCGCCATGGACGTCCACGAGGTGATGTCGTTCGGCATCGTCTTGAACCTGACCGCCGGCCTCGGCGCCTGGCTGCTCGCCCCGCTCGACGACCGGCTCGGGTCGAAACGGACGATCCTCTTGGCGTTGGGCGGATTGCTCGGATTCGGCCTCATGGCGCTCCTGGTCACGAGCAAGA
This sequence comes from uncultured Alphaproteobacteria bacterium, assembly GCA_937926445.1. Classification (GTDB taxonomy): domain Bacteria; phylum Pseudomonadota; class Alphaproteobacteria; order Geminicoccales; family Geminicoccaceae; genus JANXAZ01. The sequence continues at coordinate 22,077 of CALBAK010000030.1, forward strand.
CCGCCTTTTGGGTCGTGGGCGCGGCCCTCGGACTCTTTGTCGGTCCGGCTCAGGCGGCGAGCCGCTCCCTCCTCGCTCGGCTCGCTCCGGAAGACGCCCGGGCCGAGCTCTTCGGCCTCTATGCGCTCACGGGCCGCATCACCGCGGCCCTCGGCCCCTGGGCGGTGGCGGCCGTGACCGGCCTCTTCGAAAGCCAGCGGATCGGCATGACGGTGATCCTGCTCCTGTTCGCCTCGGGCCTCATCCTCCTCCTCGGAGTCCGCGAGCCCGGCCGGCGATAGCGGCGGTCCGGCCCGGATCCCACCCTCCTCGGGCCGTTGGCTCGTGGCGGCATCGGGCCCGTGGCGACGTTCGCCGAACGGCCACGCCGACACGCGCGTTCGGTCCGGTCGGTCGGCGCGCAGCCGGCCGGAAGCCGTCCGGCGCGTAGCAGAGCGGGAACCTCCTCGCCCGGCACCGGCCGACCGAACAGGAATCCCCGGAGCTGATCGCGGCGCATCGCCCGTAGGCGGGCGGCGTTGGTCTCGGTCTCGACCCCGGTCGCCACCACGCGATGCCCGAGTCCGTGGGCGAGGCCGACGATCGAGCGGGCGACCACCCGGCTCGGGCCGTCCGCGTCCATCGCCTGGACGAAGGTGCGCGGGATCTCGAGCTCGTGGACCGAGAGCCGTGCCAGATGGACGAGGGAGGAGCGGCCGGCGCCGAATTCGTCTAGCGCCAGCTCGCAGCCCGTGACAGCGATCGCTCGCAGAACCGGGGCGGTCGCGTCGACATCGGCCATCACGGCGCTCTCCGGCAGCTCGAGAACGAGCCGGTCGGCCCGGGCCTCCCAGTGACCGAGGGTCATGCGCAGGAGCCGCGGCGGCTCCGGGAGGCGCAGGCAAGCTGGCGCCGGGTTGACCGCCACGGGCAGGTCGTGGCCGGCGTAGCGCCAGCGCCGCTGCTCGCGCAGGCAGGCGTTGAGCGTCCAGAAGGCGAGGCGGGCGACGAGCCCGGTCTGCTCGACCACCGGCAGGAAGGCACCCGGCTCGAGCAGGCCGAGTTCGGGGTGCGGCCAGCGCAACAGCGCCTCGAACCCCACCACTTCGCGGCTGTCGGCCGCCACCTTCGGCTGGAAATGGAGAAGGAGGCGGTCGGCGGCGAGCGCCTCCAGGATATCGCGCCGGAGTTCGAGCTGCCTGCGCGTGCTGTCCTTTTGCTCGACGTTGCAGACGACGAAGCCGAGCCGCTCCCGCTTCGCCTTGTACATCGCGGCATCGGCCTGCTGCAGGAGCGTGTCGAGCTCGGCGCCGTGGTCGGGATAGAGGGCGACACCAATGCTCACCCCCACCTGGAGGCGGAAGCCGTCGACGGTCAAAGGCTCGACGAGCTGCTCGACCAGCCGTTCGGCCACCCGGCAGGCGTTATCGAGGCCGGTCGGCGGCGCCAAAAAGGACGGCGAACTCGTCGCCGCCGAGCCGCGCGCGGGTGTCGCTGCGGCGCAGCGGCCGGGCTAGCCGCTCCGCCACCTGCTGCAGCAACAGATCACCCACCCGGTGGCCGAGCGCGTCGTTGACCTCCTTGAACCGGCCGAGATCGAGCAGCATGAAGGCGAGCGGCTGGCGATGGTGCTCGGCCTGGACGAGAGCCTGGCCGGCCCGGTCCTCGAGGAGGCGCCGGTTCGGCAGGCCGGCGAGCGGATCCTGCCAGGCGAGCTCCGCCCTCCGCGCCCGCTCGCGGATCCGGGCGCCGGCATCGAGGAGCCGCAGGACGTGGCCGTCGCGCCCGGTGGCGATCCGCACCTCGACCGGTACGGGCCGGCCGGATTCGTGCACGGCTTCGAGCTCTACGTGATCTGCCGAGACGAGCTCGGACAGCCGGGCCGGTTCCTGGAGCGCCGGTAGGTAGCGCCCCAGCGGTCGGCCGACGAGCGGCGCGCCCAGCAGGCGCCGGGCGGTAGGGTTGGCCCATCCGACGATCCCCTCGCCATCGACCGTGAGCAGCGGATCGGGCAGCTCGTCGGCCGACAGCTGCGGCTCGCCTCGCCGCGGTCGAGCCGCAGCCAGGGCCGGGGCGAGCGCCGGGGCGGCGAGAAGGAGCGCGTCGAGCGGGACGAGGCGGAGTGCTGCGAGCAAGCCCAGCAGGGCCGCCACGAGCGCGGGGGTCACAGGCGGCGCGAGACGACCGCGATCTTCCGCAACCAATGGCAGCGCGGCGAGTGCCAGGCCGGGACCGACCAGGATGCCGGCGGCCGGCCGCCTAGAGTGCGCCGTCGAGCCAGGCGTGCAAGGGCGCCAGGGCCGGCCACAGCAGCCCGACCGCGGTCACGACGCCGGCCAGCAAAAGTGTCCGCGCCACCGGCCCGCGCACATCCGCACCGTTCACCCGCCCCGCCCCCCGTCGGTTCGAACCGGCCCGAAGCTAAGGCGCTGCGATTGACGGCGAGTTAACGGCCGGCACGGGCCGACCGATCGGTTCGATCGCGGACGTCCGCCGTGTCAGTTCGACTGCGGATAGTTTGGCGCCTCGCGAGTGATGGCGACGTCGTGGACGTGTCCTTCGCGCACCCCGGCCTGGGTGACGCGCAGGAACCGGCAGCCGCGCTGCATCGCCGCGATGCTGGGCTGGCCGGTATAGCCCATGGCCGCGCGCAGCCCGCCCACGAGCTGGTGGACGATGTTGGCGACCGGACCGCGATAGGGCACCCGCCCCTCCACCCCCTCCGGCACCAGCTTGAGGCTGTCGCGCACCTCGGCCTGGAAGTAGCGGTCGGCCGAGCCGCGAGCCATCGCGCCGAGCGACCCCATCCCGCGATAGGCCTTGTAGGAACGGCCCTGGTAGAGGAAGACCTCGCCCGGCGCCTCGTCCGTGCCGGCCAACATCGAGCCGAGCATGGCGCAGTCCGCACCGGCGGCGATCGCCTTGGCGAGGTCGCCCGAGGCACGGATTCCGCCGTCGGCGATCACCGGCACGCCCTTCGGCCGACAGGCGGCGGCGGCACTCCAGATGGCGCTCAGCTGCGGCACGCCCACTCCGGCCACGATCCGCGTGGTGCAGATCGAGCCCGGGCCAATGCCGACCTTGACCGCGTCCGCGCCCGCTTCGACCAACGCCTCGGCGGCGGCCGCGGTGGCGATGTTGCCGGCGACGATCTGGACGGCGTTCGAGAGCCGACGGATCGCACGGACCGCCTCGAGCACGCCGCGACTGTGGCCGTGCGCGGTGTCGACCACGATGACGTCGCAGGCCGCGGCGACCAGGGCCTCGGCCCGCTCGATGCCGGCCCGGCCGGTGCCGGTCGCCGCGCCGACCCGTAGCCGACCCTGTTCGTCCTTGCAGGCGTTCGGGTAACGCTGCGCCTTTTCGATGTCTTTGACCGTGATGAGCCCCTTGAGCCGGAACGCCTCGTCCACCACGAGCAGCTTCTCGATCCGGTGCTCGTGCAGGATCGCCATGGCCTCGGCGCGCCCCACACCCTCCCGAACCGTCACGAGCCGCTCGGCGGTCATGAGCTCCCTCACCGGCCGATCGCTCCTGGGCACGAAGCGGACGTCGCGATGGGTGAGGATGCCGACCAGCCGCCCGGACGGGCCCTCGACCACGGGCAGGCCCGAAATTCCGTGCCGGTCCATGAGATCGAGGGCTTCGGAGAGCGGGGTGTCGGGCCGTACGGTCAGGGGATTGACCACCATGCCGGCCTCGAACTTCTTGACCTGCTGGACCTGCGCCGCCTGCTCCTCGATCGAGAGGTTGCGATGCAGCACACCCAGACCGCCGTGCTGCGCCATGGCGATCGCCATCTTGGCCTCGGTCACCGTATCCATGGCGGCCGAGACGAGCGGAATGCCGAGCTCGATCTCGCGGGTGAGGCGCGTGCGCACGTCGACCTCGCCCGGCAGCACCTCGGAATAGGCGGGCTCGAGCAGCACATCGTCGAAGGTCAGGGCCTCGGGCAGATCGGGCTCGTATCCGGGCATGGGCAGGGCTCGTCGCGGTTCGAGTGCGCATATAGGCCCTGGCGGCGCGACACTCCACAGTCCCCGACGGCCCGGCGAAGGGGTGGGCGGTCCGGTCGCATCGGATAGGCCCGCCCGTCGCCCGATCCGCCGGTCGTCGCGGGGAACCGGTACCGAGGGCGCCGCCGACGGCCGGTCCCGCCCGGCCTCAGCGGCCCCGAGCGGCTCGGCCCGCGGGGCGGCGGCCGCAGGCGCCGCGCCGCCCGCGACGAGTGCCTAAACCACGAGAAAGATCACGACCGACCGGTTCATCGCCCACGGTTCCGGTTCCCGGCGGACATTCGAGCCGGGAAAAGGTTGACGAAGTGTCGCGGATGCCGGGCAGACCGGCCCCTGCTCGCCTTGACGCCCGCCTCGCCCGGGCGTTCAACCGCGCCCGGACGATCCGGGGAGAGCTCCGATGGCCGGCAAGGGCGACGGCGAAGGCAAGCGGCGGCTGCGCTCGCAAGAATGGTGGGACGATCCGAGCGAGCCCGACATGACGGGGCTCTATCTCGAGAAATACGTCAATTTCGGCCTCACCCGCGAGGAGCTGCAGTCCGGCCGGCCGATCATCGGCATCGCCCAGACCGGCTCGGATCTCGCCCCCTGCAACCGCCACCATCTCGAGCTCGCCAAGCGGGTGGCGGCCGGCATCCGCGACGCGGGCGGCATCCCGCTCGAGTTCCCGGTCCACCCCATCCAGGAGACCGGCAAGCGGCCGACCGCGATGCTCGACCGCAACCTGCAATATCTCTCGCTGGTCGAGGTCCTCTGGGGTTATCCGATCGACGGGGTCGTGCTCACCACCGGCTGTGACAAGACCACGCCTGCGCTCCTCATGGGTGCGGCCACGGTCGACATTCCGGCGATCGTGCTCTCCGGCGGCCCGATGCTCAACGGCTATTACAAAGGTGGCCTCGCCGGCTCCGGCACCATTCTCTGGCACGCCCGCCAGCTGCACGCCAGAGGCGAGATCGGCTACGACGAATTCATGGAAATGGCGCTGGCCTCGGCCCCCTCGATCGGCCATTGCAACACGATGGGCACGGCCTCTTCGATGAACGCGATGGCCGAGGCCCTCGGGATGAGCCTGCCCGGCTGTGCCGCGATCCCCGCCCCCTATCGCGAGCGCGGCCAGATCGCCTACGCCACCGGCAAGCGGATCGTGCAGATGGTGCGCGAAGATCTGCGGCCCTCGAAGATCCTCACCCGCAAGGCTTTCGAGAACGCGATCGTCGCGGCCGCGGCGATCGGTGCTTCGACCAACTGCCCGCCGCACGTGATCGCAATCGCCCGGCACATGGGCGTGCCCCTGTCGATCGAGGACTGGGAACTCGGGCGCGACGTGCCCCTTCTGGTCAACGTCCAGCCCGCGGGCGAGTATCTCTGCGAGGAATATTACCGTGCGGGCGGGCTGCCGGCGGTCATGAAGGAGCTTTGGAAGGCCGGCCGGCTCCATGGCGATGCGCTCACCGTGACCGGCAAGACGGTGGCCGAAAACCTCGAGCAGGTGCCTTTCTCGAACAATCGTCGGGTGATCCGCCCTTACGAGGATCCGTTGAAGCCCGAGGCCGGCTTCGTCGTCATTTCCGGCAACATCTTCGACGCGGCGGTGATGAAGACCTCGGTCGTGACACCCGAGTTCCGCCGAAAGTATCTCGAAAATCCCGAGCATCCAGGGGTCTTCGAAGGCAAGGCTGTGGTGTTCGACGGCCCGGAGGACTATCATGCTCGGGTAGACGACCCGGATCTCGACGTCGACGAAAACTCGTTTCTCTTCATCCGCTATTGTGGTCCGGTCGGCTATCCGGGAGCACCCGAGGTGGTCAACATGCGGCCGCCGAAGAAGCTGATCGAGAAGGGGATCCGGGCGCTGCCGACGATCGGCGACGGGCGCCAGTCCGGCACTTCCGAGAGCCCCTCGATCCTGAATGCGAGCCCCGAGGCGGCGGTGGGGGGCAATCTCGCGATCCTCCGCACGGGCGATCGGGTGCGGCTCGACCTGCACGCTCGCCGGCTGGATGTACTCTTGAGCGAGGACGAAATCGCGAAGCGTCGCGTGGAGCTCGCGCAGAGGAAACCGCCCATCCCGCCCTCGCAGACGCCCTGGCAGGAGATCTACCGATCACTCGTGGGTCAGCTCTCGACCGGGGCGTGCCTCGAGCCCGCGGTCCTGCATCTGCGGGTGGTCGAGACGCACGGCCCCGCCCCGCGGCGCAACCACTGAGCCGCAGGCGGGTCGGCTTACAACCGGCTACGGAGCCGTGGTCGCATCCGTTTCGTGTAGCGGCTCCGATGTTTTCGTTCGGACCGCTGCATCGGGACTACCGTCGAATTTGTGGACGTCCGGGGAAACGCGCGACGTGGCTCGTCGTCAACCCCGTACCACGCCCTCGACCGCCTCGACTCGCAGCGCTGCGGCCAAGAGCGCGCGGGTGTAGGGATGGCGGGGATCGTCGAAGATGCGCTCGACCGGGCCTTCCTCCACGACCACCCCGTCCTTCATCACCATCACCCGATGGCTCGTCGCCCGGATCACCCTGAGATCGTGGCTGATGAAGAGGTAGGCGAGCCCACGCTTCTCCTGCAGCGTACGCAGAAGATCGACGATCTGCGCCTGCACCGACATGTCGAGCGCCGAGGTCGGCTCATCGAGCACGAGAAGCCGCGGCTCGAGCACGAGGGCTCGGGCGATCGCGATCCGCTGACGCTGGCCGCCCGAGAACTCGTGCGGGTAGCGGTGCATCCAATCCGGGTCGAGCCCCACCTCCTCGAGCGCTCGCGCGACGGCACGGGCCCGTTCCGCCGCCGTGCCGATCCGGTGGATGGCGAGGCCCTCCTCGACGATCTGCCCCACCGACATCCGCGGCGACAAGGAGCCGAACGGATCCTGGAAAACGATCTGCATCTGCCGCCTGAGCGGTCGCAATCGCCGCCAGGACCAGCCCTGGACGTCGGTGCCGGCGATCCGGATCACGCCGCGCGACGGAAGAAGGCGCAACAGGGCGAGCCCCAACGTCGTCTTACCGGAGCCCGACTCGCCGACGATTCCGAGGGTCTCGCCGGCGCGGATCTGGAGGTCGACGCCGTCGACCGCCTTCACCCAGCCCACGGTGCGCCGGAGGAAGCCGCGCTGGATCGGAAAATGTACCTTCAGATCGCGCAGCTCGGCGATCACGGGTGCTCCGTCCGGCACCGCCGCCGGCCTTCCCCTGGGCTCGGCTGCCAACAGTTTTCGAGTGTAGGGGTGGCGCGGCGCGGCGAAGACCCGCGCCGTGGGTCCGCTCTCGACGAGCCGCCCCCCGGTCATGACGAGAACCCGATGGGCGAAGTGGCGCACGATCGTGAGGTCGTGCGTGATCAACAGGATCGCCATCCCCATCCGCCGCTGGAGATCCTGCAAGAGCCGCAAGATCTGCGCCTGGATGGTGACGTCGACCGCCGTGGTGGGCTCGTCGGCGATGAGGAGGTCCGGCTCGTTGGCGAGCGCCATCGCGATCATGACACGCTGGCGCTGCCCGCCGGAGAGCTGGTGCGGGTAGGAAAGCCGCCGCTGCTCCGGCTCGGGAATGCCCACGAGGCGCAAGAGCTCCAGGACCCGAGCGCGCAACTCGGCCCGGCCCATCCGGCGATGCAGGAGGAGAGCCTCGCCGATCTGCCGCTCGACCGTGTGCAGCGGGTTGAGCGAGGTCATCGGCTCCTGGAAGATCATGGCGATACGATCGCCGCGGATCCGGCGCATGAAGCCTTCCGACCGGCCCACGAGCTCCTCGCCTTTGAAGCGGATCGAGCCCTTCGGGTGCTCGGCCCGCGGATAGGGCAGGAGCTGGAGGATCGAGAGGCCGGTGACCGATTTGCCGGAGCCCGATTCGCCGACAAGGGCCACCGTCTCGCCGTGCTCGATCGCGAAAGAGACACCCTCGACCGCATCGACTGCCCGCCCCTCGAGGTGGAAGCGGACCGCGAGGTCGCGGACCTCGAGGAGCGGCGGGGCGGGCGCGCACCGATCGGAGCTCACCGGAACGTTTTCCTGGGATCGAAGGCGTCGCGCACCGCCTCGCCCACAAACACCAAAAGCGAGAGCATGGTCGCGACGACGACGAAGCCCGTGAGGCCGAGCCAGGGCGCCTGGAGATTGTTCTTGCCCTGCGAGAGGAGCTCACCCAACGAGGGCGAGCCGGGCGGCAGGCCGAAGCCCAGAAAATCGAGCGAGGTCAAAGTCGTGATCGAGCCGTTGAGGACGAAGGGGAGGAAGGTCAGGGCCGAGACCATGGCGTTCGGCAGGACGTGGCGGAACATGAGGACCGTGTTCGAGGCGCCGAGTGCCCGGGCGGCCCGCACGAAGTCGAAATTGCGCGCGCGCAGGAACTCGGCGCGCACGACGTCGACCAGGCTCATCCAGGAGAAGAGCAGCATGACACCCAAGAGCGTCCAGAAGCCCGGTGTCAGGAAGGAAGCGATGACGATGAGGAGATAGAGAACGGGGAGGCCGCCCCAAATCTCGAGGAAGCGCTGCAGGCCGAGATCGACCCAGCCGCCGAACCAGCCCTGAATCGCCCCCATGGCGATTCCGATCAGCGAGCTCGCGAAGGTGAGGGCGAGGCCGAACAGCACCGAAATGCGGAAGCCGTAGATCACGCGGGCGAGCACGTCGCGCGCCTGATCGTCGGTGCCGAGCCAATGCCGGGCATCCGGTGGCGAGGGGGCGGGGCCGGGTATGTCCTTGACCACGGTGTCCCAGCGATAGGGCACGAGCGGCCAGAGGATCCAGCCCTTCTCCTCGATGAGCGCCCGCACCTCCGCATCGTGGTAGTCGGCCTCGGTGTCGAAGAAGCCGCCGAAGGCCGTCTCTGGATAGGCGACGAGGAAGGGCGTGTAGAAGGCGCCGTCGTAGCGGACGAGCAGCGGCCGGTCGTTGGCGATCAGCTCGGCGAACAGACTCGCCACGAATAGTAGGACGAAGATCCTGAGGCTCACCGCTCCGCGCCGGTTGCGCTCGAAATTGGCGAGCCGGCGGGCGCCGATCGGGGTGAGGCGCAGGGGAATTCCGAGGAAGCGGACCCGCTCGCGACGGACGACGGCGCTGCCCATGCCTCAGGCGGTCCGGGCCTCGAAGTCGATCCGCGGATCGACCAGCACATAGGTCAGATCCGAGACGATCTTCATGACGAGGCCCAACAGCGTGAAAATGTAGAGCGTCCCGAACATCAAAGGATAGTCGCGGTTGAGGGCGGCCTCGTAACCGAGCAGACCCAGGCCATCGAGCGAGAAGATGATCTCGATCAACAGGGCCCCGGTGAACAGCATCCCGACGAAGGCGGCCGGGAATCCAGCGATCACGATCAGCATGGCGTTGCGGAACACGTGGCCGTAGAGCACGCGACGCGGGGAGAGGCCCTTGGCGCGGGCGGTGATCACGTACTGTTTGTTGATCTCCTCGAGGAAGCTGTTCTTGGTGAGCATAGTGAGGGTGGCGAAGGAGCCCACGAGCATGGCCCCGATCGGCAGCACGAGGTGCCAGAGATAGTCGAGGATCCGCTCGGGCCAGGGAAGCTCGGCCCAGCCTTCCGAGACGAGCCCGCGGAGCGGGAAGATCTGCCAGTAGCTGCCGCCTGCGAAGAGCACGATCAGGAGGAGCGCGAACAGGAAGGAGGGGACGGCGTAGCCCACCACGATCGCCCCGCTCGTCCAGATGTCGAAGCGCGAGCCGTCGCGCACCGCCTTGGCGATCCCGAGCGGGATCGCCACGAGATAGGTCAGGAGCGTCGTCCAGACCCCGAGCGAAATCGAGACCGGCATCTTCTCGAGAACGAGCTCGATCACCGTGCGGTCGCGGAAAAAGCTCGTGCCGAAGTCGAAGCGCAGATAATCGCCAAGCATCTTCAAGAAGCGCTCGTGCGCCGGACGGTCGAAGCCGAACTGACGTTCGAGCTGGGCGATCAACTCTGGCGGCAGGCCCTGGGCGCCGCGATAGGCGCCCTGCGGCCCACCCTGCTGTTGTTGGCGTGCCTCGAAGGCGGGCCCGCTCTCCCCTGCTCCCCCGCCGCCCGTGAGCCGGCCAGTGGCGCCGGCGCCGGTGCCGGTGAGCTCGGCGACGATTTTCTCGATCGGGCCGCCCGGGGCCGCCTGGATCACGACGAAGTTGACGAGCAGAATGCCGAAAAGCGTCGGTATCACCAGGAGCAGGCGGCGGAGGATGTAGGCGAGCACGGGGTCGGATCAGCGTACGGCGAGGCCGAGCGCCCGGCGCCGCTCGTCGAGGGCGCGCTCCTTCGCCGGATCGATCCACCAGGCGAAGATGTCGATGCCGTAGCGGGGGTTCTTGGTCGCACGAGCGAATTTGTCCCACGCTGCGATCCAAGTCTCGCGATTGTGCCAGTGCGGGATCACGTAATGACCCCAGAGCAGGACACGGTCGAGCGCGCGACAGGCGGTGATCAGCGCTTCGCGGTCGGGTGCTTGAACGATCTTTTCGATCAGGAAGTCGACGACCGGATCCTCGAGCCCGATCAGGTTGCGCGAGCCGCTCTGCCTTGCCGCGGCCGAGCTCCAGAAGTTGCGCTGTTCGTTGCCGGGCGACAGGCTCTGCGGGAAGACCGCCACCACCATGTCGAAGTCGAACTCTTCGAGCCGCCGTTGATATTGCGCGTCGTCGACCACCCGCACACGGGCCTCTACACCGAGTCGCTCAAGATTCTTGACGAAAGGCCCGACGATCCGTTCGAAGAGTCCACCCTGATCCAGCAGGATCTCGAAGTTCACAGGCCGACCGCTCGCGAGCTCGACGAGTTTGCCCTGGCGGACTTCGTAACCGCCCGCCTTCAAGATCTCGAAAGCGCGGCGCAAATTCTCGCGGATGTTACCAGAGCCGTCGGTCCGGGGCGCTTCGTAGATCTTCTCGAAGACTTCGCGCGGCAGCCGGTCGCGGAACGGCTCGAGCAGCGCCCGCTCCGCCTCCGAAATGGCCTCTCGGGCGGCGAGCTCGCTGTTCGGGAAGTAGCTCTCGGTCCGGAAATAGTTGTCGTAGAACAGGTTCTTGCGGGTCCACTCGAAGTCGAAGGCGTAGTTCAGCGCCTCGCGGAGCGCCCGGTTCTGGAAAATCGGCCGGCGCAGATTGTAGACGAAGCCCTGCATGCCGACCCCTCCTTCGCGCGGAATCGCCTCGCGCTTGAGGAGCCCGCGCTCGGCCGCCGGGCCGGTGTAGCCCGTGGCCCAGAAACGCGAGCTGTTCTCGATCCGCAGATCGAACTCGCCGGCCTTCAAGGCCTCGAGGGCGACATTGGGGTCGCGGAAGTAGACATAGCGAATCTCGTCGTAATTATAGCGGCCGCGCATCACCGGAACGTTCGCACCCCAATAGTCGTGGACGCGCTCGTAGGTGATCGAGCGGCCCGGATCGACGGACCTGACACGATAGGCGCCGGACCCGAGCGGCGGCTCGAGCGTCGTCTTCTCGAAATCGCGGCCTTCCCAATAGTGTCTGGGCAAGATCGGCATCTGGCCGACGATGAGCGGCAGCTCGCGGTTGACCGTGCCGTCGAAGACGAAACGCACCCGCCGCTCGCCCTCGGCAACCGCGTCGACGACGTTGGCGTAATAGGCCCGGTAGAAAGGCTCGCCCTTGCTCTTCAAGATCCGGAGCGAGAAGGCCACGTCCTCGACCGTGACCGGGCGACCGTCGTGCCAACGCGCCTCGGGGCGGAGCGTGAAGGCGACCCAGGAGCGATCGGCCGGCATCTCGATCGTCTCGGCCAAGAGCCCGTACTCCGAGAAGGCCTCGTCGAGGTTCTGGATGGTGAGGCTCTCGAAGGGCAGGCCCGAGCCCGCGGCGTCGTTCCCCTTCAAGATGTAAGGGTTGAGATTGTCGAAGGTACCGATCGCCGCGAGGGTGAGTCTGCCGCCCTTCGGCGCATCCGGATTCGCGTAGGGCAGATGGGTGAAGTCGGGCGGCAGGGCCGGCTCGCCGTGCATGGCGATGCCGTGCACCGGCCGTGGCGCCTCGCCCCGGACGGGCCCGACGAGGAACACCGTCAGGAGGATCGTGAGGCCGAGTCGCAGTCTCGCCCCGCCCATCGCGCGCCTCCACCGCTCTCACCCTTGACGCCCCGCAACCTAGTGGCGCGGTCGCGGTAGGGAAAGGTCAGGCGACGGCGAGCGCGGCGAGGGCGGCGCGGTGGACGCGGCGATCGCCCGCGATCACCATCCGCTGGTCGCTTTGGAGCCCCGGGGGGCGACCCTGCCAGTCGGTGAGGATCCCCCCCGCACCCTCGATCACCGGGACGAGGGGCAGCACGTCATAGGCCTCGAGGTCGGCCTCGATCACGAGATCGAGGCCGCCCAGAGCGACGAGGCCGGCGCCGTAAGCGTCGCCGCCCCAGATCGCCTGGCGGACCCGACCGAGCACGCGCTCGAAGGCCGCCCGCTCGGCCGGCTCGGCGAACATCTGCGGGCTCGTGCAGCCGAGCATCGCCGCCTCGAGAGTCGGGCAGGGGCGGGTGCGGCAGGGCCGGCCGTTCAGGAGAGTGGGCCGGCCGCGGGCGCCGATCCAGCGCTCGCCGAGGATACCTTGCTCGATCACCCCCAGAACGGGTCGGCCCTGGTGCAGGAGAGCGATCAGCGTGGCGAAGAGCGGCCGGCCGCAGACGAAGGACTTGGTCCCGTCGATCGGGTCTAGGACCCACACCCATTCCGCCTCGAGTCGCGCCCGCCCGTGCTCTTCGCCGAGGAGGCCGTCGCCGGGTCGGTGGCGCTCGATCAGCTCGCGCATGACCGCCTCGGCCTCGCGGTCGGCGATCGTGACCGGGCTCGAATCGGCCTTGGTGTCGACCGCGACGGGCCTGCGGAACCAGCGCCGCTGGATCTCACCCGCGGCATCCGCGAGCCGGTGGGCGAAGGCGACGAGCTCGGCCGGGACGGCGTCCACCGCGCGCTCAGCCACCTGGCAGCGGAGCGGGCTCGTCGGCCAGGCTGCGCAGATAAGCGATGAGATCGGCCCGCTCGTCGGGCCGTGCGATCCCGGCGAAGCTCATCTTGGTGCCGGGCGCGTAGGCCTTGGGGTTGGCGATGAAGGCATCGAGCGCCTCGTAGCTCCATTCGCCACCGGTGCCGAGCAGTGCCTGGGAATAGGCGAAGCCCTCGACATGGCCCTTCTTGGCCGCCACGACACCCCAGAGGTTCGGGCCGACGCCGTTCCTGCCGCCCTTCTCGAAGGTGTGGCAGGAGGCGCATTTCTTGGCCGCCACTTTGCCACGCTCGACATCGGCCGCGGCGAGCCGCACGGCGATCGGCTCGGCGCGGGCGGGTTCGGCCTTCTCCTCCGCCGGCGCCGGCCCGCCCCTGGCGGCGACCGGGAAGGCGCGCTCCTTCGGCACGTGCGGCCGGTAGAGCAGATCGGAGAGCACCGCCGAGCCCACGCCGATGATCCCGGCGGTAAGGATCGCCGCGGCCAGCTTGTTGCCTTCGAGGGACGATGCCATAGCTCGCGCCGTTCCCGCTCGTTGCTTCGGAGGTCCGCGCCGCCCGCGCCGGACCGGGCACGGGCACCGCGGCGCGCCGCTCGATCCGCGGCGCGATCGGAGTATGGGGGATGATGCCTGAGCCTGCCAGCCGCGACACGGGGTCGCGCACCATCGTCCTGATCCCGGCTCGGCTCGCCTCGACCCGGCTGCCGGGCAAGCCGCTCGCGCTCGTCGAGGGCGAGCCCATGATCGTGCGGGTCTGGCGGGTCGCACTGGCCTCGGGCCTCGGCCGGGTCGTGGTGGCGGCGGCGGAGCCCGCGATCGCCGAGGCGGTCGAGCGGGCCGGCGGCGAAGCCGTACTCGTCCCCGAGGAGGTGCCGTCGGGCACCGACCGGATCCAGCGAGCCCTCGCCCGACTCGACCCCGAGCGGCGGTACCGCCGGGTCGTCAACCTTCAGGGCGACCTGCCGACGCTCGACCCGGCCGATCTCCGCCGGGTCGTCGAACCGCTCGACCGGATGGGCGCGGACATCGGAACGCTGGCGGTCGCCACCACCGACCCGGAGGAGCGGACCCGTCCCAATTTCGTGAAGGCCGTCGTGAGCTTCCTGCCCGAGGATCCGACACTCGGCCGAGCGCTCTACTTCACCCGCGCGCCGGCGCCCACGGGCGAGGGGCCGGTCTGGCACCATATCGGCATCTATGCCTTCGGCCGCGACGCCCTCGAGCGGTTCTGCGCTCTGCCGGCGAGCCCCCTCGAGCTCCGCGAGAAGCTCGAGCAGCTCCGCGCGCTCGAAGCCGGCATGAGCATCGGCATCAAGCTGATCGCGAGCGCCCCCTTCGGCGTCGACACACCGGAGGATCTCGAGCGGGCGCGTGCCGTCCTGGCGGCGCGGCGGACGGCCCGAGCAGAGGAAAGGAACCCTTGACGAGCCTCGACGATCACGGCCTGGCCCCGGCCCGCACCACACCGGCCGAATACCGCATCGCCTTCCAGGGACGACCGGGGGCCTATTCGCACATGGCCTGTCGCCAGCATTATCCCGAACTCGAGCCCCTGCCCTGCCACTCCTTCGAGGACGCTTTCGCGGCGGTGCGCGAAGGGGCGGCACGGCTCGCCATGATCCCGGTCGACAACTCCGTCGCGGGTCGGGTGGCCGACGTGCACCATCTCCTCCCGCAGGGCGGACTGCACATCGTGGCCGAGCATTTCCTCAGGGTGAACCACCAACTGCTCGCCCTCCCGGGTTCGAGCCTCGAGACGATCCGGGTCGTCGAGAGCCATGTCCATGCGATCGGCCAGTGCCGGAACTTCCTGCGCCGGCACGGCTATGAAGCCAAGGTGGTGGCCGATACGGCCGGGGCCGCGGCCGAGGTAGCAGCGGCCGGTGACCCGGCCCGTGCCGCGATCGCCTCGCGGCTCGCGGCCGAGATCTACGGGCTCGTCGTGCTCGCTTCCGACATCGAGGACGCCGAGCACAACACCACCCGCTTCCTCGTGCTCGCCCGCGAGCCGCGCTGGCCGTCTCTGCGCGACGGGCCGGTGATCACGACCTTCACCTTCCGGGTGCGCAACCGGCCGGCCGCGCTCTACAAGGCCCTCGGCGGCTTCGCCACCAATGGCGTCAACATGGTGAAGCTCGAATCCTATATCGACGGGGCCTTCGCCCAGGCCCGGTTCTACGCCGATATCATGGGCCATCCGGAGGAGGACCGGGTGCGCTACGCCTTCGAGGAGCTCCGCTTCTTCTCGCACAATGTCGAGATCCTGGGCGTCTACCCGGCGGACCCGTTCCGCGAGCGGGTCGGCTGACCGGGGGACCCGCCTCGACCTGGGAACCCCGGCTGGGCGACGGGCTTTCACGGGCGACTCCGGGCCGGCGCTCGAGCTCCGCGACGTGCGATCGGACCAGCCGGCTTTGCGCTGTCGAAAAGAGCCCGCTGCGGCACGGGGAAGCGCGGTTCCGTTGACGGGAAGCCGAGGCGGGCCGATCTTCTGGTCGGGCGGGTCCTGCCCCCGCAAGCGGTCGGTCCTGCGATGGCCGTGAGCCTCGACACCCTTCGGATCGCACGGCGCCTCAAAGAGGCCGGCCTCGACGAGCGTCAGGCCGAGACCATCACGGACGTGCTGCGCGAGACCCGCGAGCTCGATTTCTCGCTCCTCGCCACCAAGGCCGACATCGCCGAACTCCGCAACGCCACCAAGGCGGACATCGCCGAGCTGCGGAGCGAGATGGACCTGCGCTTCGCCGAACTGCGCAAGGAGATGGACCTGCGCTTCGCCGAACTGCGGAGCGAGATGGACCGCCGCTTCTCGGCGGTGCAAGGGGAAATCGACCGTAGGTTCACCGCCCTCGAGGGCAAGCTCGCCGTGCTCCAGGCCGAGCTCGCGAGCCTCAAATGGATGGTGAGCGGGATCGGCTTCGGCATCCTCTTGCTCGTGATCCGCTCGTTCTGGCCCGGGCTCGGCTGAAACCGCGCGCCGCGGCGACCGCCGCTCTAGGTCCCCCGCCCGCAGCGCACGCTTGTCGTCCGGTCGCCGGGCGCTAGAACCCGGCCATGACGCCCGAGCAATTCGTCTCAAAGTGGAAGGCCTGGCAGGGCCACGAGCGCCAGGGCTACCAGGAGCATTTCCGCGATCTCTGCGAGCTCCTCGGCCAGCCGGCGCCGCACGACCCCGCGAGCTACTGCTTCGAGAAGGGGGTCACGAAGACCTCGGGCTCGCGCGGCTGGGCGGACGTGTGGAAGCGCGGCCATTTCGCGATCGAGTACAAGGCCAAGGGCGCCAACCTCGAAGCCGCGCTCGCCCAGCTCCAGCAATACGCCCTCGCCCTCGAGAGCCCACCTCTCCTCGTGGTCTGCGACTTCGAGCGCTGGCTGATCGTCACGAGCTTCACCAACGCCGTCTCCGAGCGGCGCCTGCTCGCCGTCGACGAGCTCCGCGACCCGGCGGCCCTCGACGTCCTGCGCCGCCTGTTCACCGATCCGGAGAGCTTCCGCCCGGCCCGGACGCGGCAGCAGGTCACCGAGGAGGTCGCGCGCGAGGTGGGCGCGATCGCCCGCGACCTGCGCGCCAAGGGCCACGATCCGCAGAAGGTCGCGCACCTCGTCATCCGCCTCGTCTTCGCCATGTTCGCCGAGGCGATCGGCCTCCTGCCGGACAAGCTCTTGACGCGCACGCTCGAGAGCGCGGTCAAGAGCCCGGACAAAGCGGAGAAGCTGCTCGCCGGCCTCTTCCGGGCGATGCGCGACGGCGATGCGGTGTTCGGCCCGTTCGACGTGCCCTGGTTCGACGGCAGGCTCTTCGACGACGATTCCGTCCTGCCGCTCTCCGAGCCGTTCCTGCGTCGGTTGCTCGAGGCGGCGCGGCGCGACTGGGCCGAGCTCGACCCCTCGATCATGGGCACGCTCTTCGAGCGCGGGCTCGATCCCGACAAGCGCGGCCAGCTCGGCAAGTTCTACACCGACCGCGACAAGATCCTCCTGATCGTCGAGCCCGTGATCACCCGCCCGATCGCGGCCGAGTGGGAGGAGGTCAAGCGGCGGATCGCCGCGCTCGTCGAGGAGGCCGAGCGCTTGCGCGGGCGGGCGGCCGAAGCCAAGCGCGCCGAGGCACGGGCTCTCTACCACGCGCATCTGCAGCGGCTCCGGCGCTTCCGCGTGCTCGACCCGGCCTGCGGCTCCGGCAACTTCCTCAATCTCGCGCTTCAGGCGCTCAAGGATCTCGAATGGCGGGCGCTGATCGAGGCCGAGGAGCTCGGGCTCGGTCAGGAGCTGCGCACGAGCCAGGTGAGCCCGCGGCAGATGCTCGGCATCGAGATCAACGAGTATGCCTGCGAGCTCGCCCGCGCCTCGGTCTGGATCGCCGACATCCAGTGGCTGCGCCGCCGCGGCCTCGGGGTCGAGCGGCAGCCGATCCTGGAGAAACTCGAAACGATCGAGTGCCGTGACGCGCTCGTGGACCCGGACGGCGGTGAGGCCGCGTGGCCGGAAGCGGACGTGATCATCGGCAACCCGCCGTTTCTGGGCGTCAAAAAGATGTACGGCGCCCTAGGCAAAGAATATGTTGATAAAATACGCGGGGCATATCCCGATCTTTCGCCATCCTCCGATCTTGTTTGCTTCTGGTTTGAAAAAGCTTTTAGGCAGTTGAATCACGATTTGGCCAAGCGGGTCGGTCTCGTCGCAACAAACTCTATAAGAGGTGGCCGCAATAGGCTGGTTCTCGACAGCATTTCAGAACATTACACTCTCTACGAGGCGTGGTCAGATGAACCATGGTATCAGGAAGGTGCCGCTCTTCGAGTTTCAATCGTTTGCATAAGTAAAGCGGACGATCCGGTCGCCAGTTCCGTTCACCTCGATGGATCGATAGTTTCGCGAATCAACCCGGACCTCACTGCCTCGAACGCTGCCGTGACAAAGCCGAGAGTGCTCGCAGAAAACGCTGGGTGCGCCTTCAACGGCATCCAAAAAACCGGACCCTTCGAGATTCCGGGATGCAAAGCACGCGAGTGGCTTGGCGCGCAGGGTAATCCAAATCTTCGTCCGAACAGCGACGTTCTTCGCCCGTACTGGAACGGCGTCGACCTCACGCGAAGGCCGAGGGATAGCTGGATCATCGATTTCAGGGATATGGATGAGAAGAAAGCGAGCCACTATGAAAAGCCGTTCGAGTATGCGAAATCTGTCATACTCCCTTTTAGAAAACAAGCGGCTACGAGACACAATAGCAAGGCAACGGCCTTTGATATGATCGCTCGCTGGTGGCAGTTCTGGCGATCGAGGCCCGAGATGCGGACGGCAATCACTCACCTGGGCCGCTACATTGTGACAATGGAAGTGGTGAAGCATCGGCTGTTCGTGTGGCTTGCTTCGACGGTCCTCCCGGATAAGCAGCTCATCGTCATCGGCCGCGACGACGACGTCACCTTCGGAATCCTCCATGCCCGCTTCCACGAGCTCTGATCGCTGCGTCTGGGCACGAGCCTCGAGGATCGGCCGCGCTACACGCCGACCACCACCTTCGAGACCTTCCCCTTCCCCGAAGGCCTCGGCCCGAACCGCCCCGCTTCGGAGTTCGCCGCAGATCCGCGAGCGCAGGCGATCGCCGCCGCCCGGGCACTCCACGAGACGCGCGAAGCCTGGCTGAACCCGCCCCACCTGGTCCGACGCGAGCCCGAGGTCGTCCCCGGCTACCCCGACCGCCTCCTGCCGGTCGACGAGGCGGCGGCGCGCGAGCTGAAGAAGCGGACGCTCACCAACCTCTACAACCAGCGCCCGCACTGGCTCCGGGAGCTGCACCGCGCGCTCGACGAGGCCGTGGCCGCGGCCTATGGCTGGCCCGCCGATCTCGCCGAGGAGGAGGTCCTGGCCCGGCTGCTCGCCCTCAACCTCGAGCGCGCCGAAGCGGGGCGCTAAGCCGGCGCAGCCGGGCGTGCGGCCGCGGGGCCGCCCGATCCCAGCGCGCCCTGAGGTCGAGGCCCTTCGCGATCAGGGCCCCAAGAGCTCCTCGAGGAACGGGATCAGCGGCCGGTCGGCTTCCGGCATCGGCAGTTCGCGCAGGGCCCGCGGGCGGACCCAACGCAACCTTTGACCCTCGAGGCCCCTCGGCTCTCCCTTCCAACGCCGGCAGATCCAGAGCGGCATCAAGAGCTCGAACGCCTCGTAGACGTGGCTCGCGAAGGTCAGAGGCGCGAGACAAGCGGGCTCGACCCCGATTCCGAGCTCCTCCTCGAGCTCGCGCACGAGACAGGCGGCGAGCCCCTCGCCGGGCTCCAGCTTGCCGCCCGGGAACTCCCAGAGCCCCGCGCGCGGCCGGCCCGACGGCCGCTCCTGCACGAGCACCCGCCCGTCGGGATCGACCAACGCACAGGCCACCACGATCAGGAGCGGCGGTGCGCTCCGCCCGGCCGCGGTTCCGCTCACCGCCCCCTCGCCGACCCGGCGGGCGGCACATAGGGCGAGCGCTGGGAGCCGCCTCGCTCGTGCCCCCCTTCCCCGATGACGCTCACCCGACCGCCGGCCCGCTCCTCGGTCCCGACCGGGGCTCCGCTCGTCCTGGCCGAGCCGCGGGCGCAGCCCGCGGCGTGCCGCTCAGGACCGGTAGTCGGCATTGATGTCGATGTAGGCGTGCGTCAGATCGCAAGACCACACCCGCGCCCGGCCGGGCCCACGGCCGACGGTCACGCAAAGCGCGATCTCCCGGCCGGCGAGATGCGCCGCCACCGCCCCCTCGTCGAGGTCCGGGACCGCCTGTCCCTCGCGCGCCACCGGATGGCCGCCGAACGTCACGGCGAGTGCGGCGGGCTCGATCGGCTCGCCGGCCCGGCCGACCGCCGCCACGACCCGACCCCAATTGGCGTCGCCGCCCGCGATCGCCGTCTTGACGAGCGGGCTGTTGGCGATCGTCATCGCGATCTTCTTGGCCGACGGGTCCGAGACGGCTCCCTCGACCGTGATCTCGACGAGCTTCTGTGCACCTTCGCCGTCGCGCACGACCTGGAGTGCCAAGTCGAGGCAGACGGCGTCCAAGGCGTCCCGGAAGCCAGCCAGCCGGCTGTCGTCCGCGTCCTGCACGGGGTGGTGGTGGGCCCGACCGGAGGCGAGGAGGAGGAGCGTGTCGGAGGTCGACGTGTCGCCATCGACCGTCGTGCAGTTGAAGCTCTTCTCGGCAGCGGCGGCGAGCAGGGGCCGCAGGACCGAGGCCGGAAGGCGCGCGTCCGTGACGAGGAAGGCGAGCATCGTCGCCATGTCGGGAGCGATCATGCCGGAGCCCTTGGCGATCCCGGCGATTCGCACCGGCACGCCGTCGATCGCGGTCTCGGCCACGGCACCTTTGGGGAAGGTGTCGGTGGTCATGATCGCGCGTGCCGCCTCGGCGATGCCGTCGGCCCGCAGCCCCGCCACGAGCTCCGGCACTTTCGCCGTGATGCGCTCGACCGGCAGGCGCTCGCCGATCACGCCCGTGGAGGCCACGAGCACTTCCTCGGGCGGGCAGTGGAGTGCCGCTGCGACCGCTCGGGCCTCGGCCTCGACCGCCCGGTCGCCCTCCGCGCCGCGGCAGACATTGGCGTTGCCGGCATTGACGATCACCGCCCGCGCCCGGCCCCCCGGCAGCACCTTGCGGCACCAGCTCACCGGATGCCCGGGCGTCGCCGAGCGGGTGAGCAGTCCGGCCACGCTCGTGCCCGCCACCGCCTCGATCAACAGGAGATCGGGCCGGCCGCGATAGCGGATGCCGGCCTCGACCGTGGCGAAGCGGAAGCCCGCGACCGGCGGGATCGCCGGGAAGCCGGCCGGCGCCAGGGGCGAGACCCGGGTGATCCGCGCCATGGCTGCTCCACCCGCTCAGTTCGGCTTGGGCGAGCCGTCGAGCGCGAAGCGCTCGATGCGCGCCTTGGACCGCAGCTCGGCCACGAGCGCGTTCACCGTCTCGCGCGCGATCTGCTCCTTGAGCTCCGACTCCTTCGCCTCGAAGGTCGGCGGGGCTTTGCGCCGCTCCTCGACCCGGATGACGTGCCAGCCGAAGCGGGTCTGGACCGGCTCGCGCGTGATCTCGCCGGGTTCGAGCGCGAAGGCCACCTCGGCGAACGGCTCGACCATCGTCTCGCGACGGAAGAAGCCTAGGTCACCCTCCGTCCGGGCTGCGGAAGGGTCGATCGAGCTCTCCTTGGCGAGCTTGCCGAAATCCGCGCCGGCGGCCAGCGCGGCGATCACCTCGCGCGCCTCGGCCTCGGTCTTCACGAGGATGTGGCGGGCCCGCACCTCCTCGACCGCGAAGCCGGGCTGGGCGCGCGCCACCGCGTAGGCCTGCTGCAGCCGCTCGGGAGTGAGCGCCTCGACGATCGCCGCCTCGAGCAGCCGGTCACCCAGCACCTCGCGCCGTGCCCGGGCGAGCGCTGCCTGCACCTCCGGCCGAGCGTCGAGCTTGCGCCGTTCCGCCTCCTTGGCGAGCAGCCGGCGGTCGATCACCCGCACGAGCAGCGGATCGTAGATCATCGCGAGCGGCAGCTGGCGGTACTGCTCAGGCAGCTCGGCCAGGGCCGCCTCGAGCTCCGAGCGCAGCACCTTCTCACCCTCGACCACCGCCACGACCGGATCGTCGGCCGCGGCCGCCCCGACCGGCGCCAGCGGCCCCAGAAGGATCGCCAGGGCGACCGCAGCCGTCCTCGTTCGCATCGCACCCCTCCTCGAGGACCCCGCGTCCCCGGTCGGGCTCGATAGCCGGTTTCGCAGCCGGGGGTAAGGCCGAGCGGGCCTGCGTCGCACGAACCGGGCGCTGCCACGAACCCGGCTGGCGGCGGTCGAGAAGCCCTTGACGTCGGACCGCCCCCGGTCGCCCGATCGAAGGCCGCCGATACCGCCGGAAGCTCGCCCTTGGACCGCGCGCCCTCGATCGCCGCCCGCTTCGCCGCCGTCGCCGACGATCCCGCGCAGGTCCGACTCGAGGGGCTCCATCCGCTCAAGCACGCGCTGCGGTTCGGGGGCGAGGTCGAGCTCGCGGTGAGCGCGGACAAGGCGACCCTGCTGGCGCTCGCTCGGGCCCTCTGCCCCGATCTGCTCGAGCGGCTCGAGGCCCTCGTCGAGCCCGTGCCGGCCGGGCTCTTCGCCGCCCTGGGCCCGCCGCCGCCGAGCCCGGTGCTGGCGATCGCCCGCCGCCCGCGGGTCGACACGAGCGCACTCCTCGCGCCCTCGAGCCCGGCGCCTGTCCTCCTCCTCGACCACCCGGTCCATGCCGGCAATCTCGGTGCGGTCGTGCGCGTGGCGGCCGCCCTTGGGGCGGCGGGCGTCCTCGCCCTCGGCGGCGTCGACCCCTGGTCGCCGGCAGCCCTGCGCGGATCCTCGGGGCTCCACTTCGCCCTGCCGGTCGCGCGTCTCGAGCGGCTGAGCGAGCCGTTGGAGCGGCCGCTCGTGGCGTTGCATCCCCAGGCCCCACCGCTCGACCCAGCCGCCCCGCTGCCGGCCGGCGCCTTGCTCGCCTTCGGCAGCGAGCGGCACGGCCTCGACCCCGCGCTCCGCGCGCGCGCCGCTGCCGTGCTCGCGATCCCGATGCGGCCCGGCGTATCCAGCCTCAACCTCGCGACCGCCGTGGCGATCGTCCTCTGG
The DNA here is from genome assembly GCA_937926445.1 of uncultured Alphaproteobacteria bacterium. Classification (GTDB taxonomy): domain Bacteria; phylum Pseudomonadota; class Alphaproteobacteria; order Geminicoccales; family Geminicoccaceae; genus JANXAZ01. Next base: position 44,620 of record CALBAK010000030.1, read on the forward strand.
GAAGCGCGCCGACGGCTTCCGCCCGACGCTCCGGCGGAGTAGCGATCGCCCACGAGACCGCCCGAGGGAGGAGACCGGCCATGGCGGACCTCGCCACGCTCGTGACGACCTGGAATTACCCGACCCGCGTGCGCTTCGGCGTCGGCACCGTGGGCGAGGCCGGCGAGGCCTGTCGCGCCGCCGGAATCACCCGGCCGCTCGTCGTCACCGACCCCGGGCTCGCCCGCCTGCCGCTCCTCGACCGGGTGCTCGAGGCGCTGCGGAGCGCCGGCCTCGAGGCCGCCGTGTTCGACGGCGTGCGGCCCAACCCGACCGCCGGCAACGTCGCCATGGGGGTCGAGATCCTGCGCCGCGACCGGCACGATGGGGTCGTGGCGGTCGGCGGCGGCAGCGCGCTCGACGTCGGCAAACTCGTCGCCTTCATGGCCGGGCAGAGCCGGCCGATCTGGGACTTCGAGGATATCGGCGACTGGTGGACGCGGGCCGATCCGGCCGGCATCCGGCCGGTCGTCGCGATCCCGACGACCGCCGGCACCGGCTCCGAGGTCGGCCGGGCGGGGGTGGTGACCGACGAGGCCACCCACACCAAGAAGATCATTTTCCACCCCGGGATGATGCCGAGGACCGCGATCCTCGACCCGTCGCTCACCGCCGGTCTACCGCCGCATCTCACCGCCGCCACCGGCATGGACGCCCTCGCCCACTGTCTCGAGGCCTACTGCGCGCCGGGCTTCCACCCGATGGCCGAGGGCATCGCCGTCGAGGGCGTCAGGCTCGTCTTCGCGGCGCTGCCGCGCGCGGTGCGCGAGGGCGACGATCTGGAGGCGCGCGGGATGATGCTGGCCGCCTCGGCGATGGGGGCGACCGCCTTCCAGAAGGGCCTGGGCGTGGTGCACAGCCTCTCGCACCCGCTCGGCGCGGTCTACGACCTGCATCACGGGCTCTTGAACGGGATCTTGCTGCCCTATGCGCTGGCCTTCAACCGCGCGGCGATCGAGGAACGGATTCGCCGGCTCGCCGCCTGGCTCGGCCTCGAGCCCCGATTCGAGGCCTTTCTCGACGCGCTTCTCGAGCTGCGGCGCACGACCGGCATCCCGCCGACGCTGGCGGCCGCCGGAGTACCGGCGGACCGGCTCGAGGAGCTCGCTCGGATGGCCGAGAAAGACCCGACGGCGGCGTCCAACCCGATCCCGGTCGACGCCGCAGCCCTCGAGCGACTCTATCGACAGGCGATCGCGGGCGAGCTGCCCTCGGGTATGCCCACTTAACCGCCGGTCGACCGCCGCCGCGCAATGATGAATGCGACCGGGCGCGGCACCCCATCACGCGCCCGGTCGCCTGTCCTTCGCCCGGTCCGGGACGACCGCGGCGGCCGCGGCCAGCGGGCGATGCGTTCCCTCTCTGCCCGCCGAACCGCCTCGGCCGGCCACGACCCTCCGGCCTCTTCGAGGCGTCCGTGTCAACCCGCCGGCGCGCCGCGGTTCCACGGCAGCCGGTCGAGAAGCGTCGCCATGCCGCAGCGGCCGCTCAGACCCGCGTGTAAGAGGCCGAGCCCGACCACCCCGCTCAGCACATGGAAGCCCGGCGCCACGAACGTCCCGAGCAGGAAGCCCAGGAGTGCCATCGCGCCGGCCACGAGCTGGGCCTGACGCAACAAGGACAGCCGTGTCGTCCGCGCCGGGCCGCAACAGATCGCCGCCGCGGGCTCCGTCCGGATCGAGGTTTCGCCGGTGTGCATCGTGCTTTCTCCCTCGCCGGCCCCGCCGGCCTCTTTATTAGTACACTCTGATATATTCTCCTCGGACGGCCCTACAAGCCCCTCCCGGCGGGATCGCGGCGTCGGTCCCGAGGCCCGCGGTGCCGGGGCCCCGCGCCGAGTCGGCCGGGTTTTTCGCGCTCGCCGTTAGAGATCGACACGAAATGCACTGACCGCCTACCGACTAGGGAGACTTGCCGGTCGGTTGACGAAATCTCCGGTAGCACCAACCTCTTTTCCGTTGACCAAGCGATCCTCGGGAGGTAGCAGAAAAACGCAACGGTTGGGTGGGCAAGACATGAAGAAAGTTGTAATTGGCGTCTCGTTTTCTGCATTGACTCTCCTTCTTGCTTCGGCGGCATCGGCTGGCGATTACAGGCTGTCCGAGCTTCAGTTGGACCGGATCACGGCATCGGGCGGGCAGATCGCGTCGATCGGCCCGGCGAAGGCGAAGAACGCCGCTTCGGTTCGGTCTCACGGCAAGCGTCGCAGCGCCGGGCGCGGCTTTTTCTGACCGTTTCGAGCAGCACTCGGCACGGCGTCGGTTCGCTTTTCGGTTGAAGGTGGCGGTCGACCGCCTCGACGGTCGTCCGCCGGGGTCGGGCGGAACGAGGTGGTCTCGTTCCGCCCGATTGCTTTCGAGCGGCTCGTTCCGAGGCGCCGATCGAAGGTGCGCTAACCCCCTCTTTCGTGTTCGTTCGCCGTAGAGGTGCCGTTTCCGCCGGAGACCCTCGTGTCTCCGGCGGCGCGTTTCCGTCCGAGCGCCCTCGAAGACATTCGTCGGGCCATTCGACCGCGCCGGTCGTCCGGCGTTTCGTATCGGCTGCGCCCCGTCGACGGAGAGGCGGTCGTCGCGTCCTTCGCCCTGGATCTCCGAGACGGAAGCGCTTGCTCCAGCCCGCACCGCGCCGCGATCTTCGGGTCGACGCTCGGCGCTCCGCCGCCACCCGGTCCGCCCCGAGCGATGTTGCGCACCCGTCGCCTCCGGCCTGCGCCGCCGCCCCCTTCGATTTCTCGAACGGTCGGCGGACGCTCGCCCCCCGGAAAGCGAAGGCGCTTCGAGGAGAGAGCGAGAACCGGCGCGGGGCGCGAATGCGCTCGTCCTGTCCTTCCCGTCCGCCCCGCTTCCCGACCACGCCCCCCGCCGGCCCGCTCGCTACGGAAGTGCCCCGAATTTCGGCCGACCGCGCGGAAGCCGCGGGCGAATCGCGCCGCAGGTTGCGACGGCTGGCCGGACGGCTCGCCCGTTTCTCCGGGGCGCACGTTCCGGCCGTGCGAAGGAACGCTTCGCCGGGCGGCGCCTCGGTCCGCGCGGACCCGCACGGCGGGCCCCCGACCTGCAGGGTTCGGAGGATCTCGAAGCGCGCCCTCTCCCGCACCGCCGGGCAACCGATCCCGCCCGCGACCACCGGCCGAAGCAGGCGCCGGCCCGGCGCGGACCGAGGAGCCCGGCAGGAAGCACTTGGAGAGCTCCTGCACGGCGTGCATGTCGGTCGCGTGCGTTTGGGACGCGCCGCTTCGGGCGGCGGCCGGGCCTGCCCGGTGGCCGGCGGACGGTCCGACCGGCGGGCGGTGCGGGTGCCTGCCGAAGCCGGCCCCACCGTCTCGAGACGGGTCCCGAAGCCGAGCCGCTCCACACGCTCTCCCGCGTCGGGCCCGACCGGCCGTCCGGTCGCGAACTGCGGCGACGAGTCGGCCGATGACGAGGCCGTGCGGCACCGCGACCTCCATCCGATGTCCGACGGGGCGATTCTCTACCGCAGCCTCGGTTGACGAGGCGTCGACCTGCCCTCGGACGGCTCGCGGGTCGTCGGCGAACGGCGTCAACCTTTCGTAGACGAAAACCGCCAAGGCTCCGGGCATGCGCGGGCGATCTCGACACCCTCCCTCACGCCCCCGGGCAGCGTCGCCCGCGCTTTCGGGGCCCGCTTCTCGTCCCGGCCTGCCCCGCACAGGCTGTCCGGTGGACACGATGGTGCCCGCCTCGAGCGCGAGCCCGCTCGCCCGTGCGGGCGCCGAACCGAGCTGCGCGGTCGGGCGGCGGGGCCGGGCAGGAGGTTCGTCGCAGCTCGTTCACCCCGCCGGGAAGCGGCGGCCGAGCTTCCCCGCTCCCGGCTCTCG
>CALBAK010000031.1 GCA_937926445.1 uncultured Alphaproteobacteria bacterium
AGCAGCCGACGGGCGGTGCCGGGGCCGATGCCCGGCAGGAGCTGCAGCACCCGAAGCCCCGCCACCCGGTCGGCCGGGTTCTCGGCGAGCTTGAGGACCGCGAGCACGTCCTTGACGTGCGCGGCTTCGAGGAACTTCAGGCCACCGTATTTCACGAAGGGGACGTTGCGGCGGACGAGCTCGACCTCGAGCGCTGCCGAATGGTGCGCGGTTCGGAACAGCACCGCCTGGTCGGAAAGCCGGAGCCCCTGCTCGCGGGCTTCGAGGACGCTTCGCACCACGTAGTCGACCTGGGCCTGGCCGTCCTCGAGATGGACGAGCCTCGGCTTCTGCCCACTGTGGCGGTCGGACCAGAGGCGCTTCTCGAAGCCCTCGCGGGCGAGGCCCATGACGGCATTGGCGGCATCCAGGATCGGCTGGACGGAGCGGTAGTTCTGCTCGAGGCGGAGGATCGCCGCAGGCGTGGCGAAGGCCTTCGGGAAGTCCAGGATGTTGCGGACGGTGGCGGCGCGGAAGCCGTAGATCGCCTGGGCATCGTCGCCGACCACGGTGACGCCGCGGCCGTCCGGCACCAGCGCCTTCAAGATGGCGCCCTGGAGCGGGTTGGTGTCCTGGTACTCGTCGACCAGGACGTGGTCGAAGAGGCCACGGATCTCGCGGGCGAGGCCCGGCTCGCGCAGGGCCCGCTCGAGGGCGAGGAGGAGATCGTCGTAGTCGAGCACGCCCTGGCGGGCCTTGGCGCGGGCATAGGCGCGGAAGAGGGCCTTGAGCTCCGCGCGCCATTCCGCGCACCAGGGGAAGCGGCGGGCGAGTACCGCCTCGAGGCCCTCGGCCGCGTTGACGGCGAGGCTGTAGATGGCGAGGCAGGTGTCTTTTCTCGGGAAACGCCGGTCGATCCGAGCGAGTCCCTCCTCTTCGCGCACGAGGTCCAAAAGATCGGCGGCATCGGCGCGGTCGAGCAGCGTGAAGCCGGGCTCGAGGCCGATCCGCTCGGCATGGAGGCGCAGCAGACGGGCGGCGACGGCGTGGAAGGTCCCGGCCCAGCGGAGGCCTTCGCCGATCCCGGAGCGCGGGCCCAGGACCTCGAGGCAGAGCCGCTCGACCCGGCGCGTCATCTCCTCGGCCGCCCGGCGGGTGAAGGTGAGGAGGAGGATGCGGCGCGGGTCGGCGCCGTGGACCAGAAGGTGCGCCACGCGATGGGCGAGGGTGCGGGTCTTGCCGGTCCCGGCGCCGGCCAGGACCAGGAGCGGCGGGCTGGGCCGCGGCGGGCTGCCCTCGACGCCGAAGGTGACGGCCTCGCGCTGGGCCGGGTTCAGCCCCCGAAGGTGCGGCGGATCGGCGCTCACGCCTTCCCCTTAGCGGCACCCCGAGGGCTGCGGAAGGCGCGCAGCCGACCCCCGGGAGCCGGCGTTGCCAGCGCCCGCCCGGCACACCTCGATAACGTCGTCATCGCTCGCCGGGGAGGCGCTCCGCTGGGCGAGGTGCCGAGCGAGGCCAGGTCGCGTTCTCTCGCGCCCTGGGCTACCTGTTCCCGATCGAGGTGCTGACGGCCGAGGAGGCCCGCTTCTACCGCGGTGCGCTCGAGGGCCACGAGGCCCGGTTCGGCGGCGAGCTGCCGAGGAGCTCCGCCACAAGCCGCACCTCACGGATGCGTTGGGCCGACGAGCTGATCCACCACCCGAGGATCCTCGACGCCGTCCAGCACGTGAACGGTCCCGACATCCTCTGCTGGGAATCGGTGATCTTCGCCGAGGGGCCGAAGACCGCGGACTACATCGCCTGGCACCAGGACATCACCTATTGGGGATCGGGCTCGGACGATGTGGTGACCGCCCGGGTGGCGCTCTCGCCCTCGACCGTCGAATCGGGCCGCATGCGGGTGGTGCCCGGAACCCGCACCCGCGAGGTGGTGCCGCACCGCGACACCTATGCCGAGCAGAACCTCCTCTCGCACGGCCAGGAGATCGTGGTCGAGGTCGGCGAGGAGCAGGGGGCCGACACCGTGCTGATGCCGGGCCAGATGTCGCTGCACCACGTCGAGATCTTTCACGGCAGCTTCAAGAACCGCTCGGACGATCGGCGGATCGGCTTCGCGATCCGCTACATCCCGCCCCATGTCCGCCAGGTGGTGGGGGCGGCCGACAGTACCATGGCCGTGCGCGGCCGCGACCCGTTCGGCTATTTCGAGCTCGAGCGGCGGCCCTCGGCCGATCTCGACCCCGACCAGCTCGCCCATCACGCGCGGCTCAGGGCGCAGCGGATGGCGATCCCGATGCGGCCGGTTCAGGCGAGGCGTGGCCGCGGCCGGCGCCGGTTCACTCGGAATCGTCGCTCGGTCGGGGCCCGAGCCCGCGGGAAAAGAACGCGGCGGCTATTCGGCTCCGACGGCGCCGACGTCCCGATCGGCGCGATGGAGCGGGAGCTGCTCGAGGCCCGGGCCCACCGTCCCGGGCGGGTGCTCTCGCGCGGCCGGCTCGCTCGCCTCGCGCACGCTCGCGCGCCGGGCCCCGCCGACCGACCGATCGAGCTGCGGATCACCCGGCTCGGGTGCGAGCTCGAGGCGGGTCCCGCGAGCCCGAGGACGATCGGGACGCTGTGCGGCCGGGGTTGTCTCGACGAGCCGGATGCGGGCGGACCCGGGGCGCGCCGGCCGGGGCGAGCCTTCGGTTCGCGGCTCAGTAGTCGTAGCGCCATTCGAGGCCGAAGCCGGTCTGGCTCGTCTCGCGCACCTCGGTGGTGCCGCGGACGTTGTTGCCGAGGTCGATCTCGACCCTGGCTCGGCCGCTCTCCGGCGTGACCCCGCGCTGCACCTCGACGAAGACGCGCTCGCTCACATATTTGCCCGCCCGCAGCGCAGCCCCGGAATCGGCGTCGCCGCCGACATCCAGCGTGTCGAGGCCGGCCGCCCGACGCAACGGAGTCAAGGCGTCGATCCCACCGCCCTGGAGGGTGGCGATCGAATTGGCGAGGATCGCGCCCTGGAGCGGCGTGATGCGGGCCATCTCGCGGCCGAAGAGGACGCGCGCCAGGATCTCTTCGCGCGGCAGCGGCGGCTCGCTCTCGAGCACGACCTCGAAGCCCGGGGCCCGCCCGCGCAGGCCGACCCGGGCGGTGATCTCGGCTTTGCGGGCCGTGCCCAGCACGTCGAGCCGCGGCAGGGGCGGCCGGGCGCCGTCGAATTCGATCACCCCCTGCTCGAGCCGAAAGCGGCTGCCCAGGAGGTCGAGATGGCCGCGCCGCAGCTCGATCCGGCCCACGATGTCGGGCTCGGCGAGCGTACCCCGGGCGCGGACCCGACCCTCCCATTCCGATTCGAGGCCGCGGCCGCGGACGAAAAGGCGCTGGTCGGCGTCGAGCCGGACGTCGAGGCGGATCGGCAGGGGCGGGCCGGCGGCCGGCTCGGGAGTGCCCCGGGCTCTCTCGCCCACCTCCTCGACCGGGATCGTGGCCGGCACGGCGGGCGGGGGATCGGGCAATCGGATCTCGGCGCGGTCGAGCTCGAGCCGCGCCCGGAGGTCGATGCCGGAACCGTCGCCGCGGGCTTCGGCGGTGCCGGAGAGCGTGGCGGTGCCGAGCTCGGCCGCGAGCGCCCGGAAGGAATCGAGCTCGAGCTTCAGCGCGAAGCCGCCGCTCGCGAGGTCCGCGCTGCCCGTCCCGGTGAGGCGTCCGTCCCGGCGGTCGCGTGCCGAGAGCCGCTCGAGGACGAGGTGCTGCCCGTCGGCCGTGACGACCGCGTCGATCGCACGCAGCCGGAGCCCGCTCGCGGCATCCCGCACTTCGCCACCCACGAGCTCGCTCCGGCCCAGGAGCCGGGGTCGGCCAGGCCGCCCGGAGAGCGCCAGATCGAGTGCGAGCGGGCCCGAGAGGGTCTGGCCGTCGAGCGGCAGAAGGGCGGCGAGCCGGGCGAGCTCGAGCCGGCCGCGCAGGCTGCCCGAAAGCGGCCCCTCGGCCGGGGCCTCGATCCGGCCGGCCTCGAGGTCGAGCAGGACGGGCAGGCGGAGCTCGAGGCGCAGGGGCTCGGGGCCCAGCCCCGTACCGCGGGCCTCGAGCCGGAGCTCACGGCCGGCCAGAAGGCTCGCCGTGGCGCCCAGCTCGGCAGCGCCGGCAGCGCCGCCGGCGAGGCCTTCGAGGGCGAGCTCGAGCCGGCCTTCGGGGGCGCGCGCAAGCCCGCCGAGGCGCAGCGTGGCGTTCGCCGTGCCGGGCAGCTCGGGCAGACCGAAGGCTGCGAGGGTGGCGAGCGGCAGCCGCTCGAGCGAGGCCTCGGCGCGGATCGTAGGTCCACCGATGCCGGCGCGGATGCGGGCGGTGGCGCGGCCGATCTCGAGGTCGAGCGTGCCGAGGTCGAGCACGCCCTTCTCGAGGGTGATCCGGGCCGGCTGGCGCAGCCGGATCGCCTGCCCGGCGAGCGTGCCGGAGAGCCGGACGAGCTCGAGCCGGCGCGGCTCGGCCAGGGCGGCGAATCGGCCCTGGGCGTCGAGCGCCAGGGGTTTGCCCGCTTGCTCGCCCCGGGCAGCGAGCTCGAAGGGCAGCTCGGCGAGCGGCCCGTCGAGCCGGAGCTCGGCCGTCTCGAGCGCGAGGTCGGGGATCGCGAGGCCTTGCAGGGCGGCCGCGCCGCGCAGGCTCCCGCGACCCAGGAGGTCGCGGCCGTAAAGGTCGGCCCGCAGGCCGGCGAGGCTGCCGAAGGGGCCGGACAGGCGGCTCGCCGCGAGCTTCGCCTCGAGATCCTGGCGGCCGCCTTCGGAGCCGGCGCGCAGCTCGAGCTCGACCGCCCCCGCGAGCTCCTGCAGCGTCAACGGTGCGAGGCGCGCGAGATCGGCGATCCGGCCCGTGAGCCGGCCGCTCGCGAGCCCGCGCTCGAGGTCGGCCGTGGCCTTGCCGTCGAGGGCGAGGCCGAGCCCGTCGAGCCGGAACGTGTCGAGCTCGAGCCTCGGGCCGCTGCGCCGGCCGGCCCCGGTAAGCGTCAGGCTCTCGCCCGCGAGCCGGGCCGTGGCGTCGAGCCGGAAAGCCTCGCCCGTGGGCGCCAGCGCGGCATCGCCCGAGAGTTCGAGCGCATCGAGCCGGCGTGGGCCGAAGGCCGGCCGGTCGAGGGCGGCACGGAGCACTAGACGCGGCCGGGCGAGGGTCCCCGAGGGCTCGAGCTCGAGCCGGCCGCTGCCGGCGAGCGGTGCGCCCGCGAGACCGGAGAAGGGGGCGAGGTCGGGCAGCTCGAGGCCGAACGCGCCGTCGAGGGTGTCCGCGGACAGATCGATGTCCGCCCGGCCGGAGAGGCGGGCGGCGGTGCCGCGCAGATCGAGCCCGTCGAGGACGAGGCGCCGGCGGTCTCGGAAGGCGAGGTTGGCGACACCGTTCGCCCGCTCGCCGAGCAGTTCGCCCAGGCCGGGCGGCAGGCCCGCGAGCCCGTCGGCGCCGAGCGTGATCTTGGCCTCGATCGAATCGGGGCCGGCGAGCTTCAGGTCGGTGCCGAGCAGGAAGCGGCCGCCGGGTAGGGCCACGGCCTCGCCCAGGATCGGAGCGAGGCCGCGCAGGTCGGCGCTGCGCGCCTCGAACCGCAGCTCGCCCGTGAGTGTCCGCGGATCGAGGGCGCCCGCGGTGCGCGTCTCGATCCCGGCCAGGGTGAGGTCGAGACCGGCGATCCGAAGGGGCGCGCCGGGCGCATGCACGGCTTCCCCCTCGATCCGCACGAGCCGCTCCTCCCCGAGCGGCCGGCCGTCGAGGGTGGCACCTTCCGCACGGCCTTCGAGGTAGAGGAGAAGCGCCCCGGGCTCGGTCTCCAGGGGGCGGCCGGTGAGCGCGAGGCGGAGCGCGTCGGTCGCGAAGCCGGCGGCGCGCAGCTCCTCGCCCTCGAAGGTGAGGCTCGCATCGGGCGTGTCGAGGGCACCCGAGATCTCGGCCGAGAGCCGCAGGCGGCCGGCGAGCGGGGTGCCGGCGAGGCCCTCGAGCCGGGCGAGATCGGCGGCCTCGGCCGAGAGCCGGCCTTCGAGGGTGCGGCCGGCGAGGTCGAGGGTGCCCGCACCCTCGGCCGAGAGCGCCGGGGTGGAGAGGCGCAGTCGCTCGAGCCGCAGCCGCTCGGGCCCCTCCGGCCGCAGGGTCACGGCGAGCTGCGGCCGCTCGCCGAGGACGGCGAGGACACTCGGCGGCGCCGCCTCGGGCTCGAGCCGGCCCGCGAGCTCGAGTTCGACCGCGGGCAGCCCCTCGAGGTCGAGGGCGAGCGTTCCGTCGAGCGCGCCGATCCGCTCGAGGCTCGCGGCGAGGCTCGCCCGCCAGCGGGCGAGCGGGCCCTCGCCCCGGAGCAGCACTTTGGCCTCGCCGGCCCGGGGGAGGCCCGTGGCGGCGGCGACGAGCCCGCCCCGCTCGCTCCCCTCGAGGCGCAGCGCGAGTGCGCGGCTCGCGAGATCGAGGCCGGCCTCGAGCGAGGCCTCGGCGGTCGGCTCGTCGGTGCGACGCAGGGCGAGCCTCGCCGAAGCACCCCGGCCGTCGGGCGCCACGGCCGCGCGACCTTCGACCGCGAGGACGGCGGCGCGACCCACGATCGGGGCGCCGAGCTCGACCCGCGGCAGCGCGAGCCGCTCGAGGGCCACGGGCGGCAGGCTCTCGGGCAGGGCCGGCAGCTCGGGCAGACCGGCTGCGGCCGGCTCCGACTCCGGCTCGGCCGGCGGCAGCCGGTGGACCGCCACCCGCTGGGCCGAGGCCTCGCGCAGCTCGACCCGGCCGGCCAGGAGTGCCCCCGGGGCGAGGTCGATGCGGGCGTCGTCGACCTCGAGCCAGACCCCCTCGGCATCGGCGAGGCGCAGCCGCTCGAGGCGAACGGCGAAGGGGAGGAGGCCCGAGAGGCCGCGCACCTCGGCTCCTCCGGTCTCGCCCGCGAGCGTGCGCTCGAGCATGGTCTCGAGCCGCGACTTGGCGAAGCCAGTCTGCACGAAGCCGAAGGCGGCCGCGAGCAGCGTCAGGAGCGCGAGCCCCAGGAAGGCGGCGAAGCGGGCGAGACGGACGGGCATCGGGCGTGGTCCGAGCGAGAGGCGGTGTTTCCTTGTACCCCGGCCGGGCGGGCGGGGCGAGCCCGGGGCGGCCGGAGCAGTGCGCCGATCGCGGGGCGCGCCGTGAGTTTCAAAAGGCCTGGCCGAGGCTCAGATAGAGCTGGAACGGGTCGTCGACCTCGGGCTTCTTGTCGAGCGGCACGCCGATGTCGAGCCGGAGCGGGCCCACGGGCGTGGCGTAGCGCAGGCCGAGCCCGGCTCCGAAGCGAAGGCCCGCCGAGGGCTCGGGTAGCGAGCCCGGATAGGCGTTGCCGGCGTCGAGGAAGCCCACGACGCCGATCGTCTCGGTGATCGACCAGCGCAGCTCGGTCGAGAGCTCGAGGACCGAGCGGCCGCCCACGGGATCGCCGCGCCGGTCGATCGGCCCCGCTTTCTGGAAGGGAATGCCGCGGATCGAGCCACCGCCGCCCGCATACCAGCGCTCGTCGGCCGGCACCGAATCGCGCGCCGCTCCGGTGATGGTGCCGACCGCCGTTCGGCCGGCGAGCACGAGCCGGGGGCGGTTGCGGACCGGCCAGTAGGCGCTCGCAACGATCCGGCCCTTGAGGAAGCGCGTGCCGAGGCCGAGCGTGTCCCAATAGGGGGCGAGCTCGACCGCGACCCGGCCGCCGCGGGTGGGGTCGAAGAGGTTGTCGGAGCGGTCGAGGGCGAGCCGGCCGGGCAGGGAGAGGAGAGCGAAGCGCTCGCGCTCGCCGCGGTCCTCGATGTCGGCGAAGCGGTAGGCGGCACCGAGCGAGCCGACGAGCCCCCGGGCGAGGCGCCGCTCGACCCCGCCCGAGACCTTGGCCGAGCGGGCGTCGTAGGCGTCGAGCCGCTCGGCCAGGAGCGTTGCGCCCAAGAGCAGGCTCTGGCCGCGGGCGGCGACCTCGGGCATCCGCAGCTGCGCCTCGGCGCTCTGCCGCACGGGCGAGAGATGGGCGTCGGTGCGCAGCCGGTCGCCCCGGCCCGTGACGTTGCGGTGCTCCCAGAAGGCGCGCAGGTTCGGCCCCTCGTCGGTGAGGTAGCCGACGCCACCGCCGATCGTCCGGTGCTTGCGCTGGACGAGCGCGAAGGTCACCGGGAGCTCGCGGTCGGCCGGCGGTGTCTCGGGCAGGACCAGACGGACGACGCTGAAGAGGCCGCTGTCGGCGAGTGCCGTTCGGCCGCGCTCGAGCTCCTCGATGTCGAAGCGGCCGCCCTCGCGGGCCGGGACCAGGCGGCGCAGATAGCGCTCGGCGATCCCCTCGGCCCCATCGAAGCGGATCGGCCCGTAGCGCAGGACGGGGCCGGGCCGGATCCGCAGCGTCACGTCCATGGTCTGCCGGTCGTGGTCGACCACGACCTCGCGCGGTGCGGCCTCGGCGAAGGCGTGGCCGACCCGCTGCGCGGCGCGCACGAGGGCCGTCTCGGCGTCGAGCACCTTCTGGGCGATCGCCGGCTCGTCCCGCTCGAGCCCGAGCCTGCCGGGCGGGGGCGGCGCGAAGCCTTCGGCCGGCCCCACGATCTCGATCACCCGTCGGTCGAACCGGTAGCGCGGGCCGGGATCGACCGTGAAGACTACGCGGGCTCGCGGTGCCGCCTCGATCACGGCTCCCGGCTCGCCCTCGGCCGGCGGCGGAGCCGGGAGGGTCTCGACCGTCGCCGCGACCGAGCCCCGGTAGTAGCCGAGGCCGCGCAGCGCCGCCACGAGCGCCGGCCGGTCGCGCTCGGCGCGGCGAGCGAGCTGGAGCTCGTCGACCGGCGGGCGGGAACGTTGCTGGACGGCGGTGGAGGCGGCTTCGAGGGCGGCGAGGAGCTCGGGGTCGAGCGTTCCTTCGAAACGGACCTCGTAGGCGAGGCGGCCGACCGGCTCCTCCTCCTCGACGAGCGCGGCGAGGTCGGGGCCCTCGCCGCGGCCGCAGGCGGCGAGCAGCGTCAGAAGGAAGAGGGCGAGGAGCCGGAGGATCCGGCTCGGCGGGCCTGCCCCTCTAGCCACGGTCGGTGGCGGAGGGTGCGGCTTCGGCAGGGGCGCGGCCGCCGGCCGTCGGGACGGTCGCCGCGAGGGTCGCGGCCGGCGGCTCGGCGATCAGGTGGACGGTGCGCTGCGGGAAGGGGATCTCGATGCCGAGCTCGTCGAAGCGGCGCTTGAGGCGGCGGTTGAACTCGCGGCCGACCCGCCACTGCTCGCCCGGTCGGGTCTTGATGCGGCCGCGGATCACGACCGCGGAATCCCCGAAGCGGTCGAGGCCGGCGATCTCGAGCGGCTCGAGGATCAGCCGCCGCCAGGGCCATTCGCGGCGCAGCTGGGCCTCGATCTCGTGCAGAACCGCGACCACCCTGTCGACGTTCTCCCGATAGCCGACGCCGAGGTCGAGGACCCAGAACGAATAGTCGCGCGTCATGTTGGTGATGCTGTCGATCGTGCCGAACGGGATCGTGTGGACGTCGCCGTTGTAGGCGCGCAGGGTCACGGTGCGCATGCTGATCGCTTCGACCACGCCGACGCGGCCGCCGAGATCGACCACGTCGCCGACCCGGATGGTGTCGCCGAGCAGGATGAAAAGGCCGTTGATGATGTCCTGGACGAGCTTCTGCGAGCCGAAGCCCACCGCGAGGCCGATCACGCCGGCACCGGCCAGGAGCGGGGTCGCCTGGATGCCGAGCTCGCCGAGCACCGAGACGACGGCGATCAGGGCGAGAAGGACGACCATGCCGCTCCGGGCGATCGCCGCGGCGGTGCGGGCGCGGTTGGAGTAGCGGACGTTGCCCTGAGCGTCGCGGGCGGCGATGTAGCCGCCGATCCACCAGGAGCCGAGCCGCCAGAGGCCGTAGCAGACGGCGAGAATCAGCCCGATGCGCAGGGCCTTGGCCAGGGTGGCGTGGCCCTCCGGGCTCGCGAGCCAGGCGATCAGCCCGACCCCCCAGGCCTCGAGCAGGAGGACGAGGGCGGCGAGCTTGACCGCGGCCTTGAGGAGCCGGGTGACCAACCTCGGCTCGACGGCGGGGGCGGTCTCGCCCGGCTCTTCGCCCTCGGCCGCGGGGCGCGAAGCCGGGGCCGGCCGGTCGAGCCAGGTGAGGGCGAAATGGGCGGCGGCGAGCACGGCGAGCGTGGTGAGGGTGGCGCGCGCCGGCCCCCAGCCGAGGCCGAGGACGAGGAGCGCGGCGTTGAGCCAGACGAGCGCCACGAGCCAGAGATGCGCGCTGCCGATCAGGAGATCCAAGAGGAGAAGTCGACGCAAGAAGTCGGCCTCGATCCAGCGGCCGAGCGCCCGCATCGCCCGCTCGATGGCGGCCCGCCGCACCAGGATCGCGACCGTGAGAGCGAGGGCGACCAGGATCACGAGGAGGCTCGCGGCAGCGTCGTAGAGATCGGGCGGCAGGCCGAGCCGGCCGGCGACCAAGAGGAGCATGTTGCCGAAGATCACCAGTCGGGCGATCCGCAGGGCCGCCCGCAGGACCGAACTCGGCGCGTCGTGCGGCGCCGGGCTGCCGGGCAGCGGCAGACCCCGGGCTTCGGCGAGGTGGCGGGCGGCGACGGTGAGCAGGCGATCGGCCAGCACCGCGGCCACGACGATCCAGGCCACCCGGGCGGTCGCCGGCAAAAAGCCGCCCTGGTCGAGGATCAGCCCGGTCACGCCCGCGAAGACGGTGGCGGGCAACAGGTCGAGGGCCGCGGCGCGCAGCCGGAGCGGAACCGAGAGCGGGCCCGTTGGGCGCCGCCGGCGAACCAACCGAGCCACAAGGAAGGCCACGAGGGCGGCCACGCCGAGCGCCTGGGCCACGCCGGTCCCGACGTTGTACCAGAGGGCGCGCCGGTACTCGTTCTCGAACTGGAAGGCGAGCCAATCGCCGAGCTGCGGCAGGTTGCCGAGCAGGGCACCGAGCGCCCCGAACACTCGAAGGGTGGCCTCGAGCCGTTCGACCAGCAGCCGGCTCGCCTGGTCGAGCGCGGTCTCGGCCACCCCGACCTCGGGCGGCTGTTCGGCGGTCGGACCGCTGCCGGCGGCGCGCAACGCGCGCAGCTTCGCGACGAGCTCGGCGCGGGCCTTCGGGTCCTCGAGTTCGCGGATCAGCGCGTCGAGCTCGGCGGCACTCGGCCCGGCCGTGCCGGCGGCAACGGGGGCCGCGGCCGAAAGTGCCGGTTGGGCCGCGACCCGAGGTGCCACGAGCCCGAGGAAGGCGAGCAGCAGCACGACGCCCGGGAGGCGGAGGGTTCGCGGCATGAGCGGGCGATCTACGGCGCTCGCGCCGCGGCCGCAACCGCGGGTCGGCTCAGTCGGATGCGGCGGCCGGGCCGGGACCACCCGTCGCGAGGAAGCGGTGCTCGTCGCCCTCGAGCACGAGGCAGGTGAGCCGGCCGGTCCAGCAGGCGCCCGTGTCGATGCCGATCCGGTTGCGGCGCACGATCGGCTCCTCGCTCGGGGTGTGGCCGTGCACCACGATCTTGCCGAAATCGCCCGGGTAACTCAGGAACGGCTCGCGGATCCAGAGGAGGTCGGCCTCGCTCTGCGCCTCGAGCGGCACGCCCGGACGTACGCCGGCGTGGCAGAGGAAATAGTCGCCGAACGAGAAGGCGGGCGCGAGCGAGTCGAGGAGGCGACGATGCGCCTCTGGGAAGCGGTCGAGGAGAGCGGCCCGGGCGGCGGCGAGCCGTTCGGGCTCGGGCAGCGTGCGATCGAGGCCGACGCCGTAGCTCGCGAGGGTGGCGTTGCCGCCGAATTCCAGCCATGACTCGCCGACCGGGGCGCCGGCCAGGAACTCGCGCAACCACAGGTCGTGGTTGCCGAGGAGGAGGACCCGAGGCAGCCAGCGGAGGGGCGAGGCGATCAGATGGTCGAGGACGCGGCGGCTGTCGAATCCGCGATCGACATAGTCGCCGAGCAGGACGAGGACGGCGTGCACGGGCCGGCGGGCGGCCGCGAGATCCTCTTCGATCAGGGCTTCGATCTGTTGGAGGAGGTCGAGCCGGCCGTGCACGTCGCCGATCGCGTAGAGCCGGGTGCCGGCCGGCACGACGGGCGGCCGACCGGCGATCTCCGGCCGAGCCGGTGCCTCGGCGGCGCGACGCTGGAAGAGGCGACGCAGCAAGCTCGATCCCCGCGGCCGCTCGCTTCTCGGACGAGTGGATCAACAAGTGGCGTGGCCCGCCGGAGTGTGCCAGCGGCCGGCTGTGGCCAGTGCGCGACAGGCCGGACGCAACCGAGCGCGAGGGCCGCGACCGGCCGCGGTGGCACTCGCGCACGGGTTTGCCGCTGCCCGCTCGGTCGACTAAGAGAACGACGCGTGACCGCGCCTTCGCTCGGGCGCCGATACAACCTTCAGGAGAGAGCACATGCCTGGGCTGCCGAGGATCGGAACGCTCGCACTCTTGGGTGCCACCCTCGTCTCGCCCGTCGCTCTGGCCCAGCAGCCGGCGCCCGAACCCGAGCGCAACGTCACCGTCGAGGAGCGCCGGCGGCCGCAGTTCGATCCGCTCGGCATCCGCGCCGGCGGGTTCTTGGTCTATCCCAGCCTCCAGGTCGGTGGCGAGTACGACAGCAACGTGTTCGCCCTCGAGAACAACGAAGAGGACGATTTCGGTTTGCTGGTGCGGCCGCGGATCACCGCCGTGTCCCAGTGGTCGCGGCATTCTCTGAACATGAGCCTGTTCGGCGACTTCGCGCTTTACGAGGAGTTCGACGACAACAATTATCAGGACTTCGGTGCTTCGATCAACGGCCGGCTCGACATCACGCGAAACGACGTCTTGTTCGGAGATCTCTACCTGCAGCGGCGGCACGAGGGCCGAGAGTCTCCGGAGTCGGTCGGCTCGGAGAAGCTGGTCAATTATTTCGACGGGCTCGCTCGGATCGGCTATCGCCACGACTTCAATCTCGTCTACTTCGTGGTCGGGGGGTCGTTCAACCGCCGCGACTTCCAGGAGGAGGATCTCAACGAGGATCGCCGCGATCTGATCGATCTCAACGGTGATCTCCGGGTCGGCTACAAGATCTCGCCGCGCTTCAACGTCTTCGTCCAGGGCGACTACACGATCGTCCGCTACGACAAGACGCCGGACAATGCCGGGTTCGACCGCGACTCAAAGGGCTGGGGCTTTTCGGTCGGCACCGACGTCGACATCACCGGGATCCTGTTCGGCGAGGCCAGGGTCGGCTACATCCGGCGCGAGTACGACGACGACCGGCTCGACAATGTGAGCGGACCGGGTGGCCTCGCCAAGCTCACCTGGAACGTGACGGGCCTCACCTCGCTGATCTTCGAGGCGGGTGGTGGGATCGTAGAGACCACCCAGAACGGCGCGTCGGCCGATCTGCAGAGCAACGTCGCGGCAGAGGTTCAACACGAGCTCCTGCGCAACCTCATCCTCAACGGCCGCCTGAGCTTCACCCGCGACGATTTCCAGGGCATCGATCGGACCGATCACACCTACCGCGCGCGAGCCGGGGCGCGCTATCTCCTCAACCGCAATCTGAGCCTCGATGCGGCCTACGAATTCGCCACCCGCGACTCGGACGTGAACGGCGCCGACTACGATCGTCACCTCGTCCGCGTCGGTGTGACGGCGCGACTGTGAGGAGGGCACGGACCGACTCTTCTTGCGGGTGAGCTCGCTTCTCCATACTTTCCGCGCGGTGCCGCCGGGCGGCGCCCGCGGCCGAGGATCGAGACGAGGTCGGAAATGCTGGTCTGGCTGGTCGAAGCGACGCGCCGATGGCTGGGCCTTGGCGCGCTTCTCCTGCTGGTCGCCTGTGCGAGCTCGCCGCCCCCCGCGCAGATGGTCGGGACGCCGGTACCGACGGCTGCCGGCGCACCGGCGCCGGTGAGCACACCGCCCTATACGCTCGGATCGGGCGACAAAGTGAAGGTGGTGGTGTTCCGCCACGACGATCTCTCGGGGGAGTTCACCCTCGACGGTGCCGGCAATTTCGCCATGCCACTCGTGGGCGAGATCCAGGCCTACGGGCTCACCACCCGCGAGCTCGAGGAGCGGATCAAGGCCAAGCTCAAGGACGGCTATCTGGTCGATCCCCAGGTGAGCGTCGAGGTCACCAACTACCGGCCCTTCTACATCCTGGGTGAGGTCAACCGGCCCGGCCAGTACGAATACGTCAACGGCATGACGGCTCTCCAGGCGGTGACCATCGCCGGCGGTTACACCTATCGGGCCAAGCAGGACGCGCTCGTCTTGAAGCGGGGCGGAGCCAACGCGCAAGGCGTGTTGGTGCCGCCGACCCAGCCGATCCTGCCCGGCGACATCGTCGAGGTGCAGGAGCGCTTCTTCTGAGCCCGGACCCGACCTCGACCGGAACGCGCCGCCGCCCGGAGCCGAGCCGGGCGGTCGGGTGTGACGACGGACCGAGCGGAGGGCGACGGCCCGGTCGGGCCGGCGCTGCCGGGGATGCCCCGCGATGAGCGAGCCCGCCGCTGCGCAGCGCTGGCTCGAGGCCGCCCGGGTCTATCTCGAGCCCAGGATCCTGGGCATCCTTCTCCTGGGCTTCGCCTCGGGCCTGCCGCTCGCGCTCACCGGCGGCACGCTCACGATGCGCCTGGCCGAAGCCGGGGTGCAGACCGCGGCGATCGGCTTCTTCGCCTGGGTCGGCCTCGCCTACGGCTGGAAATTCCTCTGGTCACCCGTAGTCGACCGAGTACCGCTCCCGCTCCTTTCCCGCGCGCTCGGCCGGCGGCGCGGCTGGCTTCTCGCGACGCAGCTCGCCCTCGCCGCCGCGACCTCGGGCCTCGGCCTCGCCGATCCGGCCACCGACCTTGCCCGGGTGGCCGGGTTGGCGGTGCTCGTCGCGTTCCTCTCGGCCACCCAGGACATCGTGATCGACGCCTTCCGGGTGGAGCTCGTGAGCCGCGACCGGCAGGGGGCGGCCGCCGCGATGCTCGTGATCGGCTATCGGCTCGCCATGTTCGTCTCGGGGGCGGGTGCACTCCTGCTCGCCGAGTGGTACGGCTGGGAACTCGCCTACGGCGCCATGGCGGCCCTGCTGCTCGCCGCTGTCGCGGTCACGCTGACACTCCCCGAGCCCGCGGTCCCGACCGAACCCGCCCCGCCACCCGGGCGCGGTGCCCTCGCCTTCCGCCTCGAGCAGGCGGTCGTGGCACCCTTCGCCGAGTTCTTCGCCCGCAACGGGGCGGCGACGGCGATCCTGATCCTGCTCTTCGTCGTCCTCTACAAGCTCGGCGATGCGCTTCTGGGCGCGCTCACGAGCCCGCTCTACGTGGGTCTCGGCTTCGCCAAGAGCGAGGTGGCGGCGATCGTCAAAAGCTGGGGTCTCGTCGCGGTCCTCGTGGGTGGGGTACTGGGTGGCCTCGTCGTCAAGAGGCTCGGTCTCTTGCCCGCGCTCTGGGTCTGTGGTCTCGCCCAGATGGCCTCCAACCTGATGTTCCTCCTCCTCTATTGGGCTGGCCACGACCTTCTCGTGCTCGGGCTCACGATCACGATCGAGAACCTCGCGGGCGGCATGGGGACCACCGCCTTCGTGGCCTATCTGAGCGCGCTCTGCAACGTGACCTACACGGCCACCCAATACGCGCTCCTCTCCTCGCTCATGGCGCAGGCGCGCACCTTCCTCGCCGGCTTCGCCGGGCTCCTGCAGGCCGGTCTCGGCTGGCCGGGGTTCGTCCTGCTCACGACCGTGGCGGCCCTGCCCGGGCTCCTGCTGATCCGCCTGCTCGAGCGGCGGCTGCAGCCCGCGGAGGAGCGTCCCGTTCCCCTCGTCCAGGGTGCCTGAGCACGCCGGGCGGCGGGTCGGGCGGTGAGCCGGGCCGATCTGCCGAAGCTCGCCCTGGCGCTCGCGATCGGTGCGGTGGGCGGGCTGCTCTTCACCATCTCGAAGCTGCCGCTCGCCTGGATGCTCCGGCCGATGCTCGCGACCACGATCGCGAGCCTCGCCGGTGCACCCCTTGCCGTGCCGGCGGCACTGCGCGGCCCGACGATCGCCGTTCTGGGCGTGCTGTTGGGCTCGGGGTTCGACGAGGCGGTGCTCGAGCGCCTGCTGCGCTGGCTGCCCGTTCTGGCTCGCCCTGCCCGTCTACGTCGCGGGTGTGACCCTCCTCGCCTACCTGTATCTTCGCCGTCTCGCCCGGCTCGATCCGCGCACCGCCTGGTTCTCGGCGCCGCCGGGCGGGCTCGCCGAGACGAGCCTCGTGGCCCTCGCAATCGGGGACGATCCAGCGCTCGTGGCGGCGGTCCACATCGTCCGTGTCGCGCTCGTCGTCGTGGCCGCACCGCTGCTGTTCCGCCTCCTGGAGCGGCGGCTGCCGGCGGCCGCATCGTGAGCGCGATCCGCTCGCGCGGAGGCGGCGAGCCGATCGTGGGGAAGGAGGAGGGAGGGCGGCGCCGGAGCCGGCGCTGTCGGCCCGCTCAAGTTCCGGGCTGCGGGCTCGGCGCGATACCGCTCGGCCCCTGATCGGGCTCCGGGCGGGCCGAGGTCGGCACCGAGCCGCGGCGCGAACCGCCGGTCCCGCCGACCGAGGCGGCCTCGGCGGCGCGCCGGACGGCCGTCACGGGCTCGCCGCGCATCACCGCCGCCACCTCCTCGCCGGTCAGCGTCTCGTGCTCGAGGAGGGCCCGGGCGAGGGCGTGCAACAGATCGATCTTCTCGGTCAGAATCTCGCGCGCCCGAGCGTAACCGGTCTCGACGATCCGCCGGATCTCGGCGTCGATCTGCTGGGCGGTAGCCTCGGAGACGTTCTTGATCTGGGTGAGCTGCGCGCCGAGGAAGACCTCCTGCTGGTTCTCGGCGTAGCCCACCGGACCGAGCTTCTCGCTCATGCCCCACTGGGTGACCATGAGGCGGGCAATCTTGGTGGCCTGCTGAATGTCCGAGGAGGCACCGGCGGTCACTTTGTCGTGGCCGAAGATCAGCTCCTCGGCGACCCGCCCGCCCATGGCGACCGCGATGTCGGCCATGAGCTTCTCGCGGCTGACCGAGATGCGGTCGCCCTCGGGCAACCGGACGACCATGCCGAGAGCCCGGCCACGCGGAATGATCGTGGCCTTGTGGATCGGATCGGAGGCGGGCGAGAAATAGCCCACCACCGCGTGTCCCGCCTCGTGGTAGGCGGTGAGCCGCTTCTCCTCCTCGGTCATGACCATCGAGCGCCGCTCGGCGCCCATCATGACCTTGTCCTTGGCCGCTTCGAAGTCGGCCATGGTGACCGCCCGCTTGCCCTGGCGGGCGGCCAGGAGCGCCGCCTCGTTGACGATGTTGGCGAGGTCGGCACCGGAGAAGCCGGGCGTACCGCGGGCGATGATCTTGGTGTCGACGTCGGGGGCGACCCGGATCTTCTTGACGTGGACGTTCAAGATCCTCTCGCGGCCGAGCACGTCCGGGTTCGGGACGACGACCTGGCGGTCGAAGCGGCCGGGCCGCAGAAGCGCCGGATCGAGCACGTCCGGCCGGTTGGTGGCAGCGATCAGGATGACGCCCTCGTTCGCCTCGAAACCGTCCATCTCGACGAGCAGCTGGTTCAAGGTCTGCTCGCGCTCGTCGTTGCCGCCGCCGAGCCCGGCACCGCGATGCCGGCCGACCGCGTCGATCTCGTCGATGAAGACGATGCAGGGGGCGTGCTTCTTGGCCTGCTCGAACATGTCGCGCACCCGCGAAGCACCCACGCCCACGAACATCTCGACGAAGTCGGAGCCCGAAATCGTGAAGAAGGGCACGTTGGCCTCGCCGGCGATCGCCCGGGCCAAGAGCGTCTTGCCGGTGCCGGGCGGGCCCACGAGCAGGCAGCCCTTGGGGATGCGGCCGCCCACTGCCTGGAACTTCTGCGGGTTCTTGAGGAACTCGACGATCTCCTGGAGCTCCTCCTTGGCCTCGTCGATGCCGGCCACGTCGGCGAAGGTCACCCGGCCGTGCTTCTCGGTCAGAAGGCGGGCCCGGCTCTTGCCGAAGCCCATGGCCTTGCCGCCGCCCGACTGCATCTGGCGCATGAAGAAGATCCACACGCCGATCAGGAGCAGCATGGGGAACCAGGAGACGAGCACGCCCACGAGCGAGGGCATGTTGTCGTCGAGCGGTACGGCGGCGATCCGCACGCCGGCTCCGGTCAGCCGGTCGACCAGATTGGGGTCGTTCGGCGCGTAGGTCGAGAAGAGCCGCCCGTCGGCGAAATGGCCGCTGATGGCGTTGCCCTGGATGACCACGTCGGCGACCTTCCCCGCCTGGACCTCCGCCAGGAACTCGGAGAAGGCGAGGCTCGTCTGCGGCCCGCGCGCCGAGGGGCTCTGGAACAGGTTGAACAGGGCGATCAGCAGGAGGCCGATGATCACCCACAGCGCCAGATTCTTGGAGAAGTTGTTCAAAGGATCGGTCCTTCACCGCTCGACGGCCGCGGGCACCGGTCGGTCGGCGCGTCTGCGGCGGGAGCGACGCGCGCGGGCCGAGCCTGGCCAGAGACCGCCTCCGAACTCTTACATAGGCGGTCGGGACCCTCAAGCAACATCGGCACGAAGGCCGCACCGACGAGCGCCGGGCCGGGCCGCTCCGCCGGCTTCCGGCCCGGCCGGCACTCGGGCTCGATCGCGATCAGGCCGCGGCTGCGCGTGAGCAGGCAGCCGGCGAGGTTGCGCCGTGTCGGCTCGCGCGCGAGCAGCGCCCCGAGCAGCCGGCCGACGGAGGCCGGTGGCGGCGGGTAGCGGCCGCCACCCAAGGTTGCGACCGCCCGCCGCAGCAAGGCCCGCGCGAGTTCGGCGGGCGCCGCCTCGAGACCCGCCGCATCGACCAGGATCCGCCGCGCCGCGGGATCGGGCCGGGCGATCCGGGCCGCGAGATCGGCCAGTGCGCGCTCGAGCCGGGCGCGCTCGTCACCGACGCTCGCGATGTCGGCCAGGGTGGCTCCGCTCGTGGTCCCGGCGGCCCGCAGCCGCGCCCGCTCGAAGCGTGGGTCGCGATTGCTCGGATCCTCGATCCAGGGCTGGCCCATGGCCTCGAGCGTGGCGCGCAGGCGTGCTTTGGGGACGTCGAGCAGGGGGCGAAGGAGGCGAACCCGGCCGGTCTCGCGGATCGCCGACATCGCCGCGAGCCCCTCGGGACCGCTGCGGCGCGCCCGCCGCATCGCCGCCGTCTCGCGCTGATCGTCCGCCTGATGCGCCAACAGGAGATGAAGGATGCCGGCCTCGGCGCAGGCCCCCTCGAGGAGTGCCAGGCGGGCGGCGCGTGCCCTTTCCTGGATCCGGCTCTCGGGCCGCGGGCCGGTCCAGGCGAGGATCCGACAGGGAATGCCGCGGGCGGCGAGCCAGCCGGCGAGGCGCGCCGCCTCGGCGGCGGAGGCGGACCTGAGCCCGTGATCGACGTGGAGGGCACGAACGGTGCCGCCCCGGGCCCGCGCCCAGCGATCGGCCAGGAGGAGGAGGGCGAGGCTGTCGGGCCCGCCCGAGACGGCGACTGCGAGCTTGGGCGGTCGCTCGAAGGGGCCCAGGGCCTCGAGGCGACGGGCGAGCTCATCGGCCCCGAGCGGGGTCGCTTCGGGCGCGATCGGCTCAGCTGCAGCCGGCAGCGGCGCGCTCACGGGCGAGCGCCTGGCGGACCGCCGAGGAGGCGTTGGGATGGCGGCGGTCGAGCTCGGCGAAGGTCTGGCAGGCCTTTTCCTTGTCGCCCAGGCGGGCGAGGGCGACGCCGAGCTTCAAGAGATTGTCCGGAGCGCGCGGCGCTTCGGGGCCGAAGGTCCGGTAGTTGCGGGCGAAGGTCGCGGCCGCGTTCTGCCAGTCCTCGCGGACGAGGAAGGTCTCGCCGAGCCAATAGGCCGCGGTCGAGGCGTTGGGATCGTTCGGAAAGTCCTCGACGAAGCGGCGCAGCGCCTCCTCCGCCGCCTCCCACTCGCCTTTCTGGAGGAGCTCGCGGGCCGCGGCCCAGCGGCCGGCGGCGCCGGGCTCGGCGGGCGCCGGGCCGGTGGGGCCGGTCCGTGCCGCCTGCTGCTGGGCAGGTGCCGGAGCGGCCTGGGCGGGCGGCGGGCCGGGCCGGGCCGGTGGCGGCGCGGTGGTGCCGGGTGTGGGGTCGATACCGAGGATCGCCTCGCGCGGGATGGTGCCGAGCACGTAGCCGCGGCGAGCGGCGAGATCGCTCTCGACCGGCGGGCCGGCGGATCTGCCGGCGTTGGCCGGGCTCGTGGCGCCCGCTGCGGCCGAACCGGCGGGCGGAGCGGGTCGGGTCGGGGGCGTCGGGGGCTGCGGCTGGCTCGGTGCGGCAGCGGCGGTCGGCGCCGCTCCGCCGCGGCTCACGACCGGCGCCGGCGGCCGCGTCTCCGCCGGCGGCGGCTCGGCGCGGCCTCCCTCGATCGCCGCGAGCCGGTCCTCGAGCCGCTCGACCCGCTCGCGTAGCCGGTCGCGTTCGAGCTCGAGCACCTCGATCCGGCCGCGCAGCCGGCGCAGCTCCTCCTCGAGCTCGCCGACCCGGGCGACGGCGAGCGCCGCCCGCTGGGCGTCGAGCGACTGGGCCCTGGTCGGCGGGTCGCCCGGGAAGAGGAGGAGCGGGAGGGCGAGGACGAGGGCCGGGAGGGGACCGCCACCCGTCGGCGGCCGAACCTCGAGGCGAAACTCGCCGCGCACCACCGGCGCCGGCTCAGTTGGTGACGTTGACGACGGTGACCGCACGGCGGTTGAGCGCCCAGGCGGTCTCGTCGTGGCCGGGGTCGGCAGGCCGCTCCTTGCCGTAGGAGATCGTCCGGATCCGGTCGGGCGACACGCCGAGCGCCACGAGATAGCTCTTGGCGGCGTTGGCGCGGCGATCGCCGAGGGCGAGGTTGTACTCGCGCGTGCCCCGCTCGTCGCAATGGCCCTCGATGGTCACGCTCACCGCCGGGAACTGCTTGAGCCAGGCGGCCTGGCGCTCGAGGGTCTGGCGGGCGGCGTCGTCGAGGACCGAGCTGTCGAATGCGAAGAACACCCGATCGCCCACGTTGACCTCGAGGTCTTGCTGGGTGCCCGGGGGGACCCGGCCGCCGGGCCCGCCGAGCTCGGCGCTCGACACGCCGCCGGCGCCCGGTAGCCCGGCACCGGCCCCCGCGCCCCCGGCGGCGGAGCCGGTCGCGGTGTCGGAGCTCGAGCTGCAGGCGGCGAGCGACAGCAGCGAAAGGGCGGCGAGCGCGTCTCGGCGGTTCATGGCGACGGGTCCTCGTTGGTCGCGTTGGTGGGTCGAGCTCGTCGGATCGTCTCCGGCTCGCTGGCGCCGGCGCGGTTCGACCGGCAGCTCACGGCAACAGCGCCGACCAGTTCGGATCCGAGGCGTCCATCGGCGTCGGGATCTCGCGCTGGTTGTAGCCGGTGACGTCGATGCTGAACAGTCGCGTCCGCCCGCCGGCACGGTCCTGGCGGCTGAACAGGACGACACGACCGTTGGGGGCCCAGGTGGGGCTCTCGTCCTGGTAGGCGCGGGTCAAGAGCCGCTCGTCGCTGCCGTCGGGCTTCATCACTCCGATGTGGAAGAAGCCCTTCTCGATTTTGGAGAAAGCGATGAGATCGCCGCGCGGCGACCATTCCGGCTCGCCGTAGCGGCCGCTGCCGAAGCTGATCCGCCGCGCCGCCCCGCCGCTCGCCGGCATGACGTAGAGCTGCGGGCTGCCGCCGCGGTCGGAGTTGAAAGCGATCCGGCTGCCGTCCGGCGAGAAGGAGGGCGAGGTGTCGATCGAGGCTCCCTCCGTGAGCCGCCGCAGGCGCCGGCTCGCGAGGTCGAAAGCGAAGAGGTCGGTGTCGCCCGACTGGGCGATGCTCACGAGCAGCGTGCGGCCGTCGGGCGAGAAGCGGGGTGCGAAGCTCATGCCCGGGAACTCGCCGAGCACGATCTCGCGGCCCGTGGCGAGCTCGCGCAGGATCACTCGCGGCGCGGGCGGCCGGAAGACGAGATAGGCGATCGTCTCGACGTCGGGCGAGAGGCGGGGCGTGAGGACGAGCTGGCTGCCGTCGGTCAGGAAGGTGTGGTTGGCACCGTCCTGGTCCATGACCGCGACCCGCTTGATCCGCCGGGTGGGCGGGCCGCTCTCGGCGATGTACGCGATCTTGGTGTCGAAATAGCCGCGTTCGCCCGTGAGCCGCTCGTAGACCGCATCGGCGATCTTGTGCGCGAGCCGGCGCCAGGAGCTGGCCGGAGCCTCGAGCCTGAGGCCCTTCATCTGGGTGCCGCCGAACACGTCCCAGAGGCGGAACTCGACGAGGAGCGGCTCGGCGGAACGGACCACGCCCGTGACGAGCGCCTGGGCGTTGATCGCCCGCCAGTCGGCGAAGCGCGGGATCTCGCGTAGTGCCTCGGGCGATTGGATGTAGGCCCGCCGGTCGATCGTGCGGAAGAGTCCCGAGGAGTCGAGGTCGGCGCTCACCACCTGGGCGATCGCCTCGCCGCGTTCGCGGGCCGCCGGCCCGTCGCCCGCAAAGGGGCTGACCGCGATCGGCATGGGCTCGACGAAGCCGCGGGTGATGTCGAGTTGGAGTTGGGCCCGGCCGGGGCGCGCGAGCAGCGTCCCGGCGCCGAGTGCGGCGCCAGCGGCGAGCAGGGCGCGGCGGGGGAGGAGGGGGCGCGGGCTCATCCGCTCAAAGCGTCCTTGGGGTGGAAGGTCATCACCATCTCGCGCCATTGCTCGTATTTCTCGGGCGGTAAGGTGAGCCGGCAGCTCAGCACCGCCCGCTGGGCGCTCTCGGCCACGGTGCGGAAGGCCGGATCGGCCGACATCCGCGCCTGGTCCTCGATGCCGACCCGGGCGACGCTGCCGTCGCGGTTCATGGCGATCCGCAGGCGCACCTGCATGGTCTCGATCCCGCGCACCCCGACGGGCACGTTCCAGCAGCGCTCGATCTGCCGGCGGATGGCGTCGATCTCGCTCTGCGTCAGGGACTGATCGGCGGTTCTGAGCGGGCCGCCCGCGACCGGTTCGGGCAGCGGCTCGCCGCGGCCCCGGCCCGGGCTCGCCTTGTCCGCCTGGACCCGGCGCTCGAGCTTCTCGACGCTACGCAAGAGGGCGGCGAAGCTGTCCTCCCGCGAGGGCTCGGGCCTGCTGGGCGCGGGCTTCGGCGGCTCGGGCTTCGCCGGCTCGGGCTTCGAAGGCGCGGGCTTCGAAGCCGGGGACTGGGGCGGCGGCGTCTTCGCCGGCTCCGGCCGGGGTGCCGGCTTCGGCGGCTCGACCGGCCGGGGCTCGGCCGGCGCCGGCCGAGGCTTTTCGGCCCGGGGCTTTTCGGGCTCGGGCTTGTCGGCGAGCCGCTTCTCGACCGCTGCCGGTTTCGGCTCCGGCTTGGGCGGTTCCGGCTTCGACGGCTCGGGTTTCGGGGGCTCGGCGCGCGTAGGTTCGGGCTTCGCCGGCTTCGGCTCGACCGGCTCGGGGCCCGGCTTCGGGGCCGGCGGCTCGGGTGGCGCCTCGGTTGCGGCCGGCTCGGGTGGCGGCTCCGGCCGGGGCGGCGGGGCCGGGGATGCCGCTTCGCGCTTCGGCAAGGGGGCGGCCTCGGCCGGAGCGGGCGGGGCGCTTTGCGCCGGGCCCGGGGCGGGTGCCGCGACGAGCTCGACTACGACCGCCTCCTCCACCGGCAGCTCGGGTGGCCGGGCGAGGCCGAACACGAGGAGGCCGAGCCCGAGATGGGCGGCGAGCGAGAGGCTCAGCGCGCGTCGCACGGCTTCTCCCGGCGGCGCGGTCGGCGCCGGGGCCGGCTCATCGGGACTCCTTCACCGTCCCGAGCGCAGCGGTGCGCGGCGCTTCGGTCACGAGCGCCACCTTGGCGATCCCGGCCTGGTTCAAGCTGCCCACCACGCTCATCACGCGGCCGTATTCGACCTGCCGGTCGCCGCGCACGAAGACCCGAAGGTCGGGATTGCGCTCGCGCACGGCGGAAAGACGCGGGCCGAGCTCCTCGAGGGCGATCGGGCTCTCCTGGAGGTAGAGGGTGCCGTCGGCCCGGATCGTCACGACCACCGGCTCGTCTTGCCCGGGCAGGGGGGCGGTGCGGGCCTGCGGCAGATCGACCGTGACCCCGGTCGTGAGCAGGGGGGCGGTGACCATGAACACGATCAGGAGCACGAGCATGACGTCGACGAGCGGCGTCACGTTGATGTCGGCGAGCGGCCGACGCCTGCGGCCGCGCCGTCCGCCGCCTCGCGTCAGGGGCCCGGCGGCCACGGGATCAGCCGCCGGCCCGGGCGTCGAGTTCGCGCGCGACCACCACGCCGAACTCGTCGGCGAAGCTCTCGAGCCGCTCGGCGTAGGCGTCGAGGTCGTGGCTGAGCTTGTTGTACGCGACCACGGCCGGAATGGCGGCCAAGAGGCCGAGGGCGGTAGCCAATAGCGCCTCGGCGATCCCCGGCGCGACCACGGCGAGGGTGGTGTTCTTGGTGGCGGCGATCGCCTGGAAGCTGTTCATGATGCCCCAGACGGTGCCGAACAGGCCAACGAAGGGCGCGGTCGAGCCGATCGTCGCGAGCGAGGGCAGATGCCGCTCGAGTCGCTGGATCTCGCGGTCGAGGGTGAGCCGCATGACCCGGCCGATCCGGCCCACGAGGCTCTCGCGGCGGACCGGGTCGGTCGGCTGGCCGGTCTCGCGCCATTCCTCCATGCCGGTCGCGAACATGAGCGCCATCGGGTGGTCGGCCGGCTGGGCGGCGCGGCGGTAGAGCTCGTCCAGAGGTGCACCCGACCAGAAGGCGCGCTCGAAAGCGCCGGCCTTGCGCTTGAGCCGGGCGAGGCGCCAGGCCTTCTCGACGATCACGGCCCAACACCAGACCGAGGCCAGGAAGAGGATCAGCATCACCGTCTTGACGACGGCATCGGCCTGCAGGACCAGGGCGAAGAGGCCCGGGCCGGAAGCCACGGTCCCGACCCCGACCGCGGTGATCGCGTCCGGTTGCATCGCGTCGCGTCTCGGTCGCCGCCCCGGGTTCCGCGGGCAAAACGGAGCGCGGGCGGCCTCGTTGTTGGCTCGATGGGCGGCTCCGGCGCCCCCGGCCCGACGCGGGTCCCGTTCCGCGCAGGGTGGTGGACGGCGCGAGGCCCTCACGTTCGAATTTAGAGCATCGAGCCTTCGGGCTCAAGGACGCGGCCGCGAAGGCGCTGCGGAGGCCTCTTGCGCGAAGGCGCGACGGAGCGCCTCGGGCAGCCGCTTCGGCCGACCGTCGCGGCCCACGAAGGCGATCTCGACGGCGAGCCGGGCGAGCGTGTCCGGGCCCCGCCGGACGGTCTGCTCGAGGCGGAGGCGGGCGCCCGTGAGCGCGAGTGGGCTAGTCTCGACCTCGAGGAGATCGTCGAGCCGGGCCGGGGCGAGGTAATCCACCTCGAGACGGCGGACCACGAGATGGCCGCCCTCCCGCTCGTACAAGGTGGCGTGATCGAGGCCGGCGGTGCGCAAGAGCTCGGTGCGCGCCCGCTCGGCGAAGCGCAGATGGCTCGCATGGTAGACGACCCCGCCGGCATCCGTGTCCTCGTAGTAGACGCGGACGGCGAGCCGATGCGGTGCGCTCGCGCTCACGCGGGCGGCTCGTCGAAGAGCGCGCCCTGCTCGAGGGCCGCGCGCGGCGGTGCCAGGTCGAGATGGCGCCAGGCGGCGAGGGTCAGGATTCGGCCGCGCGGGGTGCGCTGCAGGAGCCCCTGCTGGAGGAGGAAGGGCTCGACCGTCTCCTCGAGCGTGTCGCGCTGCTCGGCGAGGGCCGCGGCGAGCGTGTCGATCCCGACCGGGCCGCCGCCATAGGCTCGGGCGATCAGGCCGAGATAGCGGCGGTCGAGGGCATCGAGGCCGAGCCGATCGACCTCGAGGCGGGCGAGCGCCTCGTCGGCCAGGGCCCGGTCGACCGGGCTCTTGCCGGCGACAGTGGCGAAGTCGCGGACCCGGCGCAGGAGCCGGGTCGCGACCCGGGGCGTGCCGCGGGCCCGCCGGGCGATCTCGGCCGCGCCGTCCTCGGTGAGCGCGAGGCGCAGGAGGGCCGCACCGCGGCGGACGATCGCTTCGAGCTCCTCCTGACGGTAGAAGTCGAGCCGGGCGTGGATCCCGAAGCGGTCGCGCAGGGGCGTGGTGAGGAGCCCCGTGCGGGTGGTCGCACCCACGAGAGTGAAGGGGACGAGGTCGATCCGCACGGAGCGGGCGGCCGGCCCCTCGCCGATCATGAGGTCGAGCTCGAAATCCTCCATGGCGGGGTAGAGGATCTCCTCGACCTGGGGCTGCAGGCGGTGAATCTCGTCGATGAAGAGGACGTCGCGCGGCTGCAAGTTGGTGAGCAGTGCGGCGAGATCGCCCGCGCGGGCGACGATCGGCCCGCTCGTCATGCGGAAGCCGACACCGAGTTCGGCCGCCACGATCTGGGCGAGGGTGGTCTTGCCGAGCCCCGGGGGCCCGGCGAGGAGGAGATGATCCAGGGCCTCGCCGCGGGCCCGTGCGGCCTCGATGAAGACGGCGAGATTGGCCTTGAGCGGGCCCTGACCGATGAACTCCGAAAGCCCCCGCGGCCGCAGGCTTTGGTCGAGATCCTCACCCTGCTCCACGGGGCTCACGAGACGGGGCGTCACGGCGGTGCGAGCTCCTTGAGGCCCTCGCGGACCAGCGCCTCGAGCGGTGCGTCCTCACCGAGCCGAGCGCGGGCGCGGGCGAGCGCGCTCGCCGCCTCGGCGCGGGCGAAACCGAGCCGGGCGAGGGCAGCGAGCGCGTCGTCGGCGGGGCCGGCGGCGGGCGGTGCGACGGTCGTGGCGGGCGGCGGTGTGCCGGCCGAGCGAGGGAGTTCGCCGACCCGATCGGCGAGCTCGGCCACGAGCCGGCCGGCGAGCCGGGAACCGACGCCCGGTGCGCGGGCGAGGCGGGCGCGATCGCGCGCCGCCACGGCCGCGACGAGTTCGTCCGGCGAGAGGGTGCCGAGAACGGCGAGGGCCACCTTGGCGCCCACCCCCTGGACGGTCTGGAGGAGCCGGAACCAGGCTCGCTCCGCGGGGTCGAGGAAGCCGTAGAGGGCGATCTGGTCGGTCCGCACCTGGGTCTCGACCCAGAGCTCGACCGGTTCGCCCGGGCACGGCAAGCGCTGCAGGGTGCGGGCGCCGGCGTGCACGAGGTAGCCGACCCCGCCGACCTCGACCACGAGGTGATCGTCGCCGAGGGCGGCCACTCGGCCGCGCAGGAGCGCGATCACGGCGCCTCCACGGGTGCGGGCGGGGTGCGCGCGCGGGCCAGGCGGGTGCGGGTCTGGCTCACATGGGCGTGGCAGATCGCCACCGCGAGCGCGTCCATGGCGTCGGGGCCGGCCTCGAGGGCGCCCGGCAAGAGGGCGCGGACCATGGCCGCGACCTGCTCTTTGCCGGCCGAGCCCGTGCCGGTGACCGCCTGCTTGACGGTGCGCGAGGCGTATTCGGCGACCTCGAGCCCGGCGCGGGCGGCGGCCAGCAGCACGACGCCGCGGGCCTGGCCGAGCTTCAAGGAGGAGGCGGCGTTGACGTTGACGACGGTCTCCTCGACCGCCGCCCGGTCGGGTCGGTGACGGGCGACGACCTCGAGGAGGCCCTCGAAGAGGGCATCGAGGCGGCGGGCCAAGGGAGCGTCGGCCGGGCTGCGCACGACCCCGCAAGCGACATGGCGCAGCCGTCCGGGGCCGGCCTCGATCACCCCCCAGCCGGTGGCGCGCAGCCCGGGATCGAGGCCGAGGACGCGCACCGGCCGCCCCCGGCTCAGGCCTGGAGCCGCTGGAGGGCCCGATCGGAGACCTCGAAGTTCGCGGTGACCCGCTGCACATCGTCGTTCTCGTCGAGGGCCTCGAGGAGCTTGAAGAGACTCTCGGCGCGCTCGTCGTCGACCGGCACGGTGGCCTGCGGCCGCCAGCCCAGATAGGCCTGCTCGGGTGGACCGAAGCGGCGCTCCAGGACTTCGCGCACCGCGGCCAGATCGTCGGGCGCGCAGGTGATCTCGTGGCCCGTCTCGTCGCTCGCGCAGTCCTGGGCGCCGGCCTCGATAGCGGCCTCGAGGACGGTGTCGGGGTCGGCGATCTCGGGCCGGTAGCGGACGATGCCGATGCGGTCGAACTGGAAGCTCACGCTGTTGGTCTCGCCGAGCGAGCCGCCGTGTCGGGCGAAGGCGGCGCGGACCTCGCTCGCGGTGCGGTTGCGGTTGTCGGTCAAGGCCTCGACGATGACCGCCACACCGCCGGGGCCGTAACCCTCGTAGCGGACCTCCTGATAGTCTTCGCCGTCGCCACCGGAGCCGCGCTTGATGGCACGCTCGATATTGTCCTTGGGCACGTTCTCCGAGCGGCAGGCCTGGATGGCCGCGCGCAACCGAGGATTGTGCGCCGGGTCGGGCAGCCCGGAGCGTGCGGCGACCTGGACCTCGCGCAACAGACGGGTGAACTTGCGGGCCCGGAGCGCGTCCTGGCGGCCCTTGCGGTGCATGATGTTCTTGAACTGGGAATGACCGGCCATGGTCGGTGTCGGCTGCAGGTTGGGACGGCGGAGCATCTAGACCAGATCGGCGCCGCGCGCCACCCGGCGCGGGTACCGAGGCCGTCCCGGCCGCCCCGAGCGGAGAGCCGCGCCGATCGCGGCGGGGCGACCTTCCATCTGGGCCCCGACGCTTCGGGATCAAGAGGATCGGTGGAGCTTCTGCGCCGAAGCGCGAACTCGGGCTCGGCCTCGGAACGGTGCGGCCGGCCGACGGGCTCACCCGGCTTCTCAACTCGAAGGTGAGGAAGCTTCCCGCGCCGAGCCCTAGGCGGGCCGGATGCTGCGGCCGGCCGGGGTCCTCGACTTCGGGTTTTGCTTGCGGTCGACCGACATTCTCGCGAATTCGAGCAAAACACGGCCGGCAGTGTGGGCAAATTGTCTGCGAAAGACTGCATCTGCCCGAAAAATATGCTTGCGAAACCCGAGCTCTCAACGTATGGTTGGGTCCGTCAAGTCAGACGGTGCCTCCCTCCCCGATTCGCCCCCGCCGCCCCGAGGCTCGCGGGGGCGCTTTTTTTGGAGAGCCCCCGACGAGCGGGGCGGCCAAAGAGGAAGGACGACCATGCCCATCAGCCCGGCCGACGCCTGCGATCTCGATTGGGAGGAGTTCGCCGAGGCGGTACCCGGCGACCCGGCCCGCCTCGTCGAGCGGATGCGCGAGGAGCTGCGCGAGCTCGAGCCCGTGGTCTCGGCCGCGACGCTCGCCACCGTGGCGTTCCGAATGCGTGACGAGGAGGGACTCGTGAGCGCGCTTCGGGCGCTCACCGAGGCGATCGAGGAGCTCGAGCGTCGCCGCGCCGGCTGAGACCCGGCACGCCACCGGGCTTGAACGCGGGCCCGCGGGTGCCACATCCTGCGGGCCCGGCGTCGGCCGCATCCGCGACGGGTGCGCACAACCGCCCGCAGGCGGGTGACGCGCGGTGCAACCGGACCGGCCGCGTGCCGGCCCGCGACGGTGGCAGGCTTTGAGCGAGACGGGCTGGCACGGCACGACGATCCTTTCGGTCCGCAAGGGCCGCAAGGTGGTCATGGCCGGCGACGGCCAGGTGAGCCTCGGCCAGACCGTGGTCAAGGCCAACGCCCGCAAGGTGCGGCGGCTCGGTGGCGGGCGGATCCTCGCCGGCTTCGCCGGCTCGACGGCCGACGCCTTCACGCTCCTCGAGCGGCTCGAGGCCAAGCTCGAGCGCCATCCGGGCCAGCTCCTGCGGGCCTGCGTCGAGCTCGCCAAGGACTGGCGGACCGACCGCTATCTGCGCCGGCTAGAGGCGATGATGGCGGTAGCGGACGCCGATACCTCGCTCGTGCTCACCGGCGCCGGCGACGTGCTCGAGCCCGAGGCGGGCCTCATCGGCATCGGCTCCGGCGGGCCTTACGCGCTCGCCGCGGCCAGAGCGCTGCTCGAGCTGCCCGAGCTCGACGCCGAGGAGATCGCGCGGCGGGCGATGCGGATCGCCGGCGAGATTTGCGTGTACACCAACCAGAACGTGACGCTCGAGGTGCTCGACCTGCCGTGACCGCGCTCACGCCCCGCGAGATCGTCTCCGAGCTCGACCGCTTCATCGTCGGCCAGCAGGCGGCCAAGAAGGCGGTCGCGATCGCGCTCCGGAACCGCTGGCGTCGCCAGCAGCTAGAGGAGGGGCTGCGCGAGGAGGTCCTGCCCAAGAACATCCTCATGATCGGCCCCACGGGCTGCGGCAAGACCGAGATCGCCCGGCGGCTGGCACGGCTCGCCCAGGCGCCGTTCCTCAAGGTCGAGGCGACCAAGTTCACGGAGGTGGGCTATGTCGGCCGCGACGTCGAGAGCATCGTGCGCGATCTGGTCGAGGTCGCGATCAAGCAGGCCCGCGAGCGGATGCGCCGCGAGGTGGCGGCACTCGCCGAGCGCAACGCCGAGGAGCGGGTGCTCGATGCGCTCGTGGGCCCGGCCGCCGGCCCCGAAACGCGCGAGAAGTTCCGCCGCATGCTGCGCGAGGGAGCGCTCGCCGAGCGCGAGATCGAGATCGAGATCCAGGAGAGCACGGGCTTCCCGACCTTCGAGCTGCCAGGGATGCCGGGTGCTCAGATGGGTGTCGTCAATCTCGGCGAGATCCTCGGCAAGGCCTTCGGCGGCCGCACCCGCCGGCGCAAGATGAAGGTCGGCGAATCCTATGCCGTCCTGATGGCCGAGGAATCGGACAAACTCTTGGACCAGGACAAGGTCGTGCGCGAGGGGATCCAGGCGGCCGAGCAGTCCGGCATCGTCTTCATCGACGAGATCGACAAGATCACCGCGCGCGAGGGCCGGATCGGCGCCGACGTGAGCCGCGAGGGCGTGCAGCGCGATCTGTTGCCGTTGGTCGAGGGCACCACGGTCACCACCAAGTACGGGCCGGTCAAGAGCGACCACGTGCTGTTCATCGCCTCGGGCGCCTTCCATCTGAGCAAGCCCTCCGACCTGTTGCCGGAACTGCAGGGCCGGCTGCCGATCCGGGTCGAGCTGCAGCCGCTCACCCGCGACGATCTGCGCCGCATCCTGGTCGAGCCGGAGGCGAGCCTCGTGCGCCAGTACGTGGCGCTGCTCGCCACCGAGGGCGTGACCCTCGAGTTCAGCCCCGAAGCGCTCGACGAGATCGCCACGCTCGCCCACGAGATCAACCAGCGGGTCGAAAACATCGGCGCCCGGAGGCTGCAGACGGTCATGGAGCGGCTGGTCGAGGACATCAGCTTCACCGCTTCCGACCGCTCCGGCGAGCGGATCGTGATCGACCGCGAGACCGTCCGTCGCCAGGTGGGCGATCTCGTGGCCGGTGCCGATCTCGCCAAGTTCATCCTCTGAGATCGATACCCGGCTCTGAGATCGATACCCGGGCGCGCGGCTTGCCGCTCGGCGCCCGCGCGCCTTATGAGGCGCCACCGCAGCGGAAGATGCGAATGACCTTCTACGTCAGCACGCGCGGCCGCGCGGGGCGGCGCTCCTTCGAGGAGGTGTTGCTCGCCGGTCTCGCCGAGGACGGCGGCCTTTTCCTGCCCGAGCACTGGCCGCGGCTCTCCGGGGCCCGGCTGCGGGCGCTCGACGGGGCCGACTATCCGACGACCGCGGCGGCGGTCCTCGCCCCCTTCACCGAGGGCTGCTTCGCCGAAGCGGAGCTCCTCGCGATGGCGCGCGAGGCCTATGCGGGCTTCGCCCACCCGGCCGTGGCGCCCTTGCGCCAACTCGATCCCAGCCTCTGGCTGCTCGAGCTCTTCTTCGGCCCGACTCTGGCCTTCAAGGACTTCGCGCTCCAGCTCCTCGCGCGGATGTTCGAGCGTGTGCTCGCGCGCCGCGGCGAGACGATCACGATCCTCGGGGCGACTTCGGGGGATACCGGCTCGGCCGCGATCGCCGCGATCGCCGGGCGGGCGCGGATGCGGATCGTGATCCTGCACCCTGCGGGCCGGGTCTCCGAGGTCCAGCGCCGGCAGATGACGACGGTTCTGGCCGACAATGTCGCGAACCTCGCGATCGAGGGGACCTTCGACGACTGCCAGGACATCGTGAAGGCGCTCTTCAACGACCCGGTCTTCCGCGCCGAACAGCGGCTCGCCGCGATCAACTCGATCAACTGGGTACGGATCGCGGCCCAGGCGGCCTACTACGTCTACGCCGCACTCCGCCTGGGTGGCCTCGAGCGGCCCGTGGGTTTCTGCGTGCCGACCGGCAATTTCGGCGACGTCTATGCGGGCCATGTCGCGCGTCGCACGGGCCTGCCGGTCGATCGGTTGATCGTCGCCACCAACGCCAACGACATCTTGGCCCGCTTCCTCGCGAGCGGCACGTACGAGGCCGGCACGGTCAGGCCGACCTCGAGCCCGTCGATGGACATCCAGGTGGCCTCGAACTTCGAGCGGCTCTTGTTCGAGCTGCTCGACGGCGACGGCGAGGCGGTCGCCGGGCTCATGGCGCGCTTTTCCCGCGAGCGGCGCTTCACCCTTCCCCCCGAGCGGCACGCCCGGGCGCGCTCGCTCTTCGAAGGGGGTGCGGCCGACGAAGCGGCGACCGCGGCCGCGATCGCCCGCTGGCACGCCGGCACGGGCGGCTCGCTCCTGCTCGACCCGCACACCGGCGTCGGGGCGGCGGTGGCCGAACGGCTGCGCGGCGGCTCGCGGGCCCCGCTCGTCCTGCTCGCGACCGCGCATCCCGCCAAGTTCCCCGAGGCGGTCGAGGCCGCGACCGGTGTGCGGCCGGCTCTGCCCGCGCATCTGGCCGATCTGTTCGGGCGGCCCGAGCGGTTCTCCGTCCTGCCGGCCCAACCGGCCGCGGTCGCCGACTTCGTCCGCCGTCTGCCGCCAGTGCCGTCGTGAGCGAGGCGATTCGGCTCGACCGGCTCGTCAACGGCTTCCGGGTTCTCAGCCAGCGTCTGCCGGGGGTGCGCAGCGCGGCGGTCGGGGTGTGGATCGACGCCGGTACGCGGCACGAGTCGGCCGAGGTCAACGGGGTGGCGCATCTGCTCGAGCACATGGCCTTCAAGGGCACGCGGACCCGCACGGCTCGCGACATCGCCTGTGCGATCGAGGCCGTGGGCGGCTCCTTGAATGCCTGGACCTCGCGCGAGCACACGGCTTTCCACGCCCGGGTCCTGGCCGAGGACGTGCCGCTCGCGGTCGAGCTTCTGGCCGACATCCTGAACGAACCCCTGCTCGACGAAGCCGAGCTCGCCAAGGAGCGCGAGGTCGTGCTGCAGGAGATCGGCCAGGTCGAGGACACGCCGGACGATCTCGTACTCGATCTCCTCCAGGAGCAGGCATTTCCCGACCAGGCGCTCGGCCGCTCGATCCTGGGCCCGGCCGAACTCGTGGCGGGCATGCCGAGATCGGCGCTCGCCGACTTCATGGCGACCCACTACCGGCCCGAGCGCATGCTGCTGGTGGGCGCCGGTGCGGTCGAGCACGAGGCGCTGCTCGCACTCGCCGAACGCTGGTTCGGCGAGCGGACGCCCGGGCCCGCCCGGCCGCTCGAGCCGGCCCGCTATCGGGGCGGGGTGCGGCTCGAGGGACGCGAGCTCGAGCAGGTCCATCTCTGCCTCGGCGTTCAGGGGGTCTCGAACCACGACCCCGATTTCTGGGCGGTCCAGGTGCTGGCCTGCGCGCTCGGCGGCGGCATGTCCTCGCGGCTGTTCCAGGAAGCGCGAGAGAACCGGGGCCTCTGCTACGCGATCGACGCGGTCGCGGCCTCGTATGCCGACACGGGCCTCCTATCGATCTACGCCGGCACGGGCGCCGAGCAGGTCGGGAACCTCCTCGAGGTGGTGGCGAACGAGGTCCGCGGCCTCGTGCGCGAGCCCGATCCGGCCGAGATCGCCCGCGCCAAGGCGCAGCTCAGGGCCGGCCTCTTGATGGCGCTGGAAAGCTGCGCCGCGGTGGCCGACGGCATCGCCCGTCAGCTCCTGATCTACGGCCGACCGATCCCGGTCGAGGAGACGCTCGCCCGGATCGAGGCGGTCGACCTCGAGGCGGTGCGGCGGGCGGGGACGCGGCTGTTCGGGGCGGGGGGCGCCACCACCGCGGTGGCGATCGGCGAGCTCGAAACGCTTCCCGTACCCGAGCTCGGCCGGGTCGCGGGCTGAGCCGGCGCGTCCGCCGAGGCGAAGGGGCCCGCCGCGAGGGCGCGCTTGTCGGGGCGAGCCCGGGCGCGTAGGCCCCTGCCATGACGGTCTCGACGGTGCACGGCGAGGGCGGCGGGGCGAGCATCTTCGAGCCCCTGCGCCTGCCGCGCTTTCGCGCGCTCTGGCTCGCGACGCTGGTCTCCAACCTCGGCTGGCTGATCCAGAGCGTGGGGGCGGCCTGGCTCATGACCGCGCTCGTCGGCACCGCCGATATGGTGGCCCTCGTCCAGGCCGCGGTTCAGGCGCCGATCCTCTGCTTTTCGATCCTGGCCGGGGCGGCGGCCGATCTCGTCGACCGCCGGCGGGTGCTGCTCGCGGCCCAGCTTTTGATGCTCGTGGTCTCGCTCCTGCTCGCGCTGTCGACCGCGCTCGATACGATCGGCCCTTGGTCGCTGCTTTTCCTCACCTTCCTCCTGGGCTCCGGGGCGGCGCTTCAGGGCCCGGCCTTCCAGGCCGTGGTCCGCGAGGTCGTGCCGATCGGGGCGCTCGGAGCGGCGGTAGTCCTGAACGGCGTTTCGTTCAACGCAGCCCGCGCTTTCGGCCCGGCACTCGGGGGTGCCGTCGTCGCCTGGGCCGGGGCTCAGGCGGCCTTCCTTTTGAACGCCGTCTCTTATCTGCCGCTCGTGGTGGCTCTCACCTTTTGGAAGCGACCGACCGAGGTCGACGATCTGCCGCGCGAGCGGGTGGCGGGTGCGGTTCTCGGAGCGTTCCGCTACGCCGCCGAGACCCCGGCGATCCGGGCCGTCCTGGTCCGCTCCGCCCTCTTCGCCTTCGCCGCCGCGGCCGCCCTGCCGCTCCTGCCGCTCGTGGCGCGCGACCGGCTCGCGGGCGGTGCCGCCGAGTACGGCATGCTGTTGGGCCTGTTCGGGCTCGGGGCCATGGCGAGCGGCTTTCTCGTCCATGCGGTGCGCGAGCGTTACGGGGCCGAGCCCGTGAGCCGGGCGCTGGCACTCCTGTTCGCCGCCGGGCTGCTGGCGCTCGCCTTCGGTCCCGGCTGGCCGACGATCGGCCTCGGGCTGCTCGCCTGCGGTGCCGCCTGGATCGGCTCCTTCGCCGGCTTCAACATCGCCGTGCAGACGAGTTCGGCCTTCTGGGTGCAGGCGCGGACCTTCGCCCTCTACCAGACGGTGATGTTCGGCGCGATGGCACTCGGCTCCTGGTGCTGGGGCGTCGTGGCGGCTGGTGCCGGGGTCCCGACGGCGCTCGCGATCGCCGCGGTCGTGCTGGCGCTGCAGCCGCTCGTGGCCCGCCTTCGACCTCTGCCGTCGGCGAGCGGGCGCGATCTCGGGCCCGCCCGACGGGTGCCGGAGCCCGCGCCGGCGCTCGCCTTCGACCCCGAGGAGGGGCCGGTGCTCGTGCAGACGGAGTACCGGGTTCGGCCGGAGGACGCCGCCGCCTTCGTCGCGGCGATGGACGAGCTCGGGCACATCCGGAAGCGCAACGGCGCGCTGCGCTGGCGCCTGTTCCAGGACACCGACGACCCGGAGCACTGGGTCGAGACCTATGTCGTGGCCGACTGGGTGGAGCATCGCCGGCTCGCCCGGAGGACCACCGAGGCCGACCGGGCGGTCGAGCGCCGGATCGCGGCCTTCGACCGGAAGGGTGCGCCGCTCGTCCGCCGCCTCGTGGCCCGCCGGCGCGACGCGCGTTTCGCGCTCGACGCGAGCGAGCGGGCGGGGGCGGAGGGCCGGGGCTAGGGCGGGAACCAGCGCCGCAGCGCGCTGCGCAGGCGGGTGAAGGCCGGGTCCTTGCACCGTGTGAGGTCGACCGAGGCGGCGAAGCGGCGGAACTGGGCCGAGGAAGCGGGTATCCGCAGACGATCCCGCAGGCGCGCGAGCCGTGCTTTCGGGTCGTTGCCCGAGAGCCTTCTCAACTCCTCGATCGTGGCCTCGAGTGTCGAACGCGCACCCGACGCGAGTTCGGTCTCGAACGTCCGCCGAAGCGCCTTCGCGTCGGACCAGAACCAGATCTCGAGTTCGGGTTCGATCGCGATCACCGCGAAGCGGCCGTCGTCCCACCCGTTGTGCTTGAGATTGTCGGCTATCCCCCGTTCGATCCCGGCTCTGCCCGGAGCTCCGTCCCACGCGCAATCCAGGAGGACCACGAGATGGTCGTGGGTTCGAAGATAGGGCCGAGCGAGTTCGTGGGCTCGTTTGAAAAGACCGGGATCTTTCTGCCCCGGCGGCACCACGAGGTCCCGATCCTCGATGCCGACGGGACGACAACCGAACGAGCGGGCCCAATCGTCCCGGCCGAAGAGGCCGAGAAGGGCCTCCTTCATGTCCTTGTCGGCCAGGATGAAGAGCAGCGGTCTCAACCGAGGACGCCGCTCGCGAAGAGGAGCGAGAGATCGACGTCCTCGCGCCATTCGCGCAGTCTCGGATGTCGATCGCCGCGCACGATGTCGACCGCGCCGGTCGCGTCCTTGCCGAAACAGAGCAGGTCGCGAGGTTCCACAAGTCCCAAGACGACGGGTGAGTGAGAGGCGCACAGGACCTGGGCCGAATAGATGCTTCTCAGGGACTGGAGGACGGGCTCGACTGCCTGCGGGTGTAGCCCGTTCTCCGGTTCCTCGATCAGGACGAGGGACGCGGGCAGGGGGGCGTAGGCCAGGAACGTCAGAGCCAGGAGCCGCAAGGTGCCGTCCGAAACCGACCATGCCGGTACCGAAAGGCCGCCCCGATAGCGCACGAGGAGATAGCGGGAGCGATCCTCCTCGCGCTCCCGGGTTTCGATGGCTTCGATGTCGGGAAGTGCGGTTCGAACGTGATCCTGCCAGGCTTCGAGCTTCTCCGGTGCGTCCCGCGCGACCCGCTCGATCATCCACGGCAGATTGGAGCCGTCCGGGGCCAACGCGGCGGCGAGACCCGCAGGGGCTGGTCTCCGCATGGCGTGCGCATTCAGCGAAACGACGAAGATCCGCTCGGCCAACAGCCTCTTGGCGAAGAGCGCGGAGGGGAAGTTGCCTTCGTCCTCGGGCAAGCCCGCGAGGGTGCTGCGCAGCGAGCCGAGTTTGAAGGGCGTGACCCATCGCTTGGTTTCGCTCGTGAAGCGGTCGGTCTTGCTCGTTTTCTCGACGACCTTTTTCCAATCCTCGGGAATCTTCGAACGGGGTTCGTGAACGACGTTCTCGATGTCTGCCAAGGGCAGAGGAAACTGATCGCGAACGCGATCTTCGGGCTCGCCCGGAGGTCCCTTCAGCGCGAAAAAAGTCTCGAGCGCGATGCTGACTTCCGGGCCCGACGCGATCGCCAGCTCGTACCGACCGGCCTTGTGAGCCGAACGGTTTGCCACATCGTCGGGCAGCTCGAACTCGAGCGCGATCTCGATCCGCGCGCCGCGTTTCTGCCAGGTGAGTTCGCGGGGGTCGGCGCATCGTGGGCCGATCCCCAGCCGCGGGTCACCGAAGAACGCGCGCGGCACGTCGGCGACCAGAACGTCGCGCACGAAAGCCAGCGCGTCGAAGAAGGTGCTCTTGCCGCTGGCGTTGGGGCCGATCAGCAGATGGAAGCGATCGAGCTGGACATCGACCGCGCGCAGGGCCCGATAGTTGCGGATCTGGACCCGCCGGATCATCGCCTCAATCCGCGAAGGGGTCGCGCAACAGGATCGTGTCCTCGCGCGCCGGGCTCGTCGACAAGAGCGCCACCGGGCACTCGACCAGCTCCTCGAGGCGCTTGACGTACTTGACCGCGGCCGCCGGCAGTTCGGCGAAGCTGCGGGCGCCGCGGGTACTCTCTTTCCAGCCCTCCAGCTCCTCGTAGACCGGCTTCGCCGCCGCCTGCGCCCCCATTCCGGCCGGCAGATGATGCAGCAGCTGCCCTTGCAGCGCGTAGGCCGTGCACACCTTGAGGGAGGGCATGCCGTCGAGCACGTCGAGCTTGGTCAAGGCGAGGCCCTTGATGCCCGAGAGCTTGACCGCCTGGCGAACGAGCACCGCGTCGAACCAGCCGCAGCGGCGCGGCCTTCCGGTCACCGTGCCGAACTCGCGGCCGCGCTCGCCGATGCCGCGGCCGATCTCGTCGGCGAGCTCGGTCGGAAACGGCCCGGCTCCCACGCGCGTGGTGTAGGCCTTGCAGATGCCGAGCACGAAGCCCACGGCATCGGGTCCCACGCCCGAGCCCAGCGCCGCTTGGGCCGCGAGCGTGTTCGAGCTGGTCACGAACGGATAGGTGCCGTGGTCGACATCCAGCATCGCCCCTTGCG
The DNA here is from genome assembly GCA_937926445.1 of uncultured Alphaproteobacteria bacterium. Lineage (GTDB taxonomy): Bacteria > Pseudomonadota > Alphaproteobacteria > Geminicoccales > Geminicoccaceae > JANXAZ01. The sequence goes on from CALBAK010000031.1 coordinate 38,207, forward strand.
CCCCCTCGAACAGGATCCGCCGGCCGGCCCGCTTGAGCTCGGCGAGCCTGAGCCAGACCGGCTCGGCGAAAGGGAGGAGCTTGGGCGCGAGAGCGCGGAGCTCGGCCAGGAGCTTACCGCCGTCCACCTCCTCGATGCCGAAGCCGCGGCGCAACGCATTGTGGTGCAAAAGGAGCTCGTGTACCTTGGCCTCGAGCGTTGCTCCGTCGGCTAGATCGCAGACCCGGATCGCCCGGCGCGCGACCTTGTCCTCGTAAGCGGGTCCGATGCCGCGGCCGGTGGTGCCGATCTTGCCCGTGCCCTCGTGGCTCTTCTCGCGCGCCGCCTCGCGCGCCCGGTCGAGCTCGCCATGGAGCGGCAGGATCAGCGCACAGCTCTCGGAGACGCGCAGCGTCTCGGCCGAGACCGGCACACCGAGGGCGCGGACCTGCTCGATCTCGGACAGGAGCGCCCAGGGATCGACCACGACGCCGTTGCCGATCAGCGAGAGCTTGCCGCGGACCACACCCGAGGGCAGGAGCGAGAGCTTGTAGGTCACCCCGTCGACCACGAGGGTGTGACCGGCATTGTGGCCGCCCTGGAAGCGGACCACGACGTCGGCCCGCTCGGAGAGCCAGTCGACGATCTTGCCCTTGCCCTCGTCGCCCCACTGGGCGCCGACCACCGCGACATTGGCCATGGCGTTCCTCCCGCCCGCTCGAGCGCAGCCGCGGGCTTCTAACCAGCGGGCGCGGGCGAGGCCAGAGCCCCGCGGCGGTCAGACCGTGTCGGTCGCGACGGTCGGCTCCGTGCGGCGCAGCCGGCGGGCGAAGACGATCGCGAGCGGGGCGAGCCAGACGGCGATCGTGATCGCCCCGAGCGCACCGGCGAGCGGCCGCTCGAAGAAGGCCAGGAACGAGCCGTCGGACTTCATCATCGAGGTCAGGAAGTTCTCCTGGACCATCGGGCCGAGGACGAGGCCCAGGACGAGCGGGGCGACCGGGATGCCGTTCTCCTCCATGAGCCAGCCGAGCAGGCCCATGACCAACATGACCCAGACCGAGAACATGGTGTTGGTCATCGCGAAGGCACCGACGATGCAGAACAAGAGGATGATCGGCATCAACACTTCGCGCGGGATCGCGAGCAGCCGCCGGGCGAGACGGATCGCGAGGAGCCCCAACGGGACCAGGAGGAGGTTGGCGAGAAAGAACGCGAAGAAGACGGCGTAGACGAGCTCGGGCTGGTGGAGGAAGACGGCCGGGCCGGGCGTGAGCCCCTTCATGAACAACACGCCGATGACGATCGCGGTGATCGAATCGCCGGGGATGCCGAACACGGTCGCCGGCACATAGGCCGCGGCCAGGCTCGCATTGTTGGCGGCCGCCCCGCCGGCGATCGCTCCGGCGTCGCCGTCCGGATCGGGCCGGCGGGCGGTGCGGCGGCGGGCCATCGCGAAGGCGATCCAGGCGGCGATGTCGGCCCCCGCCCCTGGCAGCGCGCCGATTGCCACCCCCAGGGCCTTGCCGCGTGCCACAGCGAGGCGCTGGCGCCAGAGAAGCGGGAGCACACCGCAGAACACGTTGCCGATGCGTCCATCGCTCTCGAGCCGCAACCGCTCGGCGGTGGCGGCGAAGCGGAGGATCTCGGCGAGCGCGAACATGCCGATCAGGACCGGCACGAGGCCGAGCCCGCCCACCAGATCGACATTGTCGAAGGTGAAGCGGGTGACGCCCGTCACCGGGTCGAGCCCGACGGTAGAGAACAGGAGGCCGAGGAGGAGCGCGATCGCCCCTTTGACGGGCTTCGGTCCGGCTACGAAGGCAGCGCAGGAGAGACCGAGACAGGCGAGCCAGAAATATTCGAAGGTCGAAAAGCCGAGGGCCACCTCGGCGAGCGCCGGGGCGGCGAGGGTGAGCACGAGCGCTCCGAAGAGCCCGCCCACGGCCGAGGCCAGAAGACAGGTGCCGAGCCCGAGCTCGACCCGACCCTCGCGGGTGAGCCGATAGAGTGCGTCGGCATAGGCCGCAGAGGCCGGCGTGCCCGGCATGCGCAGGAGGGCGGAAGGGATGTCGCCCGCGAAGATCGCCATGGCGGAAGCGGTGATCATCGCCGCGATCGCCGGCACGGGCTCCATGTAGAAGGTCAAGGGCACGAGCAGGGCCGTGGCCATGGTCGCGGTGAGACCCGGCACGGCCCCCACGAACAAGCCGAACAGGCCCGCGGTCACCATCACCGCGAGGGTCTGGGGGGCGAACAGGATGGCGAGTGCGCCCGCGATCACCTCGGCCAAGGCCGACCTCCCCGGGCAGCGTCGGATCTCATGCGGCTCGCTCGTTCACCGCCAGGAGAGGCTGCCCGAGAAGGGCTCGAGCAGGCCCCAAGGCAACGGGACCAGGAGGAGCTCGGCGAAGGCCTGGTGGACGAGGAGCGTGGCGATCAGGGCGATCGGCAGCGCGGCCCAGGGGCGGCCCCAGAGCCGGCCGATCAGGATCCAGAGCAGGAAAAACGCGGTCGGTAGGAAGCCCAGCCGATCGGCCAGCAGCGCATAGGCGACGACGGCGCCCGCGACCAGCGCCAGATCGAGCAGATGGCGCGGGGCGCGGGTCCACTCGGCCGCTTCGAACCATCGCCCGCGCCCGCCGGCCAAAAGCCCCTGGACGACGAGAACGAGCCCGCAGCCGGCCAACAAGATCCCGATCAGGCCCGGGAAGAAGCCGGGCCCGTAGCGGAAATAGGCCATGGTCGGGAACTGCTGGGCGCCGGCCCAGACCGCGAGGCCGAGTGCGACCACCACGAGCCCGAGCGGGAGATCGCCGAGCCGCACCCTCGTCCTCGTCGCCTGCGGTCGACCGCCCGCCGGCCGCGCGCCTCAGCCCTTGATCATGCCGAGCGCGGTCATGATCCGCTTGGTGTCCTCCTCGTGCTGGCGGAGGAAGGCGGCGAACTCGGCGCGGTCGCGCCAGCGGATGCCGAAGCCGCGGGCGTTCATCTGCGAGCGGAACTCCTCGCTCTCGACGATGTGCTTCAAGGCCGCCTCGAGCTTGCTCACGACCTCCTCGGGCAGGCCCGCAGGCCCGGCGATGCCGCGGAACGCTCCACCTTCGAAGGTCTTGCCCATGAGCTCCTTGACCGTGGGCACGTTCGGGAAGGCGGCGATCCGCGCCTCGGAAAGAACCACGAGCGGCCGGACCTTGCCGGCCTCGATCAGGGGACCGGCCTCGGGCAGCGAGCAGGCGACGAAGTCGACCCCGCCCGCGACGAGCTCCTGCAGGCCGGCGGCCGCGCCGCGCGAGGGGATGCGCACGAGCTTCTGCGCCTCGATCCCGGCCTCGAGCATCATGCCGGTCACCGGGATGTCCCAGGAGCCGGCGCAGCCGCCCCCGCAGGACATCTTGAAGCGCGCCGGATCGGCCTTGATCGCGGCCAGCGCCTGGTCGAGGCTCTGGTAGGGCGAATCGGCACGGGTGTGGAAGGCGGCCGGGTCGAAATTGTACTGCGCGACCGGGGTGAACTTGTCGGCGGAGATGTCGCCCTGACCCATGAGCTTCATCTGGGCGAAGGGGAAGATCGTGCCGATCGTGTACCCGTCCGGCCGGGCGGTCATGATCATGGTATGGCCGACCACTCCACCGCCCTCGCCGTTGTTCACCACGTTGAACGGTTTGCCGAAGATGTCCTGGAGCTGCTTGGCGAGCATGCGCGCGGTCGCGTCCGTGCCGCCACCGGCCCCTGCCGGGACGACGATGGTGACCGCCCGCTCGGGCCAAGCGGCCTCCGCTGCACCACCCGCGGCGAGGGCGCCCGCGAGCACCGCCACCGCCCAGACCTTCTTCATTATTTCCGCCTCCCTGGAAACGTCGTCATGCCGGGCCGGCTTAGGAGCGACCGCGGCAGGGTGCAAGCGGCGCTTCGGCAGACCTCTCCCGCACCCGCGGCCGGAGCTCAGCGCCAGCCGCGGGCGCGGGCTTCGGCTCCCCTCTCGCGGTCGAGAAGGGGGGCTTGCCGAGTGCTTCGCGCACGGCCTCGGCCGGGTCGTGCTCGATCTCCCCACCGGCCGGGGGGAAGCCGGTCGGCGTCTCGCTCGGGGTCAGGGCCACCAGGGCGGCGACCGGCCAGCTCCCCTCCGGACTGTGGCACAGGATCGCGATTCCCGGCTGCGGCCCGCCGGAAACCTCGAGCTCGCGGCAGTAGCGGCCCGGACCGCGCTCGAGCGTGCCCAAAAGTAGCGCCGTGGCGCCACCGGAAGCGCCACGCTCTCGCCGCTCGCACCGCGCTCGACGAGCGTGCGCACGGGCTCGCTTTCGAGCAGAGCGGCGAGCGTCGTCGTCGGGGCCGGGGCCTCGCCGCCCCGCCGCCGGCCGGGACCAGACGCCCGAGGGCGAAGCCCGGGACCAGTGCCAAGGAGGCGGCACGGGCGCGGATCGCCGCCACCAGCCGGTCGGGCACCGGCTCCTCGAGGACCGCGTCGAAGGCGACCCGCAAGAGCGCCCGGTCGGCCTCGAACCGCGCCACCTCGGCGGAAAGCCGTGGATCGGCGGCGATCCGTGGGGCGAGCGCGGCCGCCGTCTCGGGTGGCAAGGCTTCGTCGGCGAAGGCCATCAGCATCGCGTCGTCGGGCTCCGGTCCCGGCGGGGGATGGTGTGGTTCTCGGCGTCGCACGACACCGGCGAGGCGCTCCTCGGTTCCACGTTTTCGGCGGCGAGCACGAGCGCGTGCAGCTTCGCGCGCGCTCGGGCGAGCCGGCTCGTGACGGTGCCGACCGGGATCTCCAAGAGTTCGGCGGCTTCCTTGTAGGAGATGCCGTCGTCGGAGATGCCGTCGACGCAGACCGCGACCAGCACGAGCCGTTGCTCGGCGGCCAGCGAGTCGAGGGCGGACCCTAGCCGGCTCAGGACGATCCGGGTCGGGCCGTCGCGCCGACCTCCGGCGCCGGCGAGCTCGAAAGCTTCTTCCACCGGCACTTCCTGGAGGCGGTTGCGGCTCTGTCGGCAGCGGTCGAGCCGACGGTTCTGCAGGCTGCGGAACAGCCAGCCGTCGAGCCCGCTCCCGGGCGTGAAGCTCGCGGCGGCGGAAAGCGCCCATTCGCAGGCGTCCTGGACGAGATCGTCGGCCTCCTCGACCGAGCGGGTGAGCGCGCGGGCGAAGCGCCGCAGGCGGGGCAGCATCGCCACGAGCTGGTCCGTGAAGGTCGGATCCACGCGAACCTCCGCTCGTTCCTCCCCCACGCCGCGACAACGGCCGACCGGCCCCGCTATTCCCGGCGGCCACGGCGAACGTTGGGGAAAAAGCGTAGGAGGCCGAAACGCGCCCGCCGACCGTTCTCGGCCGCGGAGCGCGTCGGTATGCAACGGGGAGTCCGCCCGCGAGGAGACCGTCCCTCGAGCTTCGCCCGGCGTTCGTCGCCCTGATCGCGGCGTGCCTGCTGCTCGCCCCGCTCGCCCCGACCTCGTTCTGGACCGAAGCGGTCGCCCGGGCCGACGACGACGATGACGACGGCGGCCCGTCGGGCGACGGCTCCTCGGGCGGGGGAAGCTCGAGTGGCGGATCCTCCGGCGGCGGGAGCTCTTCGGGTGGCGGTTCGTCGGGGGGCGGCGGGAGTTCCGGTGGGGAAACGCCGGGCGGTGGTGGCGGGACCCCCGACGACGATGACGACGACCGCGGCGAGGACGACGGTGGGGACGACGACAGTGGCCAGAGCGGTGGGCGGGACGATCGTGACGATCGTCGGGACCGGCGCGATCGCGACGACGACGGGCGCTCCGGTCTCGGCCGGCTGCGCGACTTCCTGTTCGGGCGCAGCGATCCGCCGGGGGATCGCGAGGACCGCTTCCGGCCGGGCGAGATCCTGGCGGTCGATCTCCCTGGCGAGGCGCGCGGCCGGCTGATCCGGCTGGGTTTCGAGATCCTCGAACAGCGCCGGCTCGCCGCCCTCGGGGTCACGGTCACCCGGCTCGCTCCGCCGAATGGTCGGCCGCTTCTCGAGGCCCTGGCGCTCGCCCGCGCGGCCGATCCCGCGACGGTCTTCGACCTCAACCATCTCTACCGCGGGTTACTGTGCGAGGGATGCTGGGCGAGCGCGGCGGCGACACTCCGGCTCGCACCGCAGCGCTGCCGGGTACGAACGCGGCTGGGCCTGCTCGACACGGCGGTCGACACGAGCCACCCCGCGCTCGCCCGGGCGCGGATCCGCACGCGCGGTTTCGTGACCGACGGGATCACCGCTGCCGTCCCCGACCACGGTACGGCCGTGGCCTCGCTCCTGGTCGGCACGCCGATCGGGCTGTTGCCGGAGGCCGAGCTGCTCGTGGCCGAGATCTTCGGCCGCGGCTCGGCCGCGGCGGAGGCCGATGCGCTCGCGCTCGCTTCGGGGCTCGACTGGCTGGTGCAGGGCGGTGTGCGGATCGTCGACGCCTCGCTCGCCGGGCCGGCCAACCGGCTGGTCGAGCTCGCGGTCTATTCGGCCGGGAGGCGCGGGGTGGTGCTCGTGGCGGCAGCCGGCAACGGTGGGCCCGCGGCACCGCCGGCCTATCCCGCGGCCATCGACGGGGTGATCGCGGTGACCGCGGTGGACCAGCGGCTGGAACCCTGGCGCAAGGCCAATCGTGGCGCCTACATCGTTTTCGCGGCACCGGGGGTCGACGTGCCCGTGGCGGCGCCGGGCGGTGGGCTGCGGCCGGCGAGCGGGACGTCCTTCGCGGCACCCTTCGTGACCGCGGCGCTCGCGGCCACGGCCGCCGGTCGCGACCTCCGCGCGGCCTTCACGATTCTGGCTGCCAAGGCCCGCGACCTCGGTGCGCCGGGCCCCGACCCGGTCTTCGGCCACGGTCTGGTTCAGGCGGTGGGCTGCCGCTCGTGAGCCGCCGGGACCGTCTCCCCGGCCGGCAGCGAAGCCCGCTCCGGCTCGGCGAGCAGCCGCTCGAGCCGGTCGTGGGCGACCCGGAAGGCGGCGTGGCGGTCGAGCACGCGGGCGAGTTCGCGCAGCGCCGGGACGAGGGTGGCGAGGAGCGCGAGCGTGGCGGCCACGGTACCGGGCGAGGCCGGTGGTCCGGGTCGCACGCCCGCGGCTAGCAGGACGAGCGCGGCGACCGCGAGCCCGCGCAGGAGATCGGGCGGGGCGAACAGGCAGGCGGCGGCTCGTCCATGGCGGGCGGCGAGCCGGGCGGTGCGTGCCTCCTCCCGCGCGAGGGACTCCACCGCCGCCTCGGGCGGACTCTCGCCGGCGAGCCGGCCGGCCAGAAGCCGGCCCGTGCGCGCGGCGGTCCGCCCACGGGCCCGGCGGAGTGCCGCGACCGCGGCGAGCAGACCTGGCCGCAGGGCCGCGGCGGCAGCCGCCACCAGGAGGAGAAGTGCGGCCAGGAGGAGCCCGATCCGCCCGTCGACCGGGAAGGCCGCCGCGATACAGGCCACGACCAACAGGCCTTTCGAGACCAGCCGCGGCAGACCACGCCCGGGCCAGGCGCGCAGGGCCTGGAGCTCGCCCGAGAAGCGGGCGAGCAGGCGACCGAGGCGGCCGGCGCCGCCCTCGCCGGGTCGGGCTAGGAGATGCTCGAGGAGTCGGCCGCGGACGGCGGCGGCGTAGAGCACACCGAGCCGCTCGGCGCGGCCGCGCTCGGCGATCTTGACCGCAGCCGTGGCGGCAGCGGCGAGAACGCGCTGACTCGCGAGCAAGACGACCTCGGCCGTAGCGCCGCCGGGAAGGCCGCGATCGACCGCACGGCGCAGCAGGAGCACGCCCGCGACCGTGGCGGCGGCACGGGTGAGCCCGAGGAGGAGGAGGCCGCCGAACAGCGGCCGCCGCTCGTCCGCGAGGAGCGGTGGCAGGCTCATGCCGCGCTCTCGAGGAGCGCCGGGCCCGAGAGCAGCCGCTCGAGGATGCCGGGTCGAGCGAGCTCCTGCCGGCCGAGCACGGGCCGCGCGGTGGCCCGGGCGGCCTCGCGGCGGGCGAGCGGCGAGCGGGTCAAGAGGCCCGTCACCGCGGCGACCGGCAGGCCGAGCGCCTCGAGCTCGCGCACCCCGGTGGCAGCTCCCATCGCGTCACCGGCCGCGAACAGCACCGTGTCGACCCGCTCTGCGAAGGTCTTGGAAGCAGCGAGCATGGCGGTCTCGCGCTGGTAGAGCCCGTCCGCCACCTCGAGTACGGCGACCTCGGCGCCGGCTGCGACCAGGGCGTCGAGCAGGGTCGTGAAGGTCTCCTCGAGGGCGGGCCCGTCGAGCAGGAAGGTGCTGGCGTGGCCCACGTCGCCGAAGTCGAGGGCGGCGGTGGCACCGGCGTCGACCATGAGGGCGCGGTCGCCCGGGGCGCCCGTGCCGGTGACCTTGGCGGCACCGACCGCGACGCCCGAGAGGACTAGGCCGCGCACGAGATGGGCGGCAGCGGTGGTCTTGCCGGCGTTCATGCTGGTTCCGAGTACGGCGATCGTCGGGATGCGGCGCAGTGCGCGCGGCGGATGGATGCGGAAATCGGCTAGGTTGAGGGGCCGACCGCTCCCGTCCGCCACGAGCCCGAGCGCCTCGAGGCGGGTCGGCTCGCCCATCCGCTCGCAACGGCTCTCGACCCGCCCGCACAGGCCGCCCGCGGCGACGAGATGGCAGGGACCGATGCCCACGGGCAGATAGGCCTCGAACTGGTCGGGGGCGTAGCGGTTGCCGGCGGCGAGCAGAAGCTCGTCGCCCGGGAAGAGGGTCGAGGGCCGGCCGCTCGCGAGCTGGAGGTTTTTGTGCTGGCCGGGCTCGACCACCCGGCAGAGCACCAGATCGCCGGCCATCGGCCGGGTGCCGCCCGTGAGCAGCAGGCGGGCCTGGTCGAGGGCGACGCGGCGGGTGGTGAAGGCGCGCTTAGCCTGCGCGAGGCGCGCCGGCTCGAGCGGTCGACGGTCGATGCTCATCCGATCCTCCCTCGGGTCGAGGCCGCAGCTGGCGGCCGAGGGAGGAACGGGCCAGCGGGGCCGCTATTCCTGGGCGGGCCTCGGCGTCGGCCCGGCGGCGAGCAGGCCGCGGCGCGCTTCGGCCAAAAGCGCCGGCAACGGCAGGAGTGCGACGACCGCGAGTGCAAGCAGCGAGCTCCAAGGATCGCCGATCGGTCCCAGCCGCTGCTCGAACAGGACCTGGGCGTAGACCAGGAGCACGTGCCAGACGAACACCGGAAGCGGGTGGCGGCCCATGATCACGAGCAGCGGATGGCCCCAGAGCGACCGCAGAAAGCGCGCGGTACGGCGGGCGAGCGGGCTCGCCGCGCGCGGGCCGGCGACGAGGAGCCAGGCCACGACGTAGAGGGTGGCGGCGAAGGCGATCGGAAAGACGGGGCCGAGTTCGCCGCGCCGCTCGAAGGCCTGGATACGGGCGAACATCTCCGGGCTCGGCAGGCCGGCGCTGATCGCGATCCGCCAGAGTGCGAGCACGGCGAGCACGAAGAGCGCCGCCTTCAGGAGCTCGGTGCGCTCGGGCCGCAAGAGCCGCTCGGGCTCGAGCCGACCGCTCGCCGCGGCGGCACCGAGCAAGAGGCCGCTTACGAACAGGAGCTGCCAGGCGAGCGGGTTGAAGTGGCTGCGCAGGACGAGATCGGTTTCGCCATACCGGAGGAGCGCCTCGACCGTGGCGACGACGGGCAAATGGCCACCCATCTGGACGAACTGCCAGAGAGCGACACTGCCGGCGGCGACGAGCCAGGCCCGACCGCTCAGCGCCAGGTGGAGGAGGAGGGGGGCGAGCGCGAGGTAGAAGACGTATTGCGGCAGAATGTCGAGATAGGTGGGCTGGTAGAGGAGGGCGGCGCCCGCGAGCGCATAGGCCCAACCGTCATCGTAGAGCAGACCGAGAAAGCGGCCCCACGCCGGCCGGGTGTCGTCGAGCAGGCGGATCGCGAGCACGATCGCGGTGAGCAGCGCCAGGTGCCAGGCGTAGACGACGGCGGTCCGCCGCCACAGCCGCTCGCGGACCGGCCGCGGACCGCGCTCGAGCTGTTGACGTCCGTAGACCAGACCGACCATCAGGCCGGCCATGAAGATGAAGCCTTGCGCCGAGGTGACGAAGCCGAGCTCGCCGAAATGGAACCGGGCGAGCAGGAAGCCCTGCTCGAACCAGAGATGGTTCCAGGTCATGAACAGGATCAGGAATCCGCGCAGACCATCGAGCACCGGCATCCGCCGCACGGCGCCGTCCCCCTCTCGTGCCATCCTCCCGGGGTGAAGTGGATATCGACTCTTGCGGTTCGACGACCCCTTCATTGACAAACGGAAAGGTCGTGGGCGGGAACCCCACCCCGGACGCGGCCCCGCTCTGCATCGTGCGGCGTTCGGGCTTCTCGCACTGCTCGAGGCGATCGCCCAGGCGCGCGCCGGCAGCTGCCCGCCCTTGCCCGAGGTCTGGCGACCCGCGCCACCCGCCGCCGTCGTGCGCGAGCTCGCCGAGGCGGAGGAGCTGCGGATCGTCGCGCTCGGCTCCTCCAGCACCGAGGGAACCGGGGCGAGCCGACCGGAAAACGCTTGGCCGGCACGGCTCGAAGCGATCCTCGAGGCGCGCTTTCCGGGAAGGCGAGTGGACGTCGTCAATCGCGGCAGGGGCGGCGAGACGGCGGCCGACAATCTGGCCCGGCTCGAGCGCGACGTGATCGCGCTCGGCCCCGATGTCGTGATCTGGCAGGTCGGCACCAACGATGCCTTGAAGGAACTCGAACCGCGCGAGGTGGCGGCCCGGGTGCGCGAGGGGATCCGCCGGCTGCGGGAGCTCGGGATCGCGGTGATCCTCATGGACTCGCAATGGTTGCCCGACGGCGTCCGCGACAGCCGACTCGAGCGGATGGGGGCGGTGCTCGCGGGTCTGGCGGTGGAGGAAGGTGTGGCACTCTTTCCCCGACACGAGCTCATGGAGGCGCTCGCCGCGCGCGGCCTCATGGCACCCGGGGAGCTCGTAGGCCCGGACGGGCTGCACATGACCGACGAGTCCTACCGTTGCATCGCCGAGCGCCTGGCCGATCTCTTCCCGCCCGGCCTCGCGGGCGAGGAGGCTGTCGCTCACGGCCGCCGATAGGACGCCTCGGCCGCTCGGGAAGCGACGCAATCGCCGCTCAGGAACCGACGTACTCGAAGGCGTGCCTCGAGAGCCGGCCGGCCCCGAGGCCGCCGTCAACGGCTCGACGAACGCCCGCACGTCGATGCTCGCGGCCGTGCGGCCGGTGAGGCTCGGCCGGCCGACCGCGGTCCGCGCGCGGGTCGCGACCGGGATCTGGCGCTCGCTCGCATCGCCTGCGCGCGCTACCGCAGGGGTGCCGGCCGATCGGAGGCGGTCACCGGCTCCATCGCCAAGCGGCCGGGAAACAGCCATCGGTTGCAGCCGGCTCCTGTCCTGATCGAAGCCGTCTCGTCGATCCGCTGCGGCCAGAGCCGGTGCTCGCCATGCAGCTGTCGCCCGAGGATCGGCCGGACCTCGGCCTCGGACTCGGCCGTGACGGCGGACGTGAGCGCAGCGCGGGATCCGGTCCGCGGCGCAGCGTCGCCTCCGGACTCGGCCTCCGCCGGGTCTCGGCTGCGCTCGCCTGGAGGGACCCGCCTGGTCCGGTTTTTGTCGATTTCGGCCGCTTCGCCTCGGCCCGAGCGGGCCCGCGCCCCCCGGGCGCCTTCGCGATCTCGCGGGCGGTGAAGCGGCGGCCTGCGACGATCGTCGGCGGAAACGTTACCGCCGCCGGCTGCCGCGCGGGAAGCGCGCCGGCGGCTTGCGCCCGGGCCGCGAGGGGCTAGCCTCGGGCAGGGGGCTGGGCCGCGCGGGAGGGGAACGGTGAGCCGGGCACGGCACATCCTGGCGATCGACCAGGGCACGACCAGCACGCGCGCCATCCTCTTCGATCCCGAGGGAAGGCCGCTCGCCTCCGCGCGGCGCGAGCTCCAACAGCTCTACCCGGCCGACGGTTGGGTGGAGCACGACCCCGAGCACATCTGGGCCGACACGCTCGCGGTCTGCCGCGAAGCCATGGAGACGGGCGGCCTGGGCGCGCGTGATCTGGCCGCGATCGGCATCACCAACCAGCGCGAGACCACGATCTTGTGGGAGCACTCCACCGGCCGGCCGGTCCACAATGCGATCGTCTGGCAGGACCGCCGCACCGCTCCCTTGTGCCGCGCGCTCGAGGCCGAGGGGCTCGACCTTTCGATCCGCGAGCGCACCGGGCTCGTCGTCGACCCCTATTTCTCGGCCACCAAGCTCGCCTGGCTGTTGGACCACGTTCCCGGTGCCCGGGCGGCCGCCGAGCGTGGCGAACTCGCCTTCGGTACGGTCGATTCGTTTCTCCTCTGGCGGCTCACGGGCGGGGCGGTGCACGCTACGGATGCGAGCAACGCCGCGCGGACCATGCTGTTCGACATACGGAAGCAGGAATGGGACGAGGAGCTTCTCGAACGACTGCGGATCCCGCCCGCGATCCTGCCGCGCGTCGTCGATTGCGCGGGCGAGCTCGGCGCGACGCCGGCCGGCCTGTTCGGGGCGCCAGTGCCGATCACCGGGATGGCGGGCGACCAGCAGGCGGCGACCTTCGGCCAGGCCTGCCTCGAGCCCGGGACCATGAAGAGCACTTACGGCACCGGCTGCTTCGCCCTACTCGTCACGGGCCGCGAGCTCGTGCCGTCGCGCAACCGACTGCTCGCGACCGTGGCCTGGCGGCTCGACGGGGCGGTCACGTATGCGCTCGAGGGTAGCATCTTCGTGGCCGGGGCCGCCGTGCAGTGGGTCCGCGACGGTCTGAAGGCGATCGCGCACGCCCGCGAATCGGAGGCGCTCGCCCGCTCGGTGCCGGATACGGGCGGGGTCTACATGGTGCCCGCCTTCACCGGCCTCGGAGCCCCCTGGTGGGATCCGGACGCGCGCGGGGCGATTTTGGGCCTCACGCGCGACAGCACCGCGGCCCACATCGTCCGCGCCGCGCTCGAGGCGGTCTGCTACCAGACCCACGATCTGATGACGGCGATGGCGGACGATCTCGCGGGCCGTGGGCTCGCCCTGCCCGAGGCTCCCTTGCGGGTGGACGGCGGGATGGTCGCCAACGACTGGCTCTGCCAGTACCTCGCGGACGTGCTCGACCGGCCGGTCGACCGACCGGCGGTGATCGAGACCACGGCCGCCGGGGCTGCCCGGCTCGCGGCCCTCGGGGCCGGGCTCGTGCCCTCCCTCGAGGCGCTGGCGGCGGGCTGGCGGGCCGAGCGGAGCTTCCACCCGAGCATCGATCCCGGCCTGCGCGCGGCCCGGCTCGCCGGTTGGCGAGCGGCCGTCGAGCGGGTCCGCTCGGGCCGTTGAACCCGGTGCGGCTGCGGCTCGCGAGCTTCAATCTCGAGAACCTCGGCAGGCAGGAGGGTGCGCTCGCGCTCGCCGAGCGGATCGCGGTCTTGCGGCCGCAGCTGCTGCGGCTCGACGCCGACCTCCTCTGTCTGCAGGAGGTGCACGGCGAGCGGCCGAGAGAGGGCGGTCCGCGGCGGCTTCTGGCGCTCGATGCGCTCGTCGAGGACACCCCTTACGCGGTCTTCGCTCGCGCGAGCACCCGCTCGCCGGGTGCCCACGGCGCGGAGGGCTGGGTCGCCGACATCCACAATCTCGTCGTCCTGTCGCGGCTGCCGATCCGAAGCGTGCGCGAGCTGCGCCACGAGCGCGTGCCGCCCTTGCCGTTTCGCCTCTCGACCGCGAAACCCGAGCCCGTGGAAGTGCTCGCCCGCTTCGAGCGCCCGGCCCTGTTCCTCGAGGTGGAGCTGCCGGGCGGTCGCACCCTCCATCTCGTGAACCTGCACCTGAAGGCTCCCTTGGCCTCCTTCGTGCCGGGCCAGAAGCTCGGACCCTTCGCTTGGGCGAGCGTGGGCGGCTGGGCCGAGGGCTTCTTCCTGGCTGCCACCCAGCGCGCCGCCCAGGCCCTCGAGGTGCGCCTGGCCCTCGAGGCGTTGTTCGACGCCGAGCCCGAAGCGCTCGTCGCGGTGGTGGGCGATCTCAACGCCGAGGACCGCGAGACGCCCTTGCGCATCCTCTGTGCGGAGACCGCCGATACCGGCAACGGTGCTCTGGCACCCCGCTCGCTCGTGCCGACCTGCCGCTCCCTGCCCGAGGACCGCCGCTTCACGGCGATCCATCACGGCCGGAGGCTCGCGCTCGACCACGTGCTGCTCTCGCGCGGGCTGCTCGGCCACTTTCGCGGCCTCGAGGTGCACAACGAGACGCTCGACGACGAGCTGGCACCCTCCGAGCGGGTCGAGCGCGCGACCGAGAGCTACCACGCACCCGTGGTGGCGAGCTTCGAGCTGCCGGACAAGTGACATCCCCGATCGTCGTTCGGACGGGCGCGGGGATCGCGTCGGCGGCCCTCCGTTCGGGCGGACGCCGGAAGATGCTGCTTCGGCCGCCGTTCAGGAGGGCTCGGGAATTTCGTGAACGTGCACGTCGTGCGCGGCGTGGTCGGTCAGGATCCGGATCGCCGAGCGCTCGGCCGCCTCGTCGGGGGTGCGGACCCAGAGGAGAATGCCGCCCTTGTCGAGCTGCTCCTGCAGCCAGTCGGCGTGGCGGCGATCCATCCAGCGGGCGAGCACGGTACCGAGGGTGGCGCCGACGACCGCGGTGCCGGCGATCGCCGCCGCCACCGCCCCGGCCGAAGCCACGACCACGCTCGCCGCCAAGAGGGTCGGCAGGATGGTCAAGGAGCCGATGACCATGTCCTCGCGGGTGCCGATCTGCTTGGCGGAGACGAAGCGGGTGCGCGGGGCGCGCGGATCGTCCTCGAGCTCCTCGACCCGCCGGTAGACGTGGCCGAGCTTCTTCTCGACCGTGTCCTGGCCGGCCAGGAGGCTGATCGCGTCCTTGGGGAAACCGGCCGCGCGCAGCTCGTCGACCGCCGCCTCGAGCGAGCTCCAGTCGTGGAAGACCGCCACCGCCTCGCGCACCGTGCCCGCCATACCCGCTCCTTTCCGCTCGCGCCCGCCGCAGCCTTTCGCCGGCCCCCTTTGGCGCCGCTCGCGCGCGACGCGATCTTGCCCGCCAGGCGTAGGCTGCGCGTCGATCCAGATCAAGTCCGACCGGCGGGGCGGCCGGCTTCCGTAGCACGGCGCGCCGTGCTCTAAGGCCGCCGGCGACCAGCGGGGGAGGCGGGCCTTGGCGATCGAACGGGTTCTCGTGACCGGGGCGGCGGGGGCGCTGGGGCGGGTCGTGCGCGCGCATCTCAAAGGGCGCTATCGCCTGCTGCGGCTATCCGACATAGCACCGATGGACCCGGCGGGTCCGGGCGAGGAGGTCGTGCGGGCCGATCTCGCTGATGCCGCGGCCATGGACCGGCTGCTCGACGGCATCCAGGCCGTGGTCCATCTGGGCGGGCATTCGGTCGAAGGCAGCTGGGAGCAGATCCTGCGCGCCAACATCGTGGGTCTGATCAACCTCTACGAGGCGGCCCGAAAGGCCGGGACCGACCGGGTCCTGTTCGCCTCTTCCAACCACGCGGTGGGGTTCCACCGGCGCTGGCCGCGCACCGACCACACTGCCCCGGCCAAACCCGATTCGCGCTACGGGGTCTCGAAGGCGTTCGGCGAGGACCTCGCGCTCTACTACGCGAACAAGCACGGGATCCGCGGCTTCTGCATGCGGATCGGCAGCGCTCGGGCGGAGCCCGTCGACGAGCGCCAGCTCAGCACCTGGCAGTCCTACCCCGATTTCTGCCGGCTCGTGGACGTCGGACTCACCGCCTGGTACCGCTACGAGATCGTCTACGGCGTCTCGGCCAACACGCGGAGTTTCTGGGACAATCGCAACGCCGAGCGGCTCGGCTACCGGCCGCAGGACGATGCCGAGGCCTGGGCGGCGAAGCTCGAGGGGATCAAGAGCCCGCATCTGGTCGACGAGCTCCATGTGGGCGGACCCTTCTGCAGCGCCGACTTCACGGGCCGGGTCGAGGATATCGTCTGAGGCGCGATTGACAGGAGCCGGTCGCGGCCGCCAGAAGGCCGCGCGCCGACCGCGGCGCGAGATCCGCCTCGACCACCCGCGACCGCGGCGCCGCTCCGGGGCCCGCTTCGATCGATGAGCACGCTGCTCGATTTCGAGAAACCGATCGCCGAACTCGAGGGCAAGGCCAAGGAGCTGCGCCACCTCCAGGACGGCAGCGAGCTCGACCTCGCCGACGAGATCGCCCGGCTCGAGAGCCGGGCCGCCAAGCTGCTCTCCGCCACTTACGCCAAGCTCACGCCGTGGCAGAAGGCGCAGGTGGCGCGCCATCCCGACCGGCCGCGCTTCAAGGACTACGTGGCGGAGCTGATCGAGGATTTCACCCGGCTCGCGGGCGACCGGGCGTTTGCCGACGATGCCGCGATCCAGGGCGGGATCGGCCGGTTGCGCGGCCGCTCGGTCATGGTGATCGGCCAAGAGAAGGGGTCCGACACCGAAGAGCGGGTGCGGCACAATTTCGGCATGGCCCGGCCGGAGGGCTATCGCAAGGCGGTCCGCCTCATGCGCCTGGCCGAACGCTTCGGCCTGCCGGTCGTCACGCTCGTCGACACGCCGGGGGCGCATCCCGGGATCGACGCCGAGGAGCGCGGCCAGGCCGAGGCGATCGCCCGCTCGATCGAGTGCTGCCTCGATCTCGAGGTACCGATCGTCTCGGTGATCGTGGGCGAGGGGGGCTCGGGGGGCGCGATCGCGCTGGCCGCCGCCGATCGGGTGCTGATGCTCGAGCACAGCATCTATTCGGTGATCTCGCCCGAGGGTTGTGCGGCGATCCTCTGGCGGGCTGCGGACAAGGCGCCCGAGGCGGCCGAGGCCTTGAAGTTCACGGCCCAGGACCTCCTGGGATTGGGCCTGATCGACGAGGTGATCGCCGAGCCGCTCGGCGGTGCGCATCGCGGTCGGCAGACCACCATCCGCTCGGTCGGGGACGCGATCGAGCGGCACCTCGCCGACCTCTCCGGCCGCGACGGCTCGGCGTTGCGCGAGGCTCGCCGGGCGCGCTTTCTCGCCATGGGCCGCCCCGCCGAGGGGTGAGGCTCAGCCCATGGCGTGGCGCAGGCGGCGCCAGGCGACCGGGAGAAGGGCGAGGAGGGCGAGCCCGAGAAGCGGGAGCAGCACGGCGGGCTCGAGGATCAGGCCGAGATCGGGCTCCTCGCCGCGTTCGAGGACGTGCCCGAGCCCGGCACCCATGCTCGCATAGACGAGGCTGCCCGGGACGATGCCGAGGGCGGTGGCGAGCGCGAAGGTGCGCAAGGGCACGCCCAAAAGGGCCGGCACGAGATTGACGAGCCAGAACGGGAAGACCGGCACGAGGCGGAGGGCCAGGAGATAGGAGAAGGCATTCGCCCGGAACCCCTCGGCCATCCCCGCGAGCCAGGGCCCGGCGCGGGCACGCAAGGGCTCGCCGAGCGCGCTGCGGGCGATCAGGAAGAGGAGAACGGCACCCGCGGTCGCGCCGATCACGACGAGGAGCGTGGCGAGCAGCGTTCCGAACAGGAAGCCGCCCGCGAGGGTGAGGGCGAGCGCCCCCGGGATCGAGAGCGCGGTCGCCGCGGTGTAGAGCAGCACGTAGAGCAGCGCGCTCGCGATCGGCCGCTCGGTTACGAAGGCGACGAGCATCGCCCGGTGCCGGCGCAGGCTCTCGAGGCTCGCGAGCTCGTGCGCCCCGGTCGCGAACACGAGGGCGAGGGCCGCGAGCAGGAGGGCGAGCGGCAGAAGCCGGCGGAGCCGCCCGGGGCCGACGGCGGCGGGACCGGTCGCGAGGTTCATCCGAGCTTCGCGAGCCAGCGCACGAGCCGCCGCGTGCGCTCGCCGAAGAGGGTCGGTGTGTACCAGCTGCCGGCCACCCGCTTCGTGATTTCCGAGAGGGTCGGATAGGGAACGAGGGCCGAAGCGAGCGCGCCGATGGCGAGCCGGCGCTCGATCGCCAGGATCCAGGGAAGGAGCAGTTCGCCGGCCTGCGACCCCAGGATCGCCACCCCCAGCACCCGGCCGTGGGCAGCGACGACGGCTTCGATCCGGCCGAGGGTCTCCCGCTCGGCTCGGGCGCGGTCGTTGTCGGCGAAGTCCCAGACGAGGATGCGGTGCCGGATACCGCGGGTGGCGGCCTCGGCCGCCGAGAGCCCGACCGCGGCGAGCTCGGGGTCGGTGAAGGTCACCCGCGGCAGGGCCACGGGCGTGCCGCGCGCGGGCAGACGGAAGAGGATGTTGCGGATCACGATCCCGGCCTGCCAGCCGGCCAGGTGGGTGAACTGCGGCCCGCCCGTGCAGTCGCCGATCGCATAGACCCGTGGATTGCTCGTACGCAACCGATGGTCGACCGCGATGCCGGCCCGCGAGTAGCGGATGCCGGCGAGCTCGAGGCCGAGCCCCTCGACGGTCGGCCGGCGCCCGGTGGCGACCAGGAGATGGCTGCCGGAGACCCGCTGCTCACCGTCCGGGCTTGCCACGACGACGGTCGGACCGGGCTCGATCCGGCGGACCTCGACCCTCTCGAGGAGCCGGATGCCTTCGGCCAGGAAGCGCCGGCGCAGAAGGTCGACGAGCGCCGGGGGCTCGCGCGGAAGCATCGTCCCGATGTCGAGGAGGGTGACCGCCGAGCCGAGACGGCGGAACGCCTGGGCGAGCTCGCAGCCGATCGGCCCGGCGCCGAGGACGAGGAGGTGGTCCGGCCGGTCGCGCAGCTCGAAGACGGTCTCGTTGGTGAGGTGGGGGACCTCGGCGAGGCCCGGGATCGGCGGCACGGCGGGTCTCGAGCCGGTCGCGAGCACGAAGCGGCGGGCGCGGATCCGCTGCTCGCCGGCCTCGACCTCGGCCGGCCCCGTGAAGCGGGCGCGGGCCAGGATCACCCGCACGCCCAGGCCTTCGAAGCGCTCGACCGAATCGTGCGGGGCGATCGCCGCAATCACCGAGCGGACATGGTCCATCACCCGCGCGAAGTCGATCTCGGGCGCGACGGCACGAATGCCGAAAGGCTCGGCCTCGCGGATCGCCTGGGCCCGACGGGCGGCGGCTACGAGGCTTTTGGACGGCACGCAGCCCAGGTTGAGGCAGTCGCCGCCCATCCGATCGGCCTCGACGAGCACGACCGAGGCGCCCATCTGCACTGCCCCGGCGGCGAGGGTGAGGCCGCCCGAGCCGCCGCCGATCACGCACAGGTCCGGGGTCGAGACGATGGTCACGGCCGACGAGGCTAGGTCGTGCGGGCGCGCCCGGCAATTGACGAGGGCGCGAGACGGCCGTGATCTGCGCCCCGGTCGTCACGCGGAGGAGCCATGGCGCGCGGTCCCGAGGAACTCCTGGCCTTTCTCGCCGAGCTCGGGTTCGTGGTGGTCACCCACCGGCATCCGCCGGTCTTCACGGTCGAGGAGGCGGCGGTCCACACCGCGCACCTGCCCGGCGGTCACACCAAGAACCTGTTCCTCGAGGACCGGTCGGGTGGTCTCTGGCTCGTCTCCTGCCTCGACCGGCAGACGGTCAAGGTCAATGCGCTCGCTCGGCTCTTGGGCGCGCCTCGGGTGAGCTTCGGCTCGGCCGAGCGGTTGCGCCAGGCGCTCGGGGTCGAGCCCGGCTCGGTCACTCCCTTCGCTCTGATCAACGACGAAGCCCACCGGGTGCGGCCGGTCTGGGACAGCAAGATGCTGGCCCTGCCGCTTCTCAACTTCCACCCGCTCGTCAATACCATGACGACGGCGATCACGCCCGCGGACCTGCGCCGGTTCGCCGCCGCCACCGGCCACGTCCCGATCGAGCTCGACCTCGACGCCACGCTTTCGGCCTGAGCGACGCGTTTCGCCTGGTGTCGGGGGCGAGCCTCGGCTGAGGGCCGACCATGATAACGGGTCTCGATTTGTCGTCGCCGCCGCGGCGAGCGATCCTCACGGGTTTGGCCGGCCTGGCCACGGGCGCGCTGGCGCCCGGACCGCTCGCGGCCGTGAGGCGGGCCGACGATGCCCGCTGGATCGAGCCCTACGACTTTTCGCTCTCGGACCCGTTCGCTGCCACCGTGGTCGGCACCCCGCTCGCCGAACAGTCCGAGCGGCCCGAGCTGCGGGTCGGTGTGAACGCCTTTCGCGACCGGGTCGGTGTGCTCGCCGGCCGCGGTCCCCGACATCTTCTGGTACGACCGGCGCGGCCTCGGCTACGGCGTCGCATACCTGCCCGGCCCCGCCCCGCTCGTCGTGCTCGTCGCCGGCACGGGCGGGGCGTTGAACTCGCGCACGACGCAGATCCTCGCCCGCAGTCTTCTGGCCGGCGGCTTCCACGTGCTCGGGCTCTCCTCGCCGAGCTTCGGCAATTTCTAGACCACCGCCTCGACGAGCGGCGTGCCGGGCCGGCTGCACGAGGACGCTCGCGATCTGCATCGGGCCCTCGAGGCGATCCTCCCGGCGGTCGAGCGGCGGATCGCGATCACCGGGTTGCATCTCGCGGGCTACAGCCTGGGTGCGGCGCACGCCGCCCGTCTCCTCCGCCTGGCCGATGCGCGCGGCCGGTTCCGCTTCGAGCGCGTGCTGCTCTCGAACCCGCCCAAGAGCCTGTTCAGCTCGCTGCGGATCGTCGATGCGCTCTACGAGCGGCACCTCGCCGATCCGCCGCGGGCCCGGGCCTTCGTCGACGGGGCGTTTCGGGCCTTCGCCGAGCTGCAGAAGAAGGCGGGGGGGGTGCGCTCGATACCTCGCGCGACTTCCTCTTCGATGTCTATCGTGCGCTGCGGCCGGGTCGGGAGACGCTCGAAGCCCTCGTGGGCCTCGTTTTTCGGATGATGGCGACCAACCTCGCCTCCATCGCGGACGTGCTCACGGGCTCGAACTATCTCGTGGCCGCCGATGCGCCGCTCGGCCCGACGAGCTCGCTCGGCAACGTCTTCGTCCAGGGCAACCGGCTCTCTTTCGAGCAGTTCCTGGACGGGCTCTACGTCCCTTGGTTCCGGCGCAGCGAACCCGGTTACGATCGGGCCCGGGCGATCGCCGAGGGTGATCTGGCCTCGATCGAGACTTTTCTGCGCTGGGATTCGAGGCTCGGGCTGATGACGAACGCCGACGATATCATCCTGGCGCCCGGCGAGCTCGCCTGGTTCGAACGGGTGTTCGCGCAGCGGGCGGTGATCTTTCCGAAGGGCGGTCATTGCGGGAATGGTGCCGAGCGCCGCTTCGTGCCAAAGCTCGCAGCCTTCTTCACCGACGGTTGGGCCGGCCGATGAGACCGGCTCCGGCCGCCGCTCTTCTCTCGCTGCTCGGTGGCCGCGCGGCGCTGCCGGCCGATCGGCTCGGCTCGATCGAGCCGCTGCATCGCCTGCCGGTGGACGGCGCGCGCGAGCCGGCGGTGATCGAGGTGTTCGATCCCCGCGAGGGGTTCAACCGCGGGGTCTACGCCTTCAACGCCGAATTCGACGAGCGGATCTTGCTGCCGATCGCCGAGGCCTATCGGAAGAGGGTGCCGGAGCCGATCCGTCGAAGGGTGACGAACTTCTTCGACAGTCTCGCGGAGATTCGGAACGCCACCAACGGCCTCTTACAGGCGCGGCCGGAGGTGGCGAGCCGGGCGTTGATCCGCTTCGCGGTGAACAGCACGCTCGGTCTGTTCGGCCTGTTCGACGTGGCGGGGGCCGCCGGTCTCACCGAGCAGGACGAGGATTTCGGCCAGACGCTCGGCTGGTGGGGCGTTCCGGCAGGGCCCTATCTCGTGCTGCCGATCCTGGGCCGCTCGAGCTTGCGCGACGCCTTCGGCCTCGCGGCCGACGCGGTCGCGACGCGGACGGTGAGCCCGGCCCAGGAGATCAACGAAGCCGCCTATGCGAGCCCGCTCGTCTACGGGTTCGAGGCGATCGACAGCCGAGCCAGTGTCGTGTTCCGCTACTACGACAGCGGCTCGGCCTTCGAGTACGACGTGGTCCGCTTCCTCGCGACGCGCCGGCGGGAACTCGAGATCCTGCACTGAGCCGCGGTCGGTCGGGCTTGCCAAGCCCGCCCGCCTCCCCTAAGTGAGGCGGGCACCTCGACGATGCGGGCGTAGCTCAGGGGTAGAGCACAACCTTGCCAAGGTTGGGGTCGAGGGTTCGAATCCCTTCGCCCGCTCCATTCGGCCCCCGCTTGCCACCTTTCTTTGCGGCTTCTGGATCGATGCCTGGTCCCCCGCGAATCCTCCGCCGCGCGGACGGGTGGCGGCACGGGCGGCGCTTCCCTCGCCGCGCGCATGGCCCCCTGCCGACGGAAGCAGACACGGTGTCGCAGATCGGCCGTTGACCCTTCACGCTCGCTCACTTAGCATTCTGGTTTAAAGAGGATAAGAAACCCCGGGAGGCGACGTGCGCGAGGATCAGGAAGGGCGACATGGCCATTGCCCGCTCGGGCGGCGCGAGGTCGTGCTCGGGGGGGCGGCGCTATTGGTGGCCCCGGTCGGTGGTGCCGAGGCGGCCGACAACGAGCGGCGGCCGAGGGCCGGCGACGTGCTCGTGCACTCCATGGGTCCCAAAAAAGGCGCGCCCTTGCGCCTCGAGGACCTGCCGCTCGGCGGGCCCGGCGTGCTGGCCTTTCCACGGGACGAGGCGAGCGGCACGGTGCTCGACGGCTCGCGCTTCAACGAGGTCGTCGTCGTCCGGCTCGACCCCGCCACGCTCGGCGAAGAGACCCGCAAGGGAGCGGCAGAGGGCATCGTCGTCTACTCGGCCATCTGCTCGCACGAAGCCTGCCCGGTCAACATGTGGAACGACCACGAGAAGACGCTCGTCTGCTCGTGTCACGGCAGCATGTACGACCCGCGCGAGAAGGCGGCCGTGGTGTTCGGTCCGGCGCCGCGCCGGCTCGCCCAGCTGCCGATCAAGCTCGAGGGGGGTGTGCTCGTGGCAACCGGACCGTTCGACGGCCGGGTCGGAGCGGTCCGGGCGGCCTGAAGGGGGTGGGCGGCGTGGATCTCGGGGGAGGCTGACGAAATTCCGGCAGAGCGCGACGGCCGGCCGATCCAGGGCCGGCGGCGTGGCCGGTACAAGGGGAGGGAGACGGAGTGTCGAAGCGGACATTGCTCGCGGCCGCGGCCCTGATGGCCTCGGCGGCGTCGGTGCAAGCCTACACGCCGGTGACGGACGCGCGGCTCGCCAATCCGGAGCCGCACAATTGGCTCATGACGCGCGGCAACTACAAGGGCTGGAGCTACAGCCCGCTCGACCAGATCAACACCAACAACGTCAAGAACCTGGCACCGGTCTGGACCTTCGCGACCGGCAAGCGCTCGGGCCACCAGTCGCCGCCGATCGTCAACGACGGCTACATGTTCATCACCAACCCCGACAACCAGGTCATCGCGCTCGATGCTCGGACGGGCGAGGAAATCTGGCGCTTCCAGGGCCAGGGTCCGGAAGAGTTCAGCGCGCTCCACAACACCAATCGCGGCGTGTCGCTCTACGACGACAAGGTCTACGTCGCGATGCTGTACGGCGACCTGGTGGCGCTGGATGCCAAGACCGGCAAGGTCGCCTGGAAGACCACCGTCGCCAATTGGAAAGTCGGCGAGTACATGACGATGGCGCCCTTGACCGTGAAGGGCAAGATCGTCGTCGGCATCTCGGGCGGCGAGTTCGGCGTGCGCGGCTTCATCGCCGCCTACGACGCCAAGACCGGCCAGCAGGCCTGGAAGACCTACACGATTCCGGCACCGGGCGAGCCCGGCAGCGAGACCTGGCGCGGCGACGATTGGAAGCGCGGCGGTGCCGCGGCCTGGATGACGGGCAACTACGACGTCGAGACCAACACCATTTATTGGGGTGTGGGCAACGCCTCGCCCTGGTTCGGCGACCAGCGGCCCGGCGACAATCTCTACACCGCTTCGACCCTGGCGCTCGACGGCGACACCGGCAAGATCAAAGGCCATTTCCAGTACCACTGGAACGACAGCTGGGACTGGGACGAGATGAACGCGCCGACGCTGGTCGACTACCAGCACAACGGGCGCACCATCAAGGGCTTCATCAAGCCGGCCCGCAACGGCTATCTCTACTGGCTCGAGCGGTTGCAGAACGGCGGAATCGGCTTCGTCGACGCCAAACCCTACGTCTATCAGGACGTTTTCAAGAGCATCGATCCGAAGACCGGGCGGCCGACCTACAACGAGGACAAGAAGCCGGGCACCGGCAAGCGGGCGGAGTTCTGTCCCTCGCTGTGGGGCGGGAAGGACTGGCCGTTCGAGGCCTACAATCCGAAGACCGGGATGGTCTACATTCCGGCAAACGACAATCACTGCGGCTTCCTCGAAGGGAAGGTGCAGGAGTACGTCGCGGGCAAGTGGTGGACCGGTGTCGACATTCCGGACATCGGTTTCACCGTGAAGAAGGACGCCAAGTCTTTCGGCGAGATCCAGGCTTGGGACATCGACGCGGGCAAGAAGGTCTGGAGCGTCCTCTACCCGAAGTCGATGAACTGGGGCTCGATACTGACGACCGCCGGTGGTCTCGTGTTCAACGGCGGCACGCAGGACCGGATGTTCCGGGCCTACGACGCCCGCACCGGCGAGCAGCTCTGGCAGATCAAGACGAGCTCCGGGATCATCGCGCCCCCCTCGACCTACATGGTCGACGGCGTCCAGTACGTCGCGGTGCAGGCCGGCTGGGGCGTCGACCCGCAGTTCCAGCAGGGCCTGCTCTCCAACCTGATCCCCGGCTGGCCGAAGGCCACGACCGAGGGCGGGGTGCTCTGGGTGTTCGCGCTGCAGCGGTGAGCCGGGCGGGTCGGGGCGGCCGCGGCAGCCCCGACCCGCTCGCGGCGCACGGAATGGGGCGAGACAGGGAGTCGGGCGAGGATGAACGCACCGAGCAGAACGGCGACGGCCGCGGCGGCGCTGTCGATCGCGCTGGCGTTCGCGGCCGCACCGGTCCGCGCCGGAGACGACGGACCGATCCGGGTCGAGGTGGGCGAGGCGAAAGGTCCGGTCGGCAAGCCCACCGAACTCGTCGCACGGCTCACCATCGAGAAGGGCTACCGGTTCATCGAGCCACCTCCGCGCGGCAACCGGGTGATCGAGCTCTCCGCCGCCGACCAGCAGGTGGAGTTCGCGCGGCGCGTCTTCCGCGGTAAGACCGAAGACGGTTCGGTGACCTTCCGGCTCGAGGTGACACCGAAGAGCGCGGGGCCTCACCCGATCAACGGCGTCTTCCGGGTGAGTTACGTCACGGAGATGGGCGACAGCTACCATCTTCGTCACGTCTCGTTGCCCATGATGACCACGGTGACCGGCATCGAATAGCCGGCCGGGCCCGGCCCGGCCCCCCGGCGCGCCCGCCGGGAGGCGGCCGGGCGTCTTGAGGGAGAATGCGACGCCGCGACCGCGGACCCGATGGTGGTGCCGGTGCGCGGTTCCGACCCGGGTCGGGGCGCAGCCCCGGGTGTTTCGCCGAGGGAGGCACGGCAGATGGCGATCAAGCTCACCCTCAACGGCCGTGAGGTCACGGTCGACGCGCCCGGCGACATGCCGATCCTGTGGGCGTTGCGCGACATTCTGAACCTCACGGGCACCAAGTACGGTTGCGGCATCGGTGCCTGCGGCGCCTGTACGATCCACATGGACGGCAAGGCGGTGCTGGGCTGCGTGGTGCGGCTCGAAGAGGCCGCCGGGCGCAAGATCACGACGATCGAGGGGCTCGACCCGGACGGCAACCATCCGGTGCAGAAGGCCTGGGCCCAGCTCGGCGTGCCGCAATGCGGCTATTGCCAGCCGGGCCAGATCATGCGCGCCGCGGCCCTGCTCGCCGAGAAGAAGAACCCGACCGACGCCGAGATCGACGAGGCGATGGCCGGCAACATCTGCCGCTGCGGCTGCTACCAGCGGATCCACGCGGCGATCCGATTGGCCGCTACGGGAGTGTGAGACCATGACGCTCGAGAGCTTCGTGAGCCTGCGGGCGCTGCAGGCCCCGCGGCGGTCGGCGGCCCCGCTCGCCATCGTCAACGTCAGCCGGCGCTCGATGCTGAAAGCGTTGGGCCTCGCCGGCACCTTCACGCTGATGACGCCACTCGGTGCCGGCGCCTACGAGCCCTACCCGACCGGCGGCGAAGCGATGCCGCGCGGGCTCGTCTGGGATCCGAAGGTGTTCGTCTCGATCGCCCCGGACGGCACGGTGACGATCGTCGCACACCGCTCGGAGATGGGCACGGGCTCGCGCACGAGCCTGCCCATGGTGCTGGCCGACGAGATGGGCGCCGATTGGGCCAAGGTGAAGATCATCCAGGCTCCCGGCGACGAGCCGACCTACGGCAACCAGGATACCGACGGTTCGCGCTCGATGCGCCATCACATCCAGTCGATGCGGGTGATGGGTGCCGCGGTCCGCACCATGCTCGAGCAGGCCGCGGCCAAAGCCTGGGGCCTGCAGCCGAGCCAGGTCGAGGCTCGGATCCACGAGGTGGTGGAGAAGGGTGGCGCGCGCCGCGCCGGCTTCGGCGAGCTCGCCAAGGCGGCAATGGACCTGCCGGTTCCGGCAATCGGGGACCTCGTGCTCAAGCCCGAGAGCGCCTTCCGCTACATCGGCAAGGGCAACGTGCCGCTGTACGACATGAAGGCGATCGTCACGGGGCGGGCGATCTACGGCTCCGACGTGCGCCGGCCGGGACAACTCTACGCGGTCGTCGCCCGTCCGCCGGTCTATGGCGGCAAGGCGAAATCCTGGGACGCGGCCGCCGCGAAGGCGGTGCCGGGCGTGGTCGAGGTGATCGAGATCCCGGGCACGCCGGCACCCGCCGCCTTCATGCCGATGGGTGGCGTGGCGGTGGTCGCGAAGACCACCTGGGCGGCGATGCAGGGCCGCGAGAAGCTCAACGTCCAGTGGGAGGACGGGCCCAACGCGTCCTACGACAGCAGCGCCTACCACAAGGAGATGTCGGCGGTCGCGGCGAAGCCCGGCAAGGTGGTGCGCAACCAGGGTGACGTCGAGGGCGCGTTCGGCAAAGCGGCCAAAGTGATCACGGCCGAGTACTATCAGCCGCACATGGCGCACACCTCGATGGAGACCCCGCAGGCACTGGCCATCGTCAAGGACGGCCGCTGCGAGTGCTGGGCTCCGGCCCAGTCGCCCTATGCGGTCCGCACCGATCTCGCCAAGTTCCTGGGCTTGGACGTTGCCGACGTGACCGTCCACGTGACGCTTCTGGGTGGAGGTTTCGGCCGGAAGTCGAAGGGCGATTTCGCGCTCGAGGCGGCCTATCTCTCGAAGGCGATGGGCGGGGCGCCGGTCCAGCTGACCTGGACCCGCGAGGACGACATCCGCAACTCTTATTATCACACGACCTCGGTCGAGCGGATCGAGGCCGGGATCGACACCAACGGCAAGGTGGTGGCCTGGCGGCACCGCAGCGTGGCGCCGACGATTCTCTCGACGTTCGAGGATTCGGAGTACCAATTCGCGATCGAGCTCGGGATGGGGCTGGTCGACAACCCGTTCGACATCCCGAACATCCGTTGCGAGAACGGGCCGATCAAGAACCATGTCCGAATCGGCTGGTTCCGCTCGGTCTCGAACATACCGCGGGCCTGGGCGGTGCAGAGCTTCGTGTGCGAACTCGCCCACGAGCTCAAGCGCGACCACAAGGAGTTCCTGCTCGAGCTCCTGGGACCGCCGCGCAAGATCGACCCGGTGGCCGCCGGGATCGAGGGAGAGCTCTGGAACTACGGCGATCCCTACGCGGTCTACCCGATCGACACCGGACGGCTTCGGGCGGTGGTCGAGCTCGCCTGCGAGAAGGCGGGCTGGGGCAGGAAGATGGCGCCGCGGACCGGGCTCGGGCTCGCCGTGCACCGGAGCTTCCTCACCTATGTGGCGAGCGTGGTCGAAGTCGCGGTAGCGAAGGACGGCACGGTGACGATCCCGCGGATCGACACCGCGGTCGACTGCGGCTTCGCGGCCAATCCTGAGCGGATCCGGGCGCAGTTCGAAGGTGCCGCCGTGATGGGACAGACGCTCTGCTTCCATTCGGCCGTGACCTTCAAGAACGGCCGCGCCGAGCAGTCGAACTATCACGACTACGAGATGGTGCGGATGACCAACTATCCCCGCCAGGTCAACGTTCACATCGTCCCGCATCCCTTCTCGGTGCCGGCGGCGGGCGTGGGCGAACCGGGCGTGCCGCCGATCGCACCGGCGATCGCGAACGCGATCTTCGCGGCGACCGGCAAACGGATCCGCGATCTGCCGATCGACACCAAGGCGCTGCGCGAGGCCTGAGCCGACCGCGACGCGTCTTTCCGAGGGGGCGCCGCTTCGCCGGCGCCCCTTTTTCTTGCCGGCTCCCCGATCGGCGGGCGATCCGGTGGTCCGAGGACCGACCGATCGCGCTCTTCCATGACCGGAACGGCGCTTCTAGCATCGCCTGCGAGGCCATCGTGGGGGTCGGGGAGCCGGGGTGGAGCAGCTCGTCGAGACCGCGATCTTCCTGCTCGTTCTCTTCCTCTTCCTGGGCTCGGGGCTCTGGATCGGGCTCGCGCTTCTGGGCGTGGCACTCGTCGGGATGTGGCTCTTCACGAGCCGACCGGCAGGCGACGCCATGATCACGACGATCTGGAGCGCCGCTTCCTCCTGGACGCTCACGGCACTCCCACTCTTCATCTGGATGGGCGAAATCCTCTTCCGCACCCGGCTCTCGGAAGACATGTTCAAGGGCCTCGCTCCCTGGGTCGCGGGCCTCCCCGGGCGGCTCCTCCACACCAACGTCGTGGGCTGCACGATCTTCGCCGCGGTCTCGGGCTCCTCGGCCGCGACCAGCGCCACGATCGGCAAGATGACGATCCCCGAACTCGCTCGCCGCGGCTATCCGGACGGCATCGCGATCGGCTCCTTGGCCGGAGCTGGCACCCTCGGCCTCATGATCCCGCCGTCTCTGACCATGATCGTCTACGGGGTGGCGGTGAACGAATCGATCGCTGCATTGTTCATGGCCGGGGTCTTTCCCGGGATCGTCCTGGCACTGCTCTTCATGGGCTATGTCATGGGCTGGGCGATCTTCAACCGCGATCGGATTCCGCCCGAGCCGATTCTGCCCTTGGCCGAGCGCCTCGCCGCCTCGCGCTCGCTCTTGCCCGTGCTCGGCCTCATTCTGGCCGTGCTCGGCTCGATCTACACCGGGATCGCCACCGCCACCGAGGCGGCGGCGCTCGGGGTCGTGGGCGCGCTCGCGATCGCCTGGGCGCAGGGGGCCCTCGGCCGCGACAGTTTCCTCGAGAGCCTCATGGGGGCGGTCCGTACCTCGGCGATGATCGCCTTCATCTTGATGGGTGCTTCCTTCCTTTCGCTCGCCATGGGGTTCACCGGCATTCCGCGGGCGCTCGCCCAGGCGATCGCTGCCCTCGAGCTCTCGCCGCTCACCCTGATCGCCGCCCTCACCCTGTTCTACGTCGTGCTGGGCTGCTTCCTCGACGGTATCTCGGCGATCGTGCTCACCATGGCGGTGATCGAGCCGATGGTCCGGGCCGCCGGCATCGATCTCCTCTGGTTCGGAATCTTCGTCGTGGTCGTGGTCGAAATGGCCCAGATCACCCCGCCCGTGGGCTTCAACCTGTTCGTGCTGCAGGGCATGACCGGCCGGCAGATCACCTGGATCGCCCGCGAGGCCTTCCCCTTCTTCCTGCTCATGGTGCTCATGGTGGCGATCCTCGTGGCTTTTCCCGCCCTCGCCACCTGGCTGCCGGCACAGATGCGGGGCGGCGGCTGAGCCCCCTCGCGGGGCCGCCCACCCGGCATCTGCGCGAGACCGTCCGGCTCGCGCTGCCGGTGATGGCGGCACGGGTGGGCCAGCTCGCCCTGGTGACGGTCGACACCGTGATGACCGGGCGTTTCGCGGCCGAGGATCTGGCGGCCTACGCGCTCGCTCAGGCGGTGTTCATGACCCTCATGCTGCTCGGCATGGGGCTGGTGACCGGGACCGTCGTCCTCGTCGCGCAGGCCGACGGCGCCGGCCGCCCGCGCGAATGCGGCACGATCTGGCGGACCGCGCTGGTCGATGCGCTCTTCCTGGGTGCCGGGATGGCGCTCCTCCTCCTGCCCGGCCCCTGGATCCTGCGCGCCCTCGGGCAGGAGCCGGCCCTCGCGGAAGCGGGCGGCAGGACCCTGCGCATGCTGGCGCTCGGCCTGCCGGGTCTCTTGGCCTTCCAGGTCACAAGCTTCTTTCTCGAGGGGATCCGCCGGCCCTATCTGGCCGTGTTCGTGATGCTCGCCGGTAACCTCGCCAACCTCGCTCTGAACGCGGTCTTGATCGAGGGCCGGCTCGGGCTGCCGGCGATGGGGGCGGCGGGTGCCGCGCTCGCGACCTCGCTCGTGCGGACCGCAATGGCGGTGGCGCTCGCCCTGCTCGCGCTCCGCTTGCCGGCGGCTAGGGCCTACGGCCTTCTGGGACCGCCCGTGTCGGTGCCGCGGCTACGCCGGCGGCTCTTCGCCCTCGGTGTACCGGTGGCCGCCTCGCAGGGCCTCGAGAGCACTGCCTTCAACCTGTTGATCGTCATGGCCGGCTGGCTCGGCGCCACGGCGCTCGCGAGCTTCCAGATCCTGTTGAACCTCACGGCCCTCGTCTACATGCTGACGATCGGCGTTTCGACCGCCACCGCGGTCCGGGTGGGGGCCGCGGTCGGACGGCGGGCGCTCGGCGAGGCGACGGCCGCTGCCGGCACGGGACTGGTGGCCGGTCTCTTCGCGACCGGGCTCCTCGCCCTCCTGCTCGTCCTGGCACGCGGGCCCGTGCTCGGGGCCTACAGCGCCGATCCGGCCGTGCTCGCCCTCGCTTCGCCGGTCGTGTTGCTCCTGCCGCCGGCCCTCCTCTTCGACTGCGCCCAGGGGGTGCTCGGTGGGGCGCTGCGCGGCGGCTCGGACGTACGCCTGCCCGCGCTCCTCTATCTCCTGGCCTTCTGGGGTGTGCAGCTTCCCGCCGCCTGGGCGTTCGCCTTTCCGGGCGGGCTCGGTGTGGCCGGGCTCGTGCTCGGGATCCTGGCCGGCTGTGCGGTCGCGACGCTGCTCCTGGGTGGTCGCCTCCGTCTGCTGTTGCGCAGTGGCCGCCTCGCCCCGGCGTGAAGCGCTCGCCGCCGCGCTCGCCGCCCGCTATAGCCTGCTCCCGTGAGGTCCGGCCCCTTCGACCGAACGCTTCGCCGCTCGAGGCGCGAACGGATCCGCCCGCCGCGCGATCCTAGCTTGCGCGCCGAGCTCGCCGGCCGGCTCGTCGACCGGCTGCTCGCCATACGGCGCCGGTTCACGACGGTCCTCGAGCTCGCGGCGGCGGACGACGCGCTCGCTCGGGCGCTCGAGATCGCGGGGCTGCCGCCCTTCCCGCTGCACGTGCGGGCGGACATCGCCCCGCCCCGCCTCGACCGACCGGCCCCGGCCGTGGTCCTGGACGAGGAACGGTTGCCCTTCGCCGAGGGCCGGTTCGATCTCGTGCTCGCCGCGGGCGGTCTGCACTGGGTCGACGATCTGCCGGCTGCGCTTTCCGGCATCCGCCGGATCCTCGCCCGCGATGGGCTCCTCCTCGCCCTCTTCCCGGGCGGATCGAGCCTCGTCGAGCTCCGCACCTGCCTCGTCGAGGCCGAACTCGAGCGCACGGGCGGAGCGGCGCCGCGGGTCGCTCCCACGCTCGACCCGCGCGATGCCGCGGCCCTCTTGCAGCGAGCCGGCTTCGCCTCGCCCGTGGTGGACGTCGAGCGCGTGGATCTCGCCTATCGCGACCCGCTGCGGCTTCTGCGCGATCTGCAGGCGAGCGGGGAGAGTGCCGCACTCGCCCCGAATCTGCGCCGACCGCTGCGGCGGTCGGTGCTCGTTCGTGCTCTCGAGCTCTACCGCGAGCGCTTCGTCCGCCCCGATGGAACCCATCCGGTGACGGTCGAGCTGATCGTGCTCACGGGCTTCGGGGACGCCCCGTTGCCGCCCGCCGGCTAGGCCCGATCCAGGTCAGGATCGGCTCTCGGCCGCTCGGCGTTCGGACGCGGAGGGGGCGCCGAGCCGCTCTTCGAGCCAGGCACAAAACCGGGAATCGAACGTCACGAACGGGTCGACCGGCCGCACCTCGAACCAGGCCACCATGGGCGCGCCGTTGCTCGGGCTCTCGTAGAGGTAGAGGTCGACGGCGCAGCCGTCCACGTCGTAGCGCCGGTAGCGTGCCCTACGTTCTTGCCGCTCGAGATCGGGCCGACCGAAAAGCGCATCGAGCGTGTCGGCCCGCATGCCCACGAGCCGGACGGGCCCGGGCAGCGCGACGATGCGTGCGGCGCTCGCCGAACGGCTTTGCACCGTTTCCGACGGGGTCGAGCCCCCGGCGCAGGAGGCGAGAACAAGGGCTCCCGCCGCCACCCCCACACGACGACGGTTCCGCCGGGAACCCGAGGCCATGTCCCACCGTCCCGATCGACACAGGCATCACCACCATAATCGAAAACGGGGGAAAAACGAAGAGCCGATCAGCTTTCCAGCATCGAGACGCTGCCGGAGAGACGGCCGCCGCGCTCGATCTCCAGCTCGCCATACCGGACGGTGCCCTGGACCCGGCCGGTCGAGCGGATCAAGAGGCGCTTGCGGACGGTGAGATCGCCCTCGTAGACACCGCTGATCTCCGCTTCCTCGACCTCAGCCTTGCCGTTGGTGAAGCGCCCGGTCTCGGTGATCTCGATCGCCCGGGTCTCGTTGAGCGTCACCTGCACGCTGCCCTCGACCACGAGCCGATCGCACGCGGTGATCTCGCCCGAGAGGCTGATGCCCTGGCCGACGATCAGTCGCTTGCCTTCGCCGGCGTGCGCCGCCGGGGCCGGCCGCGGCGTCTCGAAGGCCGCGGTCGGCGCCGCAATCGACGCGGAGCCGGTCGGGATGTCGACGGTCCGGCGCGGAAGATCTGGCTGCATCGACTTGCTCTCGCTCGAGGGACGCGGGAGGGGCGCCTCGGGAGCCTTCTCGCCGACCGCCGGGCGACCCGGCTCGGTGTCCTTCCTGCGGAACATGACACGCTCCCTGCTGGCTCACGGAGGCCGGGACACGGCCCGGGAGCCGGGCCGCCGGGCACGTCGCCGTGCCGGGCGAGGATTAGTCGCCCGCAGCCGTCAAGTCAAACCCGCCGGCCGCGACCCGAGCGGCGCTTGTCGCCGCGCCCGCCCACCTCTATCGGGCCCCCGAGCGTCCGCAGGAACCGGAGCCGAGCCATGCAGATCGCCCCGAGCCCGAGCGCCCCGCTCGACGTCCTGGGCCTCGGCAATGCGATCGTCGACGTGCTGTCGTACGCGAGCGACGAGCTCGTCGAGGAGCTCGGCCTCGTGAAGGGGGCCATGACGCTCGTCGACGAGGAGCGTGTGGAGTATCTCTACCGCCGGATGGGGCCGGCCCGCGAAGTGTCCGGCGGCTCCTGCGCCAACACGATGGCGGCACTCGCCGCCCTCGGCGCGCGGCCGGCCTATATCGGCCGGGTCAAGGACGATCAGCTCGGCCGGGTCTTCGCCCACGACATTCGGGCCGCCGGGGTGACCTTCCGGTGCCGACCGGCGAGCGACGGCCCGGCCACCGCCCGCTGCCTGATCTTCGTCACTCCCGATGCCCAGCGCACCATGCAGACCTATCTCGGGGCCTGCGTCGAGCTCGGGCCCGAGGACGTCGATCCCGAACTCGTGGCGGCCGCCGGCATCCTCTACCTCGAGGGCTATCTCTGGGACCGACCCGAGGCCAAGGCCGCCTGCCGCAAGGCGTCGGCGATCGCACATGCGCACGGGCGCCAAGTGGCGCTCACCCTCTCCGACCCGTTCTGCGTCGGCCGCTGGCGCGAGGAGTTCCGCGAGTTGGTCGAGCGCGAGGTCGACATCCTGTTCGCCAACGAGGCCGAGATCAAAGCGCTCTACGAGGTGGGAAGCTTCGACGAGGCGCTCCAGGCGGTGCGCCGGCACGTCCGCTTCGCGGCCCTCACCCGCGGCGCGAAGGGCTCGGTCGTGGTGCGCGGCGAGGAGGTGCACGTGATCGACGCCGCGCCGGTCGAGCGGCTGGTCGACACCACGGGGGCGGGCGACCTCTATGCCGCGGGCTTCCTCTATGGCCTCACCCGTGGCCTCGAGCTCGGCGCTTGCGGCCGGCTCGGCTCGCGCTGCGCAGCGGCGATCATCCAACAGTTCGGCGCCCGCGCCGAGCGGCCGCTCGGCGAACTCGTCGAAGAACCGCGACGGGCCTAGACCTCCGGCGTCGGGCCCGGGGGCGCAGCGGCGACAGCGGGCCGGCGCTTCCGTCGTTCCAGGACGCCGACCTCGCACGCCGCGCCGTCCCGGAAACCGACGCGGGTCGCCTCGCGAGGGTGTGGGGTGCCGCAGGCCCGCCCCCGCCGACGCGCCCTTGCCCGCGGCGGTTCCACGGGCGAGCGTGGCTCTACGGAGGATCGGGGAGGAGGCGATGGGCCGGCTCGACGGGAAGGTCGTTTGGGTCACGGGCGCCGGCAGTGGGATCGGTGCCGCGAGCGCACGGGCGCTCGCCGCGGAAGGGGCCGTGGTGGTGCTGAGCGGTCGGCGGCCGGAAGCCCTCGAAGCGGTCGCGGCCGGCCTCCCGGGGCGCAGCCTCATCGCACCCTGCGATGTGACCCGCGCGGCGGAGGTGGCGGCTGTCGTCGACCGGATCCACGCGGAGCTCGGCAGGCTCGACATCCTGTTGGCCAATGCCGGGACCAACGTCGCCCGTCGCGACTGGGCGCAGCTCGCGCCGGCCGAGGCCGAGGCGGTGATCGCCGGCAACCTCACGAGCGGCTTTCTCTGCGCGCTCGCCGTGCTGCCCCTCATGCGGGCGCAGAAGGACGGGCTTCTGATCCACACCGCCTCGATCGCAGGGCGGCTCGTGGGCCTGCTCTCGGGGCCGGCCTACACCGCCGCCAAGCACGGGCTCGTGGCGATGAGCCACGCCTTGAACATCCAGGAAGGGGTGAACGGGATCCGCTCGACGGTGATCCTGCCGGGCGAGGTCGCGACCCCCATCCTCGACAAACGGCCCGTGCCGCCGAGTGCGGAGGACAGGGCCCGTATGCTTCAACCGGAGGACGTCGCCGACCTCGTCCGCTACGTCGCCTGCCTGCCGGCGCATGTGCGGCTCGACGAGGTCTGGATCACGCCGACCTGGAACCGGGCACACGTTGCCGAGCTCGAGCGCGCCGGGATGCTGCCGCGGCCGTGAGCCGTGCCGGCCTCAGGCCGGCCGCCCGGCCGGACGGTCGAGGTCGGGGAGGAACCAGACCGCGAGGCCGACCGCCGGAGTGACGGCGACCAGGCGGAAGACGGTCTCGATCGAGGTGAGATCGGCGAGCCAGCCGAGCACGGCCGCGGCGATCCCGCCCATGCCGAAGGCGAAGCCGAAGAAGAGGCCGGCGATCATGCCGACGCGGCCGGGCAGGAGCTCCTGGGCGTAGACGACGATCGCCGGGAAGGCGGAAGCCATGAGGAAGCCCACGAGCACGGCGAGCACCGCGGTGCCTAAGAGGCCGAGGAAAGGCATGGCCAGGGTGAAAGGTAGCACCCCGGCGATCGACAGCCAGAGCACAGGCTTGCGGCCGATCCGATCGCCGAGCGGGCCGCCGAAGAAGGTGCCGGCGGCGGTCGCCGCGAGGAACAGGAATAGGTGGATCTGGGCCGTGCCGACCCCGAGCTCGAACCGGTCGATCAGGTAGAACGCGTAGTAGCTCGCGAAGAAGGCGGTGTAGATGTTCTTCGAGAAGGTGAGCGCGATCAGCACGACGAGGGCGATCGCGACCGCTCGGCGGCCGACCGGGGAGGCGGGCCGGGTAGCGGTCCCGGGCCGGCTGCGCAGCTCGGCCAGGTGCGCCGCGTACCAGCGGCCGACCCGGGCGAGGAGCAGCATCCCGGCGAGGCCCAGAAGCGCGAACCAGGCGGCGTGCGCCTGCCCCGTCGGCACGACAAGGAGCGCCACGAGCAGGGGCCCGAGCGCCTGGCCGGAATTGCCGCCCACCTGGAAGAGCGACTGGGCGAAGCCGTAGCGCCCGCCCGAGGCGAGGCGGGCGACCCGCGAGGCCTCGGGGTGGAAGATCGAGGAACCGACGCCGATCAGAGCGGCGGCGGAAAGCACGGCGGCGAAGCCCGTGGCACCGGCCAAGAGCAGGATACCGAGCACGCTCGCGGCCATGCCGAAGGCGAGCGAATAGGGAAGCGGCCGCCGGTCGGTCCAGGCGCCGACGAAGGGCTGTAAGACCGAGGCGGTGAGCTGGAAGACGAGGGTGACGATCCCGATCTGCGCGAAGGAGAGGCCGAGCGGGTCCTTGATCAGCGGGTAGATCGACAGGAGCACCGACTGGAGCGTGTCGTTGATCAGGTGACCGCCGGTCACGGCGAGCAGGATCGGCAGCGTCCCACCTGCGGCGACCGCCGCCCTGGTGGCCCCCACGGCCCGCGCTTCCGTCGCCACGACCCGTCCTCCACGATCACCGCGGCTGCTTGCGCCTCTGCCGACCCCTCGGGCAAGACCGCGCGCGAGATGGCTCCCGTGCGCGCCCCGGTAGGGGGCCGGCAGGCGTCGGCGGAGCGGGCGAGTGGAGGACGATCGTGCCGGCGATGGGCGAATGCGACCATCCGGAGATCCGCGAAGCGGTGCGGCGGCTGTGCGAGCGCTTCCCCGGCGCCTATTGGCGGGCGCTCGATCGCGAGCGGGCCTATCCGACCGAGTTCGTCCGCGCTCTCACCGAGGCGGGCTGGCTCGCGGCCCTCATCCCCGAGACGTACGGCGGGGCCGGGCTCGGCCTTTCGGCGGCCTGTGCGATCCTCGAGGAGATCCACGCCGCGGGCTGCAACGCCGCTGCCTGCCACGCTCAGATGTACACCATGGGGACGCTCCTGCGGTACGGCAGTGCGGAGCAGAAGCGGCGCTGGCTGCCCGAGATCGCGGCCGGGCGGATCCGCTTGCAGGCCTTCGGCGTCACCGAGCCCACGTCCGGCAGCGACACGACGGCGTTGCGCACCACCGCCCGGCGCGAGGGTGACCGGTGGATCGTCTCGGGCCAAAAAATCTGGACCTCGAGGGCCGAGCATTCCGACCTCATGCTGCTCCTGGCCCGTACCACGCCCAAAGAGCAGGTGCAGCGGCGCACCGAAGGGCTCTCGGTGTTCCTGGTCGATCTGCGCGAGGCCGAGGGCCGCGGCCTCGAGATCCGACCGATCCGCACTATGATGAACCACGCCACCACCGAGATTTTCATAGATGGGCTCGAGCTGCCGCTCGAGGCGCTGGTGGGCGAGGAGGGCAGGGGGTTCCGTTACATCCTCTCGGGCATGAACGCCGAGCGGATCCTGATCGCCGCGGAGTGCATCGGCGACGCCCGCTGGTTCGTCGACAAGGCGGTGGCCTACGCCAAGGAGCGGGTCGTGTTCGGCCGGCCGATCGGCCAGAACCAGGGGATCCAATTCCCGATCGCCCGCGCCTACGCCCAGACCCGGGCCGCGGCCTTGATGGTGCGCGAGGCGGCCCGGCTCTACGAGGGTGGTGCCGATCCCGGGGCGGAGGCCAACACGGCCAAGCTCTTGGCCGCCGATGCCGCCTGGGCGGCCGCCGAAGCCTGCCTGCAGACGCACGGCGGCTTCGGCTTCGCCGAGGAGTACGATGTGGAGCGGAAGTTCCGCGAGAGCCGGCTCTACCAGGTGGCGCCGATCTCGACCAACCTGATCCTCTCCTATCTCGGCGAGCACGTGCTGGGGATGCCTCGTTCCTACTAGCGGCACCGAGCCGGAGGCAGGGGCGATTCGTCCGATGGTTTATTGACAGAAGTCCTTAATAGGACTACAGGCTGAGGCCGGCCACCCGCCGTCCCAGGATCGGAGCCCAGCCATGCCGCGCAATCCCACCCAAGCCCAGTCGGAGGCCGCCCGGCGCAACGGCCGCCGCTCGAAGGGCGCTCGCACCCCCGAGGGCCGGGCCCGCCTCGCCGAGGCCGCCACCCGGCACAATCTCACGGGCGCCTTCCGCCTCCTGCCGGGCGAGGATCGGCTCGCCTTCGAGCGGCTCCGGCGGGCCTGGCACGAGCGGCTGCAGCCGGCCGACCGGGCGGAGCGGGAGGCGGCCGATGCGCTCGTGGCGCAGATCTGGCGCCGCCAGCGGCTGGACGTGCTCGAGGTCCGGCTGCTCACCGCCATCCTCTACGACCAGCCGCGCGACGGTCTGCCTTCGCTCGAGACGATCCTCCGCTACCGCGCCCGGCTCGACCGCGAGCGCGAAGAGGTCGAGCGCGAGCTCTTGGCCCTGCGGGCCTGCCGACCGGCCACTCCCGGCCGGGTGGAAGGGCGGCGGCCCATCCGGGTCGAGTCCGACACCCTGCCCGTGCCTCCGACGCAGGATGCGGCCGAGGACGAGGTCGCCGCCCTCGAGGCCGAGGAGCAAGAGGAGCGCGGCGTCGTCGTGCCGTGGCGACCGCGGTTGCATTGAGCCGGCCGAGCTTTCGCCGACGACGCGGCCGGCGGTCCGGCGCAGCCGGTCTATGCCGGCCGGCCGCTTGACCTGCGCTCTCCACGGCCCCGTCATGCTCGGGTCGGGCGGGAGTCTTCGACGGGAGGCGATCGGTGGCCGGGATCGTCGCGCGCTCGGGGGTGGGACGGATCGTCGAAACCGGCCGACGCCGGTCGCCCGGAGCAAAGCGCCGCCGCTCGCTCGGTGAGGGCGTCCGCTCGCCGAAATGCCACGGCGGCGCGGCGATCGGCGACAACTGGCCGACGTTCTCGGGACCGATCGCCTCGTGATCGGCGAGCGCGCCCGGGCGATCCTCACCTATGTGCTCATCTGCCTCATGTGGAGCACGAGCGGTCTGATCGTCCGTTCGATGAGGGCGGCCGACGCTTGGCAGATCAACGCCATGCGGACCGGTACGGCGGGCCTGCTCATCGGCCTCTGGCTCGCCCACCTCCATCGCGGCCGGCTGCTCGCCCGGTTGCGCGGGGTGGGGCCTTCGCCGCTCGCCGCGATCTTCGTATCCTTCGCCGCCGGAACGAACCTCTTCATCTACGCCCTGGAGCACACCACGGTCGCCAACACGGCCTGTCTCGGGGCGACCTCGCCTTTCTGGGCGATGCTCTTGGCCTGGTGGCGGCTCGGCGAGCGGCCGAGCCGGCGCACTCTCTCGGCGGCCTGCCTCGCCCTCCTCGGGGCGGCCTTGATGGTGGGCCAGGGTCTCGCTCTCGGTACCGAGGCCTGGCGTGGCGATCTCGCGGCCCTGGGCCTCGCCGTCGCCTTCGCCTTCCAGCTCGTCAATCTGCGGAGCTACCCCCGCGAGCAGCTCTTGCCGGCTTTCGCGTTCGCGGGCCTTCTCACCGCTGCCGTCCTCGTGGTCCTGCGTGGCGGTCTCCTCGCCCTGCCGGTGGGCGACCTCGTGCTCGGTCTCTTCCTCGGCCTCGTCCAGATGACGGTGCCGACGATCCTCATGGTTTGGACCTCGCGCTGGCTCGGTGCGGTCGAGATCGCCCTCCTTTCGCTCCTCGACACGGTTCTCAACCCGTTGTGGGTCTTCCTCTTCCTGGGCGAGGCACCGAGCCCGCTCGCGCTTCTGGGCGGTGCCATCGTTGTCGCAGCGGTGGTCCTCGCGGTCGTCCGGCGGGCCTGATCGAATGCCGCTAGATGGGTCGATCGGGCCGATAGGGCGAGAGATCGAGCCCGGGGTCGCGGCCGGCCACGAGATCGGCCACGATGCGGCCGGTGAGGGGGCCGAGTGTCAGGCCGATGTGCTGGTGGCCGAAGGCGAGCCAGAGATTGGCCGTAACGGGGCTCGGGCCGATCACCGGGAGGCTGTCGGGGAGCGTCGGCCGGCAGCCTTGCCATGTCGAGAGGATCTCGCCCGAAAGACCCGGCAGCAGCCGTTGCGCAAGCGGCACGAGCCGGCGGATGCGGCG
Organism: uncultured Alphaproteobacteria bacterium; assembly: GCA_937926445.1. Classification (GTDB taxonomy): domain Bacteria; phylum Pseudomonadota; class Alphaproteobacteria; order Geminicoccales; family Geminicoccaceae; genus JANXAZ01. The sequence continues at coordinate 77,975 of CALBAK010000031.1, forward strand.
ATCGTCGGGCGGCGCCCAGGGGCTCGCGAGCTCGACCCCGCCCGTGAGCCGGATCCCCGCCGCCATGGGCGCCATCACGAAGCCGTGCTCGCAGGAATAGACGGGCCGGCCGAGGGTCCGCTCGGGGTGCGGCAGCATGACGTGATAGCCGCGCTCGGCATCGAGCGGCAGTCGCGTGCCAGCGAGGGCCGCGAGACGCTTGGAGAAGGCGCCGGCCGCGAGCACCACGCCGTCGACCGGAAGCGGCCCGGCGGTCGTGCCGACCGTCACGATGCGCGAGGCCTCGAAAGCGAAGCCCCGGGCCTCGGCTCTAAGATACGTGCCGCCCCGCTCGAGGAAGCCGCGGGCGATGCCCTGCACGTAGGCGCACGGGTCGAGGATGTAGCGATTGTCGGTGATCAGGAGCCCGGCCACGAGGTCTCGGGCCAGGGCGGGCTCGAGGGCGCGCAGATCGGCGGCCTCCAAAAGTTCGTAGCGGCGGCCGAACCGGTCCCAGAAGCGGCGGTCGGTCGCCGTCGCGTCGAGGAGCACTTCCTTCGAGCGCGCCACCTTGAGCCAGCCACCCGACCGGACGAGGTCCCCGAGCCCGCATTCCTGGATGACGAGGTCGTGGGCGCGATCGCAGCGCTCGGTCAAGGCGGCGATGGCGGCCGCCGCGGCCTCGACGCGGGCCGGCCGGCAGGCCAGGGCGAAGCGGAGGAGCCAGGGGAGGAGCCGGGGCAGATAGGCCCAACGGATGGCGAGCGGGCTCGTCCGGTCGAGGAGTAGGGCGGGCACCTTGAGCAAGAGGCCCGGCGTGCCGACCGGGCTTACCGAGCCCTGGCTGATCACCCCGGCATTGCCGAAAGACGTGCCGGTGCCGGGCTCGCGCGGATCGATCAGTGTCACCCGGTGCCCGTCGCGCTGGAGGAAGAAGGCACAAGCGGTGCCGACGATGCCGGCACCGATCACCGCGATCCGAAGGCCATCGGCCATGCTCCCTCCGCGCGCGACCCGCGCCGGCTTGACCTTCCGGGGCCGAACGGTCAAGCGCGCGTCTTCGAGCCCGCTCGACGCCGGAGCTCCCGCGGGTTATGCGGCGGCCCGCCGCCACGGGCGAGGTCGATGGTCAGCCTGCCACCGCTGCGCGACGTCTGGCGCGACGCCCTGCGCGAGGCCCTCGTGCACGGGCCCTTGCGTGTCCTGCCGCTCGAGCGGCGGCGGGCGATCGACCGCTGGCTGCGCGGCCGCGAAGAGGCCCGCCGGCTCGCGCTCGCGGACGCCGCGATCGTCTCCTACGGCAAGAGCGGGCGGACCTGGCTCCGGGTCATGCTCTCGCGCGTCTACACGCTGCGGCACGGCCTGCCGGAAGGGCTGATGCTCGAGTTCGACAATCTCCACCGCCGCACACCCGCGATCCCGCGCCTGCTCTTCACCCACGCCAACTACATCCGCGACTGGACCGGCGAATGGACGAGCCGGCGACATTTCGAGGGCGTGCGCACAGTACTCCTGGTGCGTCATCCCTGCGACATCGCCGTTTCCCAGTACCACCAGTGGCGGCATCGGATGCGGCCCTGGAAGACGGTGCTCAACCGCTACCCGCCACCCGGCAGCCCCGTCTCGCTCGAAGAATTCGTGCTCGATCCGGCCGTCGGCCTGCCGGCGATCCTCGATTGGCTCGAGCTGTTCGAGCGCGAGCTGCCCGCGATCCCCGACCACCTGTTGCTGCGCTACGAGGACCTGCGGCGCGACACCGCGGGGCAGCTGCGCCGCCTGCTCGACTTCCTCGGCACGCCCGCGAGCGATGCCGAGATCGAGGCGGCGGTCGAATTCGCCCGGCTCGACAATATGCGCCGGCTCGAGGCGCAGGGGGCACTCGGCTTCACGGGCATCCGCGGCCGGCCGCGCGATCCCGAGGATCCGCGCAGCTTCAAGACTCGCAAGGGTGCGGTCGGCGGCTGGCGGGCCGAACTCGGGCCCGAGGCCGTGGCCAGGATCGAGGCCGGGCTGCGCGCGCGCGGACGGCTGCCCTTCGGCTACGTGCTCGAGGCGGCGCCGGCCCCGGCCTGAGGCCCGCCTTCGGGCGGCAGGGGCAGGACGAGGCAGCTCGTCGCCCCGTGGGCGTAGAGCCGGCCGTCGGCTGCGCCGAAAAGTCGTCCCTCGGCGGTCGCCAGACGCCGCCCGAGATGGACGATGCTGCCTTCGGCCCGGACCCGCCCGTTCTCCGCCCGAAGCGGCCGCACGTAGCGGATCGACAGCTCGGTCGTGGTGCAGAGCGTCCCGGCCGGCAAGAGGCTCAGCACCGCGCAGCCCATGGCGCTGTCGAGAAGGGTTGCTATCCAACCGCCGTGAACGGTTCCCTGCAGGTTGTAGAGCGTCGGCGCCGGGCGACCCTCGAAAACCACCCGTCCGCGCTCGACCGCGACGAGCTCGAAGCCGAGGGTCGAGGCGATCGGTGCGCCGGGCAGCCGCCCGTCGCGCAACAGCTGCAGGAGTTCGAGCCCGCTGTGGCGGGCGAAGAGGGTCGGGTCGAGCACCGCCGACACACCCGAGCCGCCCGCGCCGGGCTTCGGTTCGAAGCGCTTCACGCCGAGAACGCGGCGATGCCTGTCTGGGCGCGCCCGAGGATCAGAGCGTGGATGTCGTGCGTGCCCTCGTAGGTGTTGACGGCCTCGAGATTGAGGACGTGCCGAATGACATGGTACTCGTCGGCGATGCCGTTGCCGCCGTGCATGTCGCGGGCGAGCCGGGCGATTTCCAGTGCCTTGCCGCAATTGTTGCGCTTGATGAGCGAGACGGCCTCGGGCGGGGCGCGGCCCTCGTCCATCAGCCGACCGACGCGCAGGGCCGCCTGCAGGCCGAGGGCGATTTCGGTCTGCATGTCGGCGAGCTTCTTCTGGATCAGCTGGTTGGCGGCGAGCGGCCGGCCGAACTGGCGGCGCTCCAGGGTGTAGCGACGGGCGGCGTGCCAGCAGAACTCGGCGGCACCCATTGCCCCCCAGGCGATGCCGTAACGGGCGCGGTTGAGGCAGCCGAAGGGACCCTTGAGGCCCTTGACGTTGGGGAGGAGGTTCTCCTCGGGCACGAAGACCTCGTCCATCACGATCTGGCCGGTGGTCGAGGCGCGGAGGCTGAACTTGCCCTCGATCGGCGGGGTCGAGAGACCCTTGGCACCTCGCTCGACGACGAAGCCGCGGATCTCGCCGCCATCGTCCTTGGCCCAGACCACCGCGAGGTCGCAGATCGGCGCGTTGGTGATCCAGGTCTTGGTGCCCGATAGGCTGAAGCCGCCCGCGACCTTGCGGGCGCGTGTGCGCATCCCGCCCGGATCGGAGCCGTGGTCGGGCTCGGTCAGGCCGAAAGCACCGACGAGCTCGCCCTTGGCCAGCGCGGGCAGCCAGCGGCGACGCTGGCGCTCGTCGCCATAGGCCCAGATCGGATACATGACGAGCGAGGACTGGACGCTCATGGCCGAGCGGAAGCCCGAATCGACCCGTTCGATCTCGCGCGCGATCAGGCCGTAGCCGACATAAGACCCGCCGGCGCAGCCGTATTCCTCGGGCAGGGTGGAGCCGAGGAAGCCGAGCTCGCCGAGCTCTTTGAAGATCGCCCGATCGAAGCGTTCGTGGCGGAACGCCTCGAGGACGCGCGGCATCAGCCGCTCCTGCGCATAGTCGCGCGCCACCTCGAGGATCTGCCGTTCCTCGGCGTCGAGCTGATCGGCGAGGGCCAACGGGTCGGCCCAGTCGAACGCCGCCCGCGAGCTCGATACCGCACCCGCCTGCTCCGCCCGCGCCTGCATCGCCGTTCTCCGCTGTTCCCGCCACGCGCCGTCGCCTGCCGCCAGACATAGACCGGAGGCGGCCGCCCGTCACCCTGCCCTGCCGCTGTGGCCGGCTCACCGGCTGGGCGCGAGCCCGCCCACGAAGCTGCGCTGTCCGGGGGGGCGCGAGCCCCAGAGGAACTCGCCGTCGCGGTCGATCGCCGCCTCGACCTCCTCGCGGGTGGGCAAGGGGCCGATCGTGCCGAAACGCTCGCGGACCGGGTCGGCCTCCACCACCCAGAAGCCCTGGTCGCGGCAGTAGACGATGAAGCGGGTGGGCACCACACCGGGCCCGTCGATCGCGCGGGTCACCGTGAAGGCCCGGGCCTTTTCGCAGAGCCGCTCGAGGCCGCTCATGTTCACGAGCGTCCAGACCGGCCTCATCTGGCGATGGTCGATCGCTTCCGCGACCGCGTAAGTCCGCCCCGGGTCGTGCGGCTGCTCGACCCGCGGGGGCGAGCTCGGCTCGCGCGCCTGGCGCAGGAACAGCCAGCCGCCGAGTCCGCCGACGGCGAGCAGTCCCACCAGCAACAGGATCGGTCTCCCGGCGCCGCGACGAGCCGGCATCCTGGTCGGAGGCGAGGCCCGGGCGCGCTCGGCAGCTCCGTACACGGCGGCGTCCGGCCGTGCCGGCCGGCCGGGATCCGGTCGGTTGCCGGGGCCCGCCTTGCCGCCAGTTGCTCGGGCCGATGGCGGCCCAGGAGGTGCTGCGGCCTCGGCCCTCGGCAGGTCCGCCGTGGACCGTCCCCCCACGCGCGCTTCGGGCGCCCTCGACCCGTCCCGAGTGCGCGTTGCGTCCGCCATGCCGACACCTGCACATCCGATCGCCCGTCGACGGCGGTCTGCCACGGGCCGGGTTGAGAAAGTGTCAACGGCGCTCGACGGTCGCCTCCGCCTTGTACCGGTAGCAGAGCCAATAGGCGAGGGCGACGAGTCCGCCGCCGCCCACCACGTTGCCGGCGGTCACCGGGACGAGGTTGGTGAACAGCCCGCCGAAACCCACGTCCTCCACACCGTGCAGTATCGCCACCGGCAGGAAGTACATGTTGGCGATCGAATGCTCGAAGCCGAGCGCGACGAAGGCGGAGATCGGGAAAACGATGGCGAGAATCTTGCCCGTCACCTCGCGAGCCGCGAAGGATAGCCAGACGGCCATGCAGACCAGCACGTTGCACAGCACGGCGCGGAAGAAGGCCACCACCGGATCGAGCCCGACCTTGGCGCGAGCGATCGCGGCCGCCGTGTCGAGCACGCGGCCCTGGCCGAGTGAAAGGCCGTCGGCGAGCCAAACGAGAAAGGCGACACCGACAGCACCCACGAAATTGCCGAAATAGACGATCGTCCAGTTGCGTGCGAGCTCGGCGAGGCGGATGCGGCCGTCGACCCAGGCCATCACGAGGAGATTGTTACCGGTGAAGAGCTCGGCGCCGGCAATCGCGACCATGACGAGGCCGAGCGAGAAAGTGATCCCGCCGAGCCAGCGCGCCGGGCCGAACCCCATACCGTGGTCGGTCGTGACGAGGGTGAAGAGCATGGCCCCGAGCGCGATGAAAGCACCGGCGAGGACGCCCAAGGCGAGCGTCTGCAGCGCCGGCAGCCGGGCCTTGGCCACGCCGGCGCGTTCCACCCGCTCGGCGATCTGGGCCGGCGCATAGGCGTCGATCTCGAGGGTCTCCGGAAGTCGGGCCATCGGCGCTGTCGGTCGGTCCAAGGCGGGCGCTCCTCCTGCTCGCGGGCGGTTCCTCGGCGGCCTCTGCCACCTTTCAAGGAAAAGCCGGTGGCAGCCGCATCCCGAGCTCGGCGAGTACGACGCGCAGCCGGTTCGGATGGTCGGTGATGAGCCCGTCCGCGCCCCACGCTACGAGCTCCCGCATCCGTTCGGGCTCGTTGACGGTCCAGGGCACAACCAAGAGGCCCAGGTCACGGGCGCGAGCGACGTCGGCCGGGTCGAGCTCGCCGTGGAAGGGCGACCAGACCCGGCAGCCGGCGGCGACCACGAGCCGCGATACGCTGTTCCCGTGCTCTGCGAGGAGCAGCCCCGCGGTCCAGTAACCGTCGGCCAGATTGTCGAGCCGGCGCTGGCGGACGGTCAGACACGCGGTAGGCAGCTCCGGAGCGAGCCGCCGGACGGCCCGCAGGGTCCGCCAGTCGAAGCTCTGGACCGTGCTACACTCGACAAGGCTGAGCCGGCGGAGGTCGCCAACGAGGAGCTCGGCGAAACGCTCGGTCGAGGGTGCCAGATCCGGCCGATCGGGGCGCAGCTTGGTCTCGAGGTCGAGCCGTACCGAAGCGGCTCCACGCGCCTCGAGGAGGCCGGCGAGCTCGGCGAGGGTCGGCATTCGCTCGCCGTCCACCGGCACCCGCTCGGGCCATTGGCCGGCATGCCGGCTCTCCGGGTCGAGCCGGCCGATGTCGAAGCGTGGCAGGACGCCAGCGTCGAGCGTGCGCACCGCCGGCCCCGGGGCGGCGAGCCAGCGGCCGTCGGAGCCGCGGACCTTGGGCGGGTCGAGCTCGAGATCGTGGCCGATCAAGAGCACCTCGTCGCGGCTCGCGACGAGGTCGAGCTCGAGGGTGGCCACGCCGAGTGCGAGCGCCCGACGGCAGGCGGCGAGGCTGTTCTCCGGCGCGAGGCCGCGGCCGCCCCGATGCGCCGCGAGGTCGAACGCCGCGGCCACCGGCGCTGCGGCCGTGACCATCGCCAGCACCGGCAGCGCGGGAAGCAGGCGGGCGTGCCGCCTCGGTCTCAATCCCGTCCGCGCTTTCTGGTAGAGCGACGCAAGCCAGCCCAGGGACGCTCGCGGCATGTCGCTCATCGATGCCTTCCTCGCTTGCGGGATCCGCGAGCCGGCCGTCTTCGACGACGCCGATGCCGCGGTCGAGCGGATCACGGCCCTCTACACGGCCGCCGTCGGGCGGCTCGAGACCGCGCTCGCGGGCTATGTCCGCGGCGAGCCGCCGAGCGGGCCGGTTGACGCCTTTTACCCGTTCGTCGGCGTGCGGGTCACCCCCAAGGACCTCGTGCTGGACGGGAGGCTGGCCTACGGGGTCCTGCACGAGCCGGGGCTCTACGGCACGACGCTCACCCGGCCGACACTGTTCGCCGACTACTACCGGACCCAGCTCGGCATCCTGATCGCCAACCACAAGGTACCGATCGTGGTCGGCATCTCGCGAAGGCCGATCCCGCTGCCCTTCGTGATCGAGGAGGCCACGGCCGGGCTCGACACCGCCCGCGCCCACGACCTCCAATACCATTTTCCGATGCCCGATCTGTCGATGACCGACGACGCCATCGCCAACGGCACCTGGCGGCCGTCTCCGGGCGAGCCGGCACCCTTGGCACTCTTCACCGCGGAGAGGGTCGACTATTCGCTCGCCCGGCTCCTGCACTACACCGGCACGCGGCCGGACTGGTTCCAGCGCTTCGTGCTGTTGACGAATTACCAGCGTTACGTCGACCATTTCGTCGAGCTCGGCCGTCGCCTCGTTACGGAGAGACGAGAGTACGAGCGGCTCGTCGAGCCGGGCAACGTGGTGACCCCGGCCGAGCCGGGCAGCGGGGAGCCGCCGCGCCATCTGCCGCAGATGCCGGCCTACCACCTGGTTCGGCGCGACGGGCGGGGTGTCACCCTCGTCAACATCGGCGTGGGCCCCTCGAATGCCCGCACCATCACCGACCATCTGGCCGTGCTGCGGCCGCATTGCTGGCTCATGCTCGGCCACTGCGCCGGACTGCGGCGCAGCCAGCGGCTCGGCGACTATGTGCTGGCGCACGGCTATGTCCGCGAGGACCACGTGCTCGATCAGGAGGTGCCGCCCTTCGTGCCGATTCCGCCGATCGCCGAGATCCAGGTGGCGCTCCAGCAGGCGGTGGCGACCGTGACCGGGCTGTCGGGCATCGACCTCAAGACGCGGATGCGCACGGGCACTGTGGCGACCACCGCCAACCGCAACTGGGAGCTGCGCTACGACGAGTTGTTCGAGCGGCTCAACCAGAGCCGGGCGATCGCGGTCGACATGGAGAGCGCCACGATAGCTACCAACGGCTTCCGCTTCCGGGTCCCCTACGGGACGCTCCTGTGCGTCTCCGACAAGCCGCTGCACGGCGAACTCAAGCTCAGGGGCATGGCGAACGCCTTCTACCGAGAGCGGGTCGAGCAACACCTCCTGATCGGCCTCGAGGCGATCCGAATCCTGCGCGAGCAGGGCCCGGACCGGCTCCATTCGCGCAAGCTCCGCAGCTTCGACGAGCCCGCCTTTCGCTGAGGGGTTCGGCCGGCCCGCCGCCGGTCGCCCGCGGGGCGCGGCCCGGAGCCGGACGCGTGACCCGGTGCCGGAAGGGCCGCGCTCGGGTCAGGGCCCGCCGCCCATCGCCGCCACCAGGTGCTCCGCCATACGGGTCCACATGCCGTCCCGGCTGTCGCCGAAGGCGAGCAGTGCCGCGATGCAGCCGACCGCCACGAGCGAGCCCAGGAGCGCGTATTCGACGGCCGTGGCCGCGCGTCGATCGTCGAGGAGCCTCGAGAGGATCCGAGCGAGTGCGGCCATCGCGAGCCCTCCACAGCCGGGGTTCGATCTTAGCAGCGCGCGGTTGAGGAAACGTTAAGCCGCGGCCGCCAACCGTCCGTCGATCGATGCGGCCGCTTCGCGGAGGAGACTTGGCCCGGCGTCGTGACGATGCATGCCCTCGGCCAGCCGGCGCCGCCACAGCCGCGCACCGGGAAGGCCGTTGAACAGGCCGAGCATGTGCCGGGCGATCGCCTTGAGTGGCACGCCTTCGGCCGCCCGGGCGGTTGCGTAGGCGACCATCGCTTCGATCACCGCCTCCCGCTCGAGCGAGGGCGGCGGGCCGAACGCCACCGTCTCGAAGGCCCGTAGGCTCCAGGGGTCCTCGTAGACCCGCCGGCCGATCATCACACCCTCGGCCCAGGCGAGAACCGCGGCCACCTGAGCGGGCTCGCGCAGGCCGCCGTTGAGGACGATCCGGAGCCCGGGGAAGCTGGCAGCTACCGCGCGCACGAGTTCGTGTCGCAGGGGCGGGATCTCGCGGTTTTCCTTGGGGCTCAGGCCCTGCAGCCAGGCCTTGCGCGCGTGCACGATCACGGTCCGGCAGCCGGCCGCCTCGATCGCCTCGAGGAAGCGCAGGAGGCAATCGGGCTCGGGCGCGTCGTCGATGCCGATCCGGCATTTGACGGTGACTGGGACGCGGACGGCCGCCTGCATCGCCGCCACGCAATCGCCGACGAGCCCGGGCTCGGCCATCAGGCAGGCGCCGAAGCGCCCCTTCTGGACCCGATCCGAGGGGCAGCCGCAATTGAGGTTCACCTCGTCGAAGCCCGCCTCCTCGGCGAGCCGGGCGCAACGGGCGAGTTCGGCCGGCTCGCTGCCGCCGAGCTGGAGGGCGACCGGCCGTTCGGCCGCATCGTGGGCGAGGTGGCGCGCGGCGTCGCCCCGGAGGAGCGCGCCGGTCGTGACCATCTCGCTGTATAGCCGGGTGCGCGGCGCGATCAGCCGGTGGAAGTACCGGCAGTGCCGGTCCGTCCAGTCCAGCATCGGGGCGACGCAGAGGCGGTGCGGGGATGGCTCCATGAACCCTGCAGATGGCCCCACGGCCGCCGCGGGTCCAGTCGGCGGCTCGCCGCGCCGGCGCACCCGCGCGCGGCCGGGGGCCGGAGCGACCGCCGCGTGGCCCGGCGAGCCCCGCGTGGCGAGCTCAGACCGGCCGCAGATGCGGTGGCCAACGGCTCGGCCCGCCCGCCGGACCCTCGCCCGGAGCGGCCGACGGCGCCGAGGGTCGGCTGGCCGGCGCCTCGGGCGGGGCCTCGGGCGACTCGGACTCGGTCGCCAAGGGCTGCGACCCCGCGGTCCGTGGCTCCGGCTTCGACTCGGCGGAGGCGGGGGTCTCGGGACGGATCCGCGGCGGCGGCCAGGGCAGCGGTTCGGCGGCGCGCTCGGCCTCGGTGCCGGCCTCGTTCTCGATCTCGAGCGGCCCGCGCGGTCGCGGCGCGTCGGGGCGCCAGGGGATGGTCGGCGGCACCGGCCAGTTCTCGTAGCCGGCCTTCTCCCAGAGCTCGCGCTCCTCCCCTTCGAGGTTCGCGAGCAACTCGTCGACCGCCTCGGCCTCGCCTCTCGGACCCTTGCCGGGCGGGCCGAGCGGGTCGCCCTCGACGCCGCTGCCGGGCAGCGGCCGGAGGATGCCGAGACCCTTGAGAGCCCAGCCGATGTTGCGCAGATCGCCGTCCTCGAGGGAGCGCTCGACGGCCGCCAGGAGCAGCCGGCGCAGCCGCTCGACACGGGCCTCGGGCGACTCGGCCGCCAGCCGCTCGTAGTGCGCACACAGCTCGACGAGCCGCGGGTCGACCTTGATCGCCGCCTCGAGTTCGAGGCGCGGCAGGCCGGCGATTTCGGCGAGAAGCGCTGTCGATTCGCCGTCGCTCGCGAGGCGGGCGATGCGACGGCGGTCGAGCTCCGGGGGCGAGGGGGTCTTGCTCATGGCCCCCGTGATAGGATCAATAACCTATTATGTCAACATAAACCTAGATCTCCTGCCGGGCACCTCCTCGCGTGATCCACCGCCGGCCCGGCTCACTCGAGCGTCGCGAGCCCTTGCGAATGGGTGGGTGCGGCCGGCTCGCCGGCATCGGCCGGTGGCGGCGGCAGCGGTGTGAGCCCGAGCCGGCGGAAGGCGTTGGTGATCGGGTAGCGGCGGTCGCGGCCGAAGGCCTTGCGGGTGATCTTGACCCCCGGCGGCGCCTGGCGGCGCTTGTATTCGGCGAGATCCAGCAGGTTCGAGACGCGGCGGACCTCCTCGGCCGGCAGGCCGCGAGCGACGAGCTCGACCGGGCTCAAATCCTCTTCGACCAGGCCTTCGAGGATGCGGTCGAGCAAGGGATAGGGCGGCAGGCTGTCCTCGTCTCTCTGGTTCGCGCGGAGTTCGGCCGAGGGCGGCTTGCCGATCACACGCTCGGGGATCGGTGCGGTGGCGGGCCCGAGCGAGCCCTCGGGCCAGACACGGTTGCGCCAGCGCGCGAGCTCGAACACGGTCGTCTTGTAGACGTCCTTGAGGACCGAGTAGCCGCCGCACATGTCGCCGTAGAGAGTGGCGTAGCCGACCGACATCTCGGACTTGTTGCCGGTGGTGAGCACCATCGGCCCGAGCTTGTTGGACACCGCCATCAACAGCACGCCGCGGATCCGGGATTGGATGTTCTCTTCCGTCGTGTCGGGCGGCAGGCCTTCGAAGAGAGGGGCGAGCATCGTCGCGAAGGCCGCCACCGCGGGCTCGATCGGGATCGTGTCGAGGCGAATGCCGAGCCGGCGGGCGACCTCGGCCGCATCCTCGAGGCTCTCCCTCGAGGTGTAGCGCGAAGGCATCATGAGGGCTCGGACCCGCTCGGGGCCGAGCGCGTCGACCGCGACCGTCGCCGAGACGGCCGAATCGATGCCGCCGGAAAGCCCGAGCACCACACCCGGGAAGTGGTTCTTCTCCACATAGTCGTGGAGGCCCAGCGTCATCGCCCGCCAGATCGCCTCGAGCCGCTCCGGCGGCCGCTCGATCCGGCCCTTCTCGACCGGGACCCAGCCCTCGCCCTCGGTCCGCCAGCGGGTGAGCAGGATGTCGGGGGCGAAGGCGCGCGCCTGGGCCACGAGATTGCGCCGAGCGTCGAGGGCGAAGGAGGCGCCGTCGAAGACGAGCTCGTCCTGGCCGCCCACGAGGTTGACATAGAGGAGCGGCAGCCCGGTCTCGGTGACCCGGGCGACCGCGAGCTGCAGGCGCTGGTCGGGCTTGTCCCGCTCGAAGGGCGAGCCGTTGATCACGAGGAGGAACTCGGCGCCGGACTCCGCGAGGCCTTCGGCGACGTCCTCGACCCACATGTCCTCGCAGATCATGAGGCCCAGCCGCACGAGGCTGCCGTCGCGCCGGCGCAGTGGCACGGGGCCCGGCACAGGGCCGGGCTCGAACACCCGCTTCTCGTCGAAGACGCCGTAGTTCGGCAACGCGTGCTTGGCGCGCCAGGCCTCGATGCGGCCGTTGGCGAGCAGGGCCGCGGCGTTGTGCAGCCGACCCCGGTCCCGCCAGGGCGCGCCGAGCACGACCGCCGGACCGCCGTCGGCCGTCTCGGCCGCCAAGCGCAACAGGGCGTGGCGGGCATGGTCGGTGAGCGCCGACTTGAGCACGAGGTCTTCGGGCGGGTAGCCGATCGTCACGAGTTCGGGGAAGACAACGAGCTCGGCGCCCGAGGCCGCCGCCTCGGCCCGCGTCCGGCGCAGGAGCTCGAGATTGCCCTCGAGGTCGCCGACCGTCGGGTCGACCTGGGCCAGGGCGATCGTCAGGGGCTCGCTCAAGTCTCGCCTCCGCAGTGCTGCGCGCCCGAGGCTAGCGGCTCTCGCCGATCGCCGCGAGGCCCGCCGCGTGGTGTGGGTGCTCTCGCCGGCGCGCGCATCCTCGGCGCTTCGCCCGCATCCTTCCCTCGTTAGGCGCGAACGGCTTGACGCTCGGCTCGCGCAGTGGTCCGCTCGGCCTCCGGACGAGCGGCGGCCGCAGCGGGGATCGGGCCGATGGCAACGAAGCCCGGTGACGGGCCGGCACGGCGTCTCGGGGCGCTCCTGGCGCTCGCGGGCCTGCCCGCGATCGCGGCCGGCCTGATCCTCGGGGTTCAGGCCTATCGCGAGGGGCGGGCGGGGTTCCTGGCCGAGCGCGAAGCGCGGGCCCACGAGCACGGGCGGGTCCTCGAAGCACTGCTCGACGGTCCGCTCGACGCCGAGGCCCCGAACGAGCCCGGACCGCGCGACGAGGCCGGCTCGATCGAGCGCGTGCGGGCGCTCGTGGCGGCGCTCGACTGGCCGGCCGGGACGATCCAACTCCTGCTGGCGGAGGGCACGGGCGACGTCGGGCCGACCGACAGGTCCACGAGCGAGCCCATTTGGCGACGACCGATCGGGCGAAGCGGCCTCGTCCTCGAGCACCGGGTCGAGGCGGGCGCGCCACATCGGGCGGGGCTCGCCGCCGCCGCACCCTGGGTCTTCGCGACCGCGGCGCTGGCGGTGTCGACCGCAATCGCATACTTCCTGATCCGCCGCCGCGTCCTGGCACCGGCTCTGGCCGCACTGGACGGGCTGGTGGCGACGGCCGACGGTCGCCCCATGGCCGGGGACGGTGGCGAGGGCTGGGCCAGGCCCTGGCTCGAGGAGGGTGTGCGGGTGGCCCGCGCGCAGGCCGAGCGCCTGGCCGCGGCCGAGGCCGCCGAGGCGCCGCTCGCCGCCGCGATCGAGGCACTCGAGGAGGGGGTGGCGCTGGTCGCCGCGGACGGGCGGCTGCTGCTCGCCAACAGCGCCTTGGCACGCGCCCTCGCGGGCTCCGGCGCGGGTCGCCCGACGATCGGACGGCCGCTCGATCCGGCGATGCAGGCGGCGCTCGCGCGCCTTGCCCGCGTGCGCGAGCTCGCCCTCGCCTCGGGCGAGCGGCTGATCCTCCTCCCCGCGGCGGCCGAACCCGCACCGGAGAGCGAGCCTCCGTCGCGCCCTGAGCCCCTGCCCGCAGGGGCGGTCGCCGGGCCCCGGCTCGCCACGATGATCCAGGAGCTGGCCGAGGCCTTGGCCCAGGTCGCACGGCAGGCCCTCCTCCTCCACGAGCTGAGCGCCGAGCCCGCGGTCCGTGCCCGCGCCGAGCAGCTCCGGCGGGCGACCGAGCGCTGCACCCGGGCGATCGCGCCGCTCCTGGCGCCGCCGCGCCCGCCGCGGCCGACGGCGGTCGCCCTCGACCGGCTGCTCGAGCCGCGGCTCGAGCGGCTGCGACGGGCGGGGGTGGAAGTCGTGGCCGGGATCGCCCCGAGCCTGCCGCCCGTCGTCGCCGACCCCGATCGTCTCGCCGAGCTGCTCGACGGGCTCGTGACGGCGCTGGCGCCGGTTCCCGGGACCGAGGGGCCGGTCCGGCTGCGCCTGCGGCGCGCCGGTCTTGGTCTGCGGCTCGAGCTGGAGCGGCACGCCGCGGGCGAGAGCGGGCACTCGCCCGGGCTCGCACTCCTCGACCATCGGGCCCGCGAACTCGGCGCGACGCTCGCCTGCGAGCCCAGCCCCGAGGGCGTCCGGCTGCTACGGCTCGATCTGCCGCTCGAGGCGCCGCGGCCCGCCGAACCCGCGCCTGGCCGTCTCCTCGTGGTCGAGGGCGGCCGCGGCGCCGCCTGAGCGAGCGCCCGGCCCTAGAGCGGCCGGCGGATCAGCCGGGCGAGCTCGCCCACGAGGCCGCGGCGGAAGGCGAGCACGCAGGCCACGAAGATGCAGCCCTGGACGATCGTCACCCAGTGCCCGAGGCCGGCCAGGTAGTTCTGTAACGACACCACGACCGCGGCACCCACCACCGGCCCGAACACCGTCCCGAGCCCGCCCACGAGCGCCATCAGCACGACCTCGCCGGACATGGTCCAGTGCACGTCGGTGAGGCTCGCGAGCTGGAAGACGATCGCCTTGGTCCCACCGGCGAGCCCGGAGAGGGCGGCCGAGAGGACGAAGGCCGCGAGCTTGTAGCGGTCGGTATCGTAGCCGAGCGAGACCGCCCGCGGCTCGTTCTCGCGGATGGCCTTCAGCACTTGCCCGAAGGGCGAGTGGATCGTGCGGTAGATCAAGAGGAAACCGCCGAGGAAGACGACTAGTACGACCCCGTACATGGCGAGGTCGTGCGACAGATCGACAAGGCCCAGGAGCCGTCCGCGCGGAATCGCCTGGATCCCGTCCTCGCCGCCCGTGAACGGCGCCTGGAGGTAGAAAAAGTAGAGCATCTGGGCGAGGGCGAGCGTGATCATTGCAAAATAGATGCCCTGGCGACGGATGGCGAGCCAACCAAAGACGAGGCCGAGGGCCGCCGAGCAGGCGGTCGCGAAGAGCACGGCGAGCTCGGGCGAGAGACCCCAGACCTTGGCGGCGTGGCCGGCGGCGTAGGCCGCGGTGCCGAAGAAGGCGGCATGGCCAAAGGAGAGGAGGCCGACATAGCCGATCAGAAGGTTGAAGGCGCAGGCGAAGAGGGCGAAGCAGAGCACCTTCATGAGAAACACGGGGTAGAGGAAGAGCGGCGCGACGGCGAGCAGTGCAGCCAGCAGCGCGATGCCGAGCCGTTGATGGCGCAACCCGTGGCCGGTCGCGGCGACAGGCGCGAGAACGGCAGGCTCGCTACCGACCGCCATCTCAGCCGCTCCGTCCGAAGAGGCCGGCAGGCCGCAACAGCAGCACGATCGCCATGATGACGAAGATCACCGTGCTCGACGCCTCGGGCCAGAACACCTTGGTGAGCCCCTCGATCACCCCGAGGCCGAAGCCCGTGACGATCGAGCCCAAGATCGAGCCCATCCCGCCGATCACCACGACGGCGAAGACGACGATGATGAGATCGGCACCCATCAAGGGGCTCACCTGGTAGATCGGTGCGGCGAGGACGCCCGCGAAGGCGGCGAGCGCCACCCCGAAACCATAGGTGAGCGTGACCATGCGCGGGACGTCGATGCCCATGGCCTGGACGAGGGTGGGGTTCTCGGTTGCGGCCCGCAGATAGGAGCCGAGCCGGGTCTTCTCGATCACGAGCCAGGTGGCGAGACAGACGGCGAGCGAAACCCCGACCACCCAGGCGCGGTAGTTGGGCAGGAACATGAAGCCGAGATTCTGGCCGCCGCGGAGTTCGGGTGGGATCGCATAGGGCAGGCCCGTCGAGCCGAACTCGTTGCGGAACAAACCCTGGATCACGAGGGCGAGGCCGAAGGTCAACAAGAGGCCGTAGAGATGGTCGAGCCCGGCGAGGCGCTTCAAGAGCAGTCGCTCGATCAGGATACCCGTGAAACCCACGAGGAGCGGGGCCAGCAAGAGCGCCCACCAGTAGCCGAGGCCCAGATGGTTGAGCAGCATCCAGGCGGTGAAGGCGCCCATCATGTACTGGGCGCCGTGGGTGAAGTTGATGATGTTCAAAAGCCCGAAGATCACCGCGAGGCCGAGGCTCAAGATGGCGTAGAACGCGCCGTTGATGAGCCCCAGGAGGAGCTGCCCGAACAGGACCGGAGCGGGAATGCCGAGCAGCTCCGCCACTTGCGTCTACTCCTGCGGGTCGGTGTGCCGAACGCTCACTGGGCGAGAGGGCAATTGCCCTCGGCGAGCGGTCGGAAGGCCTTGTCGGCCGGTATCGTGGCCTTGAGCTTGTAATAGTCCCAAGGACCCTTCGATTCGGCCGGCTTCTTGACCTCGAAGAGGTACATCGGGTGCAGCTTGCGCCCGTCCTTGCGAATCGTGCCTTTGCCGAAGAGCGGATCGTCGGTCGGGGTTTCCTTCATTTTCGCGACGACCGCCTTGCCGTCGGCGTCGGAGCCGAGCGCATCGAGCGCCTTAAGATAGTGGGTGACGGCGGCATAGACGCCGGCCTGGACCATGGTCGGCATCCGTCCACCCATCCGCTCGGCGAAGCGCTTCGACCAGGCGCGTGTCGAATCGTTCAGATCCCAATAGAAGGATTCGGTGAAGATCAGGCCCTGCGCCGCCTGCAGCCCCAGGCCGTGGACGTCCGAGATGAAGACGAGAAGGCCCGCGAGGTTCTGGCCACCCGCGACGATGCCGAACTCGGCCGCCTGCTTGATCGAGTTGATCGTGTCGCCGCCGGCATTGGCGAGGCCGATGATCTTGGCCTTCGAGCCCTGCGCTTGGAGGAGGTAGGAGGAGAAGTCGGCGGTATTGAGCGGAT
The DNA here is from genome assembly GCA_937926445.1 of uncultured Alphaproteobacteria bacterium. Taxonomy (GTDB): domain Bacteria; phylum Pseudomonadota; class Alphaproteobacteria; order Geminicoccales; family Geminicoccaceae; genus JANXAZ01. Next base: position 94,492 of record CALBAK010000031.1, read on the forward strand.
GGCGGACCTTGCCCAGCACCTTCCCGCCCGACTTCAGGACGACGGCCTCGGTGTCGCGCTCGAGGGCGTGGCCGAAGGCGTAGTCGGCCGTCAAGAAGAACCAGGAATCGCCGCCGGTCTGGACGATCGCCGAACCCGTGCCGTTGGCGAGCGCCCAGGTATCGTAGGTCCAATGCACGGTGTTGGGGCTGCACTTGGGCCCGGTCAGATCGGAGGTCGCGGCACCGCTCACCAGGAAGACCTTGTTCTTTTCGCGTGCGATCTCGTTGATGGCCAGGGCCACCGAGGAGGTCGGCACGTCGACGATGACGTCGACACCGTCGGTGTCGTACCATTGCCGGGCGATGTTGGAGCCGACGTCGGGTTTGTTCTGGTGGTCGGCGAAGGTCACTTCGATCGGTGTGCCCTTGACCTTGCTGCCGAAGTCCTCGACCGCCATGCGAGCGGCCACGACCGAGCCCTGACCCGTGATGTCGGCATAGAGGCTCGACTGGTCGTTCAAGACACCGATCCGGACCTTGCCGCCGGTGAAGTCGGCCATCGCCGGGGCGGTACTCAGCGCGAGGAGTGCTGCGCCGGCCGAAAGAAGCGAACGTCGCATGGCTGGTGCCTCCCGTGGGTTGCCCCCGCTCTCTAGCGTCAAACCGCGAGGTAGGCCACGAGCCGCTCCTGGCCCGGGCCGAGCTCGGTGGCGGCGATCTCGTCCACCACCCGGCCGTGCTCGACGATGTAGTGGCGATCGGCGAGCTTGGCGGCGAAGCGGAAGTTCTGTTCGACGAGCAGGATCGTGAAGCCCTGCTCTTTGAGCCGGCGGATGGTCCGCCCGATCTGCTGGACGATCACCGGTGCGAGCCCCTCGGTCGGCTCGTCGAGCAGAAGGAGTCGCGCGCCGGTCCGCAGGATCCGGGCGATCGCGAGCATCTGCTGCTCGCCGCCCGACAGTTTGGTCCCCTGGCTCGACAGCCGTTCGCGCAGGTTCGGAAAGAGTTCGAAGATCGCGGCGGACGAGAGCCCGCCCTCGGCCACGACAGGCGGTAGGAGGAGATTCTCCTGGACGTCGAGGCTCGCGAAGATGCCGCGCTCTTCGGGGCACCAGGCGATCCCGAGCCGGGCGATCCGGTGCGGCGGCAGCCCCACGAGCTCCTGCCCCTCGAAGCGGACCGAGCCGCTGCGCCGCGGCACGATCCCGAGGATCGCCTTCAAGGTGGTGGTTTTACCGGCACCGTTGCGGCCGAGAAGGGTGACGACCTCGCCCGTGCGGACCGAAAAGTGCATGCCGTGCAGGACGTGCGCCTCGCCGTACCAGGCGTGCAGGTCCTCCACGACGAGCAACGGCTCGGCCACCCTCAGCCCTCCTCGCTGCCGAGATAGGCCTCGCGGACCCGGGGATCGGCGCTGATCCGGGCATAGTCGCCCTCGGCCAGGATCTCGCCGCGCACGAGCACGGTGATGGTGTCGCAGAGATCGGCCACGACCGCCAGATTGTGCTCGACCATGAGCACCGTGCGGCCCTTGGCCACCTCGCGGATCAGCGCCGTGATCCGCCCCACGTCCTCGCGCCCCATGCCGGCGGTGGGCTCGTCGAGCAGCATGAGCCGCGGCTCCAGGGCGATCGTAGTGGCGAGCTCGAGCGCGCGTTTGCGGCCGTAGGGGAGCTCGGCCGCCGGCACGTCCGCGAAGGCTGCGATTCCGACCGCATCGAGCAGCTCGCGCGCCCGCCCGTTCCAGCGCTCCAGCACCTTCTCGGAACGCCAGAAATCGAAGCTCTCGCCGCGCTTGCGCTGGAGCGCGACCCGCACGTTCTCGAGCGCGGTCAGATGGCCGAACACCGCGGAGATCTGGAAGGAGCGGACGATCCCGAGTAACGCCACCTGGGCCGGCCGTAGGCCCGTGATGTCGCGGCCCTCGAACAGGATCCGCCCCGCCGTTGGCTGCAGGAACTTGGTCAGAAGGTTGAAGCAGGTCGTCTTGCCGGCCCCGTTCGGGCCGATGAGCGCGTGCACCGCACCGCGGCGGACCCGGAGCGCCACGTCGCGCACCGCTACGAAGCCGCGGAACTCCTTGGTCAATCCCTCGGTCTCGAGGATCGCGTCGTCGCCCGCCACGCCGTCCTCCCGGCTGCGCCGATCATAGCGGCGGCCGAGGGCGGCGCCAGCCGGGGCCAGCGGCGGTCAGGCCGCGAGCAGCCGCTCGGCCCGCTCGCGAGGCAAATAAAAGACGTTCCTGGCCCTCTCCGCACCGGTCAGCAGACGACCGGCCTCGAAACTGAAGTCCACGTAATCGAGTTCGCGCAGGAGAGCCGCGACCCGCTCGTCCTCGCCCGCCTCGACCATGAACACCGGACGGCACCGCCGGAGGGTCGCTTCGCCGCCGCGCAGCACCGCGTATTCGTGGTCCTGCACGTCGAGCTTCAC
>CALBAK010000032.1 GCA_937926445.1 uncultured Alphaproteobacteria bacterium
GTCGACAGGCGCGTCGCGACGTCGGCTGATCGCATATTTACGGAGATGTTCGGCGAGTTCGCGTAGCCACGTGAGGCCGAGCAGACCTTCCATGGCCTCTCGGATCTGCTGGGTGGCCTCTCGCTCCGCATACACAGCAACTTCTTCACCGTCGAACAGGAAAAATCGCGCCTGATGCACAGGCATGAACGTCCGAAAGATCCATTCCGAATACCAACCGCTCGGATCTGTTTCCGTGCTCGGCGGAGCGACAATGGAACGGGTCGCCCCGCGAACGATGTGAATTTCGTCGCTATTGGGCTTCAACCTTCCAGAATCATAGAAATGCCATGTTCGAATCATTTCGAGGGGTTCGCCCCGATCGTCCTCGAACAGCAGCGTGATGCGACAGCTGTTCCGGCCACGTGCGAGCGCTTCGGCGAAAACGGCACGCTCGACGAACCGCGCGAACGACTCGTCGCGTTGTTGTCGATCCGCAGCCGGTTCGGCGCGCCCGATCAGCCTTATGCCGTGTCGTCCGAACAGCCCGAGGGCCAAGGCTTCGAAGAGAGAGGTCTTACCGAAACCGTTCCGCCCACCGATCAAGACGACGTTCTTCCCTGGCAGGGGCCTAGGGAAATCGAAGCGAGCGTGTTCGAAGGCCTTGAAATCACGGAGTTCGAGACGACGAAGGTACATCGTCCGAAACCTCCTGCTCGTCGGGCGAACCGAGCGTATCCAGTATTTGGTCGAACTCGGGCCAGAGCCCTGCGGCGCGCTGCATCCAGCCCCGGTCGATCACCTCTTCGAGGAGAGCTTCGAACACCTCGACGGGAACGCGCTTTTTGTTACAAAGGCGCTCGACGAGCGCCCGACCGTCGGGACGCTCGAACAAAGGAATGGAGGCACGCGGCACGGATCAGCCCCTTGCTACCCGGGCGGGAGTCTCGCCGCGCGCCAGTTCGCCCAAGAGATCCTCCGTCCAAATACGACGAATGATGCGAACTTCATCCTCGCTGATCAATCTGGCGCCGACCTTACGCTCGAGGTCCAAGAGACGCTCCAGAATTTCCCGGCGCGTCTCCAACGTGAACGGCCCCGGAACGTAAACGCCGTTCTTGGCGATCGTGAGCCGCCCGTCGCGCCGTCTGGCCGACCGGCGGGTCGGATCGTTGCGGATCGACACGAGCCAGTCGCGGAACTCGAGAAGCGGTCCAAACTCCTCGAAGCCCGCCTCGACGAAGCCCTCGAGGCTGCGGTCCTTCTCGACCACCGTGCAGGTCCAGCAGCCGAACCGGGCCGAACTCGTCCCGCAGGAGGGCGCGTCGTCGCGCGACAGCACCACCGGGCATTCGCCGCCGTTGGCGTCGCGATAGAGCTTGATCAGCGCCTCGTGCGAGCCGCCCCAGGGCGGCGGCACCGTCGCGAGGAACTCCCACACCTCCTCGGTCGAAAGCTCGAGGATCGGCCGGTAGACCATGCAGCCCGGCAGATCGTTGTGCCGGTTGAGCCGCTCGCCGTTGTCGTACCGGCGAACGTTCTGGCCGCGCGTCACGCTCTCGCTGCGGCGGACGCCCAAGAGCAGAACGACTTCGCCCGACGCCGCCACCTGATCCAGGATGTAGCGACTGGTCGGCTGGATCTTCATCCGGTCCGTGCACCAGCGGAACATCCGGTTGGGCGTGGGATAGCCGCGGCCGATCAGGTTCACCCAGAACGTCTGGTCGGGGGCCGGCCGGGTGATCACCGTGCGCACCGGCAGCCGCCAGGCGCGCGCCGCGTGCTCGATCTCCGAGAGCACCCGCCGGATGTGCGCGACCACGAGCGGGCTCTCGACGAGCGTGTCGTTGGCCACCACGTGCACCGGCCGGCGCCGGTCGTCCGGTGCCAGCGCGAGCAGCATCTCGAAGACGAGATGGACGACGAGCGTGCTGTCCTTCCCACCCGAGAAGCCGACGATCCAGGGATCGCCCCGGGGCTGCCGGTACTCCTCCTCGAGATCCGACCGGATCGCCCCGATCCGGGTCGCGAGCTCGTCTTCGGGCTGCATCCTGCGCCGTGCCACCCTCGGCTTCCACGGCCTGACTACCGGTAAACGAGCAAGCGGTCCAGCGGGTCGGGCGGCGGTCGAACGGTGTTCCCCGAAAGCCACCGTGAAGTGTCCTTGGCATATCCCGGGATGCGCTCCTTGCTCGAAAGCTTGGCGCCCGACGAGGGGGACCGGATAATGCCGGCTCGGGAACGGTCGCTGCCGCCCGAGCACGGAGAGCGCGCCCGGAAGGACACACCGATCGCGCTTCCGTTACCGATCGGCTCGACGGCCTCGGTCTTCCGTGGCATGCCCGGAAGGAGGTCGGGAGCACCTGGTTCGGGTGAGTGACCGTCCGGAGGAAACGTCGAGCCGGCGGGAGCCGAGCGCGGGTATTCGTGACCCTGCCGTATGCCGGTGCGAGCCGGCGGAGGGAGAGGGCCGTGGGCGTTACCCGTCGCTCGTCGCGCTCGGCCGAGCAGGAGCCGGCCTGGTGAACGTCCGATTCTCCCGTTCGCGACTTTCGCCGCAAAGTCGTTCCGTTCGAGTGGTGGCGAGTCACGTCGACCGCGACGCGCACCACTCGGAGGTCCGGACCGGCCCGGCTCTGCGGGTCGCCGCCGTGTGGGCCCGCGACTACGACGCGGCTCGGCCGACCGGTCGGGTCAACATCTGCCGCTACCGCCGCCGCTGCCTCGACAGCCGCCACACGACCTTGAATCTGGTCGTACCCAGCGTGCTGCAGAGCGGCTTGCGCGGACTCTTGCCGGTTCTGCCCGCGGCCGGCCGTGCGCTCCTGCGCGGCGACCGCTCGCTCCAGAGCTTGTTGTTCGCCAATCGGCCCGCCATCGATCGGGCCCTCGAGGCGCTGGCTCGCTTTCGTCCGGACGTGTTGTTCGTCGACTCGGTTCGCCTGCTCGATTTCGTTCTCGCCGCGCGCCGCGCCTTTCCCGGTCTGCGGATCGTCGTCGACATGGACGATCTCCTCTCCCGTCGCATGGAGGCGTGGCTCGCTGTCGGCCAGGGTATCGGCCTCGGTTATCTGCAAGACGCCGTTCCCGGGTGGCTCCGCCACATGCTCGGCCTGGGGTGGATCAGCCGCGCTCTCACCGCCCACGAGCGCGACGCGCTCTCGTGCGAAGAGATCGAGCTCTGCAGCCGAGTCGATGCGGTGGCACTCATCTCCGACCAGGAAGTTCGGCTGCTCGAGGAACGGCTGGCGGAACGTCCCGACATCGTCCCGCCGATTGTCGCCACACTCCGTCCGCCTTGGCGTCCCGAGCGCGATACGGCGCCGCTCGACGGGCGATTGCGGTTCGTTTTCGTCGGCACCGACCGTCTCATCCAGAACCGTACCACCATCGATTACCTCGTCGAACTCTGGCGCATCCTGCGGCCGCCGCGGTCACTCGTGATCTACGGGGAGCAGTCGCGCAACCCGGTCGATCTGCCGCCCGGCGTCGAGCTGCGCGGCTGGGCCGACGATCTAGATCTGGTCTACGACGGGCGCTCGATCCTGCTCGCCCCGGCCTTCGTGCGTGGTGGGGTCAAAACCAAGATCCTCGAGGCGCTGGCCTACGGCTGTCCGGTCGTGGCCAACAACCTCGCTTACGAGGGGATCGTCGGCGATCCGCCGGCGCTCGGTTTCGAGCACGAGGCGCTGCCACGGCTCCTGGCCGAGCCCGAGGCCTTCCGTACCGAGCTCGTGGCCCAGACCCGCGCGCTCCGCGCCGAAGTCGCCCACCGCTTCGCCGAGCCGCTCGTCGTCGATGCCCTGGAGCGGCTCCTGGATCTCCGCCCGGCGCTCCACCTCCTGCCGCAGTCCGCCTGACCGCACGTCGGCGGCTCGGGCCCTCGAGACGACCGGCGGGAGGCCGCGAGGCTTCTTGGCGGTCGTCCGCTCCGCTATCGATGGTTCGGCGCAGGATGCTCGGAGAGCCTCGTGACAGACCTCTTCGATCGTGAACCACAGCCCGCGGGCGGCACGGGCGGGGGAGGGGCAGTCGACCGGATCCGCGCGGCACTCCTCGGTGCCTTCGACACGCTGGTCCCCCGCCTCGCCCTGCGCTTGCGGGCGGAGCGGCACCTGCGGACGGGCGAGCCCGAACTCCGCCTCGTCGCCCCCCTGTCGCTGCCCGGCCGCCTGTCGGTCGACGTCGGTGCCAATCACGGGGTTTACGCCGTGGTCATGGCCCGCCACGCGCCGCGGGTGCTCGCCGTCGAGCCGAACCCCCTGCTCGCCCGCCTGCTCCGCCGCGGCTTGCCCGCCAACTGCACGGTTCTGGCCTGCGCACTCTCCGACGCGCCCGGTGTCGCCGAACTCCGCGTGCCGCTCGTCGACGGCCACGAAGACAGCTACCTCGCGAGCCTCGACGGGCGGGCGGCGGGGCCGAGCCGGCTCTACCGGGTGGAGCTCCGCACCCTCGACGACTGCGTCCGCGAGCCCGTGGGCCTCCTCAAGATCGACGTCGAGGGCCACGAGATCGCCGTGCTACGGGGTGCCGGCCGGGTGCTCCGCGAGGACGGGCCGAACCTCCTGATCGAGGCCGAGGAGCGCCATCGCCCGGGGGCCGTGGCCTCGGTCGCGGCTCTCCTCGCCGAGCACGGCTATCGGGGTCTGTTCCGCGACGGTCCGAGGCTTCGTCCGCTCGACGCGTTCGACCCCGCGGTGCACCAGGATCCCGCGCGGCTCGGCCGCGGTCCCGGCAAGACCGCGGATTACGTGAACAATTTCGTCTTCACCCGCGATTCCGCCCTGTTCGATCGGCTCCTGGCCGAGCCCGTCCCGCCGGTCCGAGCGCGGCGCGCGCGGGCCGAGCGCGCCCCCTCAGCTCCGCCAGAAGTGCGGTGTGAGCAGCACGAGCACGGTGAAAAGCTCGAGCCGGCCGAGTAGCATCGCCGCCGAGAGGACCCACTTGGCGGCCTCCGGCAGATCGCCGAAATGGCCGGCCGGACCGATGATCGGCCCGAGGCCCGGTCCCACGTTGGCGAGTGCCGTCACCGAGGCCGACATCGCCGTGAGAAAATCGAGCCCGAGTGCCGCGAGCAGGCCCGCCACGGTCGTGAACGAGACCGCGAAGACGAAGAAGAAAGCCATCACCGAGATCGCTGTATCCTCGCCGATCACCCGGCCGTTGTAAGTCATCTTGAAAACGATGCTGGGCTGGACCAGTCGTGCCATCTGCATCCGCGCCACCTGATAGAGAACGACGAAACGGAACATTTTGATCCCGCCGGTCGTCGAGCCGGTGCATCCGCCGGTGCACTTGAGAAAGAAGAGGAGGATGATCGGGAAGGTGCCCCACTGGCCGTAATCGATCGAGGAATAGCCCGTTCCGGTCATGATCGAGGCCGCTGTGAAGGCAGCCGAACGCATCGCCTCGAGCGGCTCGATCGCCTGCACGCGGATCAGCCACACCGTCAGGAGGAGCGAGGCCACGGCCAACACGGCGAAATACCAACGCACCTGAATGTCGCGGAGGAGCGGCCCCGGGCGGCCGCGCAGGGCCTGCAGGTAGAGCACGAAGGGCACGCCACCCGCGGCCATGAACAAAGTCGCCGCCCACTCCATCCCCGGGCTCGCGAAATGGCCGATCGAGGCGTCGGAGGTCGAATAGCCGCCGGTCGCGACCGTGGTCATGGCGTGTACGGTCGCCTCGAACAGCGTCATACCCAACCACCAGTAGGTGAGGAGGCAAGCGAGCGTGAGGCCGACGTAGACCCCGCCGATCGCCGAGGCGATCTGGGCGCTGCGCGGCAGTACCTTCTCCGACCGGTCGGAGCTCTCGCTGCGGAAGAGCTGCATCCCGCCCACGCTCAGCACCGGGAGGATCGCCACGGCGGTCACGACGATGCCGATCCCGCCGAGCCACTGCAGGATGCCGCGCCAGAGGAGAATGCCGGGCGGGGCCGTATCGAGTCCGGTGATCACCGTCGAGCCGGTGGTCGTGATGCCCGAGACGGCCTCGAATACCGCATCGGCGAGCGAGAGATCGAGCGCCGAGAAGGCGAGCGGCAGAGCCGCGAAGGCCGAGGTCGTGGTCCAGGCGAGCGTGGTCAGCATGAACACTTGGCGCATCGTGAGGGCTCGGAAGTCGGCACCCCGGTTCGCGAGCACGAGCGCCGCTCCCACGAACAGCGTGAGTGCCGCCGAGGCGAGGAACACCTCCCAATCTTCGTGGCCGACCGCCAGATCGGCGAGCATCGGGATGAGCATGGCGAGCGCCAGGCCGATCAACAACAGGCCGCAGACCTGGAGCAGCGGGCCCAAGGCGAGACCGGCCGGCCGAGCCGACATCGAGCGGATCCGACCCGCGGCGGCACCCGCTCGGGTCGACCTCGATCCGCCCCGGCTCAGAGCGACGATCCCGTCCCGGCGTGGCACTGCCCGGTCCCCTGCCGATCGGCACCCTGTGGGTCCGAGAAGGGTGGCGAAAAGCCGTGCCCCGCGGCGTCGCACGCGCGCAGTTCGGCCCGCCGCACCTTGCCTGTGGCGGTCACGGGCAGGCTGTCGGTGAACGCGATCTCGCGCGGGTACTCGTGCGCCGCCAGGCGCTCCTTGACGAACGCCTGGATCGCGGCGGCGAGCGCCGCATCGGCCACAACATCCGGTTGCGGCACGATCCAGGCCTTGACCCGCTCACCGCGGACCGGATCGGGCACGCCAACGACGGCGCAGAGGGCCACCGCCGGGTGGCGCATCAAGCAGTCTTCGATCTCGGCCGGGCCGATGCGATAGCCGGCCGAATTGATCACGTCGTCCTCGCGCCCGAGATAGGTGAAATAGCCGTCGGGGTCGGTGCGGCCCAGATCGCCCGTCAGCATCCAGTCGCCGTGGAACTTCGCCGCAGTCGCCTCGGGCCGGTTCCAATAGCCGAGAAACATCACGGGATCGGGCCTCTTGACCCCGATCACCCCGGTCTCGCCGGGCGAAAGCGGCCGGCCCTCGCGGTCGAGCACCGCCACCACGTGGCCCGGCACGGGCCGCCCCATCGCCCCCGGCCGTGGCTGGAACAAAGCCCGGCAGGAGGCGACCACCAGATTGGCCTCGGTCTGCCCGTAGAATTCGTCGACCGGGCAGCCGAAGGCCTCTTCCGCCCAGAGCCGCGTCTCCTCGCCGAGCCGCTCGCCACCCGTGCCGATCGAGCGCAACGCGACACCCGCTGCGCGCGGCCGCACCCCGGCCCGCCGCAGGAGCCGCAGCGCGGTCGGTGGCACGAAGATGTTGCGCACGCCGTGCCGGGCCATGAAGGCTACCGCCGCCTCGGGGTCGAACTTCCGGGCCCGACCGGCCACCACCGGCACACCGAACCAGAGCGAAGGCAGGAGGACGTCGAGAAGGCCGCCGATCCAGGCCCAGTCGGCGGGTGTCCAGAACCGGTCGCCGGGTTGCGGGAAGAGCTCCTGCGGCAGCTGCACCCCGGGCAGATGGCCGAGCAGGACACGATGCGCGTGCAGGGCTCCCTTGGGCTGGCCGGTCGTCCCCGAGGTGTAGATCAGGAGGGCCGGATCCTCGGCCGCGGTGTCGAGTGTGGGATCGCGCTCGGCGGCCCGCTCGAGCGCCGGCCAGAGCGGTTCGGCCGGCGGCTCCGCCGTTTCGACCGTCCAGATCCGCTCGAGGGCAGGGAGCTCCGCCCGCAGCGCCCCGACCGTGGCGAACCCCGAAGCATCGGTGACCAGGGCCCGGGCGCCGCTGTCGGCCAGCCGAAAGGCGAGCGCCTCCGGGCCGAAGAGGGTGAAGAGCGGCAGCGCCACGGCACCGAGCCGATAGGCCGCCAGATGAGCGAGGAGGGTCTCGACCCGCTGACCCAGCAGGATGGCGACCCGATCGCCCCAGCCGATCCCGGCCTCGGCCAACAGATTGGCGAAGCGCAGCGACAGCCGCCGCAGCTCGCCGAAGCTCCAGCGCCGGACCGCACCGTCCGTGGCTTCTTCGATCAGGGCGGTGGCGTCCGGCCGCTCGCGCGCGTGACGGTCGATGCAGCCCCGGGCGATGTTGAACCGCTCCGGGACCTCCCAGCGGAAGCGGGCCGCGATCTCCTCGAACGTCCGGCCTTCGGGCAACATGGGTCGCCAAGCCTCCCCGGCCGCTTTTTACCGGATGTTTACCGAGACGCGCCAGCATGGCACCAAGCGGCGTGGACGAGCGGCGGAGGGGGACCGGATGCGCAGGGCCCTGATCACCGGCATCACCGGCCAGGACGGTGCCTATCTCGCCGAATTCCTGCTCGCCAAAGGCTACGAGGTGCACGGGATCAAGCGCCGCTCGAGCTCCTTCAACACCGGCCGGATCGACCATCTCTACGTCGACCCGCACACCGAGGGCACGCGCTTCAAGCTGCACTATGGGGACCTGACCGACGCCACCAACCTGATCCGCATCGTGCAGGAGGTGCAGCCGGACGAGATCTACAATCTCGCCGCCCAGAGCCACGTCAAGGTCAGCTTCGAGACCGCCGAATACACCGCCAATGCCGACGGAATCGGCACGCTTCGACTGCTGGAAGCGATCAGGATTCTCGGGCTCGAGAAGAAGACGCGCTTCTACCAGGCCTCGACCAGCGAGCTCTACGGGGCCTCTCCGCCGCCGCAGAACGAGGAAACGCCGTTCCGCCCGCAGAGCCCGTACGCGACGGCGAAGCTCTATGCCTATTGGATCACCCGCAACTATCGCGAGGGCTACGGCCTCTTTGCCGCCAACGGCATCCTCTTCAACCACGAGAGCCCGATCCGCGGAGAGACCTTCGTCACCCGCAAGGTCACCCGTGGCGTGGCCGCGATCGCCCTGGGCCTGCAAGAGCGGCTCTGGGTGGGCAATCTCGAAGCCAAGCGCGACTGGGGCCACGCGCGCGATTATGTCGAGGGCATGTGGCGGATCCTCCAATATCCGGCCCCCGAAGATTGGGTCCTCGCCACCGGTGAGGCGCACACGGTGCGCGAGCTGCTCGAGCGCGCCTTCGCCGAGGTCGGGATCAGCCTCGTCTGGAAGGGGAGCGGCGTCGAAGAGAAGGGGCTCGACGAGCGCACCGGCCGCGTCCTGGTCGAGATCGACCCGCGCTATTTCCGGCCCCTCGAGGTGCACCATCTTCTGGGCGATCCGAGCAAGGCCCGCACCCGGCTCGGCTGGCGGCACCGGGTGAGCTTTCCGGAGCTCGTGGCCGAGATGGTGAAGGCCGACCTCGCGGCCGTCGAGCGCGAGGCCGCGGCCCTGGGTCGCCGGCTCGACCGGGCCGCCGAGTAGCCCTCGTGGCGCGGCTTCCCTTCCCGCTCGAGGGCAAGCGCGTCTTCGTGGCCGGCCATCGCGGGATGGTCGGCAAAGCACTGTTGCGCCGGCTCGTCCACGAGCCCGTGACGCTTTTGACCGCCGGCCGCGAGGAGCTCGACCTCACTCGCCAGGCGGAGGTCGAGGCCTGGTTCGAGCGCCACCGCCCGCAGGTCGTGATCCTGGCCGCCGCCAAGGTCGGCGGCATCCTCGCCAACGCGAGCTTTCCGGTCGACTTCCTCGAGGAGAACCTATTGATCGAGGTCAACACGATCCGCGCGGCCTTCCGAGCGGGCGTGGAAAAACTCCTGTTCTTGGGCTCCTCCTGCATCTACCCCAAGCACGCGCCGCAGCCGATCCCGGAAGAAGCGCTGTTGACCGGGCCGCTCGAGCCCACCAACGAGTGGTACGCGATCGCCAAGATCGCCGGCCTGAAGCTCTGCGCCGCCTATCGCCGCCAATTCGGCTCCGACTTCGTCGCCGCCATGCCGACCAATCTCTTCGGTCCCGGCGACAATTGGGACCTCGCCACGAGCCACGTCGTCCCGGCGCTGATCCGCAAGGCCCACGAGGCCCGAGAACGCGGCGACGGCGTGCTCGAGGTCTGGGGCACGGGCACGCCCCTGCGCGAACTCCTCTTCGTCGACGATCTGGCGGACGCTTGTGTCCATCTCCTGCGCCACTACAGCGAGGAGACCGCGATCAACGTCGGCTCGGGCGAAGAGGTCTCGATCGCCGAACTCGCCCGGCTCGTCTGCGAAGTCGTGGGCTTCCGCGGTACTCTCCGCTTCGACACCACCAAGCCCGACGGTACTCCGAGGAAGCGGCTCGACACCCGCCGCCTCGAGGCGCTCGGCTGGCGCCCCGCCACACCGTTGCGCGAAGGCCTCGCGCGGGCCTACGCGGCCTTTCTCAAGGAGACCCGCGACCGGCCGTCGCTGTGACGCGCCTTTGCCTTGATCGCGAGCTTCGCGATCCGGAAACTGCCCCGGCGGAGCGATCGAATCGGGGAGTGCCGGCGATGATCGACTACGAGGCGAGGTTCGTCGACGCCGTCGAGCGTGTGCGGGCCGAGGGCCGTTACCGCGTCTTCGCCGAACTCGAACGCATCGCCGGTCGCTTCCCGACGGCGCGGCTCTACAAGGACGGTACGGTTCGCGAGATCACCGTCTGGTGCTCGAACGACTATCTCGGCATGGGCCAGCATCCGGCCGTGCTGCAGGGTGCGATCGACGCCGTCCGCCGCTACGGCTCGGGGGCCGGCGGCACCCGCAACATCTCGGGCACGACGCATCTCCACGTCGAGCTCGAGAAGGCGCTCGCCGCGCTGCACGGCAAGGCCGCGGCTCTCCTCTTCACGTCGGGTTACGTGGCCAACGAGGCGACGCTCTCGACCCTGGGCAGACTCCTGCCGGGTTGCCTGATCCTCTCCGACGAGAAAAACCACGCCTCGATGATCGCCGGGATCCGCGCTTCCGGCTGCGAGAAGGCGATCTTCCGCCACAACGACCTGGATCATCTGGAAGCGCTCCTGAAGGCCCAGCCGCTCGACCGACCGAAACTGATCGCCTTCGAGGGCGTCTATTCGATGGACGGCGACTTCGGCCCCGTCGAGGCGATCTGCGATCTGGCCGACCGCTACGGGGCGATGACCTATCTCGACGAGGTGCACGCCGTCGGGCTGTACGGCCCGAGAGGCGGTGGGGTGGCCGAGCGCGACCGGGTCGCCGAGCGCGTGACCGTGATCCAGGGCACCCTCGCCAAGGCGATGGGCTGCATGGGCGGTTACATCGCGGGCTCCGCCGCCCTCGTCGATGCGATCCGCAGCCACGCCGCGGGCTTCATTTTCACCACATCGCTCGCCCCGGCCGTGGCCGGCGCCGCGCTCGCGGCTCTCGCCGTCCTCACCGGCGAAGAAGGCCGAGCCCTGCGAGCGCGCCACCAGGAGCGCGCCGCCACCCTCAAGGCGCGGCTCTCGGCTCTCGGCCTTCCGGTGATGCCCTCGCCCTCGCACATCGTGCCCGTACTCGTGGGCGACCCGATCGCCTGCAAGGGGGCCTCCGACCGGCTGCTCGACGAGTTCGCCGTCTACATCCAGCCCATCAACTATCCGACCGTGCCGCGCGGCACCGAGCGGCTGCGGATTACGCCTTCGCCCTTGCACGACGACCGGCTCGTGGACGCACTGACCGAGGCGCTCGTGCAGGTTCTGCCGGCCCGCCCCCTCGCCTGCGCCGCCTGATCGTCACGCGCCCGTCACGCGGCTCGGCCATCCCTAACACCGCGTTCAACGGGAGGAGCCGGGATGGTTAGGACGGGTCTGGTCGCGCTCTGGGTCGCGGGCATCGCTTTGGCCGGGCCGGCCGCAGCCGAACCGACGATCGAGATCTTCCGAAGCGACGACCCGCAGCTCCGCCTCGGCACGGTCGCCTTTGAAGGCGGCAAGACGCTCCAATTGACGGTCGGCATCGGCTCGGCCGCATTCCGCCGCTCGGACGCGCCGGACGGCGTGTTCGTGACGCTCTCCGACCGCGGCCCCAACTTCCCCTGCGGCGAGGCCAAAGAGCTGGCCGGGATCGACGGCGACGCGCTCTGCACCGGCATCAATGGTGGCCGCATCTACCCGCTGCCCGACTACAGCCCGACCATCTTCCGCATCGAGGTGAAAGAGGGCGGCTTCCGCGTCCTGGAAGCGATCTCCATCACCGATCGCGACGGCCGCCCGGTCACGGGCATGCCGAATCCGCTCACCAAGGCCACGACCGAGACCCCGATCGACGTCCGCGGGCAAAAGCTCCCCCAGCGCGCGTCGGCGATCGACGCCGAGGGCATCGTCGAGCTCTCGGACGGGACCTTCTGGATCGGCGAGGAGAACGCTCCCTCGATCCTTCACGTCGCGGCAGACGGCAAGGTGATCCGCCGGCTCGTCCCGGCCGGTAGCGAAGGCGACTTCGCGACCGCCGGCTATCCCGTCGAAGGCAAACTGCCGGCCATTCTGAGCAAACGCCAGCTCAACCGCGGCATCGAATCGATGGCGCTGAGTGCCGACGAGCGCTTCCTGTGGTTCGTCCTGCAGAACCCGCTCGCCAACCCCGATGCGAAAGCCTACCAGACCGCGCGGAACACCCGGCTCTTCAAGTTCGACCGAACGGCCGACCGCCTCGTCGCCGAGTACGTCTACGAGCTCACGCCCATGGCCGAGTTCCCGGGCGAGGAGAAGAAGGCCCAGAGCACCGCGCGCATCTCCGAGCTCCTCGCCTTCGACGACGACCGGCTCCTGATCCTCGACCGCACCGAGCGAACGACCAAGATCTTCGCGATCGACACCCGCGGCGCCACCGACATCCTGGGCAGCAAGTGGGACGATCCCGCGACCCTGCCCTCGCTCGAGCAGACGAGCCTCGCCGAGGCCGGGATCGTGCCGGTCGCCAAGCGCCTCGTCCTCGATTCGAGCCGGCATCCCGAGCTGCCGCCCAAGATCGAGGGCATGGCTTTCTTCGCCGACGGCTCCTTGATGCTGATCAACGACGACGATTTCGGCATCGACGGCCGGAGCACCCTCGTGGCTCGCGTCCGCGGCCTCGATCTCCGCTGAAAGCTCGCGGGCGCGGGGCCGCGAGATCCGCTCGGCGCGGCGCCCGGGGCCTCAGGCGGCGGCCGCTTCGGGAAAGAGCGAGAGGAGCCCGGCCTCGGAGGCCGGGCAAACCCCTCGTTCGGTCACGAATGCCGTCACGAGCCGGGCCGGTGTCACGTCGAACGCCCAGTTCCCGCACGGGCTGCCCTCGGGTGTGATCCGCACCGTCTCGATCCGCCCGTCGGCGGTGCGGCCCGCTACGAGGGCGAGCTCGTCGCCCGAGCGTTCCTCGATCGGGACGGCGGTGCCGTCGGCGAGCCGCCAGTCGATCGTGCTCGAGGGCAGCGCCACGTAGAACGGGACCCTGTTGTCGAAGGCGGCGAGCGCCTTGAGATAGGTGCCGATCTTGTTGGTGACGTCGCCGTTCCTGGCGACCCGGTCGGCGCCCACGATGCAGAGATCGACGAGCCCTTCGCGCATGAGGTGCCCACCGGCATTGTCGGCGATCACCGTGTGCGGTACACCTTCCTGGCCGAGCTCGAAGGCGGTGATCGCCGCCCCCTGGTTCCTGGGCCGAGTCTCGTCGACCCAGACGTGCACCGCCAGCCCCCGGCGGTGGGCGAGATAGATAGGCGCGGTCGCCGTCCCCCAATCGACCGTCGCGAGCCGGCCGGCGTTGCAGTGGGTCAAGACCCGCACGGGTTCGCCCGGCCGCTTGCGCCGGGCCGCCGCCTCGATCAGCGCGAACCCGCGCTCCCCGATCGCCCGGTTGACCGCCACGTCCTCCTCCGCGATCGCGACCGCCTCCGCGAAGGCGCGCGCCGCCCGTTCGGACGGGGGGAGTGGGCGTAGAAGGGTGTGCAACCGTTCGAGCGCCCAGCGCAGATTGACCGCCGTGGGCCGGGTCCGGGCGAGCCGGTCGCAGGCTGCCCCGAGGCCGGCATCCGACGGCTCTTCGCGCATCGCGAACGCCACCCCGAAAGCCGCGACCGCGCCGATCAAGGGGGCGCCCCGCACCTTCATCTCGGCGATCGCCGCGGCGGCGTCCTCGAGCCGCTCGAGGCGGAGCTCGGGCAGGGCGTGGGGCAGGAAACGCTGGTCGTAGGTCAGCGCCGCCCGGCCGTCGGGGGCCGGCCACAAGGTTCGACGATGCTCGGTGACGGGGGGCATACTCGGGCTCCTTCCGTTCGCGCGTTACGACACCGACCCACGATCATATGAACTTTTTCAGTTGATATCAGACGATGCTGGCATTATAGGTATTTTTGCCCAACACGGGAGAAAGACGAATGCGCCCGGTGCTGCGCCGCGGCTCGACCGGCCACGAGGTCGCCCGCCTCCAGGAGCTGCTCGCCCGCGCGGGCTTTCCGCCGGGGCCGATCGACGGCCGATTCGGTGCCGCCACCGAGGCGGCGCTCGTGGCGTTCCAGCGCGCCCACGAGCTGTTGGCCGATGGTGTCTGCGGGCCGATCACCTGGTCGATGCTGGTCGAGGGGCGACCCGGTCGACCGGTCTCCGTCCTGCACCGGATCGACGTCGAGTTCGTCGCCCAGCTCTTCCCCTTCACCGCGCTCGACGCCCTCGCCCGCAACTTGCCGCACGTCAAAGCCGGCCTCGAGGCCGTGGGCCTCGTCGACAAGCCCATGGTGCTCGCCGCCCTCGCCACGGTGCGGGCCGAGAGCGAAGGTTTCGAGCCGGTCGAGGAGGCCGTCTCGCGCTTCAACACCTCGCCGGGCGGCCGGCCCTTCGATCTCTACGACCAGCGCGCCGACCTCGGCAACGAGGGGCCGCCCGACGGCGAACGCTTCAAGGGCCGCGGCTTCGTCCAGCTCACCGGTCGCGCCAACTACGCATGGGCGAGCCGCCGGCTCGGTCGCGGGGAGGAGCTCCTGCGCACACCCGAAATCGCCAACGAGCCCGCCACGGCCGGGCTCGTCCTGGGCCTCTTCCTCGCCGAGCGGCAGCTCGCCATCAAGGAGGCGCTCTTCGAGGGCGACCTGCGCCGGGCTCGTCGGCTCGTGAACGGCGGTCTGCACGGCTTCGACCGCTTCCGCGACGCCTACCGGCGCGGCGAGCGCCTTTTGCCCGACCCCGTCTGGACGTTCCGCTCGGAACGCCCGCTCGCGGTCTGAACCGGCGCCGGGGCCGTGGCGAGGCTGCGCCGCTCAGCGCGACCGCCGCGGCGGCAGGATCTCGATCCGCTCGGGCCCGACCTCTTCCTGGTGACTCCAGCATTCGATCCGGAGCTCGGCCGCCTCTCGCGGGCGCCGGCCGGCGAGCCAGCGGGCGATAAGCCCCGCTCCGAGCGCCACCGGGAAAACGATCAGGAAGATCGCCCCGGCCAGAAGGACGAGCGTCACGGCGAGCGCGGCCCCGGCCGCGACCGCTACGATGCCGCGCCAACCCAGAAGGCGCAACAGGCCGAAGGGCGAGCCCGTGGCGATGGCGATCCGCTCGTACCGCATGACGATCCCCTTTCCCCGCTCCTCATCTGGCCCGTCGGCGCCCGCGGGCAAGGGGCCGGCTGCCGCCGCCGCGGCTCAGTGCCGCTCGCGGATCGCGGTGAAGCGGACATTAGGAAAATCTTCCTGAACACGGCCGAGGTCCCAGGCGTTGCGCGCGAGATAGACGGGCTCGCCGTCCCGGTCGCGGGCGATCGAGCTCCTCTTGGCGAGCAAGAGCCGGTCGAGCTCCTTGGGATCGTCGGCCGCGCACCAGCGAGCCGTGACGTAGGGTGCCGCCTCGAAGTCGATCGGCAGGTCGTACTCGGCGAGGAGCCGCGTCTTGAGCACGTCGAGCTGCAATCGGCCGATCACGCCCACGATCCACTCCGCCCCGATCTCGGGGCGGAAGACCCGGACCACGCCCTCCTCGGCCATGTCCTCGAGCGCCTTCTTGAGATGCTTGGCGCGCATCGGATCGCCGAGCCGCACCCGCATCAGGATCTCGGGCGCGAAATCGGGGAGCCCCGTGAAGCGGATCGGCTCGCCCTCGCTCAGACTGTCGCCGACCCGGAGCTGGCCGTGATTGGGCAGGCCCACGATGTCGCCGGCATAGGCCTCCTCGACCAGCGCCCGCTCGCGGGCGAGGAAGAAGATCGGTGCCGCCGTCCCGACGGGCTTCTTGTCCCGCGTCGCCAGGAGCTTCATGCCGCGGGTGAAGCGGCCCGAGCAGAGCCGGACGAAGGCCACCCGGTCCCGGTGCTTGGGGTCCATGTTCGCCTGGACCTTGAAGACGAAGCCCGTGACCTGGGGCTCCCCCGGCTCGACCGAGCGCTCGGCCGCGGGCTGCGGACGCGGCGGCGGTGCGTGCGCCGCCAGGAAGTCGAGGAGTGTCCGCACGCCGAATGTCTTCAAGGCACTGCCGAAGAAGACCGGCGTGAGGTGCCCCTCGCGGTAGGCCGTCTCGTCGAAGCTCGGGAGGGCTCCGTCGACGAGCTCCATCTGCTCGTCGAGGAGCTGGAGCTGCTCGACCGGCACGCGCTCCAAGAGCTCGGCCGTTCCGCGCTCGAGCCGGCGCTCGGGGACCGCCCCCGCGTCGGGGTCGAAATAGAGGAGTTCGCGCGTGCCGCGGATCGCGCAGCCGCGGAAGTTCTGCCCCATGCCCACGGGCCAGAGCATCGGCGCCACGTCGAGCGCGAGCTTGTCGTGGATCTCGTCGAGCAGCGCGAAGGGGTCGAGCGATTCCCGGTCGAGCTTGTTGACGAAGGTGACGATCGGCACGTCCCTGAGCCGGCAGACCTCGAAGAGCTTGAGGGTCTGCGCCTCGATGCCCTTGGCGGCATCGAGCACCATGATGGCCGAATCGACCGCGGTCAGCGTGCGGTAGGTGTCCTCCGAGAAATCCTCGTGGCCGGGCGTGTCCAAGAGGTTCAACACCCGGCCGTCATGCTCGAAGGTCATGGCGGACGTGGTGACCGAAATCCCGCGCTGCTGCTCGATCGCCATCCAGTCGGAGCGGGCGCGGCGGCGTTCGCCCTTGGCCTTGACCTCGCCCGCGAGGTGGATGGCACCGCCCAACAGCAGGAGCTTCTCGGTGAGCGTGGTCTTGCCGGCGTCGGGATGGGAGATGATGGCGAAGGTGCGCCGACGCGCCGCCTCCGCCGCGACGGCGGGATCGATCAAGGCAGGCTCCCGGAGAAGAACAGGGATGGCCGAGAGATGGGCGGTCCGGGACCGGCCTGCAACCACCGCCTCAGCGGCGAAGTCGGACCTTGTTGCGCTGTTCGTAGGCGGCGCGGATCGCTTCCAGGAAGTCCTCCCAGCTCTTCGATCTCGGTATAAACCCTCTCGTTCGGTACTCCGCGGCATCGTGGAGCTCGAGCGATCCGAACGTGGCACGCTCCACACCGTAGGTACCGACGAACAGGACTTCGAACAAATCTTGTTCGCCATCGGTTCGCGTGCGTCCCGTTCGCATTCGGCAGATTTGCAAAAAATGTTCGAGGCTCGACTTCCCACATCTTCCGTCGTGTCTGGCCAGGTCGGGAAGCACAACATGGGCAGCCAGCACCGCCATGGGTTGATACTGGTGCAGATCCGCGGCTTCGGAGCGCAGCTCCTTGTCGACCCGCTGCGCGTTCTTCGTGTATCTCTTGCTCGACGCGTCGACGAAATTGTAGGTCTTGATCGAAACACCCAGGCCCAGACCGAGTTTGGTCCTGAAGACCACGTCGACGCGCTGTTTGCCCTTCGCGCTGCCGGCGTCGAGTTCGCCCGCTTCGATTCCGCCGAAAGAGGGCTTCGGGTCCGACGCGAGTTTCGCCGCGAGGGCGGAGGAGAGCTTCTGGCTGTAGTTCTTTTTTTTCGCTCGTAGGTCGTATTTCTTGATCAGTTCCACAAACTCACGTTCCAATAGCTCGATTTCCTGTCTCGCCGGTTCGAGCTCGTGAAGGATGTCGGCGATCGAGGAGGGCATAGAGTTTCTCCCGGCACCGTTCGGGACGATCCAAGACCTCACATTCCCACAAGAGCACGACGGACAGGCGATCGACTCTCAGCCGCCTGATCTTCTCCGCGTCGCGCTTCCGGTTGTCGCGGAACTTCCGCTCCCAGAATTCGCGGTTCCGCTTCGGCACTGTCGCCCGCGGGCAGTTGGTGTGGTGGTGCCAGAAACAGCCCATCACGAAGATCGCCCAACCGCCCTTCTTGCTCGCGAAATCCGGAGAACCGGGCAGCGCGCGCACTTTCCGGCGATAGGGGATACCGAGTTCCCGCAGCACCGCCGCCACCCGCTCCTCGGCGGTGGTCCGCTTCTGCCGCACCCGCTTCATGAGCGCGCTGCGGACCGGGTCCGTCGGCAGGACCGGCCGCGCCAAGCTCACTCCGCGGCGAGGGCGAGCGGCGCTCCGGACGAGACGCGCGCGAGATGGGCGCGCAGCGCCTCGCGGAAGCCTGCCGGAAACCGCAGCGAGCTCCGGCTCGTGCGTTCGAGGAAACCGGCCGTCGCTCTGGCCGAAAGTGGCCCGCCGGCGTGCCGAAGAAAGCGTTCGAGCGGAGGCCGCCCCCTCCAGATCGGGAAATCGTTGATCGCCACGGCGTAGCGAACGCGCCCGTCGAACCGCGCCGCCCGCGGCCAACGTCCCGCGAGGGGCAACGGTCGATCCCGCCCGCGATCGTAGCCGTTCGGCTCCACGAGCCGCCGGCCCAGCCATTCCGCCACCGGTACGGTGACGGCGTTGCCGACGAGCGACCAGCGCCAGGAAGGCTTGGCGACCCGAGCGGCGGGTTCCGTCCAGTCCTCGGCGAAGCCCTGCAGCCGCTCGGCGTCGCGGATGTCCTACTTCACGACCCGCCCGTCGAGCATCAGGATCGCCGGAGGTGCCGGGATGCCGACGCTCGAACCGTTCTTGAGGGTCGGTACCGCGTCGGGTGCCCAGCCGAGGCCGCGGATCCCCTCCGTCCAGTAGAAACCGTGCGCGATCTTGCCGATCGCCGTCTCGGCCGACTTCGGCTCGGCCTCGTCGCCCAGCAGCACGTCGGCCGGGTCGGCCACGCGGGAAGCGAGAAAGAACACCCGCTCGCGGCGCTGCGGCAGCCAGCCGAGGCTGTTCACCACGCGATAGGCCCAGCGATAGCCCATGTCCTCGAAGGCGTGGACGAGGCGCTCCATCGCCCGCCCACCCTCGAGGTGGAGCATGAAGGACACGTTCTCGAGCAGCACCCACGGCACGGGACGGCCGACGCCGATCCGCCTTCGCAGCAAGCGGAAGACCTCGTCGACCAGGCCCGAGCGCGCCCCGTCGATCCCGGTGGTCTTTCCGGCCTGGCTCAGGTCGTGGCAGGGAAAGCCACCGCAGACGAGCTCGGCATCCTCGGGCAGATCGGCGAGCTCGCGGATGTCGGGATGGTTGGGGACGCCGTCCAGCCTGGCGGCCAACACGGCCACGGCCGGCGCCCAGCACTCGCAGGTCAGCACCGTCTGGTGGCCGGCTCCCCGCAGCCCGAGCTCGAAGCCGCCGATGCCGCCGAAGAGGCCCACGACCTTCATGAGGTCGATCTACCAGAGCCGCTTCCCCGCGTCAGCGGTCGCTTCGCCCGCCTTCCACTCCGCCTCACGGAACGCCCTGCCGATCGTTCCGGTCCGGGGCCGGCCGCATCGGCGCCTCCACGTCCCACGCATGCGCCCCGCCCCGCACCGAGAGGGCCGCCGCCTTCCCGGCGATCCGCCCGAGCACCACCGCCGACAACAACCCGTTGCCCGAGAGATAGCCCGCAGCACCCCGCCCCGAGACGCCGCGGGCCGCCCCGCCGGCGGCGTAGAGCCCCTCGATCACCGTGCCGTCCGGTCGCAGCACGCGCGCCTGCCCGTCGACCTCGAGCCCGCCCTGGGTGTGGAAGAGCGCGCCCGTGACCTTGACCGCGCAAAAGGGCGGCGCGAGCGGTGGGTGGCGGGTGAAGTCGCGGCCGAAGCGATCCGCCCGGTCGCCCCTGGCGCAGGCTTCGACCTCGTCGAGCGTGCGGGCGAGAGCGGCCGGCGGCAGTCCGGTCAGGGCGGCGAGTTCGGCCCGATCGGCGGCTTCGCGAATCGCGCCGAGCGCCTCGGCGCGGCGGAAGTCCTCGAAGGTGCGGGCGAGCTCGCGCCGACGCGCATCGAACAAGAACCAGCCGAGCCCGCCGGGCCGCGCCAACAGCCGCGCCGCCTGTTCGGAATAGCCGCGGCTCTCGTCGGCGAACCGCTCGCCCCGGAGGTCGACCTGGATCCCGCCCTCGCTCACGATCGCCCAGGTGATCAGGATCCCGTGCGGCACCGCGAGGCCGGCATGCCCCTGATAGGCATCGAGATCGGCGAGCGCCGCTCCGAGCGCTTCGCCCCAGCGAAGAGCGTCGCCCTCGTTGCCCGGGTGGCCGTGATAGGGGGCCTCGGCCATCTCGGGAACGAAGCGCCGCAC
>CALBAK010000033.1 GCA_937926445.1 uncultured Alphaproteobacteria bacterium
CCGCAAGGTGGCCGAGACCGGCCGAACGATCGCGCTGCGCTGGGGCTATCAGGAGATCGTCACCCCGATCTTCGAGCACACCGAGGTTTTCGCCCGCTCGCTCGGCGACGTCTCCGACATCGTCACCAAGGAGATGTACACTTTCACCGACCGCGGCGGCGAATCGATCACGCTGCGGCCCGAAAACACGGCCGGCGTCTGCCGCGCCGTGATCAGCCTGGGCCTGCACCAGCAGCTGCCGCAAAAGTTTTTCTACGACGGGCCGATGTTCCGCTACGAGCGGCCGCAGAAGGGACGGCTGCGCCAGTTCCACCAGATCGGCATCGAATGCATCGGTGCTCCCGAGCCTCTGGCCGATGCCGAGGTGATCGCCGCCGGCGCCCACATCCTCGAGGAACTCGGCGTGCTCGGGGCCACCACGCTCGAGCTCAACACCCTGGGCGATCTCGAGAGCCGCACGCGCTACCGTGACGCGCTCGTCGCCTATCTGCGCGGCCACGAAGCGAAGCTTTCGGCCGACAGCCGCCTGCGCCTCGAGCGCAATCCCTTGCGTATCCTCGACAGCAAGGACGCGGGCGACCGCGCGATCGTGGCCGGAGCGCCCCTCCTCTCGGATTTCCTGAACGAAGCCAGCCGAGCGTTCTACGCGCGGGTCCGAGAAGCGCTCGCCCGGCTCGGGGTCTCGTTCGTCGAAAATCCGCGCCTCGTGCGCGGCCTCGATTACTATACGCACACGGCCTTCGAGTTCACCACCGACCGGCTCGGCGCCCAGGGGGCGGTGATGGCGGGCGGCCGCTACGACGGCCTCGTCCGCACACTCGGTGGACCGGACGTGCCCGGGGTGGGTTGGGCCGCGGGGGTCGAGCGCTTGGCCCTGCTCCTGCCCGAGGCACCACCGGCGCCGCGGCCGATCGCCGTCGTGCCGATCGGCGAGGCGGCCGAGGTCGAGGCCTGGGTGCTCGCGCGCGATCTGCGCCGGCAGGGCCACGTGGTCGAGCTCGCCTTCGAGGGCCGGCCCGGCAAGCGCCTCAAGCGCGCCGACCGGCTCGGCGCGCGGCTCGCGCTCTCGCTCGGTGAGGACGAGCTCGCCCGCGGCGTGGTCAAGCTGCGCGAGCTCGACACGGGTCGCGAGGAGGAGGTGGCACGCGCCCGTCTCGAGGCTCGTCTGCGTCCGCTGACCGTGACGGTGTCGTGACGGGTCCTTGACGGCGCGGCCGGCTGGTCGCGGCGTCGCCTACCACGGGCCTTCGGGCCGCCCGTCCGTGGCGGGACCAGCCCGGGAATGGGATCGGGACCGAGCCGGCTCTGGCGATCGCGGGCGGCGTCGCGCTCCTGCTCTGGGGCGTGCGCATGGTCCGTACCGGCACGACGCGCGCCTTCGGTGCGGAGTTTCGCCGCCTCGTGGCGGGTCGGGCGGCGCGGCCCTGGCGCGCTTTCCTGGCCGGGCTCCTCGCGACCCTCCTCCTGCAGAGCGGCACAGCGGTTGCCCTCTTGACCGCGTCCTTCGCCGGCCGCGGACTCGTCCCGGTCGCGAGCGGGCTCGCCCTGCTCCTGGGTGCCGATCTCGCGAGCGCAGCCCTGCCGGAGCTGTTCGCCCGCGGGCCGGGCTTCCTCCAGCCGGCGCTGCTCGCCCTGGGCGTCGGCATGTTCCTCGCCGCCCGGAGCGCGCGCCTGCGCCGTCTCGCCCGGATCGCCATCGGCCTCGGCCTCGTGCTCTTGGCGTTGCGCCTTCTGGTCGAGAGCGCTGCACCCCTGCGCGATGGCGCGACGCTTGCCACCCTCGCAGGTCTGCTCGCCCAGCTTACGGCTCTGGCGTTGCGGCTCGCCGCACTCGCCACCTGGGCGGCGCATTCGAGCCTCGGCATGGTGCTCGCGCTCATGGCGGTCGCCGGCCAGACGGCCCTGCCGCCGGCGTTGCTCGTGTCCCTGGTCCTGAGCGTCAATCTGGGGGCCGGGCTACCGGCTTTCCTCGCCACGCGCGGTGCGCCCGAAGCGGCTCGCCGGCCGGTGGTCGGCAATTTCCTGGTGCGCGCCGCGCTCGCGCTCCTGCCGTTAGCACCGACGCTCGGCGAGCTCGCCGCCGGTCTCACGGATTCGCCCGCCCGCTGGGTGGTCGACGCGCATCTCGCCTTCAACTTCGCTCTCGTCCTCCCGGGTCTGCCGCTCGTGGGCCCGGCGGGCTGGCTGCTCCACCGTCTCCTGCCCGATCGGCCGAGACCCGAGGACGAGCGCCATCCGCGCCATCTCGACCCGGCTGCGCTCGACACCCCGGCGGAGGCGCTCGCCTGCGCCGCCCGCGAGGCCCTGCGCAAGAGCGACCACGTCGGGCGGATGCTCCGCCAGGTGATCGAGGTGTTCGTCGCCGACGACGCCCGCCTCGCCCGCGACGTCGCGGCCGAGGACGAGGTGCTCGATTCCCTGCACGAGGCGATCAAGATCCACCTGACCTCGGTGACCCGCCAGGATCTCGACCCTTACGAGGCGGTACACCACTACGAAATTTCGAGCTTCACGACCAATCTCGAGCACATCGGCGACATCATCGACAAGAACCTGATGGAGCTCGCCGCCAAAAAGATGCGGCACCGCATGCGCTTTTCGGAGGAAGGCTTCGCCGAGATACGTCGCTTCCACGCTATGGTGCCCGACGATTTGGAGCTCGCGGTCAAGGTCTTCATCACCCGCGACCCGCGGCTCGCGCGAGCTGCTCGAGCGCAAGGTCGCGGCACGGGACGCGGAGCGGCTCGCCACCGAACGGCACCTCGAGCGGCTGGGCGCCCGGCTCGTCCCCTCGATCGAGTCCTCGAGCCTGCATCTCGACGTGATCCGCGACCTCAAGCGGATCAACGCGCACTTGACGGCGGTCGCCTACCCGATCCTCGAGCGGCGCGGCGAGTTCGCGCTCGGCCGGCTCGCCCCGGCAACCGCCGACCACGGCCCTTGATCGCCGGGCCGTTCGCGCCCACCTCGCCGTGGGTGACGAGCCTGTCTGTCTTCGACGAACGTCTCGCCCGGATCCTCGCCCGCAAGGACGAGCTCGAGGCCCTTTTGGCCGATGCCGCACCGGCCGAGTACGGCCGACTCGCCAAGGAGCTCGCCGAGCTCGAGCCCGTCGTGGCGCGGATCGAGGCCTTGGCCGCGGTGCGCCGCGAGCTCGCCGAGCTCGACCGGCTGCTCGCCGACCCCGGATCCGATCCCGAGCTCGAGGCGCTCGCACGGGAGGAGCGTATCACGCTCGAGCGCCGGCTGCCCGAGCTCGAGCGGGCGGTACGCCTCGCCCTCCTCCCCAAGGATGCGGCCGACGAGAAGAGCGCCATTCTCGAGATACGTGCCGGTACGGGCGGCGAGGAGGCGGCGCTGTTTGCCGCCGATCTGTTGGTCATGTACCGCCGCTTCGCCGAACTCCAGGGCTGGCGCTTCGAGCTCCTCGCGCTCTCCGAGACCGATCTCGGTGGGGTGAAGGAGGCGATCGCCCGCATCGAGGGCAGAGGTGCCTTCGCCAAGCTCAAGTTCGAGGCGGGGGTGCACCGGGTCCAGCGCGTGCCGGTGACCGAGGCGGGCGGCCGGATCCACACTTCGGCCGCCACCGTGGCCGTGCTGCCCGAGGCGGAGGAGGTCGACTTGGCACTCGACGAGCGCGATCTCGAGATCGACCTGTTCCGCGCGTCCGGCGCGGGCGGCCAGCACGTCAACCGGACCGAGAGCGCGGTGCGGATGACCCACAAGCCGACCGGCATCAGCGTCGTCGTGCAAGACGAACGCTCGCAGCACCGCAACAAGGCCCGTGCGCTCGCGGTCCTGCGCTCGCGCCTCCTCGAGCGCGAGCGGGCGGAGAAGCAGGCCGCGCGCGCCGCCGACCGCCGAGTCCAGGTCGGCACGGGTGACCGCAGCGAGCGGATCCGGACCTACAATTTCCCACAGAACCGGGTGACCGACCACCGTATCGGTCTCACGCTCTACGAGCTCGAGCGGGTGCTGGCGGGTGAGGGGCTCGCCACCCTGGTCGATGCCCTCGTCGCCGCGGACCAGGCCGCTCGGCTCGCGGAGCTCGGGTGAACCCGTGCCGACGGCCGCGTCCCTTCTCCGCGAGGCGACCCGCCGGCTGCGCGCGGCCGGGATCGAGGCGGCCCGTGCCGAGGCGCGCCTTCTCCTCTGCC
This sequence comes from uncultured Alphaproteobacteria bacterium, assembly GCA_937926445.1. Lineage (GTDB taxonomy): Bacteria > Pseudomonadota > Alphaproteobacteria > Geminicoccales > Geminicoccaceae > JANXAZ01. Next base: position 4,158 of record CALBAK010000033.1, read on the forward strand.
GGGTGACGGGCTGGTCTCGGGAGCGGCTGTTGGCCGAGCCCGAAGCCGCCGTCCCGGAGCCCGAGGCGGCTCGCTTCCGGGCCCGTCTGGCCGAGCGCGAGGCGCGCACACCGATCGCCTATCTCCTGGGCGAGCGGGAGTTCTGGTCGCTGCCGCTCGTCGTGCGCCCCGGTGTGCTGATCCCGCGTCCCGAGACCGAGACCCTGGTCCAGGCGGCCCTCGAAGCGTTTCCCGAGCGAGCCGCAGCGCTTCGGCTGCTGGACCTGGGCACGGGCTCGGGCTGCCTGCTCGTGGCTCTCCTGCACGAATATCCGGCGGCGATCGGGGTCGGCGTCGACCGTTCGCCCGAAGCGCTCGCCGTGGCGGCCGTGAACCTGGCTCGGCACGGGCTCGGCGCACGGGCGCTTCTCCTCTGCGGCGACTGGGGGCGCGCGCTCGAGGGGCGCTTCGATCTTATCGTCGCCAACCCGCCCTATGTCGCGCGCGGCGAGCTCGCCGGGCTCGAGCCCGAGGTCGCCCGTCACGAGCCGCGGATCGCCCTGGACGGTGGCCCGGACGGACTCGAGGCCTACCGGGCGCTGCTCCCCGATGTCGCCCGCCTCCTGGCCCCGGGGGGTGTCGCCTGCCTCGAGATCGGCCGTGGCCAGGAGGGCCCGCTCGCGGCGCTCGCGGCCGGGCACCGGCTCGCGGCGAGCCAGCGCACCGATCTCGCCGGGATCGTCCGGTGTCTCGTGCTGCGGCGGGGATCGCTCGGCTGACGCGGAGCCGAGTGGTTGCGACGATCCGCCGCATTTTTCCGCTTGCTTTCGACCCGGCCGCTGTCATGCTCCGATGTGCCGAGGTCGGCAGCGAAAGGAGGTGATCCGGTGCGTATCTCTGCCTTCGTTCTCGCGGCGGCGATGATGGTGGCGACCGTCGGGATCGCCTCTGCCTGCCCGAACATGCTGCGCACGGCCGGCAAGGCCGAAGAGGCCCAGGTCGCACAAGGTCGAGCGACCCCGACCCAAGAGCGCCGGAGCGAGCCGCAGGGCTGAGCTTCTGCGAGCACGAAACGCAGCCGACCCGCAGGTCGGGCGAAAGGGCCGGGTGACCCCCGGCCCTTCGCGCTTTCCTCGACGACCCCTTCGCTCTAGCAGAGACGCGGCGATCACGAGGGAGGGGATCCCGTGGCAGCGCTGGCGGTCGTGCTCCTCGGAGCGGTCGAGCAACGGCTCGATCGGATCTGCGCCGCGGGCCTGCAGCCATGGGTGCGCAGGGCCGACCTCGACGCCATCGGAAGCCCGGCGTCCGGTCCGGTCGAGAACTTCGGCGCACTCGTCGAACTCCTGGAGCGGCTGGAGCCGCCCCGCTTTTTTCTCCTCGACGGCGCGGCCGAAACGGTCGATGCGGTGATCGACGCGGCCTCGCGCGAGATCGAGCCCGGCGACGTGGTGATCGACCTCGCCCCGTCCTGGTGGTGCGACACGCTCCGGCGCCATCGCCGGCTGCGCCATCGCTCGCTCTTCCACCTCGATGCCGCCGAACTCGCCGGCCCGGCGGGCGGCCTTCTCCTCGTGGGTGGTGACGCGCGCGGCCTGAGCCTCGCGCGCCCGGTGCTGGAGGCGCTGGCCGCACCCGGCCGGGTGGTACACGCGGGCGGCGCCGGGGCGGCGCACTGGACGGCGGAGGTCGCAGCCGCCCTCGCGACCGCTCGCGCCCAGGCCGAAAGCGAAGCTCGCGCGCTTTTGGAGGCCTTCCCGAACGGGCTCGCAGCGGGGGCGGTGGCGGCGGCACTCGGGCTCGGGACGGCGCAACCCGACCCGCGCGCGCTCTGGCTGCCCGACGACGCGCTGCGTTTGCAGGCGCCGTCTCCGCTGTTGGCACAGGCGGCGATCCAGGACCAGGCACAGGCCCTCGACGAGGAGCGCGAGCGCCTCCCGCCGCCGCGCCGTGGGCCGTTCGCGCTGCCCGAGGAGATTCTCTGATTCCGCCTGCGCCCGACCGAGAGGACCGACCGGGATGACGATCGACTATCGACCGCTCGGCCGCTCCGGCCTGCGGGTTTCGCCCCTGTGTCTCGGCACCATGATGTTCGGTGGCCCGGCCGACGAGCCGACCTCGCTTCGGATCGTCGCCCGTGCCCGCGAGGCCGGGCTCAATTTCATCGACACGGCCGACGTCTACACCGACGGCCGATCGGAAGAGATCACGGGCCGGGCGATCCGCGCCGAGCGTTGCTGGTGGATCCTCGCCACCAAGGTCGCCAACCCCACGGGGCCCGGGCCCAACGAGCGCGGCCTCTCGCGTCGACGGGTGATCGAGGCCTGCGAGGCGTCCTTGCGCCGGCTCGCGACCGACTGGATCGACGTCTACTACCTCCACCGCGAGGACCACGCGACGCCGCTCGAGGAGACGGTGCGGGCGCTCGCCGACCTGATCCGCGCCGGGAAGATCCGCTATGTGGGCCTTTCCAACTATCGCGCCTGGCGGATCGCCGAGATCTGCCGTCTGTGCGGAGAGGCCGGCATCGACCGGCCCGTGGTCGTCCAGCCCTACTACAACATCATGAACCGCCAGCCCGAGGTCGAGGTCCTGCCGGCCGCCGGCTATTACGGCCTCGGAGTGTGCCCCTACAGCCCGCTCGCCCGCGGCGTGCTGACCGGCAAGTACCGGCCCGGCGAGCCGCCGCCCGAGGACACCCGTGCCGGCCGCAAGGACAAGCGCATGCTGGAGACCGAGTGGCGGCCCGAGAGCCTCGTGATCGCCCAGCGAATCGTCGAGCACGCCCGCACCCGCGGCATGACGCCGATCCAGTTCGCGCTGCGTTGGCTGCTCGCCAACCGGCTGGTGACCGCCCCGATCGTCGGGCCGCGCACCGAGGCGCAGCTCGAGGCCTATCTCGAGGCGCTGCCTGCGACCTTCGCTCCCGAGGACGAAGCGCTGGTCGATTCGCTCGTCCCCACGGGCCATCCGAGCACGCCCGGCTACAACGATCCGGCCTACCCGATCGAGGGCCGTCGACCTTGGGTGGAGTGAGGTCCGGCCGAGTTCGGCGTCCTCTACTTTGAAGAGAAAGATTGACCGGAAGAATAGATTTTCTGGACGAAGACATTTCTCTTGCCTCGTCGGATCCTCCTTTTATGAGAAGCGCAGGAGGGGGCGCCGCGTCGCAGCATCGCCGCTGCGACGGCGCCACAGGCGGGAGAACGAATGGAGACTGGGCTCGCGAAGAGCCGGCAGACAGGCTTGGTAAACCTGCTGGAAGGGCTGCCGAGCGGAGCGCGGGCGGGTCTCGTGCGAACTTCGGACATCGCGCTCGCGACGTTAGCCTGGCCGGCCGCCTTCTGGGTGCGGGGCGACTTCGATCCGGCCGCCGTGCGGGTGGATCGGTACGATCTGCTCCTGGTCGCTGTGACTGCCGCGATCGTGCTCGGACTCGCGGGCGCACATCGCTCGTTTTGGCGTCACGCTACCACGACCGATCTGTTGCGGCTGGCCGGTGCGTCGGCTCTGCTCGCCGGACTCTTGACGGTGTTGGTCTTTCTGATCGATCGCGCGGCCGACGTGCCGCGCGCGGTGCCGCTCCTCTACCTGCTGTTGGCGACCGCGGGGCTCGCCGGGACCCGCTTCGCTTGGATGCTGCTCGCGCGCCGTTCGCCGACGTCGGCGGGGCGGGCTTCGCTGCCGGCGTCACGCCCGCTCCTTCTGGTCGGTGCCGGGGAGGGCGCGGTCCTCGCGATCCAACTGCTGCGCCATGCCGCACCCGCTTGGCAGCCGGTCGGCATCCTCGATTCGTTCGCGACGATCGGCCGCGCGATCGACGGTGTGCCGATCCTCGGCCGGCCGGAGGAGCTGCTTTCGGTGATCGCGCGGCTGTCGGTGCGTGGTTTGCGACCGGAACGGATCCTGTTGACCCTGCCACCCGCGCAGATGGCTCCGGAGGTACTGCGCGGACTCGAGCGGCGCGCCTGGGCCGAGCGGATCGCGGTCGACCGGCTGGCCGACATCGTTCAGCTTCGCGGCTACGAGCCGGATGCGGGCGAGCTCGTCGATTCCGCCCCGGCGGACGTGCGGGCGATGCCGCGCCGCAAGCTCGTCTATCTGGTCGCCAAGCGCGCGATCGACACGGTCGCGGCCGCGATCGGGCTGATCGCAGGCTCGGTCGTGATCCTGCCCGCCGCACTCGCGGTCGCGCTTTGGATCGGACCGCCGCCCTTCTTCACCCAGCGCCGGCGCGGCCGCGGGCTGGTCCCCTTCACCCTCGTCAAGCTCAAGACCATGGCCGAGCCGGTCGACGCCGAGGGCCGCGAGCGCAGCGAGGACGAACGCCACCATCCGCTCGGCCGGTTCCTGCGGCGCTTCAAGATCGACGAGCTGCCGCAGCTCTGGAACGTCTTGCGTGGCGACATGGCGCTCGTCGGCCCGCGGCCCTTGCTCGACGCCGAGCTGCGGGCACTTCCCGATCGCGGCCGGGCGCGCGCGGCCATGCGGCCGGGCCTGACCGGCTGGGCCCAGGTCAATGGCGGCCAGCTCCTCTCCCTGCGCCACAAGGAGGCCCTCGACCTTTGGTACATCCACCATGCGAGCCTCTTGCTCGACCTGCGCATCCTGTGGCTGACGGCGGTCATGATCGTACGCGGCGAGCGGATCAACGAGGGCGCGATCGAGCAGGCGATGGAGGCGTTCGCTGCGCAGCGCACGCCGGCGGCCGGATTGCGAGCAGAGGCCGCGGCATGAGGAGCGCAGCGGTTCCGCTCCCCCGATCGACGGCCCGGCCCGCACCGCTCGCGGCCTCGTCGGCAGCGCCGACTGTGCCGGCCGAGCGCCGGCGAATGTCGTCGCTCGCCCCGGGCGAGCGCTGGTACTGCGTGTTCACGCAGCCCCGACGCGAGGCCTGGGCTTTCGAGAATTTGGCGCGCCAGGGCTTCCGCGGCTGGCTACCACTTCTTTCCCGCACGGTGCGGCACGCGCGCCGCGTCCAGAAGGTCAAGAGCGCGCTCTTTCCGCGCTACGGCTTCGTGGCTCTCGACCTCGCCCGCGACCGCTGGCGGGCGGTCAACGGTACCCTGGGGGTGGTCGGGCTGCTCATGGAGGACGACCGGCCGCGGCCTGTGCCGCGGGGCGTGGTCGAACATCTCCAGGTGCTTACGGGCGAGGACGGCACGGTGCGCTACGGCCTCGAGGTGGCGCCCGGCCAGCGGGTGCGGGTGCTGACCGGCCCGTTCGCCGACCGTCTCGCCACCGTCACGCGGCTCGACGAGAAGGGCCGCGTAGCGCTCCTGCTCGAGATCCTGGGTGCGGAGCGCCCGGTGGTGATGGCGCGGGAGGACCTCCTCCCGCTGCCCTGATCCGGCACGCCGCTGTTCGGGCAGCGTGCCGACCCGGAAGTCGACACGCCGGTGACGCCTCTGTCACCCGGCGTGCGGTAGCGTTGG
>CALBAK010000034.1 GCA_937926445.1 uncultured Alphaproteobacteria bacterium
GCCGGTGCGAGCGTCGAGGTGGTATCGAAGCTCTTGATGTTGTCCTGGGTGACGACGAACAAAGCCGGGCCCACGTGCTTCAGATAGTCCTTGCCCTCGAGGATCCGGATCGCCTGGTCGACCGCGATCCGCCCCTGGATCACGGGCGAATCGGTCGGGGCCGCGAGGATCTGGCCGCGGCGGATGCCCTGATCGACGCCGGGCGTGTAGTAATAGGAGACGATCTTGACCTTGTCCTGCAGCCCGCGCGTGCGCAGGATCGGGATCGCCGCCTCGGCGGTGACCGCGGTGCCGACGACATAAGCGACGTCGGGGTGCGCTTCGAGCGTGTCCTCGACGAGCTTCGATTGCACCTCCTTGCCGGTGTCGCCGTACTTGGTCTCGACCACCTCGACGGCCGCGCCCTTGATCGCCTCGAGGAAGCCCTTGTTGCCGGCCTCGACCCAGCCGGCACCGGCCGGACCCGGGAACCAGGCGACCTTGACCTTGGCGCTGCCGGTGGGGTGCCGGCTCTTGAGGAACTCGCCCGCTTTCGCACCCATCTCGCCGAAGGAGACGAGCGACTTGGCCGACAGTTCGGGCGAGCTCATCCCGTTGATCACATCGATCACCGGGACGTTCTTCTTGCGGATCTCGGCCACGAGATTGTTGAGGCCGTCGTAGGAGATCGCACCGATGATCACGGCGTCGGCGCCACCCGCCACGCAATTCTCGATCTGGGCGATCTGCTTCGCGAGCTCGGTATAGCCGCCGGCCTCGACGAGCTGCAGGTTCACCCCCTGCCGGCGAGCCTCCTCGACCACGCCGTAATCGACGGCGAGCCAATAGGCGTCCTTCATGTGCGGGAAGGAGACGCACAGATTCCAGCCTTTGGATGCCTTGGGCAGCGGCACGTAGTCGACCGTCTTCCGGGGGCTCGCCATGTCGAAGGGCGGATCCCAGACCTCGACCTTGTAGGGGAACCAGTCGGCGGCGCGGCTCGCGGCCGCCCAGCCGATCGCGATCAGCGCGAGTGCTCCCGCACTCGCCCGCAGCGTCTTGCGGCGCATCCCTGTCCTCCCTCCTCGGCGACTCGTTTCCGCCGGGCCAAGGCCGGCGGCCGCGCTTTCCGAGCCGCACTCTTGCCGACCGCCGCACTTTTGTGAAACAGGAAGTCCGCCAGCTGTTCAAAAAGCGCATCGACTTGGAGAACTCTTGCCGACCGCCGCACTTTTGTGAAACAGGAAGTGCCGAGAAGCCTTTTCGCTTTTTCCGAACGGTCGCTCGGTGAGCCTCACGCTCCGTCAGGTCAGAGCCTTCTTGGCCGTCGCCGCCGCCGGCCGGGTTTCGCGCGCCGCCTCCGAACTCGCGCTTTCGCCTTCGGCGGTGAGCGAGGCGATCGGCGAGCTCGAGGATCTCCTGGGACACCGGCTGTTCGAGCGGACCGCCCGCGGCATGCGGCTCACGCCCGAAGGCGCCCGCTTCGTCGAACACGCCCGCAACGTCGTGGCAGCGGTCGACGGTGCCCTGCGCGCCCGGCTCGCGCCCAAAGACGAGGTCGAAGGCCGGGTCCGGGTCGCGGTGACCTACACCGTCGCCGGCTATTTCCTGCCGGCCCATCTCGCCCGCTTCGCCCGCCTCTTCCCGAGGGTCGGGGTCGAGCTCGTCGAGGCGCCGCGGGCCGAGATCGAGCGTCGGCTCGCCGACGGCGAGTTCGAGCTCGCCGTACTCCTGACCTCGAACCTGGTCGACCGCGCCCGCCTCGCCCACGAGACCCTGATCCGCTCGCGCCGGCGGCTCTGGCTGCCGACCGGCCATCGGCTGGCGGCGCTTTCCACGGTGCCGCTCGAGGAGATCGCCGAGGAGCGCTACGTCATGCTCACGGTCGACGAGGCCGAGCTCACCGCGCGGCGCTATTGGGCCCGCACCCCCTGGATGCCGAACGCCGTCTTCCGCACGAGCTCGGTCGAGGCGGTCCGCAGCATGGTCGCAGCCGGCATGGGGGTGACCATCCTTTCCGACATGGTCTTCCGGCCCTGGTCGCTCGAGGGGCTGCGGCTCGAAACCCGCGACGTGGCCGAGCCCGTGCCGACCATGGACGTGGGGCTCGTCTGGCGCCGCGGCGCCGAGCTCGGCCCGCCGGCGCGCGCCCTGCGCGACTTTCTGGGCTATACCTTCAACGCCGCGGGCCAGGGTCTGGCCGGCTGAGCGGCTCCGCCGCAGCCGGGTCCGGCCGCCGCTGCTCTCCGGGCTCCGGCTGCAGACCGTAGGGCTCGACGAGCCGCCAGACGTGCGCGGGGATCATGTGCTTCATCTTGGCCCGGGCGGCATGGCGGAGATGGAGGACGGTCTCGATCGCCTTCATCTCGACCCGGGCGCGGGCGAATTCGAGGCCCTTGGGGCCGAACCAGCGCTGCAGTCGCGAGGCGATCGGCCGCAGCCAGTCCGGCATCCGGCGCAGCGGCAGGCCGCCCGCGGCACGCACGACGTTCGCGGCGTAGACCCGCACGGGGCCCGCGCGCCGGCCGCGGCTCTCGGGCTCGTCGACCAGGAGCTCGTCGCGCAACAGACGCAGCAGCTCTTCGCCCCGTTCGTTGCGGACCAGGAGCCACTGTTTGCCGGAGCCGCCCATGTAGCCCACTGTGATGTCCGCGAGCACATTCGTGTAATCGACACAAGTTCGGCAGGTGAGCGGAAAGAAATCGGCCGGGAGCTGCGCGAGCGGTAGTTCGAGGAAAGGAACGAAGCGGACCCGGCCGTCGGCGTAACGCAGCTCGATCCGGTAGTCGGCGCGAAACTCGAGATAGGTGATCGTCTCGGGATGCGGGTCGAGGAGTGCCAGGAACTCGCGGAACCGCTCGGTCGTGGTGTTATCGGAGCAGGGGGTGCCCACGATCCAGAGCGCTTCGAGGCCGAGTTCGGCCTGGATCTTCCGCAGCGCGTGGACCTGGCAGGGGATGCCGATCAGCGCCAGGCGCCGGAAACCCACTTCGAGCGCGGGCTCCAAGAGGGCGAGGGTGGGCGCGTAGCCCATCCGCATGCCGCGGCAAAGGGCCATGCCCTCGGGCCGCGTCACGATCACCGGCATCGGCCGCCAGGGATCGCCCGGGGTCGGCGCCACCGTCAGCACGGCTTGCGCGAGCCCGGTTTCCAGCAGGCGCTCGCCGATGCGGGTGGCGATGCCGGTCCACTGCGCCCCGGGCCGAGGCTCGCGCAGGCCGGCCCGCAGCATTCGCCGGAAGGGGCCGAAATGGAGCTCGTCGGGTCGGCTCGGATCGCGCGTCCGGCCGTGCACCGCGGCTTCCGCGGCCGGATAGTCGGGGGCGATGAACTGGCAGGCGCGGCCGCAGGCCTTCGCGATCCGCATCCGCGAGAGGCCGCAATCGGTGCAGAGCGTGCGCGGCACCGGCGGGCCGAGCGCCGGTGCCCGGAGGGCCGGCGGCAGAGGCGCCGTCCCTTGCCCGGTGCGCTCCGCCGGAGCCGCCGCGTCCATCTCCTCAGTCGAGCAGCAGGTGCCGGCGCAGCGCGAGGAACTCGTCGATCGCGGCGAGGAAACTCTCCTCGTCCTCTGCGGAGAGAGGGAGCGAGACGGTGAGATAGCCGCGCCGGGCGAGATAGTGGCCGCGCTCCAGGAGGTCGTAGTGCAGCAGGCGCTGCAACCGCTCGCGGCGGGCCGGGTCCTGGGCCGCCAGGTCGCGGCCCGAGCGCAGCGGGCCGCCCTGGCAGTGCAGGCCCAGGATGGTGCCGGTGCCGGTGCACTGGAACGGCACCCCGCGGCGCGCGGCGAGGTCGTTGATCCGTGCCTTGAGCCGCTCGCCCCGCTCGAAATGGGCATCCAACACCTCCGGTGTCGCGACCTCGGTGAGGCCGGCGAGCCCGGCGGCCATCGCCAGCACGTTGTTGTTGAAGGTGCCGGCGTGCGGCACGGCGCCCGGCCGGCGCGGGTCGAACTGGGCCATGATCGCGGCCTTGCCGCCGAACGCGGCGAGCGAGAGGCCGCCGCCCAGATACTTGCCGAGCGAGGTCATGTCGGGGGTGATGCCGAGCCGCGCCTGCAGCCCGCCGGCGCTCATCCGCGAGGTCATGACCTCGTCGAAGATCAAGCAGACGCCGTGCCGGGTGCAGGCCTCGCGCAACGCGGCGAGGAAGGCGGGCTCGGCGCAGATCGCCCCGGCGCCGCCCTGCATCGGCTCGATCAGCACCGCGGCCAGTTCGCCGGCGTGCGCCTCGAGCAGCGCGAGCGTGCCGGCGGTGTCGTTGAAGGGCGCCAGCACCCAGGGGAAGGGCGCGTTGATCCGGTCTTGGCCGGGGGTGAAGTAGAACACGCCGCCGTGATAGCCGTAGTCGAACACCATCACCGCCGGCCGGCCGGTGAAGGCCCGAGCGGCCGAGATCGCGAACAGGTTGGCCTCGGTCCCGGAATTGCAGAAGCGGACCAGCTCGAGCGAGGGGAAGCGGCGGCAGAGCTCGGCGGCGAGCGGCCCCTCGAAGCGGTTCGGCCCGCCGAGCGCGATCCCGTGCTCCAGAGCCTCGCGGATCGCCCGCAGGATCACGGGGTGGCTGTGTCCGTAGAGCCCGGCCGAATATTCGCCCAACCAATCGACATATTCGTGCCCGTCGACATCGAGGAGCCGGGCCCCGCGCCCTTCGCTGATGACCGTCGGAAACGGTGAGAAGAACAGCACCGTCCGGGTGTTGCCGCCGGGCATGGCGCGCAGATTCTGTTCGAAGATCGCCCGGCTCTTCGGCCGGGCCGCGACGTAGCGCGCCTCCGCCTCCGCGACCGCCTCCTCGAGCCCGAGATTGGCCCTGCGAACGCCCGCGCGTGCGGTCGCCATGGCTCGTCCTCCCCTGTCGCTCTCGCATAGACGTCCCGTCGGGCTCCGCGGTCAAGCGCCGCCGCTGCGGGGGCGTCCGCGAGGATGCGTGCTCGGGCCCCGCGGAGCGAGGGCGGATCGGTCGTGTCCGCCGCAGCGCGAGCTTCCGACCGCGGTCCCGAGCGGCGACGTCGCCCGCCGGCCGATCGTCCCACTCGCCGTACCGGCGACGACGCACGGTGCGTTGGACCGCGTGTGTGGGGCGGCTGCGCACCCGACGCGCCACCGCATCGTGTCGTCACGGGTCGCCGAAGCTCCGTCTCCACGCGCCCCGGCGGCATCCGATGTCGCGCGGCGGCGGCCTGTCCGGCGACCGACGAGGGGCGCCTTCGTCTAGAGGCGATCCGCCGACCCCCCGGTCGGATCCGATCGGGTCACCCTCCTGACATTTGACCCGGCGTGTGGCCCGGTGTGCGGCCGTCGGCCGTCCCGCGGGTCGGGCCGAGGCCGGCTCGGCGACCGAGCCGTTCCGTTCCGTCCGAACCGTCCTCGTCGTCGACAGGGGCGGCCCGGGGACGGTTCGGCCGCAGCCACCACATCGATCGGTCGTCCACGGACCGCGGAGGTGGCCCGAGACTGCGAAGCCGCCGAACCCGCCGCGTCCGCGCCGGGGCACCCGCTCGGGCGACCGTGTTGTGGGGACGCTCGGGGGTGCCTATTTGTGGGAGCTCGCCCGCAGCGGGCCGCCCGCCGCGGGCGGTCGCGGCCGGAACGGCCGGTTCGGCCCCGTCGCGGGGAGGTGTCGGAGGCCATGGAAACCCTGCTCGGGACACCGTCGGCGCCGGTCGGAGCGCCCCCGTCGGAAGACCGGGCAGAGCGGCGGCTTTCACTCTCGATCGCCGGCATGACCTGTGCCGCTTGCGCCGCTCGCCTCGAGCGGGTCCTGTGCCGCGTGCCGGGTGTCGCGGCGGTCGAGGTCAACCTCGCGACCGAGCGCGCCGAGCTCCGGCTCGCCGACCCGCCGGCTCCGCTCGATCGGCTGGTCGAGGCGGTGCGCGTGGCCGGCTACGCGGTGCGCGAGCGCACCACGCGCCTTTCGATCGGCGGCATGAGCTGCGCCTCCTGTGTCGGTCGGGTCGAGCGGGCGCTCTCGGCGGTGCCCGGCGTGCTCGAGGCGACCGTCAACCTCGCGAGCGAGCGCGCCGAGGTCCGCCACCTGGCCGATCCGGCGATCCCGGCGGCGCTGCTCGCCGCGGTGCGCGCGGCCGGCTACCGGGCCGCCCTCGAAGGCGAGCGGGGCCTCGAGGCGGAACGGGCGGCCGCGGCCGAGCGGGCCGCCCGCCGGCGCGAGGCGGTGGCGCTCGTGGCGGCCCTGCTGCTCACCGCCCCCTTGGTCCTGCCGATGCTCGCCGCCCCCTTCGGCTTCCATCTGCACCCGAGCCCCTGGGTCGAACTCCTGCTCGCGGCCCCCGTGCAGCTCGTGTTGGGTGCCCGCTTCTACCGAGACGCCTGGGCGGGCTTGCGCGCCGGCACCGGCACCATGAGCCTCCTCGTGGCACTCGGGACCAGCGCCGCCTTCCTGCACGGGTTCGTGCTCGTGTTGCTGGAGGGCGAGGCGGCACGCGGCCGCCTCTACCTCGAGGGGGCGGCCGTCGTGATCACGATGGTGTTGCTCGGCCGCTGGCTCGAGGGCCGGGCCAAGGCGGGGGCTGCCGCGGCTCTGCGCGAGCTCGAAGCGCTCGCACCGGAGACCGCGCGCGTCCTGAGGGCCGGCTGCGAAGTCGAGGTGGCGGTCGAGGAGGTCGCGGTCGGTGATCGGCTCGTGATCCGGCCCGGCGAGCGGGTCCCGGTCGATGCCCGCATCCTCGAGGGCTCGAGCGAGCTCGACGAATCGCTCCTCACCGGCGAGAGCCTGCCGGTTCGCAAGAACCCGGGCGATCGGCTGATCGCCGGCTCGATCAACGGCAGCGGGCTCCTGCGCTGCGTGGCGGAGCGGGTCGGCCGTGATACGACGCTCGCGCGGATCGCCGAGCTCGTCGAGCGGGCGCAAGCCGGCAAGGCTCCGATCCAGCGCCTGGTCGACCGGGTGAGCGCGGTCTTCGTGCCGGCGGTGATCGGCTTGGCGGTTCTCACGCTCTTCGGCTGGCTCGCCGCCGGCTACGACCTCGAGCGGGCGCTCTGGTCGGCCGTCGCGGTGCTGGTCGTGGCCTGCCCCTGCGCCCTCGGCCTCGCTACGCCGGCGGCGCTCGTGGCGGGTACCGGGGCGGCGGCGCGGGCCGGTATCCTGATCCGCGACATCGCTACGCTGGAGCGCGCGGTCGCCGTCGACCTCGTCGCCTTCGACAAGACCGGGACCCTCACCCTCGGTCGACCGGTGCTCGTCGCCCTGCATCCCGTTGCGGGTGAGGGGGAGGCGCTTCTGCGGCTGGCGGCGGCCGCCCAGCAGGGGAGTGAGCACCCGCTCGGCCGGGCGATCCTGGCCGCGGCCTCCGAGCGGGGCCTGGCATTGCCGCCGGTCGAGACTTTCGAGGCCCGTCCGGGCCTGGGTCTCGTCGCCCGGGTCGAGGGCCGGGCGGTGCGGATCGGTCGGGCGGAGCTCCTCGAAGACGCGGGCATCGCCACCGCGCCGCTGGCCGAGCGGGCCGCGGCCGAAGCGGCGGCCGGCCGCAGCCTCGCCTGGGTGGCAGCCGACGGCGAGCTCCTCGGGCTCGTCGCCCTCGAGGACGAGCTGCGCCCCGAAGCCGCCGAAGCGGTCGCCGCCCTGCATCGCCGGGGGCTCTCGACGGCCCTTCTTTCGGGCGACCGGCGGGCGACCGCGGAGCGGGTCGCACGGGCGGTCGGGATCGCCTGGGTCGAGGCCCCTCTTAAGCCGGCCGAGAAGGTCGCGGCGATCGAGCGGATGCGGGCCGAGGGGCGCGTCGTGGCGATGGTGGGGGACGGGGTCAACGATGCGCCGGCGCTCGCCGCCGCCGATGTCGGCGTGGCGATGGGGGGCGGGGCCGACGCGGCGCGCGCCGCGGCCGGCCTCACGCTCCTGCGCCCCGATCCGCGGCTCGTGGCGGCGGCCCTCGAGATCGCCGCAGCGACCCGCAGAACGATTCGGCAGAACCTCTTCTGGGCCTTCTTCTACAATCTCTTGGGGCTGCCGCTCGCGGCGTTCGGCCTGCTCTCGCCGGCGCTCGCCGGCACCGCCATGGCCTTCTCGAGCGTCTCGGTGGTGGCGAATGCACTTCGCCTGCGCCGCTGGCACCCGGCCCGAGCCGCGCGGCCCGCTGGCGCCTGATCGACCGGCCTTGCCGCGTCTGGCGGCGGGAGAGGAAATCGTTCGGCGAGTGGGTGAGGCGCGGCGCATGGCGCGAGGCTGGCGGCGGGCCCGCGCCGGCCGAGACCCCTGCTCGCGACGGCCGCCCGAGACGCTGCGGGCCCGCGTTCAGCTTCCACCCACACGTTCGTCGGCGGAACACGATCTGCTCGGGGCGGTCCACGAACCGCCGCAGATCCGAGGAGCGCCCGCGCCGCTTCCGCGCACGAGGAGCGCCCGCGCCGAGAAGGCCCCGATTGTCGGTATCTCTTGCTCGTCACAACGGCGGTCTCCAGGATCCGACCGTCGGCGGACCGGTTTCTTCTGCGGGTCGGCCCGCGTCGACGGCTGCGCGAATCGCCACGAGCGAGACGGCCGGCCCTCGCCCGTCGGCGATCGCGGCTGCAACCGCCGGCGTTCGCCCGGCACCGCGAGCCGAGGGCTCGTCCGGTTCGTTCTCGCAAGCGCGCCACGGCCTCTGCGAAGAGCTCGGTGGTACCCGTCCCGTCGAGCCGGCGCCGGCTCGACCGAGACCTCGGCGCCCGATCGTGCCCATCCGACCCGCTCGGCTCGTCCGCGACGAGGCTCCTCTCCGTCCGGGCGCATCGACGCGGTTTCACGCGAAGCCTGAATTCGTTCCCGGGGATCCGCACCCGCTTCTCGCGGACTGTGCGATCCACGGTCGTCGGGGCCTTGTGTCGTGCCGCAGGAGGGGCGGCACCGAGGGCCCGCGCGGATCGCACCGGGGCTCCGCATCGGATCCCCGGTCGCGAAAGTCCCTCGCTTCGGCGGCTGGCGATTCGCGGACGGCGATCGGCTGGCCGGCGGTTGCGCGTTCTCGCGTGGACTGGGCGGAGCCGATCGCGCGGGTCGTTTCGATCGTGCCGGCCGGGCGGTGGCGCGGCTCCGCGAGCCTCGGGACTTCGAGGGTAGCCGGAGCCCGGCGAGTGGGAAGGATTGCACGCTCCTCTGGGCCCTCCGCCGCAACGGTTCCCGTTCGGCCGGCCGTTGCCCGGCCGATCGTCCGATGCCCTCCCACTTACCCGTGCGACGGTCGTCCCGCCCGCCCGGCGGTCGGGCACCTCTCCGACGCTTCGTTCCGTCGCTTCCGGAGGCGCGACGGCCACCCCGGCCGGGGCGTGGTTTTCCGCTCGTCGTCCCTTTACCGCCGGGCTTCGAGTGTCGGGGACGCAGAGGCCGCCGCGGGCCAGGTTCGCGGACGCCGCCTCCCGAGCGCCGAGCGGTCGTTCCCGAGCGCGCCCTCGTCGAACCATACCGTGACTTCGGCTGCACGGGTGCCGAGGGCTCCACGGCGAGAGAGGTTCCCTCGTCGACGCATCGTTCCCACCACCAGGGTCTTCAGGGGTGCCTCGAGGTCGACGAGTGCGCTTCCTCTCGGCTCTCGGCGCGGGGGCGGAGCCGAGCGGATCGCGGGCGTGTCGTCGGATCCGGGAGGAGAACGACGGCGCGAAGGCGATCGCGGGGCTTGTTGCGAGCGCGGGTCGAGAAGAGCAGTACCGTTCGCCGCAGCGGGGCGACCGCCCGGGCGACCGGGCGCTCGACCGTAGCGGGCAGACGCGTTCGCCGGCGCGGGCCTGTCCGTCTCGATCCGTGACCGGAACGCCCGGTCGCCGCGCGGCCGGGCGCGTCGGTTCCACCGCCCGATGGTTGTGGTCCGACGCTCCCCGGGACCGTACCCTTCCGGCGGCCGAGCCGGCGCGGATGCTCGACGATGACCGGGCAGAGTTTCCGCGGCCGAACTCGGCCGGGCCGGTCCCCGGCGAACCGGCATCGTTCCACTGATTCCGGGCCGCCCAAGGGGAGCCGCGCGACGGATGGCGGCGGACGCGGCGAACCTCCCCGAAGCCCGTCGGGCGTCTCCTGCCGCGCCGACCCTGCTCGGCCCGCTGCTTCGGGAGCAAGCATCACTCCGTTGGTGCCGCGTCAGGCAGGCGGCCGATCGACGCGGCGCTGATCCGCGGCGTCCGGGTGGGCGGCTCGTGCCGGGCCGACCTCCCCCACCCACCCGTGCGCGGGGAGGCTTGCGCGCGTCGGCGACCGTCGATTGGAACTGGCGGGACACCGGGCCTTGCTGCCGGCGTCGGGAGGGGGTAGAGCGCCTCGGGGACGGCTCCTCGAGCCCGGAGGTTGTCGTGCCGCTCGCTCGCCGCCGCTTGCTCGTAATTTCCGCCTCTGCGACGGCTCTCGGGATTCTCCGCGGGGTCGATGCCGCGGTGCCGGCGCCGGTCGAGATCTGGAAGCTGCGTGGCTGCGGCTGCTGCACGCTCTGGGCGCGACATCTGGAGGAGGAAGGTTTCGCGACCCGCGAGCGGGAGGTCCGCGATCTCGCTCCGATCCGCGCCGCGCTCGGGGTTCCGGAGCCGCTCGCCGGTTGCCATTCGGCTCGGCTCGACGAGCTGGTGATCGAGGGGCACGTGCCGGCGTCCGCGATCCACCGCCTGCTCGCCGCGAGGCCGAGCTGGGTCCGGGGGCTCGCCGTGCCCGGGATGCCCGAGGGCTCGCCCGGTATGCCGTCGTCGAAGCCCGAGCGTTACGACGTCGTGGCTTTCGGTACCGACGGCAGAGTGGAGCGATTCCTGACCTTCGTGGGCGACCGGCCGGTGTGAATCGGGGGCCGGCGGGCGGTTCGGGCTGGCCTCGGGCAGGATGTGCTGCCGCCCGGCCCAGCTCGTGCACCGAAGATCCCGAGCACCAGGCTCGTCGGCACGGGGCGCTCGCGCCCGGCTTCGTACGAGGCTTCTCGCGCCCTCTGCGGAGTGGCGATATCGCTGTTCGTGTCTGGTCGGAGGAAGCTGGCATTCCTCGACAGGGTCCGGGCCGGAAGGACGACCGGACCTGGCCGGTAGATGAGCGGGCGCCGAGGCCGGTTCTCCGACGAGCGCTCCCGGAGCGGTTCGCGTTCGAAAGAAGGGAGAAGGGGGCTCGCGGCACAGCGATAAATGTCCGCCGTCCCCTCCCGGAAAGAGTAGTTCGCCGGGCAAACCGAGCCGCTCGCCCTGGTTGGAGATGCCGGGCGCTCCGCCGCGCGGTGGGCGATCCGTGCCTGAGAGGGAACGCCATGCGGACCGGACCTAGCCGGTGGCCGATCCCTCCCGTCCTTTCCGCTCGCACCGAGGCATCCACTCTCTTCCGCTGGCCCTCTGGTGACACGCAGCGCGAAGGCGATTACAGGCAAATGTGGCGCGCCGGTCGCGAAACGCGTGACGACAGCGAGGCGCTCGTGCCTTTCCTGGAAAAAGGCTGGTCCTGGTCCGACCCCTGAGAGGAGCGAGACGACGAGTCTGCCGCGGGAGAAGGCGGGTCTGCAACCGCAACGCCGGCCGGGCCGCAGACCGGCACGGACCCGGATCGGTCGCAACGACATACGCGCGCCACACCCGGCCGGCCGAACCGAGCCCCTCCGTGCTCCTCGAAAGCACGCCACTGCGAACGATATTCCGACAGGTGGTCGAGCCGCGCCCGCCGGGCTCGAGAAGCCGGCTCCTTCGACCGCATCCTAGGCCGAGCCGCCGCGGCCCCGTGCACGAGCCGGGGACCGGGCGCTCGCCTCGTCCCAGCCGAGCCGGGGAGGGCCCGCCGTTTCCGCCCCATCCATGATGAGTGACCCGCAGATCCGAGGAAACCATGTCCCGGCCCCAGGCGCTCTCGCTGCAAGTTCTGCCGATTCCGATCGGGCGCGGCCGCGGATGCGGCCCCTGGCCTCCCGCGCCGTCACTCTCGGAGGCGAGCCGGCCGCGGACGAGGTGGCTCGCCGGGCCGCTCGCGGCGGCCCGCCCGAGCCCGCCTCGGAGCACGGAACGAGAGAGCGCCGTCCGGACCGCGCACGGTCTCGCCGCAGGCGACTCCGGAGGCGCTCAGGCTCAGTCGCAGCGCCGTCCCGTCCATGCCGAGAAAGTGCTCGAGCAGCGCCACATGGGCCGCAACGAAGCGCGGCCCGTGGCCGTCCGGGGCGAGCCCGTGGGCGCATTCGTGCAAGACGATCGGCGCCGTCCGGGCCCAACGCGGCAGTTTGATCACCTCCCGCGAGCCACAGGCGTGGCGGCGACCGCGGCCATCGCCGACGCGCGGCGGCGTCCAGCCCGCAGCATCCACCCTGTCCGGCTCGGCCCAGCGATAGACGGCCTCGACCAGGGCGCGGCAGACGTCGAGCGACAGGAGCGCATCGTGCCCCGGGAAGACCAAGGCCTGCTCCCAGCGATAGACCCGCGCCCGCTGGCTGTCCGGCGCTCGCCGCCGAGCCGGCCGCTTCCGCACGCGCCCGACCGGTCCCAGAAGGACCCGCAACAGCCCCGATGGCATCGCCCGCTACGATCCGCCACGGAGCGAACATCGCCGTCGTCGGCCGGAGCGACAAGCGGCCGGGTGCAGTTGCCGAGCCTCTGTCGTGCCGCCTATAGAGCCCACGTCCTGGCACGGGCGTGAGATGGATCCGCTCGACGACCCCAAGGGCTACTACCGCGCGCTCGGTGTCGGCCGCGGCGCCTCGGCAGAGGAGCTCAAGGCCGCGTTCCGTGAGCGCGCCAAGCTCTGGCATCCGGATCACGGTGGACCGGAAGCGGACGAAGACCGGTTTCGCTTCCTGGTCGAAGCTTACGACGTGTTGCGGGATCCGGTGCGTCGCCGGGAGTACGACGAGAGCGGCTTCCGTACCGCGCGGGAGCGAGCGGAGCGCGCCACGGCCGCTCCCCGCGGCCAGGCCGCGAGCCGTAGCCTTCGGCTCGGCACGCGCGCCGGCCGATGGCCCTTCGGTGCCGTCCTCGCCGTGCTCGCCCTCGCGCTCGCGAGCCTCGGGCTCGTGGCACTCTGGTGGTCGGCCGAGCGCCAGCTCGCGCTCGCCAAGGGGCAGATCCAGGACCTCTCGCTGCGGCTGTCCGACGCGGTCGCTGCGCAGGCCGACACCCGCACCCGCTACCGGGCCTCGACCGTCGCCGGGCTCGACCAGGCCCTGTTGGCCGGGCGATCGGGTGGCGGCTTCCTGTTCGCCGGCGAGATCCTCTTCCCTCCCGGTGGCACCGAACTCGACGCCGAAGGCAGCCGACAGCTCGAACGCGCCGTCCTCGGTCTCGCCGAGGCGGTCCGGAAGGTCCCGACCGATCGGGACTGGCTGATCCTCGTCGAGAGTTTCGCCGCCGCCGCTGCCTCGCCTTCCGGTGTCGAGGTCGGGGCTTGGGAGAAAGCGCTGTTGCGGATGGCGGTGGTGGTCGACACCCTGGCCCGTCAGGGCCTGCCCGCCGAGCGGCTCGCGAGCCGCTTCCAGGCCGGCATGGCGCCCCCCGACCAGCGGCAGGGCGAAGGCCGGGTCGTGGAGATCAAACTCTTGTGTTGCTTCCGCCCGGACTGAGCCGGGTCGCCTCGGGAGACCGCCGTGCGCCACCGCTTCGTCACCCTCGACGTCTTCACCGATCGCCGCTTCGCCGGCAACCCACTGGCCGTGCTGCTGGAGGCCGCGGGTCTCGAGGCCGGGCGGATGCAGGCGATCGCCCGCGAATTCGGCTATCCCGAGACGGTGTTCGTCCTGCCGCCGGACGACCCGGCGCATCTCGCACGGCTGCGGATCTTCACCCCGACGCTCGAGGTGCCGTTCGCCGGGCATCCGACCATCGGCACCGCCCTCCACCTCGCGCGGGACGGGCGCTGCACGCCGGGACCCGACGGGCGGGCACGGATCGTTCTCGAGGAGAACGCCGGTCCGGTACCAGTCACGGTCCTCTTCGAGGAGGGAAGGCCGGTCCGGGCCGAGCTCACCGCGCCGCAGCGGCCGCGGCACGGGCCCCGGCTCGAGCGGGAGGCGGTGGCCCGTGCGCTCGGCCTCGCGACGGCCGACATCGTGGCCGACGGGCCCGCACCATGCGTCGCCGGCGCCGGGCTTTCGTTCCTGATGGTCGAGCTCCGCTCCGTCGACGCTCTGGGCAGAGCCCGGCCGGTGAACCCCGAGACCGTCGCGGCCGTCCTCGCCGACCTCCAGGAGCCGCTCCTCTACCTCTTCACCCGGGCGACCGGCACACCCGGGATCGAGGTGCGCGCCCGCATGTTCGCCCCGGGGGCGGGAGTCGCGGAGGATCCGGCCACCGGCTCGGCAGCCGCGGCCCTCGCGGGCCTCCTCGCCACGGCCGACCCCCGGACCGATGGGGATCTCGCCTGGCACATCGAGCAGGGCGTCGAGATGGGACGTCCCTCGTTCCTCGCCGCTCACGCGCTCAAGCGCGACGGCCTCGTGGTCGAGGCAAGGGTGGCCGGTGGAGCGGTCGGCGTGATGGAAGGCACGATCGAGACCGCGTGAGGCCCCTCCCGGCGGGTCGCCGGAAGCCCGGATCCTCGCAGCGGGGGCCGACGGCATCGCCGGTGCTGCCGACCCGATCCTGTTTCCGGAGCGGCGCCGTTCGAGGACGCCTGCGGGTGCATCGCAGGAAGCGCGGCGGGCGAACGTGCCGATGCGGCAGGCGCGGATGTCGGCGTCCGGACGCCGGGCACCGCCGACCGGTGGGGTGAGTCGGGAACGGCCGCCGACCGTGCAGGCTGCGAATGCCCAGAGGCCGCAAAGCACGACTAGGACCAGGAACAGGGACACGGCACCTCTCTACCGGGGTCGACGGCGTTCTCGCACGAAAAGGTTGAGAAGCCGTCAACGCTGCAACGGCTCCGCCCCGTCGCCTCGAGGGCGGTTGGACCTTGCGGCCGAAGGCCGCCCGGCCCGCCTCAATCGAAGGTTACGAGAGCGCGCGACCTCCCGGTCGTAGCCGCGGCTCGCCGCCAGGAGCTGGCGCGAATAGGGCTCGACGAGTTCGTCCCGGGCCAGGCGATCCACCGCCGCCTGCTCGACGATCCGGCCGTTGTTCATGATCGCCACCGTGGCACACATCCGCGCCACCAGCGCGAGATTGTGGCTCACGAAGATCCAGGAGAGGCCGTAAGCCTCCTTGAGGTCGAGGAGCAGGTTCAAAATCTCGGCCTGGATCGACGCGTCGAGCGCCGAGGTCGGCTCGCCGGCGACCAGAAGGCGCGGCTCGGCCACCAGCATCATGGCGATCACGACGCGCTGGCCCATCTCGCCCGAGAGCTCGTACGGGAAGGCGCGGACGACGCGTGCCGGCTCGCGGATGCGCACCGTCTCGAGCATGGCGAGCGCCCGCTCGCGGGCCTCGCGCCGACCGATCCGCTGGTGAAAGCGCAGCGCCTCGACGATCCGGGCGCCCACCCGCATCATCGGGTTCAAGGAGAATTCGGGTCCTGCAGCACCACGGAGGCGCGGCCACCGCTCAGCTCGCGCAGCGTGCCGGGATCGGCTCGCAGCACGTCGATGTCGTCGACCACGAGCCGCTCGGCCGCCACCTCGTCAGGTGGCGGAACGAGCTGCAGGAGCGCGCGGCCCAGGGTGGACCTACCGGAACCCGATTCGCCGACGATATCGAGCCGCTCGGCACCCAACGTGAAGGAGACGCCCCGCACCGCGTCGATCGGGCCGCGCGGGGTCGGGAAGCGAACCCGTAGGTCCGCGACCCCGACCAACGGCCGTCCCGCTTCGGCCATCAGCCGCGCCCCCGTTTGGGATCGAGCACGTCCCGCGGACCGTCGCCCGAGAGGTTGAAGCCGAGCGAGACGAGGAAGATCGCCGCCCCGGGCATGCCCGCGACCCACCACAGGTCGAGCACACATTGCCGGTCGCTCGCGATCATCGCCTCCAATCGGGGGCCGGCGGCCGGGCGCCGAGGCCGAGAAAGCCGAGGCCGGCGGCGGTCAAGATGATCCCTGCCGTGTCGAGGGTCAGCCGGACGATCGCCGAAGAGGGGCACAAGGGCACGACCTGGCCCAGGAGGATCCGCGGCGTCGAGGCACCCTGGACGATCGCCGCGGCGATGAAGTCGCTCTTGCGGATAGCCAAGGTCTCGGCCCGCGCCAGCCTTGCTCAGGGCGGCCAGGCGGTGACCGCGATCGCGAGGATCGCGTTCTCGATCCCGGGGCCGAGCGCGGCGGCCAGCGCGAGCGCCAGGATCGGCCGCGGGAAGGCGATCGGTCAGCCGCATCGGCAACGTGTCGACCCAGCCGCCCGGATACCCGGCTACCGTCCCGACCTGGAGGCCGAGCGGCCCGACGATCACCACGACGATGCCGACGATCGTGAGGGTGATGCGCGAGCCCCAGACGATCCGCGCCCAGATGTCGCGGCCGAGTTCGTCGGTGCCGAGCCAGTGCGCCGCCGAGGGCGGGGCGAGCCGGTTGGCGAGGTCCTGCTCGATCGGCGAGCGGCCGGCGATCCAGGGCGCGAAGAGCGCGGTGAGCAGGAGCAGGAGGACCAGGCCGAGCCCGACCATCGCGATGGGGTTGGCGCGAAACGCACGCGAGGCGAGCCACCACGCCTGGGCGCGCGAGCGCGGCACCGGATCCAGGAGCCAGGCGCGCAGCCCGCTCACGTCCGCGCCTCCGGGTCGAGCAGTCGATAGAGCAGGTCCGAGAAAAGGTCGAGGCCGATGAACACGCAGCCGACTACGATCGTGCCGCCGAGCACCATGTTCGTGTCGGCGTCGAACAGGGATTCGGTGATGTAGCGGCCGAGGCCCGGCCAGGCGAACACGGTCTCCGTGAGCAGCGCGCTCTCGAGCAACGAACCGTAGGAGAGAGCAGCCACCGTGACGAGCGGCACCAGGCAGCTGCCGAGCGCGTGCCGCCACACCACCCGCCATTCCGGCACGCCCTTCACGCGTGCGATGGTGACGTATTCCAGGCGGAGCTCGGCGAGCATGAAGCTTCGGGTCGTACGGCTGATGTAGGCGAGCGAGAAACAGCCCAGGATCGAGGCCGGCAGGATCAGGTGAGCGAGGGCGTTGGCGAAGATCTCCCACTCACCGGCCAGCGCCGCGTCGAGGAGGAGGCCGGTCGTGGGTTCGAGCAGGTCCTCGAAGGCGACGCCGAGCCTACCCGGCCCCTCGACCCAGCCGAGCTTCGTGTAGAACAGGACGAGGCCCATGAGCCCCAGCCAGAAGACCGGTACCGGATAGCCGACGAGGCCGAGCACGCGGACGAGATGGTCGGGCCAGCGATCGCGGTGGACCGCGGCCAGAACCCCCGCCGGCACGCCCAGAAGCACGCCCAGGAGCGTGGCGGCGGTAGCGAGCCCGACCGTGGCCGGGAAGAAGCGGGCGATGTCGGCGAGCACGGGTTGGCCCGTGAGCGCGGAACGGCCGAAATCGCCTGACAGCACCTTCTGGAGATAGAGGAGGAACTGCTGCTAGAGCGGCAAGTGCGGGCCGAGCTCTTGCCCCACGCGCTCGTCGACCTCGGGCAGGGCACGATCACCCACGATCTCGAGGACGGGGTCGATCGGTACCACCCGGCCGATCACGAAGCCGACCGCGAGCAGCCCGGAGAAAGTGAGCCCGAGGGTGCCGAGGGTCCGAAGCACGAGGAGCGTCACACGCGACGGCGCGGATGCCCGGATCGGGACCGGCGAGGATAGGGGAGCCCGGCTGGGCGAGTCCCCGATCCCTGGAGCCTCGCTTCTGGACGAGAAGGTAGAAAATCTGGTCGGCGAACGGGCCGGTCACGAAGCCCTTCACGTTGGCGCGCCGGGCCGGCTGGTCCTGGACCTGGAACACGATGACGAACGGGCTGTTCTCCTGCACGATCTTCTGCAGCTCGAGGTACATCTGTAGCCGCTTGGCCGGGTCGCGCTCGCGCGCCGCGGCGTCGGTCTTCTCGGTGAACTGCGGGATCTCCCGGCCGTTCCGCCAGGCGAGCGGCCGCGATTTGGCTTTGTCAGAATTATCCGGGTTTCGGGTGAAGGTGTCGGCGTTGCTGTGCGGGTCCAAATAGTCGGCCGACCGGTACAGGAACACCATCGGATGGTTACGGACCCTGTACTTGGTGATGACCTGCTTCTGCTCACCCGGGACGATGTTCACTTCGATGCCGGACTGCGCCATCGTCGCCTGCACCGACTGGGCGACGTCGATCGACGGGTAGAAATTCGAGGCATCGAGGCTCACTTCGAAGCCGTTCGGATAGCTCGCCTCGGCCAAAAGCGCCTTGGCCTTGGCGACGTCGAGCCGGAACGGCGTCTCGGTCGAGGAGCCGGCGAAGCCCGACGGCCAGAAGGCCTGGTGCACCTTGAAGCGACCCTCGAGGAAGCTCTCGGTCGTGCCCTGATAGTCGACGAGCCAACGCAGGGCTTGCCGCACCTTGGGATTGCGCAGCCGCTCGTGTTTCTGGTTGAGGCCATCGTAATAGACCTCGGCCTTCGGGCTCGATTCGACGACGGTGTCCTTGTTGCCGGCGAGACCCGCGATCTGGTCGGCCGAGAGGTTGCGGGCCATGTCGACGTCGCCCTTCTCGAGCAGAAGACGCTGGGTGGCGGGCTCGGGTACGTGCCGGATCACGACCCGCTTGATCGAGGGCGCACCGCGCCAGAAGGTCAGATTGGCCTCGAGCACGTCGCTCTCGTTGGGCTTCCAGGAACGCAGCACGAACGCCCTCGAGCCGGCATAGTTGGTCTCGAGCCAGCCATTGCCGAGATCGCCGTCCTTCTCGTGCTGCAGGACCACATTCGTCTCGACGATCGAAGCGATGTTCGCCGAGAGGGTCGAAAGTACGAAGGACGAGCCGAAGTCATCGGTGATCGCGATCTGCAGCGTCTTCGGGTCGAGTGCCTTGACGAGCTTTTCGACTTTGTCCTTGTCCAAGCCGAGCTGAGTGAGGATGAAGCCCGGCGACTTGTTCATCTTGACGCCGTGCTAAAGCGAGAAGGCGACGTCCTCGGCCGTGATCGGCGCACCGGAGGCGAACTTCGCCTCCCGGATCTCGAAGGTGATGGTCTTGCCGTCGTCGCTGACCGTGTAGCTCTCGGCCGCCGCCGGCTGCAGGTTGACCAGATCGGTGGCGTCGAAGTTCATCACCCGTTCGTAGCTATTGGCATCGATCTCGTTGCCCGAGAACTCGAACGACTCTTGCGGGTCGAGGGTGATGATGTCGTCGATCTGCTCGGCCATGACGAAGGTATCGGCCGGGGTCGCAGCCGTCGCCGAGCCCGCCCCGAGTGCCGAGGCCACCGCGGCCGCGCCGACCCGAAGCCCCGTCCCCCCGAAGCTCGGTCCCGATGCGCATGCTGCCCCCCTTTCACCTCGGCGAGGCCCTTCGCCCCGTCCAGCGCCTTCGAGGCTGCGACCGCCTCCGACCGGCGTCGAGCATAGCCGCTCGGCGGGCCCTCTCGATCGCGACGGCCCGACCGCGACACCGGTGCTCCTCCCCCGGCAGCACGCGACGAGTGGCGAGGTCTTCGCTTCGTCGCCGGCGTTCCTTCCTCCCGAGCCGCAGAGGAAAAGGAATCCAGCATCGGTAGGGAATGCGTCGAGCCGCGGCGACGGCCCATCCGCCGTTCGGGTCGAAGCGGCGTTCCGAGCACGGGCCGGACCACCGGCGGAGGCGGCGCTCGGGTGCGGTCGGCCTCGGCGCAGCGCTTTCAGACGGCGAGCTTGACCTTCTGGTACTCGAGCCGCCAATGGCCGAGCGGCACGGGTGTGGTCACACCCGCCACCGCAGCGAGAGCCGCCGCGAGCCGCTCGCGGGCGGCGCGCACGGGGCCGGGCCGCGAGCTCTCGACCAGCAGGACCGCATCGCACACGCCGACGCTGCGGCCCTTCTTTTCGGCGGTCTCGATGGTCGAGCCGGCCCGGTCGGTCTCGCACCAATGCACACCGGCGATGCCGTGGTCGAGGTAGAGCTCCGAGAAGTGACGACCGAACAGGATGCGGCGGAGCTCGGCGAGCGCCGGTCCCGGCGCGTCGATCCCGGCCGCCACGAGTTCCGCGCCGTCGCCCTTGGCGTGGCTGAAGATCTTGCGGGTGAGGATACGGGTCGTGTTGTAGAAATAGGGAAGGGCCTGCCGGGTCCACGGTGTCGGATCGTTGAGCCGGTTCAGATAATCCGTGCCGACCTGCACCTCGGGGCTCACCGTCTCGTAGCACATGAAGAAGCGCACCGGTGCGTCGACCGCGACGTAGCGCCGGCCGCGCAGGAAGCCCGGAATGCCGACCCGCTCGAGGACGTGCTCGTTGTCGTGCCAGGCGTAGAAGGTCTCGAGCCCTTCCTCGCGGATGTCCGACCAGATGGCGATGAATCCCTCGCCGAAGAGCGTCATCGATCCCCCTTTCCGAGTTGGCGCCCGGCGTGCGGCGCGCGCCGGTCGTAGCGACGCCGGCCGCGGCGAGCGAGGCGCGTGTATCGTGCAGCACGCCGCGCGCCGGGAAAACGTCGGTGATCGGCCCTCCGATCCGCTCGCAGACCGGATCGTGGCGCGCCGCGAGGCCGCACGGCCGGGTCACCGGCACCGGCGGGTTTCGCTCGACCCGGCCGGGACGTGGCCCCGTCGCGACGACCCGATCGGCGAGTCTACCGCCTTGTCGATCGAGCGGACGAGGAACGGCACCGTCTCGCGGGTCGAGCGCCACGGCTCCTCGAGGTCGATCTGGAGCCGCTCGCGGGCGAGTGCGTCGAGCGGCCCGAACGGCTCCTCCACGAGCAGGAGCGCGGGGTCGTGGATCGGGGGCCCGGGCGAGTGCGGCGCGCTGGAGCGATCCGGCCGAGAGTTCGTGCAGCGAGGGGCTCTCGAAGCCGTCGAGACCGACCGCTGCGAGGAGCTCGAGGGCGCGTGCCCGCCCAGCCGGCGCCGGCGAGGCCGCGCGGCACGTCCTGGACGAGCACATCGCCGAGAAGGTCCCGCCAGGGCAGCAGCACCCGCTTGCGGAAAACGATGCCGAGCTCGGTGACGGGCACCGTCACCGTTCGGCCGGCGACGACGGCGGCCCAGCCCTCGCTCGGTACGAGGAGCACGGCCACGAGCCGGAGCAGCGTGCTCTCGCAGCGGCCCGTGGAGCCGACGAACGCCGGGAACTCCTGCTCGCCGACCTCGAGGTGGACCGGCCCGCGCGCCCGCGTCTCGAGGCCGTCGCGTCGGAAGGTCTCGCCGACCCCGGCGAGCGCTATCATCGGCCCCGGCGCGGGGGCGGGCCCGGCCGAGCCCGCGAGGTCGCGCGCCGACGGCCCCCTCACCGCTACGGCGAATCGTCGGTGACGCAGGTCGTGGCGGACCGGCCGGTCGTCGGTTCGCGATACGGGATACGGAACCAGGAGCTCTCGGGTCCGGCTCCGGCCCTCCGTCGCCGCGAAGCCGATCCGCTTGCCGTGGGGCGCGGGCGATTCGAGCACACCGAGGTCGGCCGGGAGCTGCTACTGCGCCGATTCGCGGTCGAAATCGGGCTCGACCGCGGCGGCCGTGGCGACCGCCGCGTCCGGGTCCGCGTCGGCCGCCGCCCGGGCGCTGACCGTGCCCTCGCCGAAGCGGCGCACGAAATCGGGCCGCCCGCGGAGCCTGTCCTCGTGGGCACGGATCGTCACGCCCACGGTGTCGACGCCGAGATCGGCGAAGCACAGGCCGACGGCCTTGTGGGCCTGCGCCTCGATCGGGAAGAACCGATTGTCGATCCCGTCAACGAGCGCGTCTGTCCGACCTTCGAGCGTGGCCGGCACTTGGGCGGGCAGGTCCACGAAGAGGAGTTCGATCGTGCGCGCGTCGAAACCGTCGGCCTCGATCACGGCCGGGAGGAACCGGGTCTAAGCTTCGCCCGGCGAGAGCGCGAGCTTCTCGCCCTCGAGGTCCTCGGCGGTGCGGATGCCGCTCTTATCGAGGCCGACGATCGTCGAGTCCGAGGTGTCGAGGAGCGACAGGAAGGCCTTCGAGGGCGCACCGCGGCTCGCCCCGATCGTCGAGGAGCCGGCATCCGACATGCCGAAAGTGTCGCCCTCGGCGGCTACTCACGGGACCGCGCGGAGCGAGCCGCGACCCTCCTCGATCGCGAGATCGACGTTATCGCCCGCTTAGCAGCCGTCGGCCACACTCGGGTAGAAGGGTGTGGGCAGCCCGGATACCAATCGAGGGTGACAGAAATCTTGTCGGACGCGGCGAGCGGGCCGGCAGCCTCGCGAAAAGGGAGGCGTCCAGCGCGCCCACGACGAGCCGTCTGCTCCTCGCCGCCACCCGAGCCTCTCCGCCTGTCCGCTGCAGTCGCTGCCCCGGCCGCCCTCGCCGAGCTCGGCCGCGCGGCCCCCCTTCCGCCGTGCCACATGCGCCGAGCCGTCGAGCCGAGAAGACGGATCTCCGCCCACGTCTCGCCGGAGGCCTCTTCGAGGCTCCAGTCGCCCGACTGGAACTCGCCCTGGGCACGGCCGGCGGCGGCGCGTCGGGCGGCCGGCACGAGCTCGGCAGGGCCCGACATCGGCCGGCTGCCGTTCGGCTCGGCTCGACGATCTCGCGATCGAGGAGACGTGCCGGCTCTCGCGACCCGCCGGCTGCTCGTCACGCGGCCCAGCCGGGTCGGGGGTGCGCCCCAGGAGGCCGGCGAGCTCGCGGGGTACACCGTCGTCGGAACCCGCGCGTTACGACGTGCTCGCCTTCGGTGCCGACGGCGGGACGGAGCGGTTCGCGAGCTTCGTGGGCGAGCGGCCGGTGTGAACCGAGGGCCGAAGGTGGTTTCCCCGCGCTCGGGCGGGGGAATGGCGAGGGCCCCGCTCGGCGGGGATCGTGTCGGCTGCGCCGGGCGGCCGTCGGCGAGGCGTGGACGGAGGCGAGCCGAAGTCGCGGCGAGCTCGGCGGCCGAAGCTGCCGAGAGCTTGGCAACCGATCGATTCCTTGCGGTCGCAACCGTCCTGCCGGACCCGCTGGATGGCGCTGTCTCGTGTGGGCACGGTCTCGGCCGGGGAGCGCCGGGATTTTTTCCACCGGTTCGCGGTTCGCTTCGCCCGGCTGCGTACGCTCCTGGGTCCGGCCCCGACACCGGCGTCCCGGCCGGTGGGTGACGGTGCGGGCGGATTCGCCGGGTCGGATGGCGCCGGCGCGGCGGTCCGCGAAGCGAGGGCAGATCGGTTCGACGGCCTCGGCGTGCGGTGTCGGCCGGAAGGCCGGCCCGATGCGCGCCGGTATCGAGGCGCGGCTTCGTGGGTGGTGAGGCGAGCGCTCCCTCCGGCCGCGTGCGACGCCGAAGCGGCGCCGCGGGTCGTCGTCGTGGCCGCCTCGCCGATCGACCGGACTGGTGGTGCACCCGCCGTGCGGTCCGATCGTCGAGCGGCCGAGCTGGCGGCGCAAGTGCGTTCCGAGGCGAGCAACCGATCGCGCCGGCGAGCATCTGCTCCACCCCTCGTTCGCGCCCGCGACCGAACGAAGAGTCGCGGGAAGTGGGCCAACGACGGCGCTACCGGCGGCGGATCGGAGCGGGCGGGCAGGATCGCGCGCCGGCACGGCTCGAACCTTCGCTGCCGCGGTCGAGCGGCCGTGGCGGTCGAGTCCGATCCCGGCCCAGGCGCGGGCGGCGCCCGTCGGGTAGCCGGTGGCCTACACCGCGGATCGGCAGCTGATCCCCATCCGCCACGGCCCGATGGGCCTCCGCGCCGCAGGCGAAGCGACGGCCGCCCCCGCGCTCGTTCGGCCGGAGTGGGTGCGCCGCGCCTCGCAACCCGCCGTTCGCCGGCGGTCGCGCCGCCCCCCCCAGGGTGACGGAGTTCGGGGCCCGGGCTCGAGCCCGCCCGGGCCGGAGCCGGCAGGCTCGAACGCCGGACGGACGCGCCGGGAGAGGCGTAGCGAGGAGGCTTTCCGCGTCGGCCGGGCCGTGCTCGAGTGCGGCGGGGCGGTAGCGTTTCGAGGAACGGCGAGAGGGCAGGGCGCGAGCCTTCGGCCGTCGGCCGTGCGATCGGCATCCGGCGCGAGGCGCAGAGGCGACCGGTCGACACTCCGACCGGCATCGGACGATCCGCCGTTCCGCACGGCGCGCGGGAGGATCGTCGGGCGATCCGACATCCGTGCAGTACGAGACTGGCCCCGGCGCGAGGCGTTCGGCCAGGCGGCGCTGCGGCGAGTCGGAAGCCGGCGCTACGCCGATCGATCCTCCGACGAACGGAAGCGAGCGGCAAGTGCCTGCGGTCGGGCTCGTCCCTACCGTGCCCGGAGAACGACGGCTTGCGCGCACGGGACGGCGCCGATCTTCGGCGTGTCGGCGGCCACGCGCCGCTATTCCTTCGCGGCGGGCCGACGCGCCCCCTCGTCGGTACGGTCGGCTCGCCGAGAGCCCGCGGTGTCGAGCACATCCCGGGCGGGGGCCTCGCGATCCGCTCTCGCGGCGAACGCCGTTGTCTCTGACCGCTCCGGATCGCGATCCGGTCCCCCGTTCTCTGATGGCGAGCGGGTCCCCCGACGATCGGTCGCCGGGCCGGAGGTCGTCACCGGGGAGACGGTATCCCCGGCCCGTTCGGGCCCGAAGAGAGCACGGGACCACCGTTGCACGTCGAGACTCGACAGTACGTCGAAACGTCGGGCCGGCAGCCACACCATCGGCCGGCCCGACCATGACCCTTGGTCTCGGGTGTGGTCGGGCTTCGGGCGCCGTTCCACGCTCCTGCGCGTGCGACGTCGGTCGCCGCGGCGGGCACGAACGCGGGCGACACGCTGGTCCGCATTCGGAGCGCGGCCGGGATCGACCCGTCCGGCTCGAGCCACCCGGTGCGGAATCGGCGTCGGCCGGGCCGACGGCTGGTCCCGCCACGCTTGCGGTGTCGCGAAACACGTCGCGGCGAGGTATCCCATGGGCGTCCTCGATAGCCGGATCCCGCCATGCGAACCCACGACCGACACGGTCGAAGGTCGAAGCGCCGGGAACCATGACGACGGGGACCGCGCCAGGATCGTCGAGTCGACCGGCACGAACGGTCGAGACGACGGAGACAGGACCCGGGACGGTCAGCGGTCGATCTTGCTCGCTACGACGTCCGCACGAGGGCTTGGCGCTCGCGCTGAGGGCTCGAACGATGCCGAGCGTAGAACCGCCATACTCGGTAGCCTCGGGCGACGGCGAATCTCGGCCACGCCTCGACGCGGAGCGCCCCACATCCGTCTCGTGAGGTCGGCGCAGCCGGGCTCCTCTGGCGTGACGGATCGTCGCGCACGCGATGTCGGATGCGCGCCACGCTCGGTGAGAGGGGCCGTTGACCGCGATCGACGCGATCCTGTTCGACACGTTCCTCGGCAAGGCCGGCCGGTTTTTGCTCGTCTTTCTTCGCGCTTTTCTTCGCGCTGGTCGTTCTGCCGTTGGTGCTGGACCTCTGGGTGCTCCACCGCGAGCAGCGCGAGATCGGCCCACGGGAGAGCCTGCTTCTCTCCGCCTTCTACGTGACGTTCGGTCTTCTCTTCGGGGCCCGGGTATGGTGGCAGCCCGGCGCCTGGGCCGGACTCGCCTATCTCACCGTCTTCGCCGTCGAGAAGACGCTCGCGATGGCCAACGTCTTCGTCGTCACGGTGATCTTCTCCTATTTTTCCGCGCCGGAGCACTACCGGCACCAGGCCCTGTTCCGGGGCGTGCTCGGAGTCGTTCTGCTCCGCACCGTCGAGATCGGCCCGGGGCCTGCTATGGTCCGAAGCTTCGACTTGTTGCTCCCGTCGTCTGCTGTGTTCGTGCTCGTGACAGGAGTGCGGATGCAGACGGTCGCCGAGCGAGAAAGAGAAGGCCGAGCCGGGCGGGGGTGGCTAGTGCGCATTCTGGAGCGCCGACTGCCGGTTACCCGTGAGCAGCACGCCGAGCGCTGCTTCGTCCGCCCGGCCGATGCGACGACCCGCCGCAGCGCGCTCTACGCCGCGCTCCTCTTCCTGGCCCTCGTCCAGATCGAGTTCGCCGACCCGATCGTCGCGGTCGACAGCTTCCCTGCGATCTTGCCGATCACGAACGACCCGTTCGTCGTGTACACCTCGAATATCTTCGCGACCCCCGGTCTTCGAGTGCTCTACTTCGCGCGCGCGACGATGATCGAGCGCTCGCGCTTCCCGGAGACGGCACTCGTGCTCGTCTTCGTCGGCGGCAAGATCGTCGCAGCCGACCTGCTCGGCATCGAGAAGGTCCCGGCCGCTTTTTCCCTTGGGGCCGTGCTCGCGATCCTCGCGGGTGGCGTGGCCTACGGCCTTCGGCGCACATGCCCGGAGCCGCGGCCGGCCGCTCGTCGAAATTCGGGCTCCCGGAAGACGTTCTCCGGTCTTGCGCTGTCGGCGTAGCAGGAAAAGTGGAGTGCCTCCGGGAAATCTACCGACCGGTACAGCGCGAGACTCGTGGCCGAGAGCAGAATCGCGACGGCGTACACCATCGCCGTCTCGAGGTCGCCGTCGCACTCGAGCGAGAGATCGCCGAGGCCGCGATCGGAGACGACGAAATCCGCCACAACCGCGGCCGTAGCCGCGAGCGCGGCGCCGACCTCGAGGCCGGTGGACAGCTCGGGCAGTGCCTGCGGCAGACGGATGGCGAGGAACAGGTGCCGGGCGCTCGCTCCCGTCGATCGACCGAGGTCCACGACCTCGGGATCGAGTGCCTCGAAGCCGGCCACCGCGCCCCCGAGTATCGGGAAGAAAGAGAGGAGAAAGACGAGCAGGAGCTCGGGCGCGAAGCCGAGACAGACGACGGAGCCGAGACAGAAGACGAAGAGAGGCGCGATCGCGATTTCGGCGACGATCCGCGGGAACAGGATCGAGGGATGGACGGGCCGTTCGGCGAGCCGGGAGCCGGCGAGCAGGAGCGCTAGGGGCAGGCTCGCCGCGATCACGAGGAGAAAGCTCGCGAGGACTTCCGAGCCCGTGATGCGCCCGGCTTCGAGCACCCGGGGCCAGCGAACGGCGAACGCCGAGGCGACCGAGGAGGGCGGCCGCAGGAAACGGTCCGGCGCCGCGAGCGCGCGTACCGTCGATCCCCGGAAGAGCGACGAGACGAGAAGCGCACCCGCCCCGGCCATCGGCCGGCGCAGCCGACCGACCGCACTGCGCCCACGCTCCTGCATCGCTTTCGCTTCCCGAACCACCCCGCCTCCGGTGCCCGATCAACAGAGACGGCACTCTCCCGGCAAGCCGATGCGGTACGCGCCGGGGCGGTATCCGGAGACTCCCGCCTCACTCGCGTCCTTCCGGTCCCGCCGGCGCTCTCGTGTCTGTACCCGAGAATGGTTAACGAACCGTGGACGCGTGCGACCCGCACGGGCTCCCGGCACGCCGACGGCCGCCTCGATGTCATGGTCCGCAGTTGCCCTGTCGGTGACGAGCGCTTCCGAAGCCGAGCCGGCGGCTCGCTGCTGTCCATGGTCCGATCATCAGGTCGGGACGTGTCCCGGTGGGCCCAATCGGGCCCACGGCCGCCGCCGGGCCGCGAGCTTCCAGGCGTGCTCCGCCCGGACTCGTCGCACGAAGCGTTCGAACCCGAGAAACGCGATGCCGACGGCATCGGACGCTCGAGCGGAGGGGTGTCGGTCCCGAGGGCACGGTCGACCTGTTCGTGCTGGCCAGCGTCGAAAAGTCGTGCGACCTCGCCGGTCTCGCGACGGAAGGCCCGGTGGTTCTCGACTGCCGCCTCGAAGTCGGACGGTTTCCCATTCATCGCCGTGCCGTCCCTGCAAATCCATCGTCCGAGCCGACGACAGCTGTCCTTGCCGATGGATTCGGTACCGAGCTTTTCCTTCTTCGAAACCGTGTTGCGGTACGTGACCGAGCACGGCGTATGCTCCCGGCTGACCTCGGCGAGGTTCGACCGGCCCCTCTCCGCTTCCGATGGATCGGCGCGGACCCTCCCACGACCCGCGATCAGGTGGAAAGGCCCGAGGAGCGCTGGTACGCGGGCTCGATCGTGACCCGATCGGTCTCTCACCCGCTCGGTCCGTTTCCGGTTTCCTTCGGAGAGGTTGTCGTTCCTGGTAACGGCCGCACAGGCCGCGATCGAGCCGCATCCGCTGGACCTCCGGAGCGGGCAGGTTCCGTCCGCACAGCCGAGGTTCGCCCCGAAGCGCTCGAAAGTTCTCCTGCGACGAGAGGGTGAGGACGCCTTAGAACGTGCTTGCCGCCGAACGCAGCTGTTCCTCCCTTCGGTCCCGACGAACGCTTCCGCCACCGACCCCGGTTCGCTCCGTTACCGCTCAACGTCCGCCGGAAACGGACTCCACCCGGTCCACCACCGCCCGGATCCACGCTTCGAGCCGGGCTGCGTTCACACCGAGGTCCCAATAGCCGGTTTCGGAGCGGCTATAGGCGGCGAAGCTCGAGCGGCCGTCGGGCAAAGGCAGCACCTTGACGGCGATCGTGTCGACGAAACCGAACAGGCGCGAGCGCTGCTGGGCGACCAGCCGCAGACCCGCCGGATCGAAGGCGAGGACCACCGTTCGGGGTTCGGCCTCGATCACGGCCCGCCAAGCCTCGAGCAACCGCTCCGGTGTCGCCGCCAGGACGGGCGACGGCTCGTCGACCGGCGCGGCACAGACGCCGGGCGGGCAGACCAACCGGTCGTTCGGCCGTCCGGTGCGCACGACCGTGGTCGGGTCGAGCGTCGCGGGCGTCGCCCGCAGTGCGGAAGCGAGGAGGAGGGTCGCGAGCGGGAGCACGACGAGAACTGTGGCGTTTCTGCCCAAAGCGGCCTCCGAGTTCGAGCGGCACCGGCCTCTTTTACGGGTGGGGAACCATGCGGATTGGCCGAAACGCGGTACGGCGCGCACGAGCCGAACGGCGGTCGTTCGCCCGAGCCGATTCCGTAGGCCTCTCTCGCCGCCCGAGCCTCGCTTCGGGCGCGGGTGACCGTCAGGCGGTCCGTGAAGGGATACCGGGCCGGCGCGGCTCGGCTACCGGTTCCCGCAAGGCCTTCCCGGAACGGGGGCGAGGCCGATCTTCGGCAAGGGCCGAGGGCGCCGCTTCCGTGTTTCGGCATTGCATCGCCCGCAACGACACGCCGTTCGCCGGGGCGCCGAACGCCCGTCGCGCGAGCGGCCCATGGCCGAGCTTCGTTTCTTGCCGGCGACGTCGGGCGCAAGCCCCCGAAGGACTCGCTGTGGAAAAAATACCGACATCGTGGCTCGCCCCTCGATGGCATCGCTGGTCTACCGTGCACATCCCTCGGCCGACCGACGGTCTGCCCGGGCTGCCGGGATTCCCCGGTTGGGCGCGGAGATCCGCTTCGGCTTCCGGATCGTCGGCTTGCCAGCGGGATGCAGCGCCGCCACTGTGCGCTTCGTCTCGCCGCATTCGAACGAGGCGCCCTTGCTCCGCAGCGGACGCGGGCTCGTACACCCGTCCGGCCCGACCGATACTCCCGAGCGCGTGCTGCGCGCGTTCGCCCGGGCGAGCGTCGATTTCGGGACGGCCGACTTCGCGGAGCTCGTCGCCGGATGCCTCGACGAGCTCGCCCGCATGCCCCGGACCCGGGGACGCGTCTACGCCTACGCCGCCCCGGGTCACGGTGCCCGGGAGGCGGCCCCCGTCAACCCCATGGGCCCGGGTGAACTCATGGGCCCGGGTGAAACGGTTCCCGTACCGGAGGCCGGACGGTTCGCGATGGGGTGGGCGGAGATGGTGGAGGCCCTGGGGATCCGCGTCGTCCGCGTGCCGACCGACAAGCAGCGGCCGGTCGATCTCGGCCCGATCGAAGCGGCGCACCGCCTCGACCGAAAGCGGCGAATTCGCTGCATGCTCGCCGTACACGTCGAGACCTCGACCGGTATTCGGCACGATCCACGGACTTTGCGCGTCGCGCTCGACGCCGCCTGCCACCCGGCCCTTCTCGTGGTCGACGCCATCGCCCCGCTCGCCTCGATCCGGCTCGAGACGGACGCGTGGCGCATCGATGGGGGCGTCGCCGGCTCGCAGAAAGGGCTCGTGCTGCCGCCCGGCCTGTCGTTCGTGGCCGCCAGACCGTGCGCCCCCGAGGTCGCCCGGACCGCCGGGCTGCCGCGCCGAGATTGGGATCGGTGTTGTCGAGAAGAGGCCGACTCGTCCGAACGCTTCTCCGGCACGCCGCCCGTCCCGATGATCTTCGCGCTTCGCGGAGCGCTGGACATTCCGGCGGAGGAGGGATCGGCCACGGTGTTCGCCCGGCATCCCCGGCTCGCGGGCGCGGTCCGGGCGGCGGTCGCCCGCCGGGGCGCGTCCGGCGCGATCGACGTCCACTGCCTCGATCCGGATGCCCGTGCCGACACCGGGAGGGCGCTCGCTTTCGCCCCAGAGGTCGAACTCGATCGCCGGCGCGAGCGGGCCCGCGAGCGTCACGGGGTTGGGCTCGGCGGGGCCATCGGGCCGTTCCGGGGTCGGCTCCTCCGGATCGGCCATCTGGTCGATCTCGACGAGGCGATGGTACCGGGAGCGCTCGGCGTGCTCGAGCTCGTCCTGCGCCTGAGCGGCGTGCCGCACGGCCGGGGAGGGGTCGGGGCGACGGTCGCCGCCCTCGCCGGCCGCTGAGCCGAGGGAGACGAGCCCGTGCTCCTCGAGCTCCTCGTGGTGGCGGTGTCGACTCTCGTCAACGGCTTCTTCGCGATGTCCGAGCTCGCCCTGGTCTCGGCCCGCCGGGCCCGACTGCAAGCCATGGCACGAGAAGGTGTGGGCGGCGCCTCTCGGGCACTCGCGCTCGCCCAGAACCCCGCCCTCTTCCTCTCCGCCGTGCAGGTCGGCATCACCCTCGTGGGCCTCTTGGCCGGTGCCTTCGGCGGCACTACCCTCGGGAAGTGTCTCGCGGCGGCTCTCCGGGAGCTCGGCCTCGGCTTCGAGGCGGCGGAGTTCCTCGCCGTCGGCACGGTGGTGCTCGCCATCGGCTGCGCTTCGCTCGCCGTCGGCGAGCTGGTGCCCAAGCAGTTGGCGCTCGCCCGACCCGAGCGGATCGCCGTGCTCGCGCTCGTGGGTTGGGGCGGAAAGACGGCCGAGCCCGTGAGCGAACGGGAAATCGGTGCGCTGGTGGCCGACGCGGCGAGCGCGGGCGTGGTCGAGCCCGAGGAGAAACGGATGATCGACCGGGTCCTCAGGCTCGGCGACCTGCCGGTGCGCGCGGTCATGACCCCTCGCCGCGAGATCGACTGGCTCGATCTCGGCCGGCCGGTAGAGGAGCAGCTCGCCCGGCTGGCCGCGAGCCCGCACAGTCGGCTGCCGGTGGGGCGCGGCCGGGTCGACGAGGCCACCGGCGTGGTCCGCGCCAAGGGCGTCATGGCCGAGCTCGCCGCCGGCCGTCCCGTCGACCTCGCCCGGCTCGCCCGAGCCCCACTGGCGCTCCACGAGGGTGCCGACGTGCTCGCCGCGCTCGCGGCCCTTCGCACCACCGACCTCGACATGCTGTTGGTGGTCGACGAGTACGGCACCTGCGAGGGGCTCGTCACGAGCTCCGACATCCTGGGTGCCATCGCCGGCGAGCTGCCGGTGCCCGGCGCGCCGCCCCGGCCCGATGCGGTCCGCCGCGAGGACGGCTCCTGGCTGCTCGATGGTGCCAAGGGCAACGATGCCGCGGCCGAACTCCTGGGCCTCGAGCTGCCGGCCGAGCGTGACTACCACTCCGTCGCGGGCTTCGTGCTCGACCGCCTGCGGCGGCTGCCCACCGCCGGTGACGCCTTCGAGGCTCTCGGCTGGCGCTTCGAGGTGGTCGACATGGACGGCAGGCGCATCGACAAGGTCCTCGCGAGCCCGCTGCGGAGCCCCGAGGAGCCCGGCGCGCAGATCCGGGGGTGACCGGGCCGCGGGCAGGCTCACACCCAAGTCACCGCGGTCCTCCCCGACCATCGCCGCTCGCCCCGGGTACGAGCGAGCCGGCCCGACGGGCGCGACCCTGACGACGGCGGCCGGCGGCGAGAGCCTCCCGCGCGAGACCTCGAGCAGACGGACCAACAGACCCAGCACACACCGCAACCGAGCGGCGAGTGCTCGAGCGAGAAGGGACGCGCGAAACGACCACAACGACACCGGTCCGACCTCCGGATCACGCCTCGAAGGTAGCACGCGATCCTTAACGGACCGTTACCATCGTTCGTTCGAGCGACGCGGGGCGGCTCGTCGCCACCCCCCGTCCGCTACCGCTCAGCGCTGGATGCAGACCCGGCCGGGCAGCGAGCAGGCGACGCGCCAGCGCAGCCAGCGGACGAACTCGCGTGGCCCACGCGGCGGATCGGGTTGTACCTGCGGCGTGGGTGCGTTGCCGAGCGCGAGCTCGACCGACACGGTGGTTCCGGCGGTCACCCGGTCGAGGAGCTTGGGGGACAGCGGCATCGGCTCGGCGGCGATGCCTCGGGCGGCGGCCACGAGCAGGACCGACGCCATCGGTAGGACACGACGCATGCTTCGACCTCGATGGACCGGTTGGATCGACGCCCCGCGTCTGGAACGGGCGAAGCCGCCGGTCAAGCTTCCGAGCCACCTTCGGCGAGGCTGCGGTCCGGGCGGCCGACCGCCCGGTCGCGCTCGCCCCGCGCACACCCTTCCAAGGCGCGCGCTCCACTGCTAGGAACCGCGCGCGCCGCTCCGGCGCGCCCCTCCTCTCCGAGCCGATCGGAACCGAGCCATGGCCGTCGAGCGGACGCTCTCGATCATCAAGCCCGATGCCACCCGCCGCAACCTGACCGGCGCCATCAACGCCCGCATCGAGCAGGCGGGCTTGCGGATCGTCGCCCAGAAGCGCCTCAAGCTCGCGCGCGAGCAAGCCGAGGCCTTCTATGCCGTGCACCGCGAGCGGCCCTTCTTCGACAGCCTCTGCCGTTTCATGACCAGCGGCCCCGTGGTCGTGCAGGTCCTCGAGGGCGAGAACGCGGTCCAGCGTTATCGCGAAGTCATGGGCGCCACCGACCCCGCCAAGGCCGCCCCTGGCACGATCCGCAAAGACTTCGCCGAATCGATCGAGGCCAACTCGGTGCACGGCTCGGACAGCCCGGACAACGCCCGCACCGAGATCGCCTTCTTCTTCGCCGGCATCGAGATCACCGGCTGAGCCGGCCGCTCAGCGCCGCCAGGCCGGGCGCGGCGGCGGTTCGGCCGGCGGGTCCCGCCGACCGCTGGCGGCCGCCACGATCGGCTCGAGCAGAGCCAACGGCACGGTCGGTGCCTGGGCGCCGACCCGCTCGCCACCGCGCCGGAGGCGCGCATAGGGCAGCACGCCCGACGGTCCCCAGCCGACGTGCCAGCTCCAGCCCGGCAGCGCGCGCTCGAGGAGGGCGGTACAGCGCTCGAGCGAGGCGCTGTAGCCCTCGCCGTCCTCGGTCGCGCCGAAGGCCGCGACGACCGCGCGGTCGATCGCCGGGTCGGCGCCGCGCGCCCCCTCGAGCAGGCGATCCAGCATCTCGAGCAGCGTTTTCACGATCCAGCCCTAGCACGCGGCACGTCCCGCTCGAAGCGGGCTCGCGAGCGGTGCGCTTCGTGCTAGGATCGCACTCCCGGAGACGTCCGCGATCGGGGAGAGGCGGAGATGCAGCGGATCCTGGTGGCGATCGACGGCTCGGAGCCCGCCTGGAAGGCGCTCGAGGTGGCCGGCGATCTGGCACGGCTCGCGAATGCC
Organism: uncultured Alphaproteobacteria bacterium; assembly: GCA_937926445.1. Classification (GTDB taxonomy): domain Bacteria; phylum Pseudomonadota; class Alphaproteobacteria; order Geminicoccales; family Geminicoccaceae; genus JANXAZ01. The sequence goes on from CALBAK010000034.1 coordinate 33,456, forward strand.
CGAATCGATGTGCTGCACGTCGTCCGCCCCGAGCCGCCACCCGAGGGGCTCGTGGCCTATGCCGAGGCCGAGCGGATCCCGCTCGAGGAAGAGATCGCGCGCTGGCGCTCCGATCGACTGGCCGGCGACGCGCTGGTCCGCGAGGCCCGCGACCGGCTCGCGGCCCGAGGCGTAAGCGCGGTCGAGACGATCGTCGAAGAGGGTACGCCCGCCACCGCCATCCCGGCCTCGGCCGAGCGGCTCGGGGTGGACCTCGTGGTGGTCGGCTCGCGCGGTCGCACGGGCCTCGCGGCGACGCTCTTGGGCAGCGTCTCGCAGCGGGTGGCGCAACACGCCCGGTGCAGCGTGCTGATCGTCCGCTGAGCCGCCGCCGCGCGCCCTGAGCCTACCGGGCGAGCGAGGGATGGAGGATCAACCGCTCGCCGGGTCGCTCGTCGAGGAGGATCGCGCGTTCGCCCTCGACCCGCACACGGCCGCCGGCGAGCATGGCGAGTGCTCGCGGATAGGCGCGGTGCTCGACCTCGAGCACCCGGCGGGCGAGCCGCTCCGGATCGTCGTCCGGTAACACGGGCACCACCCCCTGGACCAGGATCGGGCCCTTGTCGAGCTCCGGCCGGACGAGGTGGACCGAGCAGCCCGTGACCGCCGCACCGTCCGCCAGCACCCGGGCGTGGGTGTGGAGCCCGCGATAGGCGGGCAGGAGCGAGGGGTGGATGTTGAGCATCCGATCGCGCCAGCGCTCGACCGTGGCGGCCGTCAGTACCCGCATGAAGCCCGCGAGACAGACGAGCTCGATCCCGGCGGTCCGCAGTTCCGCCTCGATCTCGGCCTCGAAAACCTCGCGGGTCGCGAAGGCCCGGTGGTCGACCACCACGGCTGGCACGCCCGCGCGCCGCGCCCGCTCGAGCCCGAAGGCCTCGGGCCGGTTGGAGATCACGAGCCGGATCGCGGCGGGGTAACCGGGGTCGCGGGCGGCATCCAGGAGCGCCTGCAGATTGCTGCCCGAGCCCGAGATCAGGACCGCGGTGGCGCGCCGGGCCATGCCGTCTCCATCCCCTCCAGCAACACCCGGGGCGGACCCGCCCCGGGCTCGATCCGACCGACCTCGAAGACCGTCTCGCCCGCTCCCTCGAGTGCCGCCCGCACGGTCGCGGTCTTCTCCGGCTCGACCACGAGCAAAAGACCGAGCCCGCCATTGAAGGTGCGGGCGAGCTCGCGCCGTTCGAGCCGGCCCTCGCGGGCGAGCCAGACCAGCACGGGCGGCAGGGGCCAGCGCCGGGCGTCGAGCCGGAGGACCACGCCCTCGGGCAGCACCCGCGGCGGGTTCTCGATCAGCCCGCCGCCCGTGATGTGCGCCATCGCCAGCACCCCGCCCGTGCGCGCCGCCGCGAGCGCGCCGCGGACGTAGATCCGGGTCGGCTCGAGCAGGGCTTCGGCGAGGCCGCGGCCGCGGGCGAAGGGCGCTTCCGCCTCGAGCGCGAGGCCGCGCTCGGCCAGGATCAGCCGCACGAGGGAGAAGCCGTTGCTGTGCACGCCCGACGAGGGCAGGCCGAGTACGACCGCCCCGGGGCGTATGTCCGGCCGGGGCAGGACCGCCGCGCGCTCGACCGCGCCCAGGGCGAAGCCCGCGACGTCGAAATGGCCCGCTCCGTAGAGCCCGGGCATCTCGGCGGTCTCGCCGCCCACGAGCGCACAGCCGGCCTCCCGGCAACCGGCCGCGACCCCGCGCAGGACCGCCTCGGCGCGCTCGAGGTCGAGCCGACCGGTGGCGAAATAATCGAGAAAGAAGAGCGGCTCCGCGCCCTGGACGACGAGGTCGTTGACGCACATGGCGACCAGATCGACCCCGATCCCCTCGAGCCGCCCGGCGGCGATCGCCAACAGGAGCTTCGTGCCGACCCCGTCGGTGGTCGCGACCAAGAGCGGATCGCGGTAGCCGCAGGCGGCGAGGTCGAAGAGGGCGCCGAAGCCGCCGAGCCCGGCCACGCTGCCGGGCCTCCGAGTGGCGTGGGCGAGCGGCGCGATCCGTTCGACCAGGGCCGCACCGCGTTCGATGTCGACGCCGGCCTCGCGGTAGCGGTCGGCGCCCCCGGTCCCTTGATGCATGGCCTTGCCCGTGGTCAGTTTCGCGCGCCCGCGGGCCGGCGCGCGCCCGCGAGCTTAGGCTTCTTCGGGATCGTGTCCATGTGGCTCAGCGCCGTCCGGCGGTTCGTGCCGGTCTTACTCGCCCTCGGGCTGGCGGTCGGTGCCCGCGCCCAGGACTGGTGGACCGAGACCGGCATTTCCGTCGACGTCACCGCCGAGAATGCCGTCGCCGCCCGCCAGAAGGGCATCGAGGTCGGCCAACGCGAAGCTCTGCGGCGGCTGCTCGAGCGGCTCGTCCCGCCCGAGGAGCGGGCCCGGCTGCCCGCCGTCCAGAGCCTGCCGATCGCCCGCTACGTCCGCAGTTACGAGATCGCCGAAGAGAAGGTGGCGCCCGATCGCTGGCTCGCCACCTTGAACGTCTCCTTCGACCCCGACGAGGTCGGAGCACTGCTCTCCGGCCGCGGGGTGGCGATGCTGCAGCCGACCGCCGCCCCCGTCCTGCTCCTGGTGCCGGCCGAGCGTCGTGCGGGCGAACTCCTGCTCTGGGCGCGCGAGGAGCCCTGGTGGCAGGCCTTGGAGCGTGTGGCAGCGGGCGAGCGGGCCTTGCGGCTCGTGCTGCCGCTCGCCGATCTCACCGACCTCGCGACCCTTCCGCCGGCCGCGGTCGAAGCGCGCGACCGGACCCCCCTCGACCGGCTCGCGGCTCGCTACGGTGCGGCGGATGCGGTGGTCGTCCTGCTCGAGGCGGGGGTGCCGCCGGGGAGCGGGGCGGCGTCGACCCCGAGCGTGCGCTTTCTCGCCGGCAACGGGGTGTTGCGCGGCGATCCGCCCCCCCTCGAGGCGCCGGCGACGGGGGGCGATCCGGTGGAGGCCACGGCCCGGGCGGCCGCCGCTCGGCTCGTCGAGACCTGGCGGCGCGGCGGCCTCGTACGCAGCGACCGGCTCGCCGACCTCTCGCTCGTCGTGCCGCTTGCCGATCTCGCCGGCTGGGTTCAAATACGGCGGGAATTGGAGACGCTGCCGGAGATCCGCGAGGTCCGGATCGTCTCGCTGGAACGCCGCCGGGCCGAACTCGTGCTGCGCCATCTGGGCGATCTCGACCGTCTCCGGGAAGGTCTCGCACGGCGCGGGCTCGTGCTCGCCGAGGAGGGTGGCAGATGGCAGTTGCGCGCAGCGGGGGCCCCGCCGGCCGCGGCACCGCGGTGAGTGCCGCGCCCGCGGCCTTCGCCCGCGCGGTGCTCGGCCAGCTCGCCAACATCCTGACCACCGCCCGGCTCGTGAGCACCGGCCCGCTCGTCCTCCTCGTCCTGCACGACCGTTTCGACCTCGCCTTTTGGCTCTTCCTCGCAGCTGCCCTCACCGACGTGGCGGACGGCTATGTCGCCAAGCGCTGGGCGAGCCCGAGCCGGGTCGGCGCGGCGCTCGATCCGATCGCCGACAAGCTCCTGGTCGGCTGCCTCCTGCTCGCCCTGGGAGGAGACGATCTCGTGCCCGGCTGGCTCGTGGCGCTCGCTATCGGCCGCGACGTCGTGCTCGTGGCGGGTGCCGTGGCGCTGCGCAGCCGGCTGCGCGAGTTCCGCATCGAACCGCTGGTAATCGGCAAGCTCTCGACTTTCTTGCAGCTCGTCTTCCTCGGCTTCGTCCTCGGCAACGCGGCCGGCATCGCCGACGTCGCCTGGGTGATCGAGCTCCTCCTCGCGGCGGTCGCCGTGGTCACCCTCGCCTCGGCCGCGGCCTATGTCGCCGCCGGCCTGCG
>CALBAK010000035.1 GCA_937926445.1 uncultured Alphaproteobacteria bacterium
CCGCCTCCTCGTCGCATCCGCTTGACGGTCGGATGGCCCGCGCGCATCTCCCGTGCATGAGCGCGATCACGATCGTCGAGCGGCCGGCCGCGACCCCCTCCGGCCTCCCCCGCAAACCCGCCTGGATCAGGGTCAAAGCGCCGACTTCGGAAGCCTATCACGCGACCCGCCGCCTGGTCCGCGCCAAGAAGCTCAACACGGTCTGCGAAGAAGCCGCCTGCCCGAACATCGGCGAATGCTGGCAAAAGCGGCACGCGACCGTGATGATCCTGGGCGATGTCTGCACCCGCGCCTGCGCCTTCTGCAACGTCGAGACCGGCACACCGGGCCCGGTCGACCCGGGCGAGCCCGCACGTCTGGCCGAACTCGTGGTGGCCATGGGCCTCGAGCACGTGGTGATCACCTCGGTCGACCGCGACGATCTGCCGGACGGCGGGGCCGCCCAGTTCGTCCGCTGCATCGAGGCGATCCGGAACGCCGCCCCTTCGACCACGATCGAAATCCTCACCCCCGATTTCCTGAGAAAGCCCGGGGCGGTCGAGGCGGTGGTGGCGGCCCGGCCCGACGTCTACAACCACAATCTCGAGACCGTGCCGCGTCTCTACCGGAGCGTCCGGCCCGGCGCGCGGTATTTCCACTCGCTGCGGCTCCTGCAGAAAGTCAAAGAGCTCGATCCTTCGATCTTCACCAAATCCGGCATCATGGTCGGCCTCGGCGAGGAGAAGCGCGAGGTCCTCCAGGTGATGGACGATCTGCGCTCGGCCGATGTCGATTTCCTGACGATCGGCCAGTATCTGCAGCCGACGCCCCGGCACCATCCGGTCGTCCGCTTCCTCGAGCCCGCGGAGTTCGAGGCCCTCGGCCGCCACGGCCGCGCCAAGGGCTTCCTCCTCGTCGCGGCCTCGCCCCTCACGCGCAGCTCCTACCATGCCGGGGCCGACTTCGCCCGCCTCAAGGCCGCCCGCCTCGAGGCCCTCGAGGCCGGCGCGGTTCCCCGCGGGAGCTGAGGCAGCGATGCCGACGCATGCCGAAAAGCGCCATCTGCCCTGGACGCCCGAGCAGCTCCACGCGCTCGTGGCCGAGGTCGACAAATATCCGGAGTTCCTGCCCTGGTGCAAAGCGGCGCGGATCACCCGCCGCGAGGGTAACGTCTTCTATGCCGACCTCGTGATCACCTTCAAGGTCTTCCGCGAACGCTTCACGAGTCGCGTAACGCTGTTGCCGGATCTCGGGATCGATGTCGCCTACATCGAGGGGCCTTTCTACTATTTGAACAATCACTGGCGCTTCGAGCGGGCTCCCGACGGCGGCTGCATCGTCGACTTCTACGTCGACTTCGAGTTCCGCTCGAAGATCCTGCAGAACGTGATCGGCCTCCTCTTCAACGAGGCGGTGAGCCGCATGGTGGCCGCCTTCGAGGCCCGCGCCAGGAAGCTCTACGGCGAGGGTGTCGCCGCCACCGTTGCCGCACCGGCACCCGTCGGCTGAACCGACGCGGCGAGCTCGGCCTCCAAAGCGTCGAGCTCGTCCAAGATCCGCGCGAGCCGCTCGCCCCCGGCCGTGAGCGCGTATTCGACCCGAGGCGGCACCTCCGCATAGGCGGTCCGCGACAACAGACCGAGCCGCACGAGCTTGGCGAGCCGCTCGTTCAGGACCTTGGTCGAGATGCCGGGGATCGCCCGCTCGAGCGCACCCGGCCGCCGCACACCTCGTCGGACGGCCCGGAGCACCTCGACCGACCATTTGCACCCGACCACCTCGGCGAGCCTGCCGCGGCTCTCTTTCGCGTGAGTTTTCTCGGGATCTTTCAACAAGATGTACCGTCCGGTTCCCACCGCACCGGAAGGTGCCCGCTTGCCCTTTCCGGACCGTTCGGGTCTCGTGCCGGGCGGGGACCCTCCACCGGGTCGCAAAGCACGAAGCATCGGAGGTCGCAAGCCATGCAGCGGATCGCGACGGCCGCCTTCGCCCTGGGCCTGGTCCTGCCGGCCCCGGCCGGTGCGGCCGAGGTCGCCTTCCCGACCGGCTGGCGGGACTGGAAGCACGTCAAGAGCATGGTGATCGAACCCGGTCACCCGCTCTACGAGGCCTTCGGCGGCATCCACCACATCTACGCCGACCCGAAGGCTCTCGAAGGCTACCGGACGGGCAGCTTCCCCGACGGGGCCACCATCGTCTTCGATCTCCTGGAGGCCGAGCGCGCGAACAACGCCGTCGTCGAGGGCCCGCGCAAGGTCCTGGGCGTCATGCGCAAGGACAGGCGGGCCTTCGCCGCGACCGGCGGCTGGGGCTTCGAAGGCTTCGCCGCCGGCGACCCGAACAGGCGGGCGGTGGGAGCGAAGGCGGCCGAGGCCTGCTTCGGTTGCCACGCCGGCCAGGTGGCGAGCGACTACGTCTTCAGCCGCCTGCGCGAGTGAGCGATCGGACCGGCCCGGGGGCGGCCGCCGCCTCGGCCCGTGCACGGTCCGCGCCCGACCGCCGAACGACGGGCGGGGCGGGCTGCGCCCAGCGGTCGAACCGCGCGGGCGGCGCCGGGGCCGAGCTCCGATCGGCGACCGTGGGCCCGGCCGGCGGCGCCGGCGCCTCGTCGAAATCCGGCCAGAACCAGCCGGCGGAGGAACGGTAGGACATGGCGGTCGCTCCGGGCGAACGCTCGGGCGGGAAGGCTCCCCCGCCGGCGTTCGAGCCTCGCCCGACAGCGTCAACATCGCGTTGCGGCCCGGGTCGAGCCGGACCGTGGTTCGTATCCGGGTGCGCCGAGAGGAGCTCAGGCCAGGCCCGCTTCGGGCCCCGCCGGGCCCTCGGCCAGCGCCGCGAGCCCGAGTGCCAGGACCGCCTCGACCGAGGCGAGGCGCACCGCCCGTCGGTCGCCCTCGAACAGGCAGCGCCGGTGCAGCAGCGCGCCGTCCCGCCGCGCCGCGGCGACGTGGACGAGGCCCACCGGTTTCTCGGCCGTACCCCCGCCGGGCCCGGCGATGCCGGTGACCGCGAGGGAGAGGCCGCAGGCCGATCGCTCGAGGGCGCCCAGGGCGAGCTCGCGGGCGCAGCGCTCGCTCACCGCGCCGAAGCGCTCCAGCGTCTCGGCTCGCACCCCCAGAAGTTCGCGCTTGGCGGCGTTGTCGTAGACCACCCAGCCGCGGTCGACCACGGCCGAGCTGCCGGCATGTTCGGTGAGGCAAGCGGCGACGAGTCCGCCCGTGCAGCTCTCGGCCGTGGCGAGCCGGACGCCGCGCGCCCGACAGGCGTCCAAGAGCGCCCGGGCGGCCGCCAGGCAGGGTTCGGGGAACATCAGGTCGGGGCCGCGAGACGGCAGGTCACGAGCACGCTCGCCACGATCCCCTCGCCCCGGCCGATCGCGCCGAGCCCCTCGCAGCTGCCCGCCTTGAGGCCGACCGCCCCGGGCTCGAGCCCGAGCAGCCGGCAGAGGTTCGCCCGTATCGCCGCCCGGTACGGGCCGAGCCGCGGCCGCTCGGCGAGAATCGTGACGTCGACATGCTCGAGCACCCCGCCGGCCGCGGCCAGGAGCTCGAGCGCGTGGCGAACGAAGCGTGCGGAATCGGCGTCCTGCCAGCGCGGGTCGGAGGGCGGGAAATGGCAACCGATGTCGTCGGCGCCGATCACCCCGAGGATCGCGTCGGTCAGCGCGTGCAGGACGACGTCGGCATCCGAATGGCCCTCGAGGCCGAGTTCGGAGGGGATCTCGACCCCGGCGAGCACGAGCCGCCGGCCGGGAACCAGCCGGTGCAGATCGATCCCCTGGCCGGTGCGACGCGGGGCGGCGGCGAGGAGCCGGCGCTCGGCGGTCGCGAAGTCCTCGGGCAGGGTGAGTTTCACATTGTCCTCCTCGCCCGGGACGTGGACTACCGGCAGACCGGCCCAGGCGGCGACCGCCCCGTCGTCGCCGAAGCCCATGGGCGGGGCGAGGCGGTGGGCGTCGAGGATGGCACCGAAGACGAAGCCCTGCGGCGTCTGGACCCGCACGAGCCCCCCGCGCTCGACATCCTCGAGCACCCGCTCGCCGCGAGTCCGCCGCAAGCTGTCCACCACCGGCAGGGCCGGTAGCACGGCCGGATGGTGTTCGAGGGCGGCGAGCACCCGGTCGACCAGGGCCGCGCCGAGGAACGGCCGGGCGGCGTCGTGGATCAGGACGAGATCGGGCGGGTCCGCGCTCAGGCTCTCGAGGCCCGCCCGCACCGAAGCCTGCCTGCTCGCCCCGCCCACGACCGGCGGCAGGAGGTCGAGCCCGCGCGCGGCCTCGGCATAGAGAACGCCGTGCCCCTCGGCGATCACCACCCGGACCGCGTCGATCCGCGGATGGCGGGCGAAGACCTCGAGCGAATGGCGAAGCACCGGTCGCCCGCCGAGCGGCCGATACTGCTTGGGAATCTCGCCGCCGGCCCGGACCCCCTGTCCGGCGGCCATGACCAGCGCCACGCAGCGCACGCGAAGAGCCCTCCTCGCCCGGAGCGAGCCTAGGAGCGGAACCGGAACAGTGCCAAGCGCCTCGATGCCGCAGCGGGGCTTGAAGCCGCCTCTCCTCCCCGCTAGCTCTGCACTCGTCGTGTGCACCCGTATTGCTGTGCACAGGATTTGTGCAAATGGACGGTCACGCCGCGCGCAGCCACGCCGACCGCCCGGTCCCGGCCTGTTCGGCCGAGCTGCTGCTCGCCAACCTGCCGAGCCCGCTCCTCGCCCTCGACCCCGAGTTGTGCATCCGGGCCGTCAATCCGGCCGCAGAACTCCTCTTGTCGGCCAGCGCCAAAGCACTCCTGGGCCGGCCGTTGGCCGACCTCCTCACGCCCCATGCGCGTCTCCTCGACTTGGCACGCCACGTGCAAGGCGGGGCGGGCTCGCTTTCCGATTACGGGATGGAGCTGGCTCTCGCACGCGGGGAGGTCGTGGCCGTGGACTGCCATCTGGCGCCGATCGTCGAGCGCCCGGGCGAGGTCCTGGTGCTGCTGCATCCCTGCTCGGTCGCCCACAGGCTCGATGCCCGCCGCGCCCAGCGCGGCTCGAGCCGCTCGATCGCCGGCCTCGCCGCCACCCTCGCCCACGAGGTCAAGAACCCGCTCTCCGGCATCCGCGGCGCCGCTCAGCTCCTGGAGTCGGCGGTGCCGGCCGAGGACCGTCCGCTCCTCGCCCTCATCTGCGAGGAGACCGACCGGATCGTGAAGCTCGTCGAACGGATGGAGGAGTTCGGCGACAGCGCCCCGATCGAGCGCCGGCCGGTCAACATCCACCAGGTGTTGGAGCACGTCCGCCGGCTCGCCGAGAGCGGCTTCGCCCGCCACGTCCGCTTCCTCGAGACCTACGACCCTTCGCTGCCGGAGGTCGAGGGCGACCGCGATCGTCTGATCCAGGCCTTCCTCAACCTCGTCAAGAACGCCGCCGAGGCGGTCCCGGACGAGGGGGGCGTGATCACCCTCGCCACCCACTACCGGCACGGCGTGCGGCTCGCCGTGAGCCACGCCCGCACCGCCCACGAGCTGCCGATCGTGGTCGAGGTCAAGGACAACGGCCCGGGCGTGCCGCCCGAACTCGAGGAGCATCTCTTCGAGCCCTTCGTCACCACCAAACCCAGGGGCAAGGGCCTGGGCCTGGCACTCGTCGCCAAGGTGGTGGCCGACCATGGCGGGGTCGTGGCGCTCGAGCGCGGCGATCCCGGCACCATCGTCCGCATCCGTCTGCCCGCCGCCATGCGGCCGCGCCGCACGGCGGAGCCGGAGTCGTCCCGATGAGCGGCGAGACCATCCTGGTCGCCGAAGACGACCAGGCGATCCGCACCGTGGTGACCCGTGCGCTTTCGCGCCAGGGCTACCGGGTCCAGGCGACGAGCGTGGCCTCGGCGCTCTGGCGCTGGATCGCCGAGGGCCAGGGAGACGCCGTGGTCTGCGACGTCATGCTGCCCGACGAGAACAGCCTCGATCTCCTGCCCCGGATCCGAGCACTGCGACCCGACCTGCCGGTCATCGTCATGAGCGCCCGCAACACGCTCTTGACCGCGGTGCGGGCGACCGAGCGCGGCGCCTTCGAGTACCTGCCCAAGCCCTTCGACATCGGCAATCTGGTGGCCGCGGTGCAGCGCTCGCTCGCCCGCCGCCGCAGTCGGCCGGCCGAAGAGCCGCCGGTCGAGCTCGAGGAGCCTCTGCCGATCATCGGCCGGTCTCCGGCGATGCAGGAGATCTACCGCATCGTCGCCCGGCTCACGGCGACCGACCTCACCGTGCTGATCGCCGGCGAATCGGGTACCGGCAAGGAGCTCGTCGCCCGCGCCCTTCACGACTTCGGCAAGCGGCGCGGTGGGCCCTTCGTCGCCGTCAACATGGCGGCGATCCCGAGAGAGCTCATCGAGAGCGAGCTGTTCGGCCACGAGAAGGGCGCGTTCACGGGCGCAATCGGCCGCCGCGCCGGCCGCTTCGAGCAGGCCGAAGGCGGCACTCTCTTCCTCGACGAGATCGGCGACATGCCGCTCGAGGCGCAGACCCGCCTCCTCCGTGTTCTCCAACAGGGCGAGTTCGTACCGGTGGGCGGCAGCCACCCGATCCGCACGAACGTCCGGATCGTGGCCGCGAGCCATCGCGACCTCGCCCAGATGGTGAGCCAGGGCCTCTTCCGCGAGGACCTTTTCTACCGCTTGAACGTCGTGCCGATCCGCCTGCCGGCGCTGCGCGAGCGGGTCGAGGACATCCCCGCCCTCGCTCAGCATTTTCTCGCGAAGGCGAAGGCCGAGGGGCTCCCCGCCAAGATCCTCTCGCCGGGCGCGATCGCCCGGCTCAAGGCGTATTCCTGGCCCGGCAACGTGCGCGAGCTCGAGAACCTGATCCGCCGCCTCTGCGTCCTCTACAGCGAGGAGACGATCGAGGAGGCAATTGTCGAGCGCGAGCTCGCGGGTGCCCGCGGCCTGCCGGCCGAGGAGGCGCCGAGCGCGGCCGCCGAGCCCGACCTCGCCCGCGCCGTCGAGCGTTTCCTCGATCGCTTCTGGCGGGCCTACGAGGAGGGCACCCCACCGGCTGCGATCTACGATCGGGTGCTGCGCGAGGTCGAGCGGCCGCTGATCGCCCGCACCCTGCAGCTCACCCGCGGCAACCAGCTCAAGGCGGCCGATCTCTTGGGAATCAACCGCAACACGCTCAGGAAGAAGATCCGGGAGCTGGACATCCAGATCCTCCGCGGTCCATGACGCGGGCGTGATCGGGACCCGGGGCCAGACCCGGCCGACGGGCGGCGGCTTCCTCGCCGGCCTCGGCTCTTCCTTGCGCGCGCTCCTGCGCCGCGCCGATGTCGAACGTCGCCTCGCCCTACTGCTGGTGGCGGGCGCGCTCCTTTCCTCCGTCGCGACCTATGCCGCGATCACCGGGATCGGGCCGTTCACTGCCAGCGTCCCGACCGTCATCCTGCTCCTCAACCTCGACCTCGTCCTCCTCCTGCTCCTCGGCGTCGTGGTGGCGCGCCGGCTGGTGACGCTCTTTATCGAGCGGCGGCGCGGCGGCGCCGGCTCGCGCCTGCACACCCGCCTCGTGGGCCTTTTCTCCCTGGTCGCGGTGCTGCCGGCGATCCTGGTCGCGATCTTCAGCGTCGTCTTCTTGAGCTCGGGCCTCGAATCCTGGTTCGCCACCCGGGTCCGCAGCGCCCTCGACAACTCCCTCGCCGTCGCCGAGGCCTATCTCGCCGAGCACCGCGAGGTGATCCGGGCCGACGCGCTCGCCATGGCGGCCGACCTCAACCGTGAGGGGCCCGCGCTGCTCGACCAGCCTGTGACCTTCCGTCAGCTCGTGAGCGCCCAGGCGGCCGTGCGCGCGCTCTCCGAGGCCGTCGTCTTCGACGGCTCGGGCCGGGTCGTAGCGGCGGCCGGGCTCGGCCTCGCGCTCGGCTTCGAAGGGGTGCCCGAGGACGCTCTCGCCCGTGCCGCTCGCGGCGAGGTCGTCACGCTCACGGGCGACAGCGACGATCGGGTGCGGGCCCTCGTCCGGCTCGACGGTTTCGGCGACGCCTATCTCTTCGTCGGCCGGCTGGTCGACCCCAAGGTCCTCGCCTTCATGGAGCGCACCCAGCAGGTCGTGAGCGACTATCGGCTGATCGAGACCGAGCGCTCGGGCATCCAGATCACCTCCGCGCTGATCTTCATGACCGTGGCTCTCCTCCTCCTCATGGCCGCGGTCTGGCTCGGCATCGGCTTCGCCGACCGGCTCGCAACGCCGCTCGGCCGGCTGATCGACGCGGCCGAGCGGGTCCGGGCGGGCGATCTCGTGGTGCGGGTGCCCGAGGAGGAGGCGGGCGACGACGAGATCGGCTCCTTGGCCCGCGCCTTCAACCGCATGACGAGCCAGCTCGATGCCCAGCGCCGGGCCCTGGTCCGCGCCAATCGCGAGCTCGACGAGCGCCGCCGCTTCATCGAGGCGGTCCTGGGTGGGGTCACCGCGGGCGTGATCGGGCTCGACGCCGACCGCCGCATCCGCCTCGCCAACCCGACCGCGGCGGGCCTTCTGGGCGTGCCCGAGGAAGAGCTCGCGGGTCGTCCGCTCGAGGCTTCGCTACCGGAGGTGGGCCCGCTCTTCGACCGGCTCCTGGCGGACGGCGAGGAGCCGGTGCAAGAGCCCGTGACGGTGGTCCGCCGCGGCCGCCAGCGCACCCTCCTGGTCCGCCTCGCCGCGCAGGGCGAGAGCAGCGGGATCAGCGGCTTCGTCCTCACCTTCGACGACGTCACCGAGCTGATCGCGGCCCAGCGCCAGGCGGCCTGGGCCGAGGTGGCGCGGCGGATCGCTCACGAGATCAAGAACCCCTTGACCCCCATCCGGCTTTCCGCCGAACGGCTCCGCCGGCGCTTCGGTGGCCAGATCGACCCGGCCGAGCGGGAAGGCTTCACCCGCGCGATCGACACGATCGTCCACCAGGTCGACACGATCGGCCGGCTGGTCTCCGAGTTCTCGGCCTTCGCCCGCATGCCCGCACCCGTGATGCGCAGCGAATCGCTCGCCGAACTCGTCCAGCGCGCGGTTCTCCTGCAGCAGACGGCGCGGCCGCAGATCCGGTTCCGGGTCGAGCTGCCGAAGGACGATCCCTTGCGGCTCGACTGCGACGCCGAGAAGATCGGCCAGGTCTTGACCAATCTCCTCCAGAACGCGATCGACGCTCTCGCCGAGGCTCCCGAGGGGCGGCGACCGGCCGAGCCGCGGATCACCGTGCGCGGGCAGCGCTTCGGCCGGGAGATCCGGCTCGAGGTCGAAGACAACGGGCCGGGGTTTCCGCCCGGCGACCGCCACCGGCTGCTCGAGCCCTACGCTACCACTCGCGCCAAGGGGACGGGGTTGGGGCTTGCCATCGTCCGGAAGATCATGGAGGAACACAACGGTCGGGTGGAGCTGGCCGACGGCTGCGAGGGGGGCGCGCTGGTGCGGCTCGCCTTCCCGATCCGCAACACATCATGATACCGCGGCCGCCGAAGCCAGCGTCGCGGGGCCGCTCCGGCGCCGGCAGCGGCCGATCGGAACGATCGCATGAGCAAAGACATCCTGATCGTTGACGACGAGGCGGCGATCCGCGAGGTCGTGGGTGCCGTTCTCGAGGACGAGGGCTACCGCCCGCGCCAGGCGGCGACGGCCGAGGAAGCGCTCGCCCAGCTCGCGCGGCGAGCCCCGGCCCTCGTCCTGCTCGACATCTGGCTCGAGGGCTCGAAGATCGACGGAATCCAGCTCCTCGACCGGATCAAGGCCGAATACCCGTTCGTCCCGGTCGTCATGTTCAGCGGCCACGGCACGATCGAGACCGCGGTCGCGGCCCTCAAGAAAGGCGCCTACGACTTCATCGAGAAGCCCTTCAAGGCGGATCGGCTGATCCTCGCCGTCCAGCACGCCCTCGAGGCGAGCCGGCTCAAGCGCGAGAACGAGGAGCTCAAGAGCAAGATCGGCGAGGGGCTCGAGCTCGTCGGCAGCTCGCCCGCCATGGTCAAGGTTCGACAGACGATCGAGCGCGTGGCACCGACCAACTCGCGGGTGCTGATCACGGGCCCGGCCGGCTCGGGCAAGGAGGTGGCGGCGCGCATGATCCATCTCCGGTCGCGCCGCGCGGCGGGGCCCTTCGTCGTGCTGAATGCCGCCGCCCTGAGCGCCGAGCGGGTCGACCTCGAGCTGTTCGGCGCCGAGCCCGGTTGGCACGGCCCCGACCAGGGCCGGATCATCGGCAGCTTCGAGCGGGCCGACGGCGGCACGCTCCTGCTCGACGAGGTGGCCGACATGCCGCTCGAGACGCAGGGCAAGATCATCCGCGTCCTCCACGAGCAGCGCTTCGCCCGGCTCGGCGGCGACCAGCGGATCGAGGTCGACGTGCGCGTGCTGGCCACCACCAACCGCGACCTCAAAGCCGAGATCGCGGCCGGCCGCTTCCGCGAGGACCTCTACTACCGCCTCAACGTCGTACCGCTCGAGATGCCGCGGCTGACCGAGCGCCGCACCGACATCCCCGAACTCGCCCGCCACTTCCTCCAGCTCTCGGCGCGCGTGCTGGGCTGCGCGCCGCGCACCATCTCGGAGGAGGCGATGGCGGTGCTGCAGATGGCCGACTGGCCGGGCGACGTCCGCCAGCTCCGCAACACCATCGAATGGCTCATGATCATGGCCCCGGGGCCGGCCGACCGGCCGATCGGCGTCGCCGATCTGCCGCCCGAGCTCACCTCCTCGGCCACTTCCGGCATCGACCCCACCGCCAACGGCGAGCTCGTCTCGATGCCGCTGCGGGAGGCGCGCGAGCATTTCGAGCGCAGCTACCTGCAGGCCCAGCTCCAGCGCTTCGGCGGCAACATCTCGCGGACCGCCAATTTCGTCGGCATGGAACGCTCCGCCCTGCACCGCAAGCTCAAAGCCCTCGGCCTCAACAGCAGCGACGATTGACCCCGTCCGCCTCCCGGAGAGCCGCGCGTGCACGTGATCGTCGCCGGAGCCGGCCAGGTCGGCGCCAGCATCGCCCGCTATCTCGCCAAGGTCGGCAACGACGTAACCGTGATCGACACGAACGCCGAGCTCGCCCAGAGGCTCGGCGACGCGCTCGACATCCAGGCCGTGGTCGGCCACGCCGCCCTGCCCTCGACCCTCGAGCGGGCGGGGGCCGCCGACGCCGATCTCCTGATCGCCGTCACCCATGTCGACGAAGTCAACATCGTCGCCTGCCAGGTCGCCCACTCCCTCTTCAACGTGCCGACCCGAATCGCCCGGATCCGCGAGCAGGACTATCTCGAGGGCCGCTTCGCCGACCTCTTTCGGCGCGAGCACATCCCGGTCGACGTGGTGATCTCGCCCGAGCGCGAGGTGGCGCAGGCCATCGCGCTGCGGCTCGCGATCCCGGGGGCGCTCACCGTCGTGCCTTTCGCCGAGGACCTCGTCCGCCTCGTGGCATTGCGAATCGACGAGAGCTCCTCGGTGATCGACACGCCTCTGCGCGAGCTCACCCGGCTCTTTCCCGACCTCCACCTCGTCTGCGTCGCGATCGTCCGCGGCGAGCGTTTCTTCGTGCCCGGCGGCGACGATCGGATCCTGGTCGGCGACGAAATCTTCTTCGTCTGCGAGACCGCACACCTCGCCCGCGCACTCCCGGTCTTCGGCCAGGTGGAGCCGGGCCCCTCTCGGCTCGTCATCGTGGGCGGCGGCAATATCGGGCTGCGGCTGGCCGAGATCCTCGAGGCCCAGCACCCGCATCTCGCCTTCAAGGTGATCGAGGCGAACCCGGCCCGGGCCGATCTGGTCGCCGAGCGGCTGCGGCACGCGGTCGTGCTGTGCGGCGACGGCCGCTCGCGCGACACGCTCCTCGAGGCGGGCATCGACGGTGCCGGGGCCATCGTCGCGGTGACCAACGACGACGACATCAACCTCATGGCCTCGCTGCTCGCCAAGCGGCTGGGCTGCCCGCGCGCCCTCGCCCTGATCACCCGCAGCGACTACGAGATCTTGACCGCCGACATCGGCATCGACGTCGCCATCAATCCGCGCGACACGACCGTCTCGACGATCCTCGCCCACATCCGCCGCGGCCGGATCCGTGCGGTCCACACCATCCGCGACGGTGCCGCCGAGGTGTTCGAGGCCGAGGCCCTCGAGACCTCGCCGATCGTGGGCCAACCCCTCAAGGAGCTCAAGGCACCGGGTCTCGTCCTGGGTGCCGTGGTGCGCGACGGCAAGGTCTTCGCCCCGCGCGGCGACACCGTGGTCGAGGCCGGCGATCGGGTCATCATCACCGCCCGGGCCGAGACGGTGAAGCGCGTCGAGCAGCTCTTCGCCGTCCGCCTCGACTATTTCTGAGCGCGAACCGAGAGCCGGGAGCCGCCATGGCCCGCATCGCCTATGTCGACGGTCGCTTCCTGCCGATCTCCGCCCGTGCCGTGGCGATCGAGGACCGCGGCCTGCAGTTCGCCCACGGTGTCTACGAGGTGATCAAGGCGGTGGGCGGCCGCCTGCTCGACCTCGACCGCCACCTCGACCGGCTCGACCGCTCGCTCGCCGCGATCGCCTGCCCGCCGCCCATGGCGCGCCCCGCCCTCGTCCTCCTCCTCGAGGAACTGTTGCGCCGCAACCGGCTGGCCGACGCCACGGTCTATCTCCAGGTGAGCCGAGGCGTGGCACCCCGCAACCACGCCTGGCCCGAGGGGCTGCGGCCGAGCTTCGTCGCCACCGTCCGCCCGGCACGGTTCCCGAGCCCCTCCGAGCAGCGCGAGGGCGTGCGGGTCGTCACCTTTCCGGACGAGCGTTGGGCGCGCTGCGACATCAAATCGATCGCGCTCCTGCCCAACGTGCTCGCCAAGCAAAAAGCGGTCGCGGCGGGTTGCCGCGAGGCCTGGCTCGTCGACCGCGACGGGCTGGTCACCGAAGGGGCGAGCTCGAACGCCTGGATCGTCGATCGCGAGGGCGTGCTCGTCACCCGCCCGCTCGGGCCCGCGATCCTCGGTGGTGTGACCCGCGACGTCCTGCTCGAGCTCGCCCGCGGTGCCGGCATCCCGGTCGCCGAGCGACCCTTCACCGTGGCCGAGGCCGTGGCCGCCCGGGAGGCGTTCCTCACGAGTACGACCTCGCTCGTCCTGCCGGTCACGCGGATCGACGGCGCCCCGGTCGCGAACGGCCGGCCGGGTACGATCACCCGCAAGCTGGCCGCCCTCTACGCCGCGCGCTGCGGCCTCGCCTCTGCGACCGAAGAGTGACGTTTCGATGCGCGCGCGCCCGGCCCGGGAAAATGCCGCTTGCTCGCCCGCCCGGCGTTGATTATCTGCGATCGAGCCATTTGCGAGCGATCGTCGAGCGAGCGATCGTCGAGAGTGACGGCGTCGGCCTTTCGAGTGCGGGCGGTGGGCAGGGCGCCGAAGTCTGTGAGTGCTGACACGCGAGACGGCGTGCCGAGAAGGAAACCGGCGCATGCCAGCCGAAAAGCAACAGAACCTGCAGGACGTGTTCCTCAACCATGTCCGCAAGAACAAGGTGCCGGTGACGATCTTCCTGATCAACGGCGTGAAGCTGCAGGGTGTGATCGGGTCGTTCGACAATTTCTGTCTGCTTCTCCGCCGTGACGGCCACGTCCAGCTCGTCTACAAGCACGCGGTGTCCACCGTGATGCCGTCGGCCGCGGTGCGCCTCTACGAGCCGCCGCCCGAAGAGCATCCGCACCAGGGCTGAGCCGATCACGGCGACGATCGAGCGGAAGGCAGAGCGGCCCGTCATCGGACGCGGGCGCGCCTTCGTTGTCCATCCGGTCCTGCCCGCGGCCGAGGCCGACCGCCGCGACCCGCGAGCACGCCTCGAGGAGGCCGTGGGCCTCGCGCAGGCCATCGAGCTCGAGGTCGTGGGTGCGGAGTTGGCACCCTTGCGCAGGCCGACCCCAGCCACCCTCCTGGGTTCCGGCAAAGTGGCCGAGATCGGTGCCAAGCTCGTGGCCGAGCCGGTCGAGCTCGTGGTGGTCGACGCCGCGCTCACGCCCGTGCAGCAGCGCAACCTCGAGAAGGCCTGGAAGACCAAGGTCATCGACCGCACCGGGCTGATCCTCGAGATCTTCGGCGCCCGGGCGCGGACCCGGGAAGGCGTCCTCCAGGTCGAACTCGCGGCTCTCACCTACCAGCGCTCGCGCCTGGTGCGCTCCTGGACCCACCTCGAGCGCCAGCGGGGCGGCTTCGGCTTCCTGGGCGGCCCCGGCGAGAGCCAGCTCGAGCTCGACCGGCGCAAGATCACCGAGCGCATCACCCGCATCAAGGGCGAGCTCGAGGAGGTCAAGCGCACCCGTGGCCTGCACCGCCGCGCCCGCGAGCGGGTGCCCTACCGCATCGTGGCGCTCGTGGGCTACACCAACGCCGGCAAATCCACGCTCTTCAACCGGCTCACCGGTGCCGGCGTCGAGGCGGTCGACAAGCTCTTCGCCACCCTCGACCCGACCATGCGGCTCGTGCGGCTGCCCTCGGGACTCGAGATCATCCTCTCCGACACGGTGGGTTTCATCTCGGATCTGCCGACCCAGCTCGTGGCGGCCTTCCGCGCCACCCTCGAGGAGGTCCAGAGCGCCGATCTGATCCTGCATGTGCGCGACGTCTCCAACCCCGACCACGAAGCCCAGGCGCGCGACGTCGAGCAGGTCCTGGACGGGCTCGGGATCGACGCCCGCGACCGCGCCGAGCGCCTCCTCGAGGTCTGGAACAAGATCGACCGGCTCGGCCCGGACGCGCTCGCCGCGGTCGAGGTCGAGGCCCGGAGGCGTCCCGGCGTGCTGCCCGTCTCGGCCGCCACGGGTGCCGGCATCGAGGCGCTGTTGGCCGCGATCGAGCGGCGGCTTCTGGCCCGCCACGAGCTCCTCGAGGTCGATCTGCCCTTCGAGGCCGGCGCCGAGCTCGCCTGGCTGCACGAGCACGGCGAGGTGGTCGAGCGCCGCGACGGTCCCGAGGGCATGCGTCTCACGATCGTGCTCGCCCCCGAGGACCGCGCTCGGCTCGCCGAGCGGCTCGGGACGGCGCGGATCAGGCCGGCCCGGCCGACGCCCTGATCTCCGCCCGGTCGAGGCCGAGCGCCGCCAAAAGCGCATCGAGCCGGCCGGTCACCGCCTCGTCCTCCGGATCGACCGCCGGATGGTCGACCTCGAGCAGGAGTGCACCGCCCTCTCGGCGGATGCGGCAGGCCTCGAGCACCGCGGCCACCCCGCCCGAGAGCCGGTAGGCGAGGTCGAGTGCCGCACCGAGCGCTTCGGCGCGCCGCCGCCGCGGCTTGTCGAGCAGCCCCACGATGCGCGCCACCGCCGGATCTTCCCGCCGCCCCTCGTAGCGGCAGAAGAGCGCGTAGGCGAGGAAGGCGCGCTCGCCGTGGTCGACGCCGAGCAGCGGGTAGTGAGCGAGGGTGAAGAACGCATCGCGCGCCCGGGTCTCGGGATGCTCCCGCCAGGCGGTGTCGGAGACCAGGCACACGGCCGTCCGCAATCGCGCTTCGGCCGGTTCCTCGAAGGCGAACAAGGGCGCCGTCCACGCCGCCATCGCCGGGCCGATCGAGGCCGTCCGCCCGTCCCGCGCGCCGAGATCCGCACAACCGGCGAGGAGCGGATCCTGCGCCCGCACCGCTGGAGGCAGGCTCTCGTACAGCCGTCCCTCGCGCAAGCCCGTGGCGGAGAACACGACCCGTTCGGGCTCGAGGAGCCGCACCACCCGCTCGAGCAGGAAGGCCCCGGCCGGCACGAAGTCGAGCCTTCGACGCGAGACCCCCGGCAACCGGGCGCGAGCGCGTTCGTCGAGCGGGGCGAGCTCGCGGCAGAGCCGGACCAGATCGCCGGTCGGGAGCGTGAGGCCGTGGACCACCTTGAGCGGGGTGTCGGCGAGCGCCATGTGCGCCCGGCCGAGGCTGCGCCAGCTGCCACCCACGACGTAGAAGGGTCGGCCCCGAGCCGCCCCGCGCAGCTCGGGAAACTCGGCGAGCACACCGGCCACGAGCGCCTCCGCCCGCTCGCGGTCGCGGCGCAGCGCTTCCGCCACCGCCAGTGCCCCGACCGGCAGCGACACGCCCTCGATCGGCTCCTCCTCGAGGCCGAGACGGGCGAGCTCGATGCTGCCGCCGCCGAGATCGCCCACGAAGCCCCGGGGCTCGTGGAAGCCGGCGCGCACGCCCATGGCACTCGTGCGCGCCTCCTCGGCACCCGAGAGCACCGTCACTCGCTCGCCGGTGGCGGCCTCGACCTCGCCCACGAACGCGGCACCGTCGGCGGCCCGCCGGACCGCCGCGGTCGCGAGGATGTCGACCCGTTCGCAGCCCGCGGCTCGGGCGAGCCAGGCGTAGCGGCGCAAAGTGCGCAGTGCGGGGCCGATCGCCGCGGGCGCGAGCCTGCCGGTCGCCTCGAGCTCGCGGCCCAGGCCACAGAAGCGGCGCTCGTTGAAGCGCGGCAGGGGTGCCCGTGCGAGCCGCTCGTAGACCACGAGGCGGATCGAGTTCGAGCCGAGGTCGATCACCGCCACCGGCGGGTCGGCGGCCCCGCCGAAGCGGCTCATTCGGCGGCCGCCTCGACCGTCTGACCGGCCAGCGGGCGGGGACCGGAGCCGCGCTTTTTGAGCGCACTGCCGCGCCCCGACAGGCTCGGATTGGTCATGAAATAGGTGTGCGCGGAGAAGGGCTCGGCCCCCGGCACGACCCGCCGGTAGCTGCCGTCCGGCTGCAGAATCCAGCTGTTGGTCTCGTCTTTGAGATTGGCGACCATGACCTGGAACAGGATCTGCTGGTGGACCGTCTCGTTCTCGATCGGCACGAGCGTCTCGACCCGCCGCGAGAGATTGCGCTGCATCCAGTCGGCGGAAGAGATGAAGACCTTGGCCTTCTTGGAGGGCAGGCCGTGGCCGTTGCCGAAGCAGACGATCCGGGCGTGCTCGAGGAAACGGCCCACGATGCTCTTGACCCGGATGTTCTCGGAGAGCCCGCTCACACCGGGCCTGAGGCAGCAGATGCCGCGCACCACGAGGTCGATCTTCACCCCCGCGCCCGAGGCCTCGTAGAGCTTGGCGATCACCTGCTCGTCGACGAGCGCGTTGAGCTTGGCCCAGATCTGCGCCCTACGGCCGGCCCGGGCGTGCTCGATCTCGGCGTCGATCAACGCGTCGAGCGTCTCGCGCAAGTTCACGGGGGCGAGCGCCAGCTTCTCGAGATCGGCCGGTCGGGCGTAGCCCGTCATGAAATTGAAGGCGCGCGCCGCGTCCCTACCGAGTGCCGGATCACAGGTGAAGAAGGACAAATCGGTGTAGATCTTGGCGGTGATCGGGTGGTAGTTGCCGGTACCGAAATGCACGTAGGTGCGAAAGCCGCCCTGCTCGCGGCGCACCACCATCGACACCTTCGCGTGCGTCTTGAGCTCGATGAAGCCGTAGACGACCTGCACCCCCGCCCGCTCGAGCCGCCGCGCCCAGCGGATGTTGCGCTCCTCGTCGAAGCGGGCCTTGAGCTCGACCATGGCGGTGACCGACTTGCCGGCCTCCGCCGCCTCGATCAACGCCGCCACGATCGGGCTGTCGTCGCTCGTCCGATAGAGCGTCTGCTTGATCGCCACGACGTTGGGGTCGCGCGCCGCCTGGAGGAGGAACTGAACCACCACGTCGAAGCTCTCGAACGGGTGGTGAACCACGAAGTCCTTGTGCCGGATGGCGGCAAAGCAGTCGCCGCCGAAGTCCTTGATCCGCTCCGGAAAACGCGCGGTGAACGGCGGGAAGAGGAGATCGGGCCTATCCGTACCGATCAACTGTTTGGTATCGGCGAGCCCCAAAATGCCCTCGACTCGGAACACGTCGGTGGCCTTGACGCCCAGATTCTCCATGAGGAAGTCGCGCAGCCTCTCCGGCATCGCTGCATCGACCTTGACGCGGATGACGCTGCCGCGCCGGCGACGCTTCAAGAGCACCTCGAACAGCCGAACGAGGTCCTCGGCCTCCTCCTCGATCTCGATGTCGCTGTCGCGCAGGACCCGAAAGCAGCCCTGGGCGCGCACGGCGAAGCCCGGGAACAGCCGATCGGCGAAGCGCAGCACGAGCTGTTCGAGCCGCACGTAGCGCGTCCCCCCGCCCGGCAGTCGGACGAAGCGCTCGAGCTTGGCCGGCAACAGCACGAGGCCGATCAGGCTGTCGCCCTTCGGCCGCTCGAGCTCCATGACCACCCCCATCCCGAGATTGGGGATGAACGGGAAAGGATGCGCCGGGTCGACCGCGATCGGGGTCAGGACCGCGAGCGCCTCCTCGACGAACCGGCGGCCGAGAGCCTCGATCTCGGACGGCTCGAGCTCGGCCACGTCGAGCACCTGGACGCCCTGCGCCCGCAACAGCCCCACGAGCTCGTGCCAGCAGGCCTGCTGGCGGTCGAGCACCTCGGCGACCCGCCGGTGGATCGCCGCGAGCTGCTCGATCGGCGTCATCCCGTCGGCACCGGTGGTAGCGACTCCGGCCGCCACCAGGCCTTTGAGGCCCGCCACGCGGACCATGTAGAACTCGTCGAGGTTGGAGGCCGAGATCGACAGGAAGCGCAGCCGCTCGAGCAGCGGGTAGGCGGTGTTCGAGGCCTCCTCTAGGACCCGCTCGTTGAAGGCGAGCCAGGAGAGCTCGCGGTTGATGAAGTGCTCCGGCCGCAGCGCCGGCATCCTCGGGCCCTGGACCCCGACCACGGCACCGTTGGGCTCGTGCCGGCCTTCCTCGAGCATCGGAGGCTCTCCTCGACCGTCCTTCGACGGTTCCCCGATCGTTCCGCGACGGTTCGTCGGGCGGCGATGTCTTCCGCTCCGACGACACTCTATATTCGCGGCCGGGCGCTGTCATGACGAGCCGGCGACGGCCATCGGGAGGTCTCCTCGGATGCGCGAGCTCATGCTCCTGCGGCACGCCAAGTCGGCCTGGGACGTGCCCGGCCTCGAAGACCACGAGCGCGATCTCGCCCCGCGCGGCAAGAAGGCCGCCGCCAGGATCGGCCGGCTCCTGGCCGAAAAGGGTCTTCTGCCCGATCTCGTCCTCTGCTCGACCGCGAAGCGGGCGGTGCGGACCCTCGAGATCGTGCAGGAAGCCCTCCCCCGTCGGCTTCCCGTCCGCTTCCTCGACGCGCTCTACCTCGCGGGCGAGGAGGCGATGCTGAAGCTGGTCCGCGCCCAGGACGATACGGTCCGACGCCTCGCCCTCGTGGGCCACGATCCGGGCTTCCACCGCCTGGCCCTGCTCCTGGTGGGCGCCGCGGATCCCGAGGCCGCACGCACCGGCCTCCTCCGGAAGTTCCCGACCGGCGCCCTACTCCATCTGGCCTTCCCGGTCGAGTGCTGGGCCGGGATCGCCCCGGGTACTGCCCGGCTCCTCGCCTTTTACAAACCGCGCGAGCTCGACTGAAACCTCGGGGATCGTGCTGGCCGCAGCGAGGCTCCGCCCACCCGGCGGGCTCGCTCAGCCCTTCTCCTCGCGCTTGATCGCTTCCCAGAGCGCGTCGAGCGCCTCGAGCCCGAGGGCCGCGGGATCGCCGCCGCTCGCCCGGGCGCGTGTTTCCATCGCCCGGAACCGTCGCTCGAACTTGGCGTTGGCCCGCCGCAGAGCCTCTTCCGCATCGACCCCGAGCCGGCGGGCGAGGTTGACGACCGCGAACAGGAGATCGCCCAGCTCCTCCTCGAGCCGTTCCCTGCCCTCGCCCGCCTCGAGCGAAGCCCGGACCTCGCCGATCTCCTCCGCGATCTTGGCGAGGATCGGCGCGGGCTCGCTCCAGTCGAAACCGATCCGGGCCGCCCGCCGCTGCAGCTTCTCGGCGCGCACGAGCGCCGGCAGCGCGAGCGGCAGGTCGGCGAGCACCGAGGGATCGGCCGCCTTCGCCGCTCGCTCGGTCGCCTTGACTTCCTCCCAGGCGCGGCGCTGCGCCGCCGCACTTTCGATCCGCGCCTCGCCGAAGACGTGCGGATGGCGGCGGATCATCTTGTCGGCGATGCCGTGCGCCACCGCGTCGAAATCGAAGAGTCCCGCCTCCTCGGCCATCTGCGCGTGATAGACGACCTGCAGGAGCAGATCGCCGAGCTCGCCCTCGAGCTCGTCCCAGGCCTCGCGGCCGATCGCGTCCGCCACTTCGTAGGCCTCCTCGATCGTGTAGGGGGCGATCGTGGCGAAGCTCTGCTCCTTGTCCCAGGGGCAGCCCCGCTCCGGGTCCCGGAGCCGGCGCATGACCTCGAGCAGCCGCTCGATGCCGGGCCGGCCGCGCTCGCTCGGATCGAAGCTCACCAGAGACTCCCCTGGAGCGGCCGGTCGCTCGCTCTGCGCTGCCGTCGGCCGCTGCCGCCGTCGCCGCGCAGCACCGAAAGGCGACCGTCGGCGAACTGCAGTTCGAGCGCCTCGGCCTCGCCCAGAGCGGCGAGACGCGGCACGATGCGACCCTCTGGCCGGGTCCGCACGATCGCGTAGCCCCGTTCGAGCACGCGCTCGGGCGAAAGGCTCTCGAGGTGGCGGCCGAGCCGGTCGAGCGCACCCGCCATGGCCGCGAGCCGCTCGCGCAGCCGCGCCGGCTCCAGCCGGCGACCGACCGCCTCGAGCCCGAGCCGCCCGCGGGCGAGCCGGTCGCGCACGAGCTCCTCGAGCCGCCCCGCCCGGGCGGCGAGGCGCTCGCGCAGACCCGCGACCACCGCGCCGGGGCTGCGCAGCCGCAGCCGTTCCGCCAGATCGTCGAGCCGCTGGGCGGCCACGGCCAAGAGCCGGCGCGGCTCCGGCAGCCCGCGCGCGAGCCCCGCGAGGCGCTCGCGCCGGGCCTTGAGCTCGCGCAGGATCGCACCGTCCAGACGCTGGCCGAGGCCGGTCACCCGCTCGAGGAGATCGGCTCTGA
The DNA here is from genome assembly GCA_937926445.1 of uncultured Alphaproteobacteria bacterium. Taxonomy (GTDB): domain Bacteria; phylum Pseudomonadota; class Alphaproteobacteria; order Geminicoccales; family Geminicoccaceae; genus JANXAZ01. Next base: position 20,799 of record CALBAK010000035.1, read on the forward strand.
CCGGCACCGCGATCTCGGCGGCAGCCGTGGGCGTGGGGGCTCGCCGGTCGGCGGCGAGGTCGATCAGCGTGTGGTCGGTCTCGTGGCCCACGGCCGAGATCAAAGGGATCGTCGAGGTGGCCGCGGCACGCACGACGATCTCCTCGTTGAAGGCCCAGAGATCCTCGATCGAGCCGCCACCCCGGGCGACGATCACGACATCCGGCCGCGGAATCCGCCCGCCCGGGGGCAGGGCCGAAAAGCCGCGGATGGCGGCCGCCACCTGCTCGGCCGCCCCCTCGCCCTGGACCAGTACGGGCCAGAGGATCACGCGTACCGGGAACCGGTCGGCGAGCCGGTGCAGGATGTCGCGGATCACCGCCCCGGTGGGCGAGGTGACCACGCCCACGATCCGCGGCAGGAACGGCAGGGGTCGCTTGCGGACCGCATCGAACAGGCCTTCGGCCGCGAGCTTGCGCTTGCGCTCCTCGAGAAGGGCCATGAGCGCGCCCACGCCGGCCGGCTCCATCCGCTCGACCACGAGCTGGTACTTCGAGCGGCCGGGATACGTCGTGAGCCGGCCCGTGCAGACGACCTCGAGACCGTCCTCCGGCTCGAAGGAGAGCCGCGGCAGGTTGGAGCGCCAGGCCACGCAGTCGAGGACCGCATTCGCATCCTTGATCGCGAAGTAGAGATGGCCCGAGCCCGCCCGTTTGAAGCCGCTGAGCTCGCCGCGCACCCGGACGAGCCCGAACGCCCCCTCGATCGTTCGCTTGATCGCGAACGCGAGCTCGGAGACGGTGAGCTCGGGAACGTTGCCCGCCGTCCCCGTTGCCGCCGCGACCGCCACCGGAGCGACGGGCCCCTCAGAGGAGCCCGTCCTCCACCAGGCACTCCGCGATCTGCACGGCGTTGAGGGCGGCTCCCTTGCGCAGATTGTCCGCGACCACCCAGAGGTTGAGCCCGTGCCGAACCGTGGGATCCTCGCGGATCCGCGAGACGAACACGGCGTACTCGCCCGCCGCCTCGACCGGGGTCGTGTAGCCGCCCGCTTCGCGCCGGTCGACCACCACGACACCCTCGGCCTCGTCGAGCGCGGCGCGCGCCTCTTCGGCCGAAAGCGGGCTCTCGAGCTCGACATTGACGGCCTCGCAGTGGCCCACGAACACCGGCACCCGCACGCAGGTGGCGCTGACCGCGATCTTCGGGTCGAGGATCTTCTTGGTCTCGACCACCATCTTCCACTCCTCCTTGGTCGAGCCGTCCTCCATGAAGACGTCGATCTGGGGAATCAGGTTGAAGGCGATCGTCTTCGGAAAGTTCACCGGCTCCTTCCGCTCGTTCATGTAGATCGCCTTGGTGTGGTCGAAGAGCTCGTCCATCGCCTCCTTGCCGGCTCCCGAGACCGACTGGTAGGTGGCGACGACGACCCGCTTGATCCGGGCGATGTCGTGGATGGGCTTGAGGGCCACCACCATCTGGATCGTGGAGCAGTTCGGGTTGGCGATGATGTTCTTCTTGTGGAAGTCCTTGAGCGCGTGCCGGTTGACCTCGGGCACCACGAGCGGGACGTCGGGGTCCATGCGGAAGTGCGAGGTATTGTCGATCACCACGCAGCCGGCCGCCGCCGCCCTCGGCGCGTGCACGGCCGAGACCTTGGCTCCCGGCGAGAAGAGCGCGATGTCGAAACCGCGGAAATCGAACCGGTCGAGGTCCTGAACGTCGAGGACCCGATCCTCGCCGAAGCTCACCTGCTTGCCGATCGACCGCTCGGAGGCGAGCGCTACCACCTCGTCGACCGGGAACTCCCGCTCGGCCAGGATCTGCAGCATCTCGTTGCCGACGGCACCCGTGGCGCCCACCACGGCGACCCTGTAACCCATGACCGTCCCCTCGCGTTCTCGCGCGCGAGCCTTAGGCCAGATCGGCCGCGCACGAAAGGGACCGATCGGCGCGCCGCGGCGGTGACTCCTGTCACTCGGCCCGCCCGCGGGTCTGCTATGCTGTGGCGAATCGACGAGGAGAACGCCCGTGACGATCGGTCTGTTGGGCGCGCTCGCCGCCACCGTGGCGGCGCTCGGCGCCGTCGTTTTGGCGGCCGGCCTCTCCCGCGCTCCGCCACAGCGGCCGGGGGCAGCCGCCCGGCCGACATCCCTCCTCGAGGCCGGCACCCCCCACCTCTGGGTCTGCGTCACCCCCGAGAGCTACTGCGCGAGCCCGCCGCGGCCGGTCGCCGAGCCCTGCACCTGCCTCGACCCCTGGGACGGTTGGGTGCCGGGCCGGGTCCGCACGGATCGCACCGCTCGGCCTGGTACCCCCGGGCGCTGGCCGAGCCGGCCGCCGGCCGACTCCGAGAAGGAGCCGCCGGGGAGCCCGCTCCTCGCCCCCTAGACGAGCATCCCCATCGGGTCCTCGATCAGCGCCTTGAAGGCCTGCAGGAACTCGGCCCCGAGCGCGCCGTCGACCACCCGGTGGTCGGTCGAGAGGGTGACGGTCATGAGCGTGCGCACCACGATCCGATCCTCCTCCACGACCGGCCGCTTCTCGCCGGCGCCGACCGCCAGGATGCAGGCCTGCGGCGGATTGACGATCGCCGCGAACTCGCGGATGCCGTACATGCCGAGGTTGGAGATCGTGAAGCCGCCGCCCTGGAACTCGTGCGGCTGCAGCTTGCCGGCCTTGGCCTTGGCGGCGAGCTCCTTCATCTCGGCCGAGATCACCGAGAGCGTCTTCTGATCCGCCTTGCGCACGATCGGGGTGACGAGCCCGCCCTCGACCGCCACCGCTACCGAGACGTCGACGTCGCGATAGCGCAGGATCCGGTCGCCCGCGAAGCTCGCGTTGCAGTCCGGCACTTTGCGCAAGGCGAGTGCTACCGCCTTGATGACGAAATCGTTGACCGAGAGCTTGTAGTCTACCTTGGGTCGGGCGTTGAGCTTGGCACGCAGATCCAACAACGCATCGAGCTGGACGTCGACCGACAAATAGAAGTGCGGAATGGTCTGCTTCGCCTCGGCGAGCCGCCGGGCGATCGTCTTGCGCATGCTGGTGAGCGGGATCTCGTCGAAGGGTACACCGGTCGGTGGGACCACGGGCGCGGGCGCGGCCGGCCGCTCGACGGGTGCCGGAGCCGCGACGGCCGGCGCGGGAGGCGGGGCGGCGGTCGGTGCGGGAGCCGCCGGCGCAGGGCGGAGTGCGGCGAGCGCCGCCTCGATGTCGGCCTTGACGATCCGCCCGCCGGGCCCGGTGCCCGCGATGGTCCGCAGATCGAGGCCGGCCTGGGCCGCCATCCGCCGGGCGAGCGGGCTGGCGAAGATTCGCCCGCCGCCGGTCGACGCGGCGCCGGCAGCGGCCGCGGCGGGTGCCGCGGGCCCGGGTGCCGCGGCCGGGCGGGCCTCGCCGTTCCCCTTGCCGGCGGCCGCCGTCGCAGGAGCGGGTGCCGCGGGGGCGGCGGCCGGGGCCGCGGCGAGCGCGCTCGCATCCTCCCCCTCGCCCAGGAGAATCGCGATCGGGGTGTTGACCTTCACCCCCTCGGTCCCGGCCGGGACGAGGATCTTGCCGAGCACGCCCTCGTCGACCGCCTCGACCTCCATGGTCGCCTTGTCGGTCTCGATCTCGGCGATCACCTCGCCCGAGCGGACCGGGTCGCCCTCCTTCTTCAGCCAGCGGGCGAGGTTGCCCTCGGTCATGGTCGGCGACAGCGCCGGCATGAGGATCGGCGTCGGCATCTCCCCTCCCTCCCCGCTCGCACCTCAGGCCCGGCCGCAGAGCGTGCGCGCCGCCGCCACCACGTCGTCGACCTGCGGCACCGCCATGCGCTCGAGATTGGCGGCGTAGGGCATCGGCACGTCCTTGCCGGTCACCCGTACGACGGGCGCATCGAGCCAGTCGAAGGCGTGCTCCATCGCGACCGCGGAAAGTTCGGCACCGATGCCGCACACCGGCCAGCCCTCCTCGACCGAAAGGAGCCGGTTGGTCCGCTTGACCGAATCGACGATCGTCTCGATGTCGAGCGGCCTGAGCGAGCGCAGGTCGATCACCTCCGCCTCGATCCCGAGGGCCGCGAGCTTCTCGGCCGCCTCGAGGGCGCGGCCAACCATCAGCGAGAAGGCGGTGATCGTGAGGTCGCGGCCCGGCCGCACGATCTTCGCCCGCCCGATCGGCAGGACGAAATCCTCGAGCACCGGCACCTCGAAGCTCTGGCCGTAGAGCACCTCGTTCTCGAGGAAGACGACCGGGTTCGGGTCGCGGATCGCGGCCTTCAAAAGGCCCTTGGCATCCGCCGCCGACCAGGGAGCGACGACCTTGAGCCCCGGGCAATGAGCGTACCAGGAGCTGTATTCCTGGCTGTGCTGGGCGGCGACCCGGGCCGCCGCCCCGTTCGGGCCCCGGAAGACGATCGGGCAGCCCATCTGCCCGCCCGACATGTAGAGCGTTTTGGCGGCCGAGTTGATGATGTGGTCGATCGCCTGCATGGCGAAGTTCCACGTCATGAACTCGACGATGGGCTTGAGACCCGCCATCGCCGCCCCCACGCCGAGCCCGGCGAAGCCGTACTCGGTAATGGGCGTGTCGATGACCCGCTCCGGGCCGAACTCGTCGAGTAGGCCCTGGCTCACTTTGTAGGCGCCCTGGTACTGGGCGACCTCCTCGCCCATCAGGAACACCTCCGGATCGCGCCGCATCTCCTCGGCCATTGCGTCCCGCAGCGCTTCGCGCACGGTGAGCTTCACCGTCTCGACGCCCGCCGGAATTTCCGGCTCGGCCGCGACCGGCCGCAGCACGCGCGGTGCGGCCGGGGCCATGGGCACGGGCGCTGCCGCCTTCGGGGAGCTCGCGGTCGGCGCGGCCGCCGGGTGGGCCGGAGCTTCGACCTCGTCCTCGGACCGGAGGGTGGCGATCGGGGTGTTGACCTTCACCCCTTCGCTGCCCTCGGGCACCAGGATCTCGGCGAGGATGCCCTCGTCGACCGCCTCGACCTCCATGGTCGCCTTGTCGGTCTCGATCTCGGCGATCACCTCGCCCGGCTTGATCCGGTCGCCCGGCTTCTTGAGCCAGCGGGCGAGATTGCCCTCGGTCATGGTCGGCGACAGCGCCGGCATGAGGATGGGCGTCGGCATCGGCGATTCTCCTCGATCGGGACCGGCGCGGCCGGGCGGTGGCCGGCCTCCTCTTCGCCCTCGTCCGCCCGGACGGCCCGGGTCTCAGCGCTCGATCAAAACGTCGGTGTAGAGTTCGGCCGGGTCCGGCTCCGGACTGTCCTGGGCGAAGCGGGCGGAGTCGTTGACGATGTCGCGGATCTCCTTGTCGATCTGCTTGAAGCGCTCCTCGTCGGCGACCCCGTGTTCGAGCATCAGGGCCTTGAGCCGGTCGATCGGGTCGCGCCGCTCGCGCATCTCCTGGACCTCCTCCTTGGTCCGGTACTTGCCGGGGTCGGACATGGAGTGGCCGCGGTAGCGATAGGTGAGCGCCTCGAGGACGAAGGGCCCGTTGCCCTCGCGGACGTAGCGGACGACCTCCATGGCTTTCTCGCGGACCGCGAGCACGTCCATGCCGTCCACCTGGGCACCCGGAATCGCGTAGGGCAAGCCGCGCTGGTAGAGGGCGGTCGAGGCGGCGTGCCGCTCGGCCGCGGTCCCCATGGCGTAGCGGTTGTTCTCGATCACGTAGAGGACCGGCAGCTTCCACAAGCTCGCCATGTTGAAAGACTCGTAGACCTGGCCCTGATTGACCGCCCCGTCGCCCATGTAGGCGACGCAGATGCCGCCGTCCTTGCGGTATTTGTGGGCGAAGGCGATGCCGGTGCCGAGCGGCACCTGGGCGGCGACGATACCGTGCCCGCCGTAGAAGCGCACCTCCTTGGCGAACATGTGCATCGAACCGCCCTTGCCCTTGGAGTAGCCGGTCGCCCGCCCGGTGAGCTCGGCCATCACCCGGCGCGGGTCCATGCCGCAGACCAGCATGTGGCCGTGGTCGCGATAGCCGGTGATCACCGAATCCTTGTCGCTCAGCGCGTGCTGGATGCCGACCGCGACCGCCTCCTGACCGATGTAGAGGTGGCAGAAGCCGCCGATCAGGCCCATGCCGTAGAGCTGCCCGGCCTTCTCCTCGAAGCGCCGGATCAACAACATCTCGCGATAGAGCTTCAAGAGCTCCTCGGCCGGGGGGACGGCCGGCTTGGGCTCGACCACCTCGACCGTCGCCTTGCCGGCCGCCTTGGCCGCCCGCGCCGTGCTGGCCATGCGCACGCTCCTCCCCAACGAGCGGGCCGGCCCGTCCCGGACGGCCCTTCGACCTTCTCGCTTCCTACACGATGCGCCCGGAGCGGACCAGCCTCAGGGCCGCGGCGGGGCCCGGCGTTCGCCGACCTGCTGCTGCCAGAGGATCATCTCCCGCTCGCCCAGATAGCCGAGCTCGCGCAGCGCTTCCTCGAGCAGGTCCGGATCGCTGCGGTCGGGCTGAAGCGCGCGGACCGGTGCCTCGAGCCGGCGCCGCTCGGCCTCGAGGGTGGCGAGCTCCGCCTTGGCCCGGCCGAGCTCGCGCTGCACCTCGACCCAAGCCCAGAGCCCCCGTTCGCCGTGCAGCCCGTGCCAGAGGAAATAGACGAGCAGACCCGCGGCGGCGAGGAGTGGCCAGTGCCCACGAACCCGCCGCCAAGGCTCGGCCAGAAGGAAGGCGAGGCCGGTCACGGCCGCACCAGCACCGACCGTCCGGGCCAGCGGGCGGCAGGCCCGAGCTCCTCCTCGATCCGCAGGAGCTGATTGTACTTCGCGAGCCGATCGCTGCGCGAGAGCGAGCCGGTCTTGATCTGGCCGCAATTCGTGGCGACCGCGAGGTCGGCTATGGTCGTGTCTTCGGTCTCGCCCGACCGGTGCGAGATCACCGCCCGATAGGCGTTGCGGGTCGCCAGATCCACGGCCTCGAGCGTCTCGCTCAAGGTGCCGATCTGGTTCACCTTGACCAGGATCGCATTGGCGAGCCCCTGGGCGATCCCCTCGGCCAGGATCGCGGGGTTGGTGACGAAGAGATCGTCGCCCACGAGCTGCACCCGCGAGCCGAGCCGCTCGGTCAACAGCTGCCAGCCCGCCCGGTCGCCCTCGGCCATGCCGTCCTCGATCGAGACGATCGGATAGCGCGCCACCAAGCCCTCGAGGTAGTCGACCATGCCCTCGGCATCCAGGACTTTGCCCTCGCCCTCGAGGCGGTAGCGGCCGTCTTCGAAGAACTCCGAGGCCGCACAGTCGAGGGCGAAGACCACGTCCTCGCCGACCCGGTAGCCCGCCGCCTCGACCGCCCGGGCGAGGAAGCCGAGCGCCGCCTCGGCCGAGGCGAGCTTGGGGGCGAAGCCGCCTTCGTCGCCCACGTTCGTGTCGCAGCCCGCCTCTTGGAGCGCCTTCTTGAGGGCGTGGAAGACCTCCGCCCCCATCCGCAGCGCTTCGGCGAAGCAAGGGGCACCCACGGGCAGGATCATGAACTCCTGGATGTCGATCGGATTGTCGGCGTGCACCCCGCCATTGATGACGTTCATGAGCGGCACCGGCAGGGTGCGGGCCGCCGCCCCGCCGACATAGCGGTAGAGCGGCAGGCCGCAGGCCACAGCCGCCGCCTTCGCCACGGCGAGGCTCGCGCCCAGGATCGCATTCGCCCCGAGCCGGCTCTTGTCGGCGGTGCCGTCGAGCCGGCAGAGCGCCAAATCGATGCCCGCCTGGTCGGTCGCCTCGCGGCCGAGCAGGAGGTCGGTGATCTCGCCCCGGACCGCCTCGACCGCCTTTTTGACGCCCTTGCCGAGATAGCGGCCCTTGTCGCCGTCGCGCCGCTCGAGCGCCTCGCGCGAACCCGTGGACGCGCCCGACGGCACCGCGGCCCGGCCGGTGGCCCCGCCCAGAAGGCTCACCTCGACCTCGACCGTCGGGTTGCCGCGGCTGTCGAGGATCTCGCGGGCACGGATCGCGGCGATCTCGGTAGCAGGCATCGCTCCTCCTCAGAGCCGGATCTGCGGCCGGCGCTTGGCCAGCCGGTCGAAGGCCATAAGATCGTCCAGAAGCTCGCCCATCCGTTCGAGAGGCACCATGTTGGGGCCGTCCGAGATCGCCCGGTCGGGGTCGTCGTGGGTCTCGACGAACACCGCCGCCACGCCGGTCGCCACCGCCGCGCGGGCGAGCAGCGGCACGAAGGCCCGCTCGCCACCCGACCGGCCGCCGAGCCCGCCCGGCTGCTGGACCGAATGAGTGGCATCGAACACCACGGGCCAGCCCGTCTCCTCGAGATAGCGGAGCGCTCGAAGATCGCTCACGAGCGTATTGTAGCCGAAGGAGACCCCGCGTTCGGTGACGAGCACGCCCCGGGCCCCGAAGGCCTCGAGCTTGGCCACCACCGGGGCCATGTCCCAAGGGGCCAGGAACTGGCCCTTCTTGACGTTGACCACCCGGCCGGTGGCGGCAGCGGCTGCCAACAGATCGGTCTGCCGACACAGGAAAGCCGGGATCTGCAGGATGTCGACCGCCTCGGCGGCCTTTGCGCACTGCCAGCTCTCGTGCACGTCGGTGAGCACCGGGCAGCCCAGGAGGCTGCGCACCTCGGCCAGGATCGCGAGCCCCTTCTCGAGGCCGACCCCGCGGCCGCTCTCGGCGCTCGTCCGGTTGGCCTTGTCGTAGGACGATTTGAAGACGAAGGGGACGCCCTTCCCGCGGGCGAGCTCGACGAGGCGCGAGGCCACGAGGAGGGCGTGTTCGCGGCTCTCGATGGCGCAGGGTCCGGCGATCAGGACGAAGGGCAGGTCCTGCGCGAACGTGACGGGCCCGACGGTGACCGATCGGCGCGGCTGCTCGCTCATCGCTGCCTCCTCGGCCTCCAACTCAAACCAGCCGCGACTGCGCCACGGCGGCCTCGATGAAGGCCGCGAACAGGGGATGCGGCGCGAACGGCCGCGATTTGAGTTCGGGGTGGAACTGCACGCCCACGAACCAGGGATGGTCGCGCCGCTCGACGATCTCGGGCAGCCGACCGTCGGGCGACATGCCCGAGAACCACAGGCCCGCCCGCTCGAGCACCTCGCGATAGTGGATGTTGACCTCGTAGCGGTGGCGGTGGCGCTCGCTGATCCGCCGCGTCCCGTAGGCCCGCTCGGCGAGCGAGCCCGGAGCGATCTCGCAGGGATAGGCGCCGAGCCGCATGGTCCCGCCCTTGTGGTCGCCGACCGAGCGCCGCTCGACCGCGCCCTCGCGCTCCCACTCGGTCAGGAGCCCCACCACCGGGTGGGCGCAAGGCCCGAACTCGGTCGACGACGCCCCCTCGAGCCCGGCCAGGTTGCGGGCCGCTTCGATGCAGGCGAGCTGCATGCCGAAGCAGATGCCGAGAAACGGCAGCCGGCGCTCGCGGGCGTAAGTGACGGCGGCGATCTTCCCCTCGACCCCGCGCTCGCCGAAGCCGCCCGGCACGAGCACGCCCTGTGCGTCGGAAAGCCGGCTCTCGAGGTCGCCCCGCACGAGATCTTCGGCGTCGACCCAGTCGAGCAGCACCCGCACCCGGTTGGCGATGCCGCCGTGAACCAGCGCCTCGGCGAGCGATTTGTAGGCGTCCGCGAGGCCCGTGTACTTGCCGACCACCGCGACCTTGACCTCACCTTCCGGGCGCGCGAGTCGGTCGAGGATCCGCTGCCAGGGACCGAGATCGGGCTCGCTCGCGGCCGGCAGGCCGAGCGCCTCGAGGAGCTGGGTGTCGAAGCCCTCGGCGTGGTAGCGGATCGGCACCTCGTAGATCGAAGCGCAGTCGCGCCCCTCGATCACCGCCGTCTCGCGGACGTTGCACTGGAGCGCGATCTTGCGCCGGGCCTCGGGCGGGATCGGGTGTTCGGTGCGACAGAGCAGGAGGTCCGGCTGGATTCCGATCCCGCGCAGCGCCGCCACCGAATGCTGGGTGGGCTTGGTCTTGAGCTCCTTGGCCGAGGCGATGAAGGGCACGAGCGTGACGTGCACGTAGGCACAAGCGCCGCGCGGCAGCTCGAGGCCCATCTGCCGAATCGCCTCGAGGAAGGGCAGGCCCTCGATGTCGCCGACCGTGCCGCCGATCTCGCAGAGCACGATGTCGGCATCGGCCGTGTCGTTGGTGACGAATTCCTTGATCGCGTTGGTAACGTGCGGGATCACCTGGACCGTGGCGCCGAGATAGTCGCCGCGCCGCTCGCGGGTGAGCACGGTCCAGTAGATCCGCCCGGCCGAGACGCTGTCGGTGGCGCGCGCCGGCACGCCCGTGAAGCGCTCGTAATGGCCGAGGTCGAGGTCGGTCTCCGCCCCGTCGTCGGTGACGAACACCTCGCCGTGCTGGTAGGGCGACATGGTGCCCGGGTCGACGTTCAGATAGGGGTCGAGCTTGCGGAGCCGGACCCGGTAGCCGCGGGCCTGCAGGAGCGCGCCCAGGGCGGCCGAGGCGAGCCCCTTGCCGAGCGAGGAGACCACCCCGCCGGTCACGAACACGTAGCGCGTCAAGACCTCACTCCCCGGCCCGGCCGCCGCACCGGCCGACCGCCCCTCACTGGGCGACCGGTGGAGCCGGGACGGCGGGCCCGCTCGAGGGCGGCGGCACCTGCTCGAGGATCGAGGGCGCCCGGCCGGTGTTGCCGGAGAGGATCGCGAGCACGATGCTCGTTGCGACGAAGCAGGCGGCCAGCACCGCCGTGGTGCGGGTCAAGAGGTTGGCGGTGCCGCGGCCGGTCATGAGACCGCCCATCGTTCCGGTGCCGAGGCCGAGCCCGCCTCCCTCGCTGCGCTGGAGGAGGATCACGCCGACCAGCGCGGCGGCGATCATGATGTGCAGCACGAGCACGATCTGCGCCATGGGAAACCCGCTCTCCTCGGCGATCGGGACCGGGCGGCGCCCGGCTCAGGCCCCACCGCCCGCTTGATAGATGGTCCAGAACGACCGCGCATCGAGGCTCGCACCACCGACCAGCACGCCGTCGACATCGGCCAGGGCCATGATTTCGCCCGCGTTGTCCGGCTTGACCGAGCCGCCGTAGAGAAGCGGCACCGCCTCGCCCCCGACGATCCGGCGCGCCAGGAGCTCGCGAATCTCGCCGTGCGTGGCCCGGATCTCCTCGGCCGTGGGCGTCCGTCCGGTACCGATCGCCCATACCGGCTCGTAGGCCACCACGAGCCCCTCGGGCCCGATCCCCTCGGGCAGGCTGCCGTCGAGCTGGGCGCGCAGCCGTGCCGAGCGCGCGCCCGCGAGATACTCGGCCTCGGTCTCGCCGATGCAGAGCACCACGAGCAGCCCCGCCGCCCGCGCCGCCACGAGCTTGGCGCGGACGAGCGCGTCCGTCTCGCCGAGCCCGTGCCGCCGTTCGGAATGGCCGAGGATCACCGCCGTGGCACCGGCATCGGCCAGCATGGGCGCGGCGATGCAACCCGTATAGGCCCCGCTCGCCTTCTCGTGGCAGTCCTGGCCGCCCACCAGGATGCCGCTCCCCCTCACGCGCTGGGCCACCGCGTGGATCAGGGTGAAGGGCGGGAAGACTCCGACGGTCCCGGTGAGCCGGACCGCGCGTTCGGCCAGCGTCCCGGCCAGCGCGAGGCTTTCGGCCCGAAGGCCGTTCATCTTCCAGTTGCCGAAGACCACCGGCCGAGCGAGCCGCATCGTTCCGTCCGCCCCACACGCCGGCCGCTCGGTAGCACAGCGCCCCGGGCACTTGAAGCCTCGCCCGTCGGCGGCGGGTTGCGGCCGCCCGCCGCGCTGGCCTATCCTGCTCGCGACGGCCTCGAGGATCCGCGTTCCCGCCATGCTCGACGCGATGCGCCGCCGGGCCACCAGCTGGGTGGTCAAGGGTTTTCTCGTGCTCCTGATCGTGAGCTTCGCGATCTGGGGCATCGGCGACATCTTCCGCGGTCGCGCCGCGCCCGAGGCGATCGCCCGGGTCGGCGGCGAGCCGATCGCACCCGAAGAGGTCGTGCGCGATGCCGAGCGCACCTTCCGCCGCCTGCGCGAGCAGTTCGGCGACCAGGTCGAGCGCAGTCCGGCGGTCATGGAGAACCTCCTCCGCCAGGCCATGGCCCAGGCGATCGCTCGCCGCCTGGTCGATCTGCACGCCCGTGAGCTCGCTCTGTCGGTCGACCCCGCCACCCTCGCCCGGCTGGTGCGCGAGGACCCGGCCTTCCAGGGCCCGCAAGGTTTCGAGCGGCAGCGCTTCGACCTCGTCCTGCGCGAGCTGGGGCTCTCCGAGGCGGGCTATCTCGAGCGGCTGCGCGGCGACGTCCTGCGCTCCCGGCTGGTCGATGCGGTGAGCGGGGCGGTGGTGGGGCCCGAGACGCTCGCCGAGGAGCTCTCCCGTTACCGCGAGGAGCGGCGGACCGGTCGCGCGCTGCTCGTGCCGGCCGCGGCCGAGCGACCCGAGCCGCCGGACGAGGCAACCTTGCAGGCCTGGCTCGAGCGCAACGCCGCCCGCTTCCGGGTGCCCGAACTCCGGTCGGTCGAGCTCGTGGTACTCGGGGTCGAGGAACTGCTTGCCGAATCGATGCCGAGCGAGGAGGAGCTCCGCGCCGAGTACGAACGCCGGCGGGCCGACTACACCACCCCCGAGCAGCGGACCGCCACCCAGCTCCTCGCCGCCGACCGGTCGGTGATCGAAGAAGCCGAGCGGCGCGCCCGCGCGGGCGAGAGTTTCGCTGCGATCGCGAGCGCCCTCGCGGACCGCGGCCTCACGGTCTCGACCCTGGGGCCCGTGGCCGCGGGCCTCCTCCCGGAACCGCTCGACGCGGCGCTCCGCGATCTCGCCCCGGGCGGACTCGCGGGCCCGCTCGAGACCCCCTTCGGCTGGCACCTGCTCCGACTGGAGAGCGTGACGCCCGAAACCGTGCGGCCGTTCGAGGAGGTCAAGGCCGCCCTCGCCGACGAGCTCGCCCGGCGGACCGCGGCCGACCGGCTGCCGGCGGTCGCCGAGCGGCTCGACGACGCGCTCGCCGCCGGAGACGATCTCGCCACTGCCGCCCGCTCGGTCGGCGCGCGCCACCTCCGTCTGCCGGCGGTCGACGCGCAGGGTCGCGACGGCGACGGCCGGGCGGTCGACGGGATCGAGTTGTCGCCCGAGATGCTGCAGGAGATCGCCGGCACCCCGGCCGGCCGGACCTCGCTCCTGGTCCACGGCAAGGACGATCGGTGGTTCGCCGTTCGCGTCGAGAGCGTGACGCCCTCGCGCGATCGCCGGCTCGAGGAGGTGCGGATCCCCGTCGAGATCGGCTGGCGGCTCGAGCGCCAGCGGGAGTTGGCCCGCGAACGCGCCAAGGGTCTCCTCGAGCGCGCCCGCGCGGGCGAGGCCCTGGCCGACCTCGCCCGGGACACCCCGGGGGTGCAGCTCGCCACGCTGGGGCCCCTGCGGCGGCGGGGCGATCGCGAGCCGCTCGGCCCCGAGGTGACCCGTGCCCTCTTCGCCACCGCCCCGGGTCGGCTCGCCGAGGAACCGGTTGCGACGCCGGAAGGTTTCGCGCTCGTCGCCACCGACGAGATCCTGCCGGCCTCGGCGGAAACCGACCCGGAACCGCTTCGCCGCGAGCTGCGCGAGACCCTGGGCGAGGCGCTGCTGGCCGGCTACGAGCAGGGGCTGCGCCGCCGCTTCCCGGTCGAGACCGACGGCCGCGCCTTCGCCCGGATCCTCGAGACCATCGGACGCTGAGCGATGATCCCCGCCCCCGACCGCGCCGCTTTCCTCGAAGCCTACGAGGCGGGTCGCGCGCAGGTCGTCTGGACCACGCTCGTGGCCGACCTCGAGACCCCGGTCTCGGCGCTCTTGAAGCTCGCCGACGGCCGCCCTTACAGCTTCCTGCTCGAGAGCGTGGAAGGAGGTGCGGTCCGCGGCCGCTACTCGATCATCGGCCTGAAGCCCGACCTCGTCTGGCGCTGCCGCGGCATCCGCGCCGAGATCAATCGCCGCGCCCGCTCCGAGCGCGACGCGTTCGAGCCCGAGCCTCTGCCCTCGCTCGCCGCGCTCAAGGCCCTGATCGCCGAGAGCCGAATCGCCATGCCGCCGGGCCTGCCGCCGCCCGCCGCCGGGCTCTTCGGCTACATGGCCTACGACGCGGTCCGGCTCATCGAGCGGCTGCCCGAGACCAACCCCGATCCCTTGGGCCTGCCGGACGCCGTGTTCATGCGGCCGTCGATCGTCGCCGTGTTCGACAATCTGGCCGACACCGTCACCCTCGTGACCCCCGTGCGGCCCGAACCCGGCCTGTCGGCCGCGCGCGCCTGGGACCTCGCCCGCGAGCGGCTCGCCGAGGCGGTCGAGGATTTCGACCGCGGCGTCCGCCACGAGCCGCCGCGCCGCGAGCCGGCTCCGGTCGAGCCGCGGCCCGAGCTCGCCCCCGAGGCCTTCCAGGCGATGGTGCGCCGTTGCAAGGAGTACATCGCCGCCGGCGACGCCTTCCAGATCGTGATCTCGCAGCGTTTCACCGTGCCCTTCGCGCTGCCGCCGCTCTCCCTCTATCGCGCGCTGCGACGGCTCAACCCCTCGCCCTTCCTTTTCTTCCTCGACCTCGACGGCTTCGCGCTCGTGGGCTCGAGCCCGGAGATCCTGGTCCGCCTGCGCGAGGGCAAGGTGACGATCCGGCCCTTGGCCGGGACCCGCCGGCGCGGGGCCACGCGCGAGGAGGACGAAGCGCTCGCCGCCGAGATGCTGGCCGATCCCAAGGAACGGGCCGAGCATCTCATGCTCCTCGATCTCGGTCGCAACGATGTCGGCCGGGTGGCCGAGATCGGCACGGTCCGGGTGACCGAGAAGATGGTGGTGGAGCGCTACAGCCACGTCATGCACATCTCCTCCAATGTCGAGGGGACGTTGCGGCCGGGGCTCGATGCGCTCGACGCCTTGATGGCCGGCTTTCCGGCCGGCACCGTCTCGGGTGCCCCAAAGGTCCGGGCGATGGAGATCATCGAGGAGCTGGAGCCCGTCCGGCGCAGCTTCTATGCCGGCACGATCGGCTATTTCGCGGCCGACGGCTCGATGGACACCTGCATCGGGCTCAGGACCGCGCTGGTCAAGGACGGAGCGATGATCGTCCAGGCCGGCGCCGGGATCGTCCACGACAGCGACCCGGCGGCCGAGCACCAGGAATGCCTCAACAAGGCCCGCGCCCTGATCCGCGCCGCCGAGGAGGCGGTCCGCTTCGCCTCGCGCGGCCGCTGAGCCGGGCCTCCCGCGGCCCCCGACCGGGCGCCGAGACCCGCGGGGCCGCCCGCCCCTTGTGCCGGGCGCACCCGAGACTATG
Source organism: uncultured Alphaproteobacteria bacterium (assembly GCA_937926445.1). Lineage (GTDB taxonomy): Bacteria > Pseudomonadota > Alphaproteobacteria > Geminicoccales > Geminicoccaceae > JANXAZ01. The sequence goes on from CALBAK010000035.1 coordinate 36,026, forward strand.
GTGCCGGCCGTCGACCGGGTCGGTGTTCCCCTCATGCGTGCACCCCTGTGTGCCCTCCTGCGTGCCTCGGCCGCCTGGCTGCTCGCGCTCGCCTCGTGGACCGCGACCGCCGAGGTGCAGCAGCCGGTCGCACCCGACACACCCACCGCCCAGGAGGTCGAGGCCCTGCTCGAGCGGATGCAGAAACAGCTCGAGCAGATGAGCCGGGCGGCGGCCGAGCGCGACCAGGCGCTCCGCTTCCTCGAGCAGCAGATCGAGGCCGCCACCGGCCGGCTGTCGGCGACCGGGCAGACCGCCGAGAGCCTCAAGCAGAGCAAGGCCGAGCTCGAGACCAAGGTGGAAACGCTCGCCTCCGACCGCGATCGGCTCCTGGCCCGCCTGCAGAGCCTCGAGGACGAGCGCGAGCGGCGGATCCGCGAGCTCACGAGCCGCCTCGACCAGCTGAACGCCCTGCTCGCCGGGCTCGAGGAGGAGAAAGCCCGACTGGGGGAGAAGCTCGCCGCGGCCGAGGCGGCGCGCGCCGCCGAGGCGACGCGGCTGGCCGCCCTCGAGCAGGAGCTGCGCGCCCGCGAGGCCCGCATCGGCGAGCTCGAGACCCGGGTGGCCGAGCTCCGAGGCGGCCTCGACGAGGGCGAGGCGCGGCTCGCCCTCTCCGCCGCCGAGATCGATCGGCTCAACCGGCTGCTCGGCACCACGACCGCTCAGCTCCAGCGGGTCGCCAGGGCGCTCGAGAGCTCGCAGGCCGAGGTCGACCAGCAGAAGCTCGTGATCGCCGATCTCGGCCAGCGCCTGAATGCCGCCCTCCTCCAGCAGGTCGAGCAACTCGAGCAGTATCGCAGCGAGTTCTTCGGCCGGCTGCGGCGGATCCTGGGCGAGCGGCCGGACGTGGTGATCGTCGGCGACCGCTTCGTGTTTCCCTCCGAGCTCCTCTTCCCCTCGGGCTCGGCCCGCCTCGAGCCCGAGGGCGAGGCCCAGCTCCGGCGGCTCGCCAACACCCTGCGCGAGGTCGCCCAGACGATCCCGCCCGACATCGACTGGGTGCTGCGGGTCGACGGCCACACCGACCGCCGCCCCGTGGGTCCCGGCTCGCCCTTCCGCTCGAACTGGGAGCTCTCGGCGGCGCGGGCGATCTCGGTGGTCGAGTTCCTGATCCGCGAGGGCGGCATCCCGCCCGACCGGCTCGTGGCCGCCGGCTTCGGCGAGTTCCGGCCGCTCGATCCGGGCGACAACGAGGCCGCCTGGCGGCGCAATCGCCGGATCGAGTTCAAGCTCACCGAGCGTTGAGCCCCCGAAGGAGACCGCCTTGGCCCCGCGCGCCGTGATCCTCGACTGCGACCCCGGCCAGGACGATGCCGTGGCCATCCTCTTGGCCCTCGCCTCGCCCGAGGAGATCGAGCTCCTCGCGATCACCACGGTCGCGGGCAACGTCCCGCTCGCGCTCACCCAGCGCAACGCCCGTCAGGTGGTCGAGCTGACGCGACGGCGCGACGTGCCGGTCTTCGCCGGTTGCGCGCGGCCGATCCTGGAGCCGCTCGTCACCGCCACCGAGGTCCACGGCGAGACCGGGCTCGACGGCGTGAGCTTGCCCGAACCGACCCTGCCGCTCGCGGCCGAACACGCGGTCGACGCGATCGTCCGGCTGGTAATGGAGCGACCGCCCGGTACGGTCACCCTCTGTCCCACCGGCCCGCTCACCAACGTCGCCCTCGCACTCGTCAAGGAGCCGGCGATCGGCCCGCGGCTCGCCGAGATCGTGCTGATGGGCGGTGCGAAAGCGCTCGGCAACGTCACGCCCGCGGCCGAGTTCAACTTCTGGGTCGACCCGCACGCCGCTCGGGTGGTGTTCGAATCCGGCGTGCCGATCACCATGATCGGCCTCGACCTAACCCACCAGGTGCTGGTCACGGCTCCGCGGCTCGAACGGATCCGGGCGATCGGCACGCCCGTGACCCGCGCCGTGCACGACTTCCTGCAGTTCTTCAACCGCCACGACACGGCGCGCTACGCCATCCCCGGAGCGCCGCTCCACGATCCCTGCGTGATCGCGCATCTGCTGCGGCCCGGGCTCTTCGCCGGCAAGCGCTGTCGGGTCGACATCGAGACCGAGGGCCGCTTCTGCCGAGGCCGCTCGGTGGTCGACTGGTGGGGCCGCTGCGACCGGCCGGCCAACGCGCTCGTGCTGAGCGAGGCGGATGCCGACGGCTTCTTCGACCTCTTGATCGAGCGCCTCGCTCGGCTCTGAGCGCCGCGCGTCGAGGCCCCGCGGGAAGGCGCTGGCGCCGACGCGGGCCTTGCTCTAAGCGGTATCGCGGCCGACCGAGAGAGCCCGTACAGCAACGATCGGGGTGCGCATGATGACCGTGTTCCGCCCGCGGACGGCCTGCGCCGTCGTGCTCGCTTCCCTCCTCCTCCAGGCGAGCCCGCCGGTGCTCGCCCAGCCCCCTTCCCTCGACCCGGAGCGGCTGCAGCAGGAGCTGCGGCGGGTCGTGGCCGAACGCGACCGGATCGCCGCCCTGTCGGCCGAGCAGGAGCAGGCCGCCCAACGGCTGCGCGAGGAGTTCGGGCGGATCCGCGGCGAGCTCGAGCAGCGGATCGCCGAAGCCGGAGAGGCGGTGCGTCGGGCCACCGCCGAGCGCGACCGCACGGCCGCCCGGCTCGCCGAACAGGAGCAGGCGCTGGCGCGGCTCGAGGCCGAGCTCGCGGCACTCCGTAGCGAGCGGGCGCGGCTCGGCGAGCAGCTCGCGGCGTTGAAGGGCGAAGCGGAGACGCAACTCCGTCGCACCGTCGCCGAGCGGGACCGCACCCTGAGCGCGCTCGAAGAGCGCGAGCGGGCCCTCGCCCGCCTGCAGGACGAGCTGCGGCTGACCGCAGCGGCGCGCGACGAGGCCACGGCCGCCGCCCGGGCGCGCGAGGAGGCGACCCGCGCGCTCGAGCAGCGCCTCGCCCAGGCGACCAGCGAGCAGCAGGACGCGGCGGCCCGGCTCGCCGCCAAGGAGCGGGAGATCGCCGACCTCCAGGAGCAGCTCCGCCGGCTCACCGCCGAGCGCGATCGCCTCGCCGCCCAGTCGGCCGAGCATGAGCAGGCCGCGGAGCGGCTGCGCGAGGAGTTCGGCCGGATCCGCGGCGAGCTCGAGCAGCGCATCGCCCAGGCGACCAGCGAGCAGCAGGACGCGGCGGCCCGGCTCGCCGCCAAGGAGCGGGAGATCGCCGACCTCCAGGAGCAGCTCCGCCGGCTCACCGCCGAGCGCGATCGCCTCGCGAGCGAGGCGGCCGAGGCCGGCCGGCTCGTGCGGGAGCTCGAAGCGGCGGTCGTCGCGCGCGACACGCGCCTCGAGGAGATGGACCACCAGCTGGCCGCGCAGCGGAGTGCCCGGGAAGCGGCCGAGAAGCTGGCGGCCTCCCGCGCCGAGGCGCTCGCCGAGGCGCGGGCCCGGATCGAGGCGTTGGAGCGCGAGCTCGCCGAGCTCGGCACGGCCCGAGACGCGCTTTCGGCCCAGCTTGCCGCCAAGGCCAGGGAGATGGAGCAGGCGCTCGACCAGGCGGCGCGGGCCCGCGCCGAGCTCGGCGAGCGGCTCCGCGCGGCCGAGGCGGCGGTCGCCGAGCGCGACACCCGGCTCGAGGAGATGGACTACCAGCTGGTCGCTCAGCGGAGCGCCCGAGAGGCGGCGGAGAAGCTCGCCGCTGCGCGCGGCGAAGCGCTCGCCACAGCACAGGCCCGGATCGAGGCGTTGGAGCGCGAGCTCGGCACCCTCCGCGGCCGGATCGAGGCGGAGGCGGCGACGCGCGGACTTTTGCCGACGGCGCTGCGGCCGGTCTTCGCCGCGAGCCCGGCGGTCCGCTCCACCGCCGAGAAGGTGATCGTTCCGGCCGACCTCCTGTTCAACCGCGGCGGCACCCGGCTCTCCGAGGCCGGCGCCCGGCGGGCCCGGGAGATCGCCGAGGCCTTGAAAGCGCTGCCGACCGACCGGCCCTGGACCCTCTACGTGACCGGTCACGCCGATCGTCAGCCGCCACGCCCCGGCAGTGCCTTCGCCGACAATCGCGAAGTGGCGCTCGCCCGCGCCTTCAACCTCACCCGGGCGCTCATCGAAGCAGGCGTCCCGCGGGATCGGATCGTGGCCGCCGGAATGGGCGACGAGCGGCCCCTGGTCGCCGGCGACGACCCTGTCGCCCAGGCGCTCAACCGGCGCGTCGAGCTCGAGCTCGTCCCGCGCTGAGCACGACCTCGCCGCTCCCCGCCTCGACCGGGCGCAACGGTGCGGGGCGGGGAACCGATCGGGTGGGGGATCGGCGAACCGGCTCCGCGTTTCCCGTTCCACCGGCGGGCCGACCGCTCGCGGCCGCCGCCCGAGGCCGGTCCGCAATCTCCCCGCGCCCTCTCCCGAACCGCCCGCCGCTGTGGCGTCCGGTGCCTTCGGCTGCCGCGCCGGGCGGTTCCGGCAGGTGGGCCGTACAGTTTTCGATCCCCACGCCCTTCGAGCCCCGAGCTCGTAGCGCCCTCTCCCGAACCGCCCGCTGCCGCGGCACCCGGTGCCTTCGGCTGCCGCTCGAGGCGGCCTCGGACGGCACGCCGAGACCCGAACCATCCCGCTGCGGACCCGCTCGGTGCGAACGCCGCCTCCGCTCCCGGCCACCCGCACCGGTCGCGTTCAAGCTCGCCTCCCTCGCGGCGCCGGCAGCCGGATCCACCGGGCTGGCTCCGGTCGGCTCGACCGCCGCGAGCGATGTCGTCGGGTGCCCTCGAGGCTGCACGTCCCTACGAAGGCGGAATCGGCACGTCGCCACGCTCGCCGCCCGTGAAGGCCGACAGCACGAAGCCTTCGAGCTCTGCCCCGAACCTTTGGGCCCGGCCGGTTCTCGCCGAGCCCGCGTGCCGTCGGTGCCGGATCGCGGACCCGGCAACCTCCGTTGCGGTGACCAGCCGGCCACCCTCCCGCACTCGGACCGCCGCAGCGGTCGGGTCGCCGACCGAACCGCATCCCGTCGCGGCACCGCCCCGAGCCTTCGACCCGAGGGCCGGCTCTCCGGGCGGTGATCCCGCCCGACGCGTGTCCCGGCGCGAGCCGCCTCGGGATCGAAGAACCGGGCCTGCACCGCCCCGGCTCCACCTTCCGCCGCCCCCCGGGTTCGGCCGGTGCGCCCTTCGCTCGCAGCAGCGGCAGATCGGAACCACGATGCTCGGAACCACGATGATCGTGCCCGTCGGCCTTCGCGACGGCCGTCGTCGAGCTCGCCGCTGTCTCGGCCGGCCGGATCGAGCGCCATCGCGCGCCACACGCGAAAACCCGGCCGGGTCCCGCGCATCGCGAATTGGGCTTTTCCGGGCGGCTCGATGGTGACACGCTCGCCCCGCGCGTCCCTCGCGCTCCTGCGATCCGAGCCCGGGCTCGGCCGTCCGCCCCCACCCGACTCTCCAGCGCTCCCGACCGATTTTCGCGGTGAGGGCTCGAATCGAGACACCGGACACCTCTACCGCTGCACCTACCGCTTTACCAGAGGCCTTCGCCCGGGGGTTCGGGCCGTTCCCGCAGAACGCACTCGACCCGAACGGTGTCGTCGAGCGGCACCGGCTTCGCCTCGCTCCGGCTTCCGGCCGAGGCGCCGCCCCACCGACTGCCCGACGTCCGCTCGGCTCCACCGCGCCCTGGCACACCTCCCGCCCGGGTGGTCTCGAACCGTCCCCGGAGCGAGCTTTCCTCCTCCGATCCGGAGGTCGGACGGCGCCCGTTAGGGACCCTCGACCGCCACCTCGAGCGCCGTCGCCAACCGAACCGGACTCCGCCCGCATGCCAGGCGACGTCTCCGGCCGACGGCCGACACCGGGGCGTGTTCCCGCGGATCGACCGGCTCGATCCGAGCCGGTTCACGGGCACGGCATCGCACGGGCTCGTCGCGAGAGGAGCGCCGCTATCGCGTCTTCCGGCAATGCGAGCGCTCCGAACCCGGGCCGGTTCCGCGGCGACCGCCGTGGCGAAAGCGGTCGAGCCGGTCGACCGGTGCCTCCCGCGGGCCGGGGGAAGACCCTTCCGTCCGACTTGCCCCCCGGCTCGGCCCGGGCAGCGCGATCCGTGTCCTCGAGAGTCCTCGGGGCTGGTTTCGCTCGACACGCTCGAAATGGCCACTTTCGGTGTTCAGGCCTCATCGCGACCGGGGAACGGAGACTCCGTACTCCGCCCCACACCGCTCGGCCGGTTCTCGGCGACCGCGCGGACCGTGCCGGCCCCGGTCGTCGGGCGCGTCTACTGCCGCGCCGACAGCCGCACCGCCCGCCCCTCGCGTGCCCATGACCACAGGGGATGCGTTCGAGCCCCGTTGCGGGGTCTTCGGTTTTCCGGGCGCCTTCGCTCGCTTCTTCCCAGAGGTCGGGCCGAGGGTCTTCGCCCGGCACCGGGTCCCCGAGATGGTGGGCCACGACCCGAACCGTCCCGCAACCGACGATGCCGCCCCCCGCGCCGTCCTCGGCTGCCTTCGCTCCCGGCCGTCCGGATCGCCCCGGTCGCGGGCCGACTCGGGATGCCCCGCGCGATGCCGGAGCCGCTGCCTTTCGCCAGCCGCCGTCCGAGCGCCGTCGCTTCGTCGTCGAGGAAGGCGATCCGCCGAGCCCTCGTCGTGCCCGGCGCCCCGGCGACCGGCCCTGTGGGTGACCGCCCACTTCGACCGCTTCTCCCGGCGGCCGGCCCGCTACCGCGCGCCCCGCGACCACCCCCCGTATCTCGGCTGCTGCGCCGTGCGCCTCGTCCTACCGCGCCGAGCACTTCCGACCGAGCGCGTCCTACCGCCACGGCGTCGTCGAGAGCCACGGCTTCGAGCTGCATCACCCTCCGACCGACGATGCCGACCGCTTCCCGGCAGGTCCTTCGCTTCGGCCACCTCCACTGGCCGGAGTCGCCCCTTCGCTCGCAGCGAGAGGCGACCCGAGCGGTCACGCCCGGACCCGTCGGCCGTCGCGACGGACATCGTCGCGCATCCTCCCCCGCACCTCCGCCCGACGGACCCAGCGGCTTCGGGCGCCGCACGCGAAACCGCGTTCGAGCTCCACGCATCGCGATCCGAACCTTCCCGGGCGGAGCGTTGGTGGCGCCCTCGCTTCGCTCGTGCCGTTCGTCCACGGCACCCGGGATCGGGCGTGCTCCCGTTTCGATCGGGGCTCCGTCGGGCCCGCTCCGCGCGCTTTTCCACCCGTGCGACCGACGCTTCGAGCGCTGCACCGGGCGCTTTCGGCCACCGATCCTGGCCCCTCCTGTCGAACGCCGGTCTCCGGGCGGCCTCGCGAGGACCAGAGACCCCGACCCGAGGCATCCCGCGGATGACGGCGCCGTTCCGCTGGGCCCGCAGCCGTGCGGAACGACTTCCCTTCGAATGCCGCGAACGGGGCCCCGGTCGCGGCGGCCGGCTCGCCTCGCCCCGGCCCCTCGCTACCTCGCCCCGCCTCGGCCGCGTCTCGCGTCGAAACGACGGTTCCGGCCGGTTCCCTCGGTCCGCGCGGTCCCGGGATGCCACCGGCTTTCGGGGCCGACCCCTTGACCAGACGGCACCGTCTTCCCGGCCGGAATCCGGCTACCGCGATGGCACCGTGACGAGCCGAACGCGTCGGCCCGCATCCTGCCCGGTCGAGCTGCCCGCCGGCTCGGCCTCCGCTCGCGCCGCGCCCGAGCGGGCTCGGATCCTCGCCGGAACCGCGTTTCGCCGCGTTCGAAGAGGGATCGCGAGGCCGCAGCGGCCGGCCCGCGCCCTGTCGCGTGCGGCTTTGAAAGACGGTACCCTCGTGGGGTGTCATGTCGGACATCCCGCAGGCTCAGCCCGGTCCGGGGTCCGGTTCCTGTTGTGTGATACAGTGGATACCACCGCCGCCCCACAACAAGTCGCTCGCCTCGATCTGCACCACCTCGCGGTCCGGAAAGGCGGCCTGCACGGCGCGCAGCGCAGCCCGGTCGGCAGGATCGTGGAAGGCCGGCATCACCACGCCACCATTGGCCACGTAGAGGTTGACATAGGAGAGCGTGAGCCGCCGGTCTCCGTCGCGCGGCCGCACCTTCGGTGCGACGATCGGCACGACCTCGAGGCGACGGCCCTTGGCGTCGACCGCCTCGCGCAGCACGGCGAGGTTGGCGACCAAAGCCTCGTGGTCGGGGTCGCCGGGCTCGTCGCGCACCAGCGCCAGGACCCGGCCGGGGCCCGCGAAGCAGGCGACATTGTCGACATGTCCACCGGTCTCGTCGTCGGTCAGCCCGCGCGGCAGCCAGATCACCGTCTCGACGCCCAGATAGTCGCGCAGAACGGCCTCGACCGCCGGGCGGTCGAGGCCGGGGTTGCGCTTGGGATCCCGGATCGAGGGTTCGCACACGAGGCAGGTGCCCTCGCCGTCGACCGCGATCGCCCCTCCCTCGAGCACGATCGGCGCATCGTAGCGCGGCACCCCGAGATGCTCGAGCACGCGCCGCGCCATGAGCGCGTCCTGGGCGTGGTCGGGCCACTGCTCGCCCCAGCCGTTGAACCGCCAGGCGACCCCGGCGAGCCGGCCGGGTGCCATCACGAAGGTCGGCCCGGTGTCGCGCGTCCAGCTGTCGTCCTGCGGCATCGGCAGGACCGCGATGCCGGGGCCGCAGCCGAGCGAGGCGCTCGCGGTGAGGTCCGGGCGGGCCAGCATGGTGACCGGCTCGAACGCGGCGATCGCCTTGGCGATCTCCGCCACCACCTGACGGGCCGCCTCCAGCCGGTCGCCCCACAGCTCCTCGCGGCAGGGCCACGCCATCCAGCAACGTCGGTGCGGCGCCCACTCGGCGGGCATGGCGAGCCCGTCGGCACGCGGCGTGCTCATCGACGCTCCTCCCCAGAGCCCCAGGCAGCGCGCCGGAGGTTGCGGCATCGCCCGTCGGCGCGCAACCGGGGGATGTCGGCCCGGCCGTCCCGTGGCCCCTGAGCCCGCCCAAGCCTCGCTCCTCTCGGGCATCGACGCCGTCCCGGCGGCCGATTGGGACCGGCTCGCGGGTGGCGTCGACCCCTTCACGAGCCATGCTTTCCTGGGCCTGCTCGAGGCCAGCGGCTCGGCCCGCGCTCGCACCGGCTGGCGGCCGCGGCATCTCGTGCTGGAGCGCTCGGGTCGGCCCATCGCGGCCGCGCCCCTCTGGCTCGAGAG
>CALBAK010000036.1 GCA_937926445.1 uncultured Alphaproteobacteria bacterium
GCGCGAGGAGAGGCGGGATGAGCGATCGTCGTTACGGATTCGAGACCCTTGCCGTGCACGCCGGTGCGGCACCCGATCCGACCACCGGGGCCCGGGCGGTGCCGATCTACCAGACGACTTCCTACGTGTTCGACGATGCCGAGCACGCGGCCGCCCTCTTCAACCTGCAGAAGTTCGGCAACATCTATTCGCGCCTCACCAACCCCACGGTCTCGGTGCTCGAGGAACGGGTGGCGGCGCTCGAGGGCGGAACCGGCGCCTGCGCCACCGCCTCGGGTCACGCCGCCCAGTTCTTGACCTTCTTGAACCTGATGAGTGCCGGCGACCATGTCGTCGCATCCTCCAAGCTCTACGGCGGCTCGATCAGCCAGATGCGGCAGACCTTCCCGCAGTTCGACTGGCACGTATCCTTCGTCGACCCGCGCGAGCCCAAGAACATGGAGCTCGCAATTCGGGACAGGACGAAGGCGATCTTCATCGAGTCCTGCTCGAACCCGGACGGGATCGTGCCCGACATCGAGGCGATCGCCGAGATCGCCCATCGCCACGGCATCCCGCTCGTGGTCGACAACACGGTGCCGACACCCTATTTGTGCCGACCGTTCGAGTGGGGCGCCGACATCGTCGTCCACTCGCTCACGAAGTACATGGGGGGGCAAGGCAACTCGATCGGCGGGGTCATCGTCGAGAGCGGCAAATTCAACTGGGACAACGGTAAATTCCCGCAACTCAGCGAGCCCTGCGCCGCTTACCACGGCCTGCGTTTCTACGAGACCTTCGGCAATTTCGCGCTCACCGTGCGCAACAAGGCGATCGGGCTCCGGGACATGGGCCCCTGCCTTTCGCCCTTCAACGCGTTCTTGATCCTGCAAGGAATCGAGACCCTGCCCCTGCGGATGGACCGACACGTCGCCAATGCCGACAAAGTGGCCGAGTTCCTCGTCGGGCACCCGCAGGTGGCCTGGGTCTCCTACGCCCGGCTGCCGCAGAACCGGACCCCGCTCGTCGACAAATACTGCCCGCGGGGCGTAGGCTCGCTCTTCACCTTCGGGGTCAAGGGCGGCTACGAGCAGGGGGTCAAGTTGATCGATTCGGTCGAGCTGCTCTCGCACGTCGCCAATATCGGCGACACCCGCTCGCTCATCATCCACCCGGCCTCGACCACGCACCGCCAGCTCACCCCCGAGCAGCAGAAGGCGGCCGGTGCCGGTCCCGAGGTGATCCGTATCTCGGTGGGTATCGAGACGGTGGACGACATCATCGCCGACCTGGACCAGGCGCTCCGGCGTTCGGCGGTCTGAGGGGGCGACACGGCGGCCGGTCGCCGGCTCGCGGCCTCGGCTCGACGGCGGTGCCGTGAGCTACACCCGTCTCGACGACGACGCGCTCAGGGCGCTGGCCCAGACGGTCGGTGTGGAGCCGCTCTGGCAGGACACGGCGGGGCGCGCGCACCGGGTCCAGCGGCCGACGCTCGAGGCGATCCTCGGGGCGCTCGCGGTCGATCCCGAGGCCCCGCCCGCCGCACTTCCCGTCACGGGGCCGTCGCCCGCGCGCTCGGCGCCGACACCCGGCGAGTTCGGCATCGGCCGGGCCATCGGCGTCGCCTGTCAAGTCTACGCGCTGCGTTCGGCACGCGATCTCGGCATCGGCGACCTCGAGAACGTGGCCCGGCTCGCCGAGGCGCTGGCACCGCTCGGGGTCGACGCGCTCGCCCTTTCGCCCCTGCACGCCCGCTTCCCGCTCGAGCCCGAGCGGGTCAGCCCCTACGCGCCATCGAGCCGGCGCTTTCTGGATCCGATGCTGCTGGCGGTCGATCGGGCGGCGGAGGCTCTCGCGCTGCCGCTCGCGCAGCCGGTCGACGCGGGCGCGTCGAGCGCGGCGGCGCTCGTCGACCACGGCGCCGTCGCGACCCGGAAGGAACCGCTCCTGCGGGCCCTCTGGGAGGGTTTCCGGAGCCGCCATCTCGGCAACCCGCCGAGCCCGGAGGGGCTGGCGTTCCGGACCTGGCGGAACGCGGCCGGTGCATCGCTCGAACGCTTCGCGCGCTTCGAGGCGATCGCCGCCGAGCTCGCCCGCGCGAGCGGAACGGTCGAACCCTGGTGGAGCTGGCCGGTCGAGCTGCGCCGGCCGGAGGGGGCCGAGGTCGAGCGTCTCGCCCGGGGGGCGCTCGCCGATGCGGTGGCGTTCCGTGTCTTCCTGCAATGGTTGCTCGATCGTCAGCTGGCCGAGGCGCAGCGGCGGGCGCGGGCGGCGGGCATGCGGGTCGGCCTCGCGACCGACTTGGCCGTCGGGGTGACGCCCGACTCGGCGGACGCCTGGGCCTACCCCGATGCGATCGTCCGCGGCGTCTCGATCGGCGCGCCACCGGATGCTTTCGCGCCCGAGGGCCAGTGCTGGAACCTGGCGCCGATCGCCCCGACGGCCCTCCTGGCCCGCGGGGTCGAGCCGCTCGTCGGCGACCTCGAGGCGGCGATGCGCCACGCCGGGCTCGTGCGCATCGACCACGTCATGGGGCTCGCCCGCCAGTTCTGGGTACCGGACGGCGCCCGGCCGATCGAGGGCGCCTATGTGCGTTTTCCCGAAGCCGCGCTCCTCGCGACGGTCGCCGATCGCGCCCGGGGCCATCGCTGCCTCGTGCAGGGCGAGGATCTGGGCACGCTGCCCTTCGGTTTTCGCGAGCGGCTCGCCCGGGCGGGCATCCTCTCGAGCCGGGTGCTCTGGTTCGAGCGCTGGCCCTCCGGCCTGTTCAAGGCCTCCGACCGCTACCCGCCGCTCGCCGTGGCGTCGGTTTCGACCCACGACCTGCCGACCGCCCGCGGCTGGCTCGAGGGCCGCGACATCGAGTGGCGCGCGCGGCTCGGTCGGCTCACCGCCGAAGCGGCTGCCGCCGCGCGGGCGGAGCGGGCGCAGGATCGCCGGATGCTCGAGGACGCGCTCGCCTTCGAGGGGATCGAGGGGGGCGGGGCCGGCGAGGCAGGGCTCGTGATCGGAATGCACCGGATGCTCGCGCGCTCGCCCGCGGCCCTCGTGCTCGTCCAGCTCGACGATCTCGCAGGTGCCGTCGAGCAGGCGAACCTGCCCGGGACGGTCGACGAGCACCCGAACTGGCGGCGGCGCTGTCCGCTGTCGGTCGAGGCGATCGCCCGGGACCCCTTCACCCGGGCCTTGCTCGCCGCGATGCGGGCGGAGCGGTCGGGATGAAGGCCGGCGGGGCGAGAGAGGGCGAGCCCGTCTCTTCGCCCGCGCCGGAGGCTGGTCGGGTCGCCCGGGGTGCCCTCTGGGCCACGATCGAGGTGTGGGGCGTGGAGCTCCTGCAGCTCCTCGTCTTCACCGCCCTCGCTCGGCTCGTCGGTCCCGAAGCCTTCGGCCTCGTGGCGCTCGCGATGGCCTTCGTCCTCGTGCCGCAGAACCTGCTCGTCCACGGCGGCTGGATCGAAGCGCTCGTGCAGCGCCGAGGGCTCACCCGGGACGAGATCGATTCGGTGTTCTGGCTGCTCGCCGGCCTCGGCCTTTCGAGCGGCCTTCTGCTCGCCGCCGGGGCACCGCTCGCTGCGGCCCTGCTCGGGCTCGACGAGCTCGCCCCCCTGCTCCGGGTGCTGGCCGTCTGCCCGTTCCTCACGAGCCTCATGGTGGTGCCCGCCGGCCTCCTGCAGCGCCGACTCGCCCTCGCCCCGCTGGCGGTGCGGTCGATCCTGGGCGTGGGTCTCGGCGGTGTGGTGGCGGTCGCGCTCGCCCTCGCCGGGGGCGGCCCCTGGGCCCTGGTCGCCAACGAGATCGCCTGGCCGCTCGCCGGCGTGGTGGTCCTCGGGCTCGCCGCCGGCCATCGACCGAGGCTGCGGGCGTCCTTTCGGCACGTCCGGTCGATCGGCCGCTTCGCCCTCGGCATCACCGGCGAGCAGCTCTCGACGCTGGGCGAGCTGCTGGTCCCGCGCCTGTTGCTGGGCGCGCTGGTCGGACCGACCGCGGTCGGCCTCTGGGGTCTCGCGCGCAAGCTCTTCGATCTCTCGGCCGAACTCGTCGCCCGGCCGGCGCTCCGGGTGGCGCTGCCGAGCTTCGCCCGGCTGCGCGAGCGGGGCGAAGGGCTCGAGGCCGGCTTCGGGCTCGCGGTCGAACTGACGGCTCTCGCGGCCGTGCCGGGCTATGCGTTCGCGCTCGTGATCGGCGCCGACCTCGTGGCATTCGCGTTCGGCGAGGCCTGGCGGGAGGCCGGCGAGGCCCTGCGGATCCTCGCTCTGCTCGGCCCGCTCCTGCCGCTCGCCATGCTCCTCGGCAGCGCCTTCCAGGCTGCCGGCCGGGCCGATCTCGTGCTGCGCCTGGCAGTGCTCGGCGCCGGCCTGCTCCTCCTCCTGCTGCCGCTCGCGGTCTGGGGTGTCCTCGGCGTGGCGGCGGCCTTCTGCCTGCGCGGCTGGCTGCTCGCTCCGATCCGCCTCGGACTCGCCCGGCGAGCCCTCGATCTCCGGCCGGCCGCCGCCCTCGCGCCACTCGGCCCGATCCTCGCCGCCGGCGGCGCGACGATCCTCGCGATGGCCTCGGTGCGGGCGCTGGTGGCGGTTGAGGGCCTCGAGGGGCCCGTCGGGATCGGGCTCGTCGCCGCGGTCGGCGCGGGCGCCTATGCCGCCGCCCTGGCGCTCCTCGCCCGGCCGGCCCTGCGTCGTGCGGCCGAGGGGCTCGCCGGCCTGCGCACCCGGCCGGTGGCGCCCGCGGCCGTCAGAGTGAGCCGCCCAAGCCCAGACTCTTGAGAACCCTGTGCAGGAGCAGCCGGTAGAGGGACGCGGCGCGGGCGCGGAAGCGGATCTGCGGCTCGCCCGCGAACAGCCGCGCTTCCTCCCGCTTGAAGCGTAGCCAAGCCGCGGTCTCGGCCAGGAGCTGGGCCGGCAGCCGCGCGAGCTCCCGGGCCTCGACGGGCTCCGCAACGTAGCCGTGCCGTGCCATGCCGGCGGCCGTCAGCCGCTGCACGAGCCAGACCTGGGCCGGGGAGAGCTCCTCGCGCCAGGCCTCGAGCGAGGAATCGAAGACCGGACGCAATACGCCCTCGCGATAGGGCTGGTCCTCGAAGGGGAGCGGGCCGGCCTCGGCCGGGGCGAGCATCGCCGGATCGAAGGGCTCGCCCGAGAAAGCGGTGACCGCGCGCAGCACCCGCTCGGGCTCGCGCACCAGATCCTCGTAGCGGATCTCGAGGAGACGGGCGGCCCGCTCCGGTCCGCTCTCGCGGTAGCGGGCGGCGGCGGCGATGTCGATCGACCATTCGACGGCGTTGGTGAGGACGTCGGTCGAGGTGCGCGGCAGTTTGCGCTTGGAGGCCACGACCGCCCGCGGGTCCCGGACGATGTGGAGGAATCGAGCGTGCGGGAAGAGCGCCTCGAGCGCGACGAGATGGCGGACGTTCCAGGGGGTCTTCTCGCCGAACCGGCGAGCCCCGGCGCGCGCCGCGCGGGCTTCCATGAGGTGGCGGTAGAAGGCGCCCCAGCCGGGCCGCGGATCGGCGCGCAGCCGCGCGATCGCGGCGTCGATCAGGGCCTCGCCGTCGGCCCAGAAGCGGACATGGTCCATGCACGGCAGAAGGGCGCGCAGGCGCTCGATCCGCTCCGGGCTGTCGAGCTCGGGCAGTTCGCGACGCGCCTGGAGCACGATGTCGATGAAGCAGAGCTCGTCCGCGAGCGCGATCGCCGGATGGGCGTCGAGCATGCGGGCCAGCAGGCTCGTTCCCGAGCGCGGGGCGCCCACGACGAAGATCGGCGAACAGTCCTCGAAGCGC
>CALBAK010000037.1 GCA_937926445.1 uncultured Alphaproteobacteria bacterium
CCGGCGTGATCGACCTCGAGATCGTCCTCGCCAACCTGCCGCTCTATCTGCGGGGCCTCTGGACCACCGTCTGGCTCACCTTCCTCTCCCTCGCCCTCGGCCTCGTCCTCGCGGTACCGC
Source organism: uncultured Alphaproteobacteria bacterium (assembly GCA_937926445.1). Lineage (GTDB taxonomy): Bacteria > Pseudomonadota > Alphaproteobacteria > Geminicoccales > Geminicoccaceae > JANXAZ01. The sequence continues at coordinate 121 of CALBAK010000037.1, forward strand.
TCGGGCTCGCCCGCACGAGCCGCAACCCGCTGATCAACGGCCCGGTCTGGGCCTACACCTACTTCTTCCGCGGCACCCCGCTCCTGGTCCAGCTCTTCATGATCTATTACGGCGCCGGTCAGTTCGAGGCGATCCGGTCGAGCCCGCTCTGGTCTCTCCTCTCGGAGGCCTGGTTCTGCGCGCTCCTCGCCTTCACCCTCAACACCGCCGCTTACACGGCCGAGATCGTGAGGGGTGCGGTGCTCGCGACGCCCACGGGCGAGATCGAGGCGGCCCGGGCTCTCGGCATGTCACGCGCCCTCGTGCTGCGGCGGATCGTGCTCCCCTCCGCCTTCCGCAGGGCCCTCCCGGCCTACGGCAACGAGATCGTCTTCATGCTGCACGGCAGTGCGGTCGCGAGCGTGGTGACGATCGTCGACCTCACCGGTGCCGCGCGGATCGTCAATTCCCGCTACTACAGCCCCTACGAGGCCTTCCTCACCGCCGCCGCCTTCTACATGGCGCTGACCTTCGCGATCGTGGGCCTGATCAAGCTCCTCGAGCGCCGCTGGCACGCCCATCTGCGCCCGCGGCGGGGGTGAGCCCCGCGCGCCTCAGCGGTGGATCCGCCCGTCGGGCGTGAAGGCGTGGAAGACGAAGGCGAAGGTCACGAAGTGGACGACGTCCTCGACACCCGTCGCATGCCGACGCTGCACCCGCACGGAACCCACCTCGCGGCTCTCGGGTAGCCGCGACGCGTCGAGGGCCGAGAGCTGGCCCGGATGCCAGCTCAACACTAGCTCGCCCACCTCGATCCGGCCCCGCTCGCGCAACCGATCGAACGACCAGGCCTCCTCGCCGACCACCACGACCCGAGCCAGGGGTGCGATGCCCTCGGGCAGCGGCCCGTCCCACAGAAGCGGCATCCGACCCGAATCGTAACCCGGATAGGGGTTGAGCCCATAGGGCCGCAGCCGCCGGTTCTCGGGCACGAGCACTCGACCCGTCGGCGCCCGCTCGCGGAACTCGGCCCAGCTCTCGAGCCGGGCCGGCAGCATCGCGAGCTTCGCGCCGGCGAGTGATCCCACGATCGCCTCGCCCGTAAATTGCTGCCACCAACTCTCCGTCTGCCGGTCGTACATCACGAGATCGGACCGCCGCAGCTTGCCGGTCGTGCCGAAAGAGAGCGTGCGACCGTCGACCCGCCGGTCGAAGACGATTCCCGTGTTGCACAAGGGACAATAGGTGACGGCGACCGGCACCTCGCCCACGACGTCGTTCACGATCTCGTGCCACATCAGGTAACGGAGCGGATAGGCCCGCAGATCGCCCTCGACCCCGAAGCCGACGACCGGCTCGCGATCGTCGAGACCGGGGGGATGTTCCGCCGGCAGGAACAAGGGACGGTCGATCGGCGGGATCCCGTCCCGGGGCGGCCCGCCGTCGCGGATCTCGGAAAGCGGCACGGTCGTCCGGCCGAAGTCGGTTCGGGGCCACTCCGCCCGCCACCGCGCGATCGGGTCCTCGGCCAGCGCCCACCGCCCGCGCGCCCCGATCGCGAGGCCGGCGAGCCCGGCGAACCCGACCCCGAGCTCGCGCCGCCGCCAGCCCGATGGCCCGCTCCCCAACGACCCGTCCTCCATCGCACCGCCTCACTTCGCTTCTCTCCGGTCCGCGCCGCTACGCCGGTGCCCCGGGCACCGCAAGGGCCTCCCGCGCGCCGGCGCTTCTCCTTCGGGGACCACTCGGGCAGGCTCGCCGTCCCGCCGAGCCCACAGGATCGAGCCCCTTGCCAGCCGTTCCGCCCGCCCCCTCCGGCACCGCCAACCTGCGTGCCACCGCCCTGATCCTGGCCTCCTCGCTTCTCTTCTCCCTCGGCGACACGATCGTGAAGGCGCTCGCCCAGAGTTTCCCCGTGGGCCAGATCGTCCTCCTGCGCTCGCTCGCCTGCCTGGTTCTGCTCGCCCTCCTGCGTCGGCCGGGCGAGCCCCGGATCCCATCGGGTCTCCTCCATCCCGTCCTGCTCGCCCGGTCGGCTTTCGAGATCGGCGTCACCGCCACCTTTTTCGGCGCGCTCGCCCTCATGCCGCTCGGCGATGCGGTAGCGATCATGTTCACCGCCCCCATACTGCTCACGGCCCTCGCCGTGCCGCTCCTGGGCGAGCGGGTGGGCTGGCGGCGCTGGGCCGCCGTGCTCGTGGGCTTCGCCGGCGTGCTCGTCGTGATCCGGCCGGGTGGGGAGGGTCACGGCTGGCCGGCGGTCCTGCCGCTTTTCGCCGCGTGCTGCATCGCCGGCCGCGACATCCTGGTCCGCCGCCTTCCGGCCGGGCTCGACAACCGCTCCGTCGTGTTCGCCACGACCCTCGCACTCCTCGCCTACGGGGCGATCGCCTCGCTCTTCGCCTGGCATCCGCCGACCGCCTGGCTCCTGCTCGGTGCTTCGGCCGGGGCCGTCACGGTCACGCTCGCCTTCCTGGCCTATGTCGAGGCGACCCGCACAGCCGAAGTCTCCTATCTGCAGCCCTTCAAATACGGCGCGATCCCGCTCTCCTACCTCTGGGGTTTCCTCGCTTTCGGCGACCTGCCGGACGCCACGGCGCTCGTAGGCGTTGCGCTGATCGTGGGCTCGGGCCTCTTCATCTGGTGGCGCGAGCGGGCCCTCGCCCGGGCCCGGCCGGTGGTCGCATGAGCGGGGCCCGGCGCGACCTCGAGGGCGCGCTCGTCATGGCTGGCGCCATGTTCGCCTTCACCGTCAACGACACTTTCGTGAAGCTCCTCGCCGAGCGGCTGCCGATCGGCCAGATCATGACCCTCGGGGGCCTCGCCGTACTGCCCGTACTCCTCCTGATCTTGCGCGCCCGGGCCGGCCGGCTCGCTCTGCACGCCTGCCTCGATCCCCGGGTCTTCGCTCGGGCGGCGGCCGAGACGGTGACGAGCTGGCTCTTCCTCGCCTCGATCGCCGCCCTGCCGCTCGCCGATGCGATGGTCCTCTTCTTCTCCGCCCCCATTCTTCTCACCGTCGCGGCGGCGCTCTTCCTCGACGAGCCGGTCGGCTGGCGGCGCCGGACCGCCGTGCTCGTCGGGTTTTCGGGCGTGGCACTGGCCGCGGCCCCGGCCGGCACCTGGGAGCCCCGCCGTTTTCCTGCCGCTCGCCGCGGCCGCCACGAGCATGCTGCGCGACCTCGTCACCCGCCGGATCCCGCCCGCCGTGCCGACCGCCGCGGTGTCGATCGCGACCGGGGTCCTGGTGGCGCCGAGCGGCCTCTCGAGCCTTCCTCGGGGCTGGCCCGTGCCCGATTCCGGCTAGATCGACCTCCTGCTTCTGTGTGCGGTGCTCCTGGCGGCCGGCTATCAGGGTTTCGTCCATGCCGTTCGCACGGCCGAGCTTCCGCTCGTCTCGCCGATCCGCTACGTCTCCGTGCCTATCTCCGTGCTCACGGGCTCGCTCTTCTGGGGCCATCTGCCGGATACCCGCATGCTCTCGGGCGCCGTTTTGATCGTGGGTTCGGGCCTCTTCATCCTCTGGCGCGACCATCGGCTCGCCGCCGCCGAGCGCCGGTACTGAGGCCCGGGGTCCGGGCGCACTCAGACCGAAACGATCAGGGAATCGAGGTCGACCGTCCCGTCCGCGAAGCGGATCCGCTCGACGTCGACCACCCGATCGACCCCTTCCTCCCCGAACAGATCGCGGATCGTGAGCCCGCGCCCGCGGGCTGTGATCGCATAGTTGGCGCGCGGTCCCGCGAGCCAGAGCGTGTCGACCCCCGGGCCGCCGTCGATCCGATCGTTGCCCGGGCCGGGGCGCAGAAGATCGTCGCCGCCGCGGCCGAACAGGCGATCGCGGCCCGCTCCGCCCCAGAGCGTATTGGCGATCGCGTTGCCGCGCAAAAGATCGTTCCCGGCTCCGCCGATCGCGATTTCGATCAGCGTGTCGGTTCCGATCCGAACCGGCGCGCCGCCGATCGTCGAGACCGCCCCGGGCTCGAGATCGACCCGCATCGCGCGGCTCGTGGCCGAGCCGTCGAGCAGGTCGATACCTTCGGTGTCGACCAGCATCCGGTCGGTCGCGAAGCGGGCATGGTCGTCGGTGAACACATAGCGATCGTCGGCCGACGGCGCCGGTCCGAAGAGCCGCAAGGTGGCGCCGGCGACGCGGCCGCTGTCCCCGGGTGCCAGGTCCTCGAGCCGCAGCACCCAAGTCCCACCCGCTTCTTCGCCCCAGTGCCGGGTGCTGCCGAACCGCCATGTCGGGGTGAGCACCACCCCTGCTCCGCCCGACGGATCGGTCGGGGGCCGGTCGAGCAGCACGCTCTCGACCCCCGAGGGCGAGACCAGGGTGATCCGCACATCACCCAGGAACGCGTGGGTGAAGGTGAGGTCGAGCTCGACGTCCTGTACCCGCTCGAGCCGGTCGGCTCCGACCTCGAAGCGGATCTCGACCGGCGAGCCCTTCTCGAGGAACCCGTCGCCCGAGCGCACACCCGTCACCGACTGGAGTACGAGGTTCCCCTCCGTCTGGGCCGGACGCCCGCCGAGGAGCCAGGTTTCGGCCATCCGGACCGCGGCCGCGGCGTCGATAAGGCCGGCGCCGACATCGTCGTTGGTGGCGAGCGCGCCACCGTTCCAGAGGCTTCCCGCACCGCGCTCGTACGTATCCGGTGTGCCGATCCGGCGGGCCGAGAGCGCGAGGATCTCCTTGACGTCCCGATAGCCGAGCCGCGGCTCGGTCTCGAGTACCAGCGCCACGACCCCGCTCGCCACGGCTGTGGCGGCCGAAGTGCCGCCGAAGCCACGGGTGTGGTCGGGGTCGGGAAGATCGCGCCCCGTGCCGTCGTTGTAGCCGTCGGCACCCGGCCGGTCGGTCGTCACGTTCGCCGCCGGCGCCGCCACGAGGACGGAGGCGCCGGCCGCGCTGTAGCTCGCCACCGTGCCCGAGCGGGCGGTGGCGGCCACCGTGATCGCGGCGTGGTGGTTCGTGAGGTTCGAATAGTTGGGGTCGAGCCGCTCGGCGCGCTCGTTGCCGGCGGCGAACAGGAACACCGTGCCGAGCCCCGCGCGCCCGGAGCGGACGGCGGCCTCGAGTGCCGCGAACATCGGCGCCCAGTTCGAGTCGTGGATCGCGTAGAGCCCGGTCGAATCGCCCCAGCTGTTGTTGGCGACATCGGCCAGGGCAGCGCGCGCGAAGGCCCGCGCATAGTCCGCCGGACGCTCCGGGAGGAGACCGGCCTCGATTTCGGCGAACGGCATCCGGATCGACAGGAGCGTCGCTTCCGGCGCCACGCCGCGGCCCCCCATCGCGTTGTCGGCGCGGGCCGCGGCGATACCGGCGACCGCCGTGCCGTGCATGTCGCCCTGGGGTCCGCCGAGCCGCGGCCGACCGTCTTCCGCGCCCGTGGCGACGTCGAGATCGCGGGCCCAGTCGTAGCCCGGGGCCAGGTCGGGGTGGGCGGGATCGATGCCGTCGTCGAGGATCGCGATCGTCACGCCTCGTCCGGTCCGTTCGCCCGGAACCCGGCCGAGGCCGATCGCGGCGAGGTGCCACTGGGCCGAGACGAGGGGATCGTCGGAAAGGCGCGGCTTCGGCATCATCGCTGCGGCGGTGGATCCGCCCGCTCCGATCGCGGGCCGGATGCCGACTGTCAACCGAGCCCGGCCCGATCGCCCCGCCCACGAGGAGGAACCGTCCCTTGACCGCCGATCTCGTGATCCGTCGCGCCAATTTGCCGGACGGCCGCACCGGCCAGGACCTGCTCGTCCAAGACGGTCGGATCGTCGAGGTCCGACCGGCGATCCAGGCCGTCGCCCGGGAAGAGATCGACGCCACCGGGCTGCTCGTGAGCCCGCCTTTCGTGGACGCCCACTTCCACCTCGATTCGGTCCTCGCCCTCGGCCGGCCGCGCCTCAACGAGAGCGGCACCCTGCTCGAGGGGATCCGGATCTGGGGCGAGCTCCGGGCGACCTTGACGCATGAGGAGGTCCTCGAGCGTGCGCTCGCTTACTGCGACCTGGCCGTGGCCCAGGGCATCGGCGCCATCCGCAGCCACGTCGACGTCACCGACGACCGGCTCGTGGGCGTGGGCGCCCTGCTCGAGCTCCGGCGCCGGGTGGCACCCTGGCTCACCGTCCAGCTCGTCGCCTTCCCCCAGGACGGCCTCTACCGCTGCCCGCGCGGCTTGCCCAACCTGTTGCGCGCCCTCGAGCTCGGCGTCGAGGTGGTGGGCGGTATCCCGCATCACGAGCGGACGATGGAGGAGGGCCGCCGCTCGGTGGTCGAGCTCTGCACGATCGCCGCCGAGCGCGGACTGCGGGTCGACCTGCATTGCGACGAGACCGACGATCCGGCCTCGCGTCACATCGAGACCCTGATCGCCGAAACGCAACGGCTCGGGCTCGCCGGCCGGGTGGCCGGCTCGCACCTCACCTCCATGCACGGCATGGACAATTACTACGTGAGCAAGCTCCTGCCGCTGATGGCCGAGGCGGGCGTGGCGGCGATCCCCAACCCGCTGATCAATGTCTGGCTGCAGGGCCGCCACGACGCCTATCCCAAGCGGCGGGGTCTCGCCCGCGTGACGGAGATGTGGGCGCACGGCATCCCGGTCGCCTTCGGCCACGATTGTGTCATGGACCCCTGGTACCCGCTGGGTTCGGCCGACATGCTCGAAGTCGCCAAGATGGCGATCCACGTCGGCCATCTCACGAGCCGCGCGGCGATGCGCGCCGCCTTCGAGGCGATCACGACCGTGCCGGCCGCGATCCTCGGCCTCGAGGGCTACGGCCTCGAGCCCGGCTGTCGGGCCGATCTCGTCCTGCTCGAGGCGGCCGACCCGATCGAGGCGATCCGGTTACAGGCGGCTCGCCTCCTCGTGCTGCGCGGGGGCCGGGTGGTGGCGCGCGGAGCGTCCCGCAAGGCCGCACTCGACCTTCCGGGCCGGCCGCGCACGCTCGATCCGGGCCGACCCGGCGCCGGTTGAAGTCTCGCCGGGATCTGCGGCGAGTTGTCGCGGGCGGAGATGCTCGTGCCTCGCGTTCAGGGGTTTCGCGGCGTTCAGTCGTCGCGTGGCGGCCACGCCGGGCGGCCTCGGCGTGGTGCCGGGCGCGCAAAAGTCCTTGGCGACGATCGGCAAATATGCAAGAGATCACGGTCGGCGCCCGTTGTCGCCGAACAACCATAACATCACGCGCGCGATCTCTCGAACGATGCTGCCGTTCAACCGGACCGATCTGGAACGCCTCTTCCCGAGCACGATCTGGAAGAAGGCCGAGGACCTCGTCGCCAATGGCGCGGTTCTGGAGGTGGAGGTCGAGCGCGACGGGCGCTCGGTCACCGGCCGCATCAAGGGCGAGCGTAGAGCTCCTTTTCTCACCCGCGTGAAGATCGCCAACGGCCGGGGCGGGCGGATCAAGATCACCTCGACCTGCACCTGCCTCGTATATTCCGAGTGCGAGCACGCCGCCGCCACCTTGTTGGGCGTACTCGACAAGACCGCCGCTCCCTCGCCGGACGACGTGGTCGGCTCGATCGACCAGGAAGTCGAGGCCTGGATCGGCGCGGTCAACGCCGCCGCTCGCCAGCCCGCAGCCAACGGCCACGCCGAAGGCAGCGAGTGCATCCTCTATCTCCTCGAGCCCGCCCAGCGCGCCTGGCGCGACCAGGGGATGGCCCAGCCGATCATGGTCGTGACCATGCGCGCCCGCCAGCTCGCGGGCGGCGCCTACGGGCGCGAACAGCCGATCGCGATCGCCAACCTGGTCGCCGAGGAGGCCCCCTCCTTCGTCGGCCTCGAGGACCAGATCATCGGTCGACTGCTGGGTGGCGTCCCGAGCAACACCCGAAGGCTCGGTGCCGCCGCGGACGGCGAGACCCTCAAGCGCATCCTCGAGACCGGCCGCTGCCATTGGCGCAACGGGCAGGGCCTTCCGCTGCGCTACGCCGCGGCCCGCAAGGGCCGCTTCTACTGGCGGTTCGACGCCGAGGGGCAGCAGCGCTGCTTCTGCGAGCTCGAGCGGGGCGGCGAGGATGTCATCATCGTTGCCCTCGGCCAGCCCTGGTACATCGACGTCAAGGCCCGTGAGGTGGGGCCGGTCGAGACTGTGGTCCCGGAACGGGTCGCCACGCTGCTCCTGCGGGCACCTGCGATTCCGGCCACCGTCGCCACCCTCGTCCGCCAGAAGCTGCAGCCCGCGGCCGAAGTCCTGCCGCTTCCCGAGCCGCTCAAGAAGCGCGAGCAGATGCAGGTCGCACCCAAGCCCTGCATCCACCTGCACTGCCCGCGCGTCCTCGTGAGCCGCGGCATCGGCTGGGACCGCCGCGAAGAGGAGGTCGACCTGCCGCTCGCCCGGGTCACCTTCGACTATGCCGGCTGCGAGGTCGGCTGGCAGGATGGTCGGACCGAGCTCAATCACGTCGTCGACAACCGCCTCCTCGTCATGCCGCGCGACGCGGTCGCCGAAGTCCAATTCATCGAGCGGCTGAACGCCCTCGGCCTGCAACCGCTTGGCCCCACGGGGCTCGGCCGCTTCGCTCCCGAGAGCTGTCGTCAGGACTTTACCTTCGAGGAGGACGAGGAGGACGACGACGTCTCGATGCGGTGGGTCGAGTTCAACCACCGGGAGCTGCCGCGCCTGCAGGCCGAAGGCTGGCGGGTGAGCTTCGCCGAGAACTATCCCTACCGCGTCGTCCAGGCCGACGAGGATTGGCGGGTCGAGGTCACCGACACCGGCATCGACTGGTTCGACCTCGACATCGGGATCCGCGTCGACGGCGAGCGCATCTCGCTCCTGCCGGTCCTGCTCGATCTCTTCCGCCGTGCCCCCGAGGAGCTCGGCGCGGGCTCGCTCGACAAGTTCGGCGACGATCCGGTCTACGGCGCCCTGCCCGACGGCCGGCTCGTGCCGATCCCCGCCTCGCGGCTCAAGGCGGTGCTCGACGCCTTGCACGAGCTCTTCGCCGGTGGCCGCATCAAGGAAGGCGAGCCGGTGCGCCTGGCCCGGGCGGAGGCGACCCGGCTCGTCGCCCTCGAGAGCGCCCTGCCGCCCGGCCAGCTCCGCTTCGACGGCGGCGAACAGCTGCGTGCCATGGCTAAGCGCCTGGTCGAGAGCGGCGGGGTGCCCATGGTGCCGCAGCCGGCCGCGCTCAAGGCCCAGCTGCGGCCGTACCAGCAGCAGGGCCTCTCCTGGTTGCAGTTCCTCTCGAGCGTCGGGCTCTCGGGCGTGCTCGCGGACGACATGGGTCTCGGCAAGACCCTCCAGACGCTCGCCCACATCCTCATGGAGAAGCAGTGCGGCAGGCTCGACCGGCCGGTGCTGATCGTCGCACCCACGAGCCTGATCCCGACTTGGCGCAGCGAGATCCGCAAGTTCGCGCCCGATCTCTCGCTGCTCGTGCTGCAGGGCAACGACCGCAAAGAGCTGTTCGACCGGATCGACGAGCACGACGTCGTGCTCACGAGCTACGCGCTCCTGATCCGCGATCGCGACGAGCTCGTCCGGCGCCGCTTCCGCCTGGTCGTGCTCGACGAGGCGCAGGCGATCAAGAACCCGACGACCAAGCTCGCGCGGACCGCCGTCCAGCTGCAGGCCGAGCAACGCCTCGCGTTGACCGGCACGCCGATCGAGAACCACCTGGGCGAGCTCTGGTCGGTCTTCAACTTCCTGATCCCCGGCCTGCTCGGCGACCGCGAGGTGTTCCGCCGGGTGTTCCGCAACCGGATCGAGAAGGAGAACGACGCCGAGCGCCAAGCGCTCCTGGTCGCACGCGTCAAACCCTTCATGTTGCGCCGGACCAAGGAGCAGGTGGCGACCGAGCTGCCGCCCAAGACCGAGGTGCTGCGCGAGATCGATCTCGCCGAGGGCCAGCGCGATCTCTACGAGAGCGTGCGTCTCGCGATGCACGAGCGGGTCCGAGCCGAGATCCAGGCCCGCGGCCTCGCCCAGTCGAACATCGCGATCCTCGAAGCGCTGCTCAAGCTCCGCCAGGTCTGCTGCGATCCGCGTCTGCTCAAGAGTCAGCAGTCGGGCGAACCTGTCGGTTCGGCCAAATTCGAACTGTTGATGGAAATGCTGCCGAACATGGTCGAGACCGGGCGGAGGATCATCGTCTTCAGCCAGTTCGTCGAGATGCTGGACCTCATCGACGAGGGCCTGACCGAGCAAGGCCTGCCCTTCGTCAAACTCACCGGCCGTACGCGCGACCGCGAGACCCCGGTCCGGCGCTTCCAGGACGGCGAGGTTCCGATCTTCCTGATCAGCCTCAAGGCCGGTGGGGTCGGCCTGACCCTCACCGCCGCCGACACCGTGATCCACTACGATCCCTGGTGGAACCCGGCGGTCGAGGCACAGGCCACCGACCGCGCGCACCGTATCGGCCAGAACAAGACCGTCTTCGTCTACAAACTCATCGCCGCCGGTACGGTCGAGGAGAAGATGGTCGCGCTGCAGAGCCGCAAGAAGGCGCTCTACGAGGGCGTGCTGGGCGGTGGCGCGGCCGGGCTCAGCTTCACCGAGGACGACGTCGAGAGCTTGTTCGCGCCTTTGCCCAAGAGTTGAGACGGTGCCGACGGCCGCGCCGAGCCGCGGCCCCGCTCGAGCATCGCGGGCAGCCACAGCGCGAGGGCGGTGACGAGCAGCGGCAACAGGGCGAGCATGAGTGCCGCCGTGCCGATCCGGCGGCGGTCGCCGCCGGCCACGAGCGCCATCGTCTCGGTGGCGAGCGTCGGGAAGCGGCCTCCGCCGGCTGCGAGCGTGACGAGATACTGCGCCACGCTCACCGAGAAGCCGATCGCGGCTGCGGCCAGGACGGGCCGGGCGAGGAGCGGCAACACGACCCGTGCGAGCGTCGCGAGCGGTCCGGCGCCCAGGCAGCGCGCCGCCGCCCGTAGTCGCCCGTCCAACCGTTCCCAAGGTCCACGCAGCACGAGCCAGACATAGGGCAGCACCATCACGCCGTGTGCGAGCAGGAGGCCGGCCGTCCGCTCGGCGAGGTCGAGCCGGACGAGGAGCACCTGGAGCCCGAACACGAAGGCCAGCTGCGGCAGAAGGAGCGGCAGCCAGAGCAGGCTCGTGGCTGCTCCGCTGCGCGGTGCTTCGAGGGCGGCGATCGTGGCCGGCAGGGCGAGGGCCACGGTCGCTGCCCCTAGCAGCGCGGTGGTCGGGGTGACCTCGCCCAGGAGCGGCAACGCCGCCCGCCATGCGGTGAAGTCGGGCCCGCTCGGGAGAAGGGCCGGGAAGCGCCAGCTTGAGGCCACCGACCAGGCGACGAGCAGGACGAGCTCGACGAGCGCCACCGCCGGGACGAGGACCGCGGCCGGCCGGCCGATCACCGCGACTGCGGCGGCGAGCGCGAGAGGGACGCGCCGGAGACCGGCGAGGAGCGCCTCGAGGAGCCGCCCGGCGAGGATCAGGAGGAGGCCGAGCGCGAGGAGAAGGAGCGCTCCGGCGCTCGCCAGGAGGCGACGATCGAGATCGGGATCGCTCGTCCAGCGCAGGACCAGGATCGCGAGCGTCGGCGGCGCGGTCGGTCCCAGGACCAGGGCCGCCTCGATCGCCGAGAGCCCGTATGCGAGCACCGCCAGGACCGGTAGGCGCAGCGACGGCCAGAGCGCGGGGAGCGCCACCTCGAGCCAGGCGGCGACCGGCGGTCGGCCGAGGGAGCGGGCGGCGGCGAGGCGATGGTCGAGGCCCGCCCGGTCGGCCGCGGCCAGGATCACGAGCAGGAGGAAGGGTGCCTCGCGAAGTGCCAGAGCGAGCGTGAGAGCGACGGCCCAGGGGTCCTGCACGGTCGCCAGACCGGGTGGCCGGTCGAGCCCGAGAAGCGGCGCCAGGAGCCGGACCAGGAGGCCGGAGGGCGCCACGAGGAAAGCGAACCCCACCGCCGCCGCGGCGTGCGGAACGGCGAGAAGCACCGGCAGAAGCGCCCGCAGTCGACGCTCGCCGGGACGGCCATGCAGCGTGGCGGCGATCGCGAGGGCGAGGAGCGAGGCGAGGAGCGTCGAGCCGACGCCGCTCGCGAGTGTCAGCAGGACCGCCCGACCGAGCCCCGGGTCGGCGAAGAGTTCGCGCCAGGGGCCGAGCCCGAACTCCGCACGGCCGAGCGTCGGCAGGAGGCCGAAGGCCGGCAGGAGCGTCCCGAGGAGCCCGGCTCCCGTGGGGACGAGGACCAGGAGGAGGGCCGGGACGAGGAGCAGCCGACTCGCCCCGGACCTCATCCGCGCGCGAAGCGCCGGGCCCAAGCCGCCTCGAGCAGCTCGGTCCAGGAGGGATGGGGTTCCGGCAAGACGGGCCGCAGCGCCTCGGGCGGCAGGGTAGCGGGCCCCCGCTCGAGTCGTTCGAACCGGGCGCGGTCCGCGGGCTCCAGGCGGTCGAGGTCGAGCACGGTCGGATCGCCCCAGATCCGCTCGTCCTGCTTGCGCGCCTGGGCTTCGGGCGAGAGAAGGAAGTCGATCGCCACGAGTGCACCTTCTTTCGCGGTGGCGTTGAACGGGATGGCGAGAAAATGGGTGTTGGCGATCGTGCCCGTCTCGAACAGGTAGGTACGCACGGTCGGCGGTAACCGACCGGCCAGGACGAGGCTCGAGGCCTCGGCCGGGTTGAAGGCCATCGAGAGGTCCACTTCGCCGTCGTCGAGCAGCTGGTGGAGGGCCTCCTTGTTGGCCGGGAACGTTCGGCCCTCGCGCCAGAGATAGGGGCGCAGCGCTTCGAGGAAGCTCCAGGTGCCGGCGGTGGACGCCTCGAATGTTTGGGGCTCGGCCGGCCGGGCGAGCCGACGCGGATCGTCGATCGTGGCGTAGAGCACGTGCTTGAGGAAGGTCGTGCCGATGAAGTCGGGTGGTGCCGGATAGGTGAAGCGACTCGGATTGCCGCGTGCCCAGCCGAGAAGCGCCGCGATCGAGCGGGGAGGCTCGCGCAGCCGCTCGGTGTCGTGGATCAGCACGAACTGGGCCATCCCCCACGGCGCTTCGTAGCCCTCGGTCGGGATGGTGAAGTCGACGAGGGTGGTGGGTTTGCCCTCGGTGTCGACCAGCGCGAAGTTCGGCAAGAGCGGCGTGATCGGCCCGAACAATAGGCCGTGTTTCTTCATCGCCGCGAAGTTCTCGCCGTTGATCCAGACGAGATCGACCGAACCGCCCTCGCTGCGCCCGGCGGTCTTCTCGGCGAGCACCCGGCCGACCGTCTCGGCGATGTCGGTCACCTTGACCGAAACGAGCTCGACGCCGAAGCGGCGCAGCAGTTCGGAGCCCGCCCAGGCGATGTAGTCGTTGATCTGCGGCGAGCCGCCCCAATGGTTGAAATAGACCTTCTGGCCGCGCGCCCGCTCGCGGATCGCGCCGAAACTGTCGACCGCCCCGACCAGCCGGGCGAAAGCGAAGCACCCGGCCGCTGCGAGCAAAGTCCGCCTCGTCGAGCCCATACCGTCCTCGTCCGTTCGATCCTCCGGACTCGATCTAGCGCGTTGCGGGCGCCGTGCGGTCAAGAGCCCGTGAGCGGCGCCTGGGGCCGGCGGGCGATGTGGTGGCCCGAGCGGGCCTCGGCCGGCCGCCAGTCGCCCGGCGCCGGCCGTTCCGCCCCGTCGCCCGGGCGCGGGCGGTGCCGCACCGGGCGGAGCGAGGCCCGCGACGGTGCGCTCGGGCGGCATACGAGTTCCGGCGCGTGCCGGCGCGTTCGGGAGAGAAAGCCGGGCGCCGCTGCGGTGTCGCGGGCGCTCGGCTCGCGAGCGTTCGCACTCTCGGCCGCTCCGGCCGCGAAGGCGAGGCGGAGCCCCCGACCCGCGCGAAGGCGGTCCACCCGGCGAGCGACGGCCGGGAGAAGCCGGAGAAGCCAGGCGAGAAGTGCGGCCAGGATCATGTACCTTTTCCCACGGCCGAACCTGGCAGGAAAAGGTTGACGAAGGGTTCGGGCTTTCATCGTCGCTCCCGGCGCCGAGCCCGCGCCCCGTACCGTCTCCGAGCTCCGTTGCCCCCGACGCGTCCGGCCCGGCTCCCGACCGCCGCCCACCCGCTTCGGGCGAGGCCCGCACGCTCGTTCCTTCGCTCGACCAGCGACGATGGTTGGGGCTCGATCTCCTGGAGGGCGGCTCGTCGTCGACCGCCGATCGGATCGCATCGAGGTAAGCGGGACCGGGCTGCCCGCGATCCGTCTTCCTTCCCCCGGCCGCGGTCCGGGACGACATAGGAGAAGAGCTCGGCATCGGCCGCGCTGCGGTACTCTGGTACGGGGCGGCGCGGTCCGCTTTCCGAGCCGCGCCCGGACCGTCGCAATCGGCCGGCGCCAGGCGGCGCAGCCGGTTCTTGGTGGACGCCCTGGGATTCGAACCCAGAACCTGCGGATTAAAAGTCCGTTGCTCTACCGTTGAGCTAGGCGTCCCCCGTCCGCCCCGCGAATCTCGGCCGCGGCACCGCACGGGTCAAGCGTCGGACCGCTCGACAGCGGCTCGCGTCGGCTCGAAGGGCTCGATGTCGCCTCGGGCCTGTTCCTCGAGGATCGAAGCCGCCTCCGCCTCGAGCCTGCCCGCCTCGATCGCCGACCGCAGCCGGCGCATCAGGTCCTGATAATACCACAAATTGTTCCAGGTCAGCAGGATCGCCCCCAAGATCTCGCCGGACTTCACGAGATGGTGCAGATAGGCGCGCGAATAGTCGCGCGCCGCGGGGCAATCGGAGGCCTCGTCGAGCGGCCGCGGATCCTCGGCGTGCCGAGCGTTCCTGAGGTTGACCGGGCCCCTGCGCGTGAAGGCCTGCGCCGTCCGCCCGGAGCGGGTCGGCAGGACGCAGTCGAACAGGTCGATCCCGCGCAAAACCGCACCCACGATGTCGGCGGGCTTGCCCACTCCCATGAGATAGCGCGGCCGATCTTCGGGCAGGAACGGCACCGTAGCCTCGAGCGTGCGGAACATCGTCTCCTGCGGCTCGCCCACGGCGAGCCCGCCCACCGCATAGCCCTCGAAACCGATCGCCACGAGCCTCTGGGCCGAGCGCCGCCGCAGCGCGGGCTCGACCCCGCCCTGGACGATGCCGAAGAGCGCGTAGCCCGGCCGCGGGCGGAACGTCGCGCGCGACCGCTCGGCCCAGCGCAGCGAGAGCTGCATCGCCCGCTCGACAGCCGCCCGCTCGGCCGGCAGCCGCACGCACCAGTCGAGCTGCATGGTGATCGTCGCATCCAGCAGATCCTGGATCTCGACCGCCCGCTCGGGCGTGAGCTCGTGCCGGCTGCCGTCGAGATGCGAGGCGAATACGACACCCTTCTCCGAGATCGTCCGCAGCGCATCGAGCGACATCACCTGATACCCGCCCGAATCGGTCAGGATCGGTCCCGGCCAGCGCATGAAACGGTGCAGCCCGCCGAGGCGCGCCACCCGCTCGGCCCCGGGCCGCAGCATGAGATGGTAGGTGTTGGCGAGCACCATCTGGGCACCCGTCGCCGCCACCATCTCGGGCGTCACGGCCTTGACCGCGGCGGCCGTGCCGACCGGCATGAAGGCCGGGGTGTCGACCGGGCCGTGCGCGGTTTCGAGCCGGCCGCGCCGGGCGGCGCCGTCGCGCGCCAGGATCGTGAAGGCGAAGCCGCTCACGGGGCCGTCTCCGCCCGGTCGAGCAGGCAGGCGTCGCCATAGGAGAAAAACCGGTAGCGCTCTTCGATCGCATGGGCATAGGCGGTCCGCATCCGCGCGAGCCCCGAGAAGGCGCAGACCAGCATGAAGAGCGTCGAGCGGGGCAGGTGAAAGTTGGTCAAGAGCCGGTCGACCACTCGGAACCGGTAGCCGGGCGTCACGAAGAGGCCGGTCGTAAAGGGGCCGGCGGCGACCCGCCCTTGCGCGTCCGCCCGGCTCTCGACCGCCCGGAGCACGGTCGTGCCGACCGCCACGATCCGCCCGCCGCGCGCACGGGTCCGCTCGATCGCCCGCACGGTCTCGGGCGGGATCGCGCCGCATTCGCGGTGCATGCGGTGCGCCTCGATGTCCTCGACCTTGACCGGGGCGAAAGTGCCGAGACCCACGTGCAAGGTCAGGAAAGCCCGCTCGACCCCGCGTTCGGCGAGCCGGGCGAGCAGTGCCGGGGTCAGATGGAGCGAGGCGGTGGGGGCCGCCACCGAGCCCTCCACTCGGGCCTGGATCGGCTGGTAGTCGGCGAGGTCGCGCGGATCGCCGCCGATCGGCCGGCGGATGTAGGGCGGCAGCGGCATCGCACCCTGGGCGCGGATCGCCTCCAGCAGCGCCTCGCCCGACCGGTCGAAGACCAGGAGCACGCGGCCTTCGGCATCCTTGGCCTCGACCCGGGCCTCGAGGTCGCGGCCGAGCCGAAGCCGGTCGGCGGGCCGCAGCCGCCGGCCCGGGCGAGCGAGCGCCCACCAAGCGGCCGGGCTCGCCGGCTCGACCAGGGTCGCTTCGACCGCGACCTCGCCGCGCCGCCCCCAGAAGCGGGTCGGCAGCACGCGGCTGTCGTTGAGAAGCAACAGATCGCCCGCCTTCAGGAGATCGGGCAGGTCGCCGATCCGCCGGTCCAGGAACCGCTCGCCCACGACCAACAGACGCCCCGCCTCGCGCGGCTCGACGGGCCGCTGGGCGATCAGCTCCTCGGGCAGGGCGAAGTCGAAGAGGTCGACCCTCACCCGGCCGCTCGTAGCCGGCCGCGCTTCTCGTCGAGCCGGCGCAGTACGTTGGCCGAGACCATCGAGGAAACGTCGCCGCCCAGAAGATGGATCTCCTTGACGAAGCGAGAGGAGATGAACTGGCTGGTTTCCGAAGCCATGAGGAACACGGTCTCGAGGCGCGGCACGAGCCGCTTGTTGTTGAGCGCCATCTGGAACTCGTACTCGAAGTCGGAAACCGCTCGGAGCCCGCGGATGATCATGTCGGCACCGTGGTCGACGGCGAAGCGCACCAACAGGCTCTCGAACGGCCGGACCTCGACCCGGGCACCGTTGCCGGCATTGGCGGCCAGGAGCGAGTTGATGTCCGCCTCCACCATCCGCACCCGTTCGTCGAGGGCGAAAAGCGGATCCTTGCCGGCGTTGATCGCGACCGCGACGATCAGCCGGTCGACCAGGAGCGTGGCCCGCCGGATGACGTCCAGATGACCGTTGTGGATCGGATCGAACGTCCCCGGATAGACCGCGATCCGCCTTCTGCTCATGCTCGACCCCCGCGACGGCCCGGCCGCCGCCCGACCGGCCTCGTCCACCGCCCGCGGTCATCCTAGCCGACCCGGCCACGGCCGGCGATGCTGCAGCGCGCAACAGTCGCGGTCGCCCGAAGCTCAGCCGGTCGGCCGCTCCTCGCTCGCCTCCTCGCCGGCCTCGTCCTCGCTCTCGCCCTCGGCCAGCCGGGCCGCGGAGACGACGTGCTCGTCGGCGCCGACGTCGAACAGCCGCACGCCCTGGGTCGCGCGGCCGGCGATCCGGATCTCGGCAGCGGCGATCCGGATCATCCGCCCCTGGTCGGTGACGAGGAGCACGTGGTCGCCCTCGTCCACTTCGAACGTCGCGGCCACCGGCCCGTTGCGGGGAGAGGTTTCGATGCCGATGATCCCGGACCCCCCGCGGTTGGTGATCCGGTACTCGTAGGACGAAGTGCGCTTGCCGTAGCCGTTGCGGGTGACGGCGAGCACGAGCTCTTCGAGCCGTTCGAGCTCGGCCAACCGCTCCGCCGCCAGGCTCGGCTCCGAAGGCTCCTCGGCCTCGGCCTCCTCGCCGGCCGTACGCCGCCGGGCGTTGGCCCAGCGGATATAGGCCTCGCGCTCCTCGGCGGTCGCTTCGACATGGGTGAGGAGCGTCATGGAGACGACCTCGTCGCCCGGCGCGAGGTCCATCCCGATCACGCCTTCCGAGGTGCGGGACTTGAACACCCGCACCGCCTCGACCGGGAAGCGGATGACTTTGCCCTCGCGGCTCGCGAGCAGCACGTCCTGGCGCTCGGTGCACAATTCGGCGCCGACCAGCCGGTCGCCCTCTTCGAGCCCCATGGCGATCTTGCCCGAGGCCGGCACCCGCACGAGGTCGGCGAGCTCGTTCCGCCGGACATTGCCACGGGCGGTGGCGAAGAAGATGTAGAGCCCCGCGAAGGCCGCCTCGTCCTCGGGCAAGGGCGTGACCGCGGTGATCGTCTCGCCTTCCTCGAGGGCGGGGAAGAGCTGCACCATGGGCTTGCCGCGGGCTTGCGGGGCGCCGAGCGGCAGCCGCCAGACCTTGAGCTTGTAGACCCGGCCGCGGCTCGAGAAGAACAGCACCGGTGTGTGGGTGGAGGCGACGAAGAGCCGCGTGACGGCGTCGTCCTCGTGCGGCCGGACGCCGGTCCGCCCCTTGCCGCCGCGCCGCTGGGCCCGGAAGGTCGAGAGCGGCACCCGCTTGATGTAGCCCTTGAGGGTGACGGTGACGACCATCTCCTCGCGCTGGATCAGGTCCTCGATGTCCTGTTCCGGCTCGCTCTCGAGGTCGATCGTGGTCCGCCTCGGGCTCGAAAAGCGCTCCTTGACCTCGAGCAGCTCGGCCTTGATGACCGAAAGGAGCTTCTCGCGCGAGCGCAGGATGGCGAGGAGCTCCTTGATCCGGGCCGCGATTTCCTCGAGCTCGGCGCGGATCTTCTCGCGCTCGAGGCCGGTCAGCCGGCGCAGGGTGAGCTCGAGGATCGCCTGGGCCTGGCGATCGGAGAGGCGGAAGGTCGCGGCGTCCTGGGCGGGTGCACCCTCCTCGGGCTCGAGCAGCGCGAGGAGCGGGGCCACGGCCTCGGCCGGCCAGGTCCGAGCCACGAGCTGCTCGCGCGCAACTTCGGGCGAGGGGGCCGCCCGGATCAGGGCGATCACCGGGTCGATGTCGGCCACGGCCGCAGCGAGGCCCACGAGCACGTGCGCCCGCTCCCGCGCCCTGGCGAGCTCGAAGGCGGTGCGGCGAGTGACGACCTCCTCGCGGAAAGCGAGGAAGGCTTCGAGCATCTCCTTGAGATCGAGATTGGCCGGTCGGCCGCCGACCAGCGCCACCATGTTGATGCCGAAGCTCGTTTGCAGCGGGGTGAACTTGAGGAGCTGGTTGAGGACGACGTCGGCGTCGACGTCGCGCTTGAGCTCGATCACCACCCGCACGCCGTGGCGGTCGCTCTCGTCCCTGAGATCGGCGACCCCATCGACTTTCTTCTCGCGCACCACCTCGGCGATGCGCTCGACCATTTTGGCCTTGTTGACGAGGTAGGGGATCTCGGTGACGACGATCGCCCGGCGACCCCGGACCTCTTCGATCTGGGTTCGGCCGCGCACCACGATCGTGCCGCGCCCGCGGCTCTCCGGGTCCTGGCTCGTATAGGCGCGCAGGATCCCGTGCCGGCCGAGGATGATGCCGCCGGTCGGGAAGTCGGGACCCTGGACGAGCTCGGCGAGCTCGAGGGCGGTGCTTTCCGGGCGGTCGATCAGGGCGATGGCGGCGTCGATGACCTCGCCCGGATTGTGCGGTGGGATGTTGGTCGCCATGCCGACGGCGATGCCGCCGGCACCGTTGACCAGGAGGTTGGGGAAGCGCGCGGGGAGGACAGTGGGCTCCTGCGCGCTCTCGTCGTAGTTCGGCCGGAAATCGACGGTGTCCTTGTCGATGTCGGAAAGCAGCGCGTCGGCGGCGCGGGCGAGCCTCGCCTCGGTGTAGCGCATCGCCGCGGGCGGGTCGCCGTCCATCGAGCCGAAATTGCCCTGACCGTCGATCAGCGGCACCCGCATGGTGAAGTCCTGGGCCATGCGGACCATGGCGTCGTAGATCGCCGCATCGCCGTGCGGGTGGTACTTGCCCATCACGTCGCCGACGATGCGGGCCGACTTCCGGTGCGGCTTGGAGGCCTCGTAGCCGGCCTCGGCCATGGCGTAGAGGATCCGCCGCTGCACCGGCTTGAGGCCGTCGCGGACGTCGGGCAACGCCCGAGCCACGATCACGCTCATCGCGTAATCGAGGTAGGAGCGCTTCATCTCCTCCTCGATCGGCACGACCTCGAAGGGACGCGGCTGGCCGGTCGTCGTCACGCTGCTGGGCTTTCGGGCTCGAACGGGCCGGGCCGGCCCATGTGCGGAAGCGGCGATCGCGCCGCCCGGCCCGTTTTTAGCAAGCCCCGCTTTCGTCTACAAGTTGGGCGCCGGGACGAACGCCCGCGAGCTCCGGGCCGGTGCGCCCCGCTCGGCGCCGCCGCGGCCGGCCGCCTCCTCGATCCGCCGGCGGCCGAGCTTCATCGACCGGAGGCGGCCGTCGGGGCGGGCGGTTCGCGGTGCCAGACCACCACACCTCTGCCCTTGGCCTTGCCGCGATAGAGGGCGCCGTCCGCCCGACGGACGAGCGGGTCGGGCTCCTCGCCGTCGTCGGGGAAAAGGGCAATGCCGATCGTGGCGGCGATGCCGACCGGACGGCCGTCGATCCGCACCGGCCGGGCCAGTTCGCGGCGCAACCGGTCGAGCACCGCCTCGAGGCCGGAAAGGTCGGCGAGCGGGGCGATCACGAGGGCGAACTCGTCTCCCCCGAGCCGCGCCACCGTGTCGGTCGCTCGCACCGCGTGGCCGAGCCGGCGGGCGACGGCGCGCAAGAGCGCGTCGCCGCCGGCATGGCCGAAGGCGTCGTTGACCGCTTTGAAGTCGTCGAGGTCGAGCATGAGGAGCGCACCGCGGCCCCCCTCGCGGCGGACCCGGGCGATCGCCCGGGCGAGCCGATCCTGGAAGAGGAGCCGGTTGGGCAGGCCGGTGAGCGGATCGTGGAAGGCCAGGTGACGGGCCTCGGTGGCGGCCGCCTCGAGCTCTTTGAGCCGGCGCCAGAGAAAGGCGGCGGGCACGAGTGCGGCGAGCAAGACGAGTGCGCTCACGACCACGATCCACCAGCCGAGGATCAGGCGGTAGCGGTCCACCTCGTCGGCGAAGTCGAGCGAGAGCTGGAGGAAGCCCACGAGACGGCCCTCACGAGCGACCGGTACGACCGCCTCGCCGATCACGTCGGGCCAGCCGGCCGCACGGCCCGGGCGGAGCCGAACGGCGATCGCGCGGCGTGCCCCGGCTTCGGCCACGAGATCGGCGAGCGCGCTCTCGTCGGGCAGCGGCGAGTCGGCGACCGGCCGCACGCCGCGAGCGGCGGCGATCGGGCGACCGCCACGGTCGAGCAGCGCCAACGCCACGACCCGGCTGCGGGCGGAGGCGGCGCGCAGTGCCTCGCCCTGCTCGGTCTCGAGGCGGCCGGTCTCGAAGACGGTTTCGAGGCCGGGCACGAGGCGTTGCAGGACGTCGGCGGTAGCGGCGGCGAGAAACCGGGTGTCCTCCCGCACGATCCGATCGGCCAGCCACCAGCCGAAGCCGAGGCCGCTCGCGAGCACGAGGAGGAGGGCGAGGAGGGGGGCGAGGAGAACGCGCGGTCCGACGCTCGGCACGAGCGCCCGCTCCGTCGCTCCCGGCTGCGCGGCCAACGGGCCCGGCGCGGCGCTGAGCATCGGCGTCGAGCCGCCCGACCGGCTGTGCGGCGGCATCGAACCTCTCCCGGCCGGCAGCGACCGTTCGCGGTCGTGCCGCGCGACCACCGGCGTCCCCCTCGCCGGGTCGTCCCAATGAACCACGACGCGAAGGCACATTCAACTTGCGGACGTGGAACGGCGGGTTTTCATCCTTCGGTCGAGCCCGACCGCGTGGCCAGCCCCGGTCGGCCGTGCTATCCGGCCAGCCAAGCTGGGCGGGTCGTGCCCGGCGCGGCCGAGACGGGACGGGGATGGAACGGGAGAGCCTGAGCTTCGACGTCGTCATCGTAGGCGCCGGTCCAGCGGGCCTCGCCGCGGCCATCCGCCTCAAGCAGCTCGCCGGGGCGGCCGATCGCGAGCTCTCGGTCTGCGTCCTCGAGAAGGGCTCGGAAGTGGGGGCGCACATCCTCTCGGGCGCCTGCCTCGAGCCCAGGGCACTCGACGAGCTCCTGCCCGACTGGAAGGAGCAGGGGGCGCCCTTGACCACCCCGGTGGTCGAGGACCGCTTCCTCTACCTCACCGCTCGGAGGGCCTTCCGTCTGCCCACGCCACCGCCCATGCGCAACCACGGCAACTGGGTGATCAGCCTGGGCGATCTCTGCCGCTGGCTGGCCGGCCGGGCCGAGGCCATGGGCGTCGAGATCTTCCCGGGCTTCGCCGGCGCCCGGCTCCTGCTCGACGAGCAGGACCGCGTGCGCGGGGTGGGCACGGGCGACATGGGGGTGGGCAAGGACGGCCGGCCCGGCCCGCACTTCCAGCCCGGCATCGACATCGAGGCCCGCCTCACCATCCTGGCCGAGGGCTGCCGCGGTTCGCTCGCCAAACAGGCGATGGCTCGCTTCGGCCTGCGCGAGGGGGTGGATCCCCAGACCTACGGCATCGGCCTCAAGGAGCTCTGGGAGATCCCGGCCGAGCGGCATCGGCCGGGCCTCGTCCTCCACACCGTCGGCTGGCCGCTCGATCCGCGGACCTATGGCGGCTCCTGGCTCTACATGCTGAAGCCGAACCTGGTCTCGATCGGCTTCGTGATCGGCCTCGACTACGAGAACCCTTGGCTCTCGCCCTTCGACGAGTTCCAGCGTTTCAAGACCCACCCCGCGATCCGCCCCTTTCTTGAGGGCGGTCGCCGCATCGCCTACGGCGCTCGAGCCCTCTCCGAGGGCGGCTTCCAGTCGATCCCGCGGCTGGTGGCCCCGGGCCTCGCCCTGGTCGGCGACTGTGCGGGCTTCCTCAACGTGCCCAAGATCAAGGGCACCCACACCGCCATGAAGTCCGCCATGGTCTGCGCCGAGGCGGCCTTCGAGGCCCTCGCGGGCGGCGCCGAACGGCCGCTCCTCGAGAGCTACCCCGAGCGGCTGCGCGCCTCTTGGCTCTGGGACGAGCTCTACCGCGTGCGCAACATCCGACCGGCCTTCCGGCTGGGTCTATGGGGAGCACTCGGCTACGCCGCCCTCGACACCTACCTCTTCCGCGGCCGAGCACCCTGGACCTTCCACCACCACCGCGGCGACCACCAGAGCCTGCGGCCGGCCGCCGAATGCCGGCGGATCGACTACCCCAGGCCCGATGGGGTCCTCACTTTCGACAAGCTCTCCTCGGTGTTCGTCTCGAACACCAACCACGAGGAGGACCAGCCCTGCCACCTCGTGCTGAAGGATCCGAGCGTCGCGATCCGGATCAATTGGCAGACCTATGCCGGGCCGGAGAGCCGCTACTGCCCGGCCGGGGTCTACGAGTTCGTCGACGACGGCAAGGGCGGCCGCAAGCTGCAGATCAACGCCCAGAACTGCGTCCACTGCAAGACCTGCGACATCAAGGATCCGACCCAGAACATCGACTGGGT
>CALBAK010000038.1 GCA_937926445.1 uncultured Alphaproteobacteria bacterium
CCGTGCCGCTCGAGATCAAGATCCTGGACTATGGCGACATCGAGCTCGAATCGAGCTTTCTCGTGCTCGGGCGCGACTGCGGCCGGACCCGCCGGGTGCCTACGCTCGGCTTTCTGATCCTGGGCGGGCCGTGGCCGGTCCTGGTCGACACCGGGTTCCGCTCGAACGCGATCATGGAGACCCTCGGCATGCGCGGGCTCCAGTTCCACGAGAACCTGATCGAGAACCAACTCGCCCGGCACGGCCTCAAGCTCGGCGACATCCGCTACATCTTCCACACCCATCTGCACATCGACCATGCCGGCAAGGACGACCTCTTCCCGATGAACACGACCGTCGTCCTCAACCGCCGCGAGCTCGAATATTCGGTCTCCGGCATCATGCACCCGCAATATCCGCTTCCGGACATCAAGCATTTGATCGACCGGCTGCACACCAAGGGGGCGCTGCGCTTCCTCGACCTCGAGATCAGCGGGCCGATCGAGATCTTTCCCGGCCTCTATTGCGAAGCAGCGGGCGCGCACACCGAGGGCTCGATGAACGTGATCGTGCACACCGCCGACGGGGTGGCGGTGATCTGCGGCGACGTGATCTACGACATCCACGACCAGATCATCGAGCCCTTCCGCATCACCCAGGCGATGGAACCGCAGGTCACCGGCAACCACGGAACCACCAAGCGGCAGGAAAAGGCGGCGATCAAGAAGCTGCTCTCCCAGGCCCGCTATCTTCTGCCGGTGCACGACCGGCCGGCCAAGGTCGAGGGCGGGCAGATCGTCGGCCGGCTGTTCGACCAGGTGCCGGGGCCGATCGTCTCCTCGCTGCCGGCGCGCGCCTGGTTCCCGGCCTGAGCGGGGGCGGCGGTGGCGCACGAGATCCTGGCACCGCAGGCGCGCGAGCTGATCGATCCCGACGCCCCGGTCGAGCAGCTCGCCACGGGCTTCGGCTTCACCGAGGGGCCTGTCTGGCACCCGGTCGAGCACCACCTCCTGTTTTCGGACATGCCGGCGGACGTGCGCCGGCGCTGGCGGCCCGGGGTCGGCATCGAGGAGGCGATGCGGCCCTCGAACAAAGCCAACGGGCTCACTTACGACGCCGAGCTGAACCTGATCGCCTGCGAGCACGCGACCTCCGCGCTCGTCCGCTTCACCAAGGACGGCCGGCGCGAGGTGCTCGCCACCCATTTCGAGGGCAAGGAACTCAACAGCCCGAACGACGTCTGCGTCCGCTCCGACGGCTCGATCTGGTTCTCCGATCCCTGGTACGGGCGGATGCCGGTCTACGGGGTCGAGCGGCCGCGCCAGCTCGGCTTCCAGGGGGTCTACCGGCTGCCGCCGCAGGGCGGGCCGCCGCAGCTCGTCGTCGAGCGCTACCTCTTCGATCAGCCGAACGGGCTCTGCTTCTCGCCGGACGAGAAGCTCCTCTACGTCAACGACACGGTCCAGGCGCTGATCCGCGCCTTCGAGGTCAAGCCGGACGGCAGCCTCGGCGCATCCTGGATCCTGGCCTCGGGCATCCGCTCGGAGCTCGAGCCCGGCGTGCCCGACGGGATGAAGTGCGACGAGCGCGGCAACATCTGGTGCACGGGCCCGGGCGGGGTGTGGATCCTCGATCCGCAGGGCCGGCACATCGGCACGGTTCGGGTCCCCGAGCTCACGGCCAACCTCGCCTGGGGCGGGGAGGACTGGCGCACGCTCTTCTTGACCGCCTCGCGCTCGCTCTATGCGGTGCGGACCAAGGTCGGCCCGCGGCGCGAGCCCTACATGCGGGCAGCGGGTGTGGCAGTCGGTGGTTCGCTGCGCGCCGCCCCCCCACGGCCGCTCGCCGCCGCCGCACGCCGGCCGGCGCGCAGCGTTCGGGTGGAGGAGGGCCTCCGGCTCGACCCCTCGCGCTGCGCGCTCCTGATCCAGGACATGCAGAACGACGTGGTGATGGAGGGCGGTGCCTTCGCCGCCTCGGGCTCGCCGCGGCACTGCGCGGAGCAGGGGGCGATCGCCAATATCGCGCGCCTGGCCGAGCATTGCCGGCGGATCGGGGTACCCGTGATCCATATCTGGTTCGTCGTGGAGCCCGGAGCGCTCGGTGTGACCGTCAACTGCCCGCTTTTCGAGGGGCTCGTCGAAGCGAAGGGCCTCGTGCGCGGCACCTGGGGGGTGGCGCCGGTGCCGGGACTGGAGCCGCAGCCCGGCGATTTCGTGGTCGAGAAGATGCGGATGAGCGCCTGGGAAGGAACCAGGCTCGAGACGATCCTCAAGGCCCTCGGCCGCGACGTGCTCATCGACACCGGGGCCTGGACCAACATGTCGATCGAGCACACCGCCCGGACCGGCGCCGACAAGGGCTACGTGATGATCGTGCCCGAGGACGCCTGCTCGACCATGAACGCCGACTGGCACCGGGCCTCGATCGACTACGCCATGCGCAACGTGGCGGCGGTCACCACGACGGACGCGGTGATCCGCGCCCTCGGCGGCTGACGGGCTTCTCGTCCGTTCGCAGGAGGGCGCCCTCGCGGCCGGAGGCGAGCTCAGCCGGCCGCTGCGGGCCGCGAGGGGTCGAAGGGGCGCGGGTCGATACGCGGCGAGGCGCCCGTCAGCAGATCGGCCAGGAGCTCGCCCGTGGCGGGTGCTTCGAGGATGCCCCAGGGCCCGTGGCCCGTGGCGAGCCAGAGGCCGGGCCGGCCGGAAAGCGGCCCGATCGAGGGCGTGCCATCGGCGCTCAGAGGTCTGAGGCAGGCGCGCGCTTCGACCCGGCGGGCGGCGGCGAGTGCCGGCACGACCGCCCGCGCGGCTGCCGACAGCCGCGCCGCGGCACCGCGATCGGGTTCGACCGCGGTCGGATCGGCAGGCGGGGCGGCCGGCCGGGAGAGGCCCGCCACGACCACGCTGCCGTCGCCGCGCGGGTAGATCTCAAGCTCCTCGAGCCCGTGGCGGGCCCGATCGAGCCGGGCGAAGAGGACGATAGGCGGCAAGGGCTCGGCGAGCTCGAACCGTAGGCTGTGGCCCAAGAGGGCCCCGACCGGCGGCAAGGACCCGGGCACCCGCAGCCGGCTGGTCCAGGGGCCGAGGGCCAGGACCACGGCCTCGGCCTCGACCGCCGCGTCCTCGAGCAGCACGCGCCAACCGCGCGAGGCGGGCTCGAGCGCGGCGGCGGTGCCGATCCGGAGCCGCGCGCCGGCTGCGATCGCCCCTTCGATCAGGGCTCGGGTGAGCCGGGCGGGATCCACGATGGCCGTCGTTTCCGGCGTGCCGATCCGCTCGACGACGCGAAAGCCGGGGCCGAGCCCGGGCGCCGGCGCGCCGCTGCGGGCCCCGGTCACGAGCAGGGTCTCGACCGGACGCCGGCCGAGGCCGTCTTCTACCTGGCCGGCGAGTGCGGTATGGAGGGCGAAGCCACGCCGGGCGAGCGGGCCGCGCGGCAGCCCGTCGCACCAGTCGAGGGCGAGGAAGCCACCCGCCTTACCCGAAGCGGCGCAGGCCGGGGCGGCACGCTCGACGATTATCACGTCGATCCCACGGCGGGCGAGATGGAAGGCGCAAGAGGCTCCGATCGCCCCCGCACCCAGGATCAGGACCCGCATCGCCTCCTCCCTACGCGACCCGGCCGAGACTAGCACCCCGGGCCGGGTCGCCGAAGCGCGCGGCGATCGGCGGCGATCGCGCGGGGGGTGTCGGGCGGGCTCGACAGGGCGGCCGCGCGGGCCTAGCGGTACCTGGCCGCAATCGGCGG
The DNA here is from genome assembly GCA_937926445.1 of uncultured Alphaproteobacteria bacterium. GTDB lineage: Bacteria > Pseudomonadota > Alphaproteobacteria > Geminicoccales > Geminicoccaceae > JANXAZ01. Next base: position 3,730 of record CALBAK010000038.1, read on the forward strand.
GGAGGTGGTGCGATGGAAGGGCGGCGTTGCGTACGCGAGCGGCTGGCGAGCGGCGAGCGGGTGGTGGGGACGATGGTCTTCGAGGTCTTCACCCCCGGGCTCCCGGCGATTCTGGCGGCGGCCGGGCTCGACTTCGTGGTGCTCGACACCGAGCACAGCGGGGTCGGGATCGACACGCTCAAGACCGTGCTCGCCTGTGGTCGCGGGCTACCGGTCGAGCTCTACGTGCGGGTGCCCGAGAAGTCCTACGCCGCGGTCGCGACCGTGCTCGATGCCGGGGCGCGGGGCATCCTCGTTCCGATGCTCGAGACCGCTGCGGAGGCCCGGGCGCTGGTCGAGTGGGTCCGCTACCGGCCCGAGGGCAAGCGCGGCTGCGCCTTCGGCACGGCGCACGACGATTATCGCGCGCACGACGTGGTGGCCTACATGGCCGAGGCCAACCGGCGCAATCTCGTCATGGGGCTGATCGAGACCCGGAAGGGGATCGAGAACGTCGAAGACATCGCCGCGGTACCGGGGCTCGACGTGCTCTGGCTCGGCCATTTCGATCTGACCGACGACATGGGGATCACCGCCCGGTTCGACCATCCCGAGTTCTGGGCGGCGGCGCAGAAGCTGATCGCGGCGGCGCGCGCGCACGGTAAGACCCTGGCCGCGGCCGATGCCGACCTCGCCTATCTCGAGAAGCTCGCGGGCCTGGGCTTTCGCATGCTGGGCTACGGCCCCGACATCGCCGTCCTGCGCGAGGGGCTGCGGCAAGGGACGGGCAAGGTCCGGTCCCTTCCGGGCTGAGCGGGCGGACGGTGGGCGGCTAGGCCCGCTCGGCCGCGGGCGGCGGCGGATCCTCGAGCGGCCGGCCCTCGGCGAGCGCACGCAGCGCGATCAGCGCGCAGGGGCGCGCGTCGCTCAGCACGTCGTGGTGGTCGAGCGGGATGCCGAAGCGCACACATGCGCGAGCGTGGCGGGCCTGAACCCCCAGGCGCGGCGGACGAGGCGCAGCGTACAGAGGAAGGGCCGCTCGGGCGGGACGGTCCCGTAGCGCTGGCACGAAGCGCGCAGCACCGAAGCGTCGAAGGCGGCGTTGTGGGCGAGGAGCCGATCGGCGCGCTCGAACCAGGGGCGCAGGCTCGGCCGGAGCTCGGCGAAGCTCGGTGGGCGGGCGACTTTCTCCCAGGTGATGCCGTGCAGCTCGGAGAAGGTGAACCGAGGGCTCGGCGAGCGGACGAGAAAGGCCCGCTCGGCGACGATCCGGCCACGCTCGACCGCGACGAGGCCGAGCGCGCAGGCGCTGTCGCGATCGTTGTTGGCCGGTCCGAAGTCGATCGCCAGGAGACGCACGGGATCCACCTCCGCCGGTGGTCGAGGATAGGCACGGCGGTTCGGGGCGGGAAGCGGGAAGCGGCGGGCCGGAGGACGCGGTGTGGCCCGCCACCGGCTCGCGGTCGCGC
>CALBAK010000039.1 GCA_937926445.1 uncultured Alphaproteobacteria bacterium
AGGCGCTCTTGGCCGACCTGCTCGTGCAGCCCGTGGAGCGGCCCGAGGCCTAGCCGGCGCTGAGGCTCAGGAGAGCTTCGTCTTCGGGACCGGCGGCTCGTCCCAGCAGCCGAGCACGGTCTGGTCGAAGTCGACGAGCGAACCCGTCGTCATCCCGCTCTCGGCCGAGCAGAGGAAGGCCATCGCGCGGGCCACCTCGGCCGGATCGAGCAGCCGGCCGAAAGGCCTCGAGGCCGAGGCCTTTTCGAGCCAGTCGGGAAGTGCGTCGTGCGCCCTTTTCTGGATCGCGTGCTCGCCCGGGGTGTTCGTCCAGCCGATGTTGAAGCCGTTGACCCGGATCCGGTGCGGCATGACCGAGAAGGCGATGTTCTTGGTCAAAGTCCCGAGCATCGTCTTGGTGGCCGAGTACACGGTCAGAAAATACTGGCCGCCGTGGCTCGATGTCGAGAGGATGTTGACGATCGCCCCCTGCACGCCCTTGTCGAGCATGAGGCGGATCGAATCCTGCATGAGAAAGAAGGGGGCACGGACATTGCCGGCCACGAGCCGGTCGAAGAGGCCGGGGTCGGTCGAAAGTACGGTGCCGCGCTCGGTCAGCGCGGCGGCGTTGACCAGGCAATCGACTCGATCGAAGGCGCCCTCGCGGGCCGGGACGATGCGGCGGACCGCTTCGAGATCGGCGAGATCGGCCTGGACGAAGAGCGCCCGCGCACCGCTGCCCTCGAGCGAATCCGCGACCTTGCGACCACGCTCGCGGTCGCGGCCGACGATGACGATCCCTTCGGCACCCCGCGCCACGAACAGCCGGGCGATGGCCTCGCCGAGCCCCTGCGTCCCGCCGGTGACAATCGCGACCTTGCCTTCGAGCTGCCGATCCATGCGCCTCCCTTCTTTTCGGCCGGATTGCGAGGCTAGCAGCCGGCGGCTTCCGCCTCCAGCGCTCGACAGCCGGCGGGGTGCGCTCTAGCCAGGGGCGACACGTCCGAGGGGGTCGGGGACATGGGCGCGCTCGAGGGCAGGGTCGCCATCGTCACGGGTTCGACGAGCGGCATCGGGCTCGGGATCGCCCGATCTCTCGCGGCCGAGGGCTGTTCGATCCTGCTGAACGGCTTCGGCGAGCCCGAGACGATCGAGCGGCTGCGCGCCGAACTCGCCGCCCGTTGGGGTGTGCGGGTCGCTTACAGCAGCGCCGACATGCGCCGGCCGGACGAGATCGAGGCCATGGTCGGCCAGGCGAGGCACGAGCTCGGCCGGGTCGACATCCTGGTCAACAATGCCGGCATCCAGCACGTGGCCCCGGTCCACGAATTCCCGGTCGAGCGCTGGGACGATGTGATCGCCGTCAACCTCTCGGCCGCCTTCCACGCGATCCGCACGGCCCTGCCGCAGATGCTCGAGCGGAACTGGGGCCGGATCGTCAACATCGCCTCTGCCCACGGGCTCGTCGCGAGCGTGCACAAGGCCGCCTATGTCGCGGCCAAGCACGGTCTCGTCGGCCTCACGAAAGTGGTGGCGCTCGAGACCGCCGAGACCGGTGTCACCTGCAATGCGATCTGCCCGGGCTGGGTGCTCACCCCGCTCGTGCAGAAGCAGATCGACGACCGTGCGACACGGGGCGGGATCCCGGTCGAGGAGGCCAAACGTGCGCTCCTCGCCGAGAAGCAGCCGAGCCGAGAATTCGTCACCCCCGAGCAGATCGGCGCGCTCACGGTCTTCCTCTGCTCGCCGGCGGCCGCGGAGATCCGTGGTGCGGCACTCCCGGTCGACGGGGGTTGGACGGCCCAGTGAGCCAGATCGGGGAGCGCAAGCGGATCGACCTCGCGCTCCAGGGTGGCGGCTCGCACGGGGCCTTCACCTGGGGGTGCTCGATCGGCTCCTCGAGGACGAGGCGCTCGAGATCGTGGGCATCTCGGGCACCTCGGCCGGCGCGATGAACGCGGTCGTGCTCGCTGCGGGCCTCGTCGCGAGCGGCCGGGAGGGGGCGCGCCGGGCGCTCGACCGGTTCTGGGAAGCGGTGGCGGATGCCGGCCTCTGGAGCCCCTTGAAGCCGAGTCCGCTGGACCGGGTCCTCTCCGAGGGCGACATGGACACCTCGCCCGCCTGGCTCTGGGCGGATGCGCTGTCCCGCCTGCTCTAGCCCTACCAGCTCGATCCGCTGGGCTGTCACCCCCTGCGGCCGATCCTCGAAGAGCAGGTCGATTTCGTGGCCCTGCGCCGGCAAGACCGCATCGAGCTGTTCCTGGCCGCCACCGACGTCCGCCGCTGCACGCTCACCGTCTTCGACAAGAGCCGCTCGAGCGTGGACGCGGTGCTCGCTTCGGCCTGTCTGCCCTACCTCTTCCAGGCGATCGAGATCGACGGGTCGGCCTATTGGGACGGCGGCTACATGGGCAACCCGCCGCTCGAGCCCCTGATCGACGGGACCGACTGCGACGATCTCGTGATCGTCCAGATCAATCCGATCCGGATCGAGGAGGTGCGGACCCTCGCCGCCTCGATCCTCGACCGCATGAACGAGGTGGCGTTCAGCAGCTCGCTCGTGCGCGAGCTGCGCACGATCGCCCGGATCAACGAGCTGTTGGCCGGAGGCTGGTTGCCACCCGAGCGCTATCGCGACCTCAGGCTGCAGATGATCGGCCCCGAGCCGGCGATGGCGCGCCTCGGCTATTCCTCCAAGCTCAACACCGAGCGCGACTTCCTGCGTCGCTTGAAGGCGCTCGGCCGGGCCCGGGCCGATGCCTTCTCGCGCGCGAATCGCACCGATCTCGGCGTGCGCGGCAGCCTCGATCTCGCCGCACTCCGTTGAGCGCGGAAGAAGGGGCTCAACCGGTCGCGGCGAAGAGAGCCCGGTAGCGTTCGCGAAGAACGTTCTTCTGCACCTTGCCCATCGTGTTGCGCGGCAGCTCCTCGACCAGGAACACCCGCTTGGGCCGTTTGAAGCCCGCGAGGGTGTGGGCGAGCGCGCCCAGGATCGAGGCCTCGTCGATGCTCGCGCCCTTCTCCGGGACGACCACGGCCACGACCGCCTCGCCGAAATCCGGGTGCGGCACGCCGATCACGGCACTTTCGAACACCCCCGGGAGCGCGTCGATTGCCTCTTCGACCTCCTTGGGATAGACGTTGAGCCCGCCCGTGATGACGAGGTCCTTGCCGCGCCCCACGATCGAGAGATAGCCGCGCTCGTCGAACCGGCCGAGATCGCCCGTGACGAAGAACCCGTCCGGGCGGAACTCGGCCGCCGTTTTCTCGGGGTTCTTCCAGTAGCCTTTGAAGACGTTCGGGCCCTTGACCTCGATCATGCCGATCGCGCCCGTGGGCAGAGGCCTGCCGGTCGCGGGATCGGTGATCCGGATCTCGGTCCCGGGGAGGGGCAAGCCCACCGTGCCGGGCCGCCGCTCGCCGTCATAGGGGTTCGAGCTGTTCATGCCGGTCTCGGTCATGCCGTAGCGCTCGAGGATGGCATGCCCCGTGCGCTCGAAGAACGCCCGATGGGTCTCGGCCAGGAGCGGCGCCGAGCCCGAGACGAAGAGGCGCATGTGCGCCACCGCCTCGCGCGTCAGGCGCGGGTCGGAGAGCATCCGGGTGTAGAAGGTCGGCACGCCCATCATGAGCGTGGCGCGCGGCAACAGCCGGAAGACCTCGTCGAGGTCGAACTTCGGCATGAACAGCATCGCGCCCCCGGCCGCCACCATCGTGTTGGTCGCAGTGAAGAGGCCGTGGGTGTGGTAGATCGGCAAGGCGTGGAGCAGGACGTCGGCCGCCGTCACTCGCCAATAGTCCTTGAGCACGAGGGCGTTGGAGGCGAGGTTGCGGTGCGTGAGCATCGCCCCCTTGGAGCGGCCGGTGGTGCCCGAGGTATAGAGGATGGCGGCCAGATCGTCGGCTTCGCGCAAGACGTCCTCGAACGGCCCAGCGGCGACATCGGCGGCATCGGCGGCGCTGCCGCGGCCCTTGTCGTCGAGGGCGAGTACGGTCGCCGCGGGCACGAGCCGGCCGACCTCCTCGACGTGCCCGGGGCGCACCACCACCACTTTCGGCTCCGCGTCGCCCAGGAAATAGGCGAGCTCGGCCAGCGTGTAGGCCGTGTTGAGCGGCAGATAGACGCCGCCCGCGCGGACGCAACCGAAATAGAGACAGAGGTTCTCGGGCGATTTCTCGACCTGGACCGCCACCCGATCGCCCGGCTCGAGGCCGAAGCCCCGGAGCATCCGGGCGTAGGCCGCCGAGCGGTCGAGCAGGTCGACATAGGTCCATACCCGGCCGTCCGGGGTTTCGAGAAAGCGTTCGCGCTCCCGGCCTGCGAACCCCTCGCGCAGCGTCGCGAACAGCGCCTCGGCCATGGCGGGGCCTCCGAAGATGGCGCGGGCGACATCTCGCACCGCGCCCGCCTTCTAGCCGCACCCCGTGCTCGGCTGAAGCCGGCCCGCCGGAACGCCCCCTTATCAGCGCCGGTAGGCGCCGAGCAGCCGGGCCGTGTTCTGCGGCGAGAGCGAAACTCGGCCGCGCAACGCCCCGATCCGTGCGGTCGAGGCGTCGAGCCGCTGGGCGAAGCTCTGCAGCGCTTCTTCGGCGAGCTCGGCACCTCGCAGCCGCGGAGCCTTCGACCGCTCGCGCACCGCCTCGAGCTCGGCCCTGGCGTCGGCGACACCCGCCGTGGCACCGAGTTCGCCCAAGATCCGCTCGAGATCGGCGAGCTTGGCCTGGGCCTTGTCGAGATAGCTCGCGAAGCTCAAGGGCCTCCTCCCCGGTCGGCAGTCCAGCATCCCACCTAGCCCGATCCGGGCTTCGCGCAAACCCCGTCGCTCACGCCGCGCTACGCCGTCGCAGGAGATCGGGCCGGGCGACGAAGGCGGGTGCGAGCTCCACCCCGAGACCCGGGCCGGCTGGCCAGCCGATCGTCCCGCCTTCGGGCTCGCAGAGGCCCTCGACGACCTCGCGGTACCAGCCGCGTCTGTAGGCGCGCACGGTCTCGCAGACGACCCCGTTGGGCTGGCTCGCCGAGAGCTGCAGGTTGACAGCGAGCATGAGGGGCCCGACGCAGTCGTGCGGGGCGATGCAGCGGTCGAAGGCGCGCGCCAAGGCCGAGACGTCGAGCGCCTCGGAAGGCCCGCCCATCCAGCCGACGTCGAAATGGGCGTAGTCGATCACGCCGGCAGCGAAGGCCTTGCGGTACCAGTGCGCCGTGCCGTGGTTCTCGCTGCCGGCTAGGAGAACGCAGGTCGCCTCCTTGAGCCGGCGCAGATCGTCGAGCCGGTGCACGGCGATCGGGTCCTCGAGCCAGAAGACGCCGTAGGGCTCGAGGGCGCGGGCGGTCCCGACCGCCGCCGGCAGCCGCCAGAGCCCGTGGCATTCGATCACGACGTCGATGGCCGATCCGACGGTCTCGCGGATCGCGCGCACGGGCGCGAGCCCCGCCTCCAGCGCGGCCGCCCCGATCTCGCTGCCGCCCGTGTCCCTGGCGAAACGGTCGAACGGCCAGATCTTCATGGCCGTCACCCCCTCGGCGAGGAGCGAGCGGGCGAGGCCGGCGGGATCGTCGAGCTCTGCCTGGAGTTCGGCGAGCGGGCCGGCCGCCGCGGCACCGGGTTCGGCCAGCTTCGACACCCAGCCGACCGTGCGGCCGGTGTTGTAGGCCGGTCCGGCGCAGGTGTTGTAGACCCGGATCCGCTCGCGCACCGGCCCGCCCCGGAGGCGGTGCAGGGGGATCTCGAGGCTGCGGGCGAGGATGTCCCAGAGCGCCATGTCGACGGCGGCGTCGCCCCTGAGCTCGATCGAGCGCGAGGGTGTCCCCATGAAGCGGTCGGCGATCACCCGGCCGATCCGTTCCCGATGCGCCGCCACGGGCCGCGGGTCGCGGCCGAGCAGCGCGGGGGCGAGCGTCTCGTGGATGTAGGCCTCCGTCGCCTCGGCGTTGCGGAACGCCTCGCCGAGCCCGACGAGCCCCGCGTCGGTCTCGACCCTGAGCCACAGGAGATTGCCGTAGGCCGGGGAGCGCAGGGTCTCGAGAGTGCGGATCGGCGGCAGGAGCCGCTAGAGGGCCGGCCGATCGGCCCGCCGCAGCACCTCGAGGACGAGGCCCGAAAGCCGCGGCGCGAGGCAGACGCAACCCGAGGCGAAGCCGGTGAGCCCGTGCACGAGAAGATGCGGGACGGCGAGGAGCTCGCCGGAGCCCGAGAGGATCCGCTCCGCGCCGATCGCCGAAACGAGCGCGTCCAGACAGGGATCGCGCCCCGCGGGCGGCATCGCCACGCCGTACTTGACCGCGACCACGGCACCATCGGCGACCAGCCGGGCGAGGTCGTCGGGGGTCAGATAGCCGGGCCGGCGGACACAGGCGACGAGCGGCCGGCCGGCGCGCTCGGCTGCGAGCGCGAGCGCCCGGGCGACGCCGGCTTGCATGGTGTGCGCCGGCATCGGCAGCGCCATGGCGGTCGGGACGCGGGTCCGGGCCAGCACGACCGCTTGGTCGAGCAGCCGGCCGTAGTCGGGTCCGGGCGAGGGGACGACGAGCGTGTCGGGCCCGGCGGTCGCCTCGGCCATCGCGAGGAGTTCGCCGTAGCGCGAGACCGGCCAGTGTTGGATCCGAGCGTTGCCGCCCTAGAGGATGGTCGAGACCCCGCCCGCCGCCGAGCGGGCCACCAGGCGGCGGCACTCGGCCTCGGCGATCGCGTACCCGTCGTCGAGGGGCAGCGGTGGCACCGCGAGAACGGTGCGGGCGAGATCGGCGGCGCTGACGGCTCCCGTCCGCACGAGCGAGTTCTCCCCGGTGGCGCGCGGCGATCCGCTTGGCGCCGCACGGTGCGGCCGGGAACCGGCGCGGCCGATTGCCTCCTGCGCGCGATTGACGGAAACGGGGACC
>CALBAK010000040.1 GCA_937926445.1 uncultured Alphaproteobacteria bacterium
GGCCGCCGCCAGGTCGCCTCGATGTGTGCCCGGGCGTGGTCGACCAGGTGCATGTAGTGCACGCCCGAGGGGCAGGTCGTCATACAGGAGAGGCAGGAGAGGCAGCGATCGATGTGGCGGACGGTCCGCTCGTCGGCCGGCCGGCCCTCCTCCAGCATCTTCTTGATCAAATAGATGCGTCCGCGCGGCGAATCGAGCTCGTCGCCGAGCAGCACATAGGTCGGGCAGGTGGCGGTACAGAAGCCGCAATGCACGCAAGTTCGGATGATCTTCTCCGAAGCGGCGATCTGCGGGTCCCGCAGCTGATCGGGACGAAAGCTCGTCTTCAAGGCTTAGCGCCCCGCACGCAACAGACCGGGGTTGAACAGGCCGAACGGATCGAAAGCGTCCTCGATCCCGGTCTCGAGGCGGCGCACCCGCTCGGCGGTCGGGTGGAAGGGCTCGATCCGGGCGCGCAGATCGATCGAGCCGCGCACGAGCGTCGCATGGCCACCGAGCCGCTCGCAGACGGCCCGGATCGCGGCACGGCCGGCATCCTCGTCTTCGGCCGTGGCGAGCCAGACGAGCCCGCCCGACCAGTCGTAGAGGACCTCGCACGCGCGGGCCGTACGGATCGCCGCCACCGCCTCGGCCCCGCGCTTTGGCGGCAGGGAAAGGCGCCAGACCGCCCGCTCGCCCGGCTCGACGAGCGGCAGGACGTCGCGCACCGACCGCCAGAGGGCGGCGCTCTCCGCACCCTCGGTGCGCTGCGCCGGTCCGTGCTCCCGGAGGTGCGCGGCGAGCCTGTCGGCGCGATAGCGGATCGAATCGGCAAAGCCCTCGAGGCGGAGCAGGGTGCGGGCGCGCGCGGCACCGATGCCGACCGGCAGATGCGCCGCGCCCGAGGGTTCGAAGGGCGTGCCCATGGCGGCGCAGAGCAGCGCCACGGCCTCGGGCTCGGCGAGGCCTTCGAAGAGAAGCGTGAGCTCGGCCTCGGGCTTCGGCAGGACTTTGAAGGTGGCCTCGGTCAGCAGGGCCAGGGTGCCCCAGGAGCCGCACAAGAGCTTCACGAGGTCGAGGCCCGTGACGTTCTTCATCACACGGCCGCCCGCGCGCAGGAGCTCGCCCCGGCCGTTGACGAAGCGCAGGCCGATCAGCGCGTCGCGGCAGGCCCCGGCCTTGATCCGCCGGGGCCCGGAATGGTTGCCGGCGACCATCCCACCGACCGTGGGCTCGCCCGTACTGTCGAGAAGTGGCCGGTGGTCCATGGGTTCGAAGGGCAGCATCTGGCCCTTTTCGGCCAAGACTCTCTCGAGCTCGGCCAGAGGCGTGCCGGTCCGCGCCGCGATCACCATCTCGGCCGGCTCGTAGAGGGTGATGCCGGCGAGCGCGCGGGTGGAGAGCGTGGCCGCGGTCTGGATCGGCCGGCCGACCGCCTGCCGAGTGCCGCCGCCTTCGATGCGGACGGGGGTACGCTCCGCCGCCAGGCGGCGGACGGCCTCCGCGGCCGCCTCTTCGCTCGCCGGCTCGAGCCTCATGCCGCGATTCCGAGGTCGAGCGGAAAGACCTTGGCGGGGTTGAGGCGTGCTGCCGGATCGAAGACCCGGCGGACGGCCATCTGCTGGAGCAGCTCGGCCTCGGTGAACTGGTGGCGCATGAGATCGCGCTTCTCGATCCCGACCCCGTGCTCGCCGGTGAGGCAGCCGCCGACCTCGACGCAGAGCTTCAAGATGTCGGCACCGCAGGCCTCGGCCCGTGCGGCCTGGTCGGGGTCGTTGACGTCGTAGAGGATCAGGGGATGGAGATTGCCGTCGCCCGCGTGGAAGACGTTGGCGACTCGGAGCCCGTAGTCTCGGACGATTTCGTCCATCCGGCGCAGCACTTCGGGCAGGCGGCTGGTCGGGATGGTGCCGTCCATGCAGATATAGTCGGCGATCCGGCCGGTGGCGCCGAAGGCCGACTTGCGGCCCTTCCAGATCTGCGCCGTTTCGGTCGCCGAGCGGCTCTCCTTGATGGTCGTGACGCCGTGCCGGCGGGCGATCGCCACGATCCGGGCGAGCTCGGCGTCGATCTCGGCATCCGAGCCCTCGACCTCGACGATCAGCATGGCCGCGGCCTCGGTCGGGTAGCCGGCCTTGGCGAAGGCCTCGCAGATCCGGATCGCCGGATTGTCCATGAACTCGATCGCGACCGGCACGATGCCGGCGCCGATGATGTCGGCCACGCAGGCCCCGGCGGCCTCCGAGGAGGGGAAGGCGAGGAGGACCGGCCGCGCACCCTCGGGCTCGGGGAGGATGCGCACGACCGCTTCGGTCACGATGCCGAGCTGGCCCTCGCTGCCGCAGACCAGGCCCAGAAGGTCGTAGCCCGGGGAATCGAGCGCCGCACCACCGAGCTCGACCACCGAGCCGTCGACCAGAACGAGCGTGACGCCCAGAAGATTGTTGGTGGTGACGCCGTATTTGAGGCAATGGGCGCCGCCCGAGTTCATCGCGATGTTGCCGGCGAGCGTGCAGGCGAGCTGCGAGGAGGGATCGGGGGCGTAGAAGAAGCCGTGCTCGGCGACGGCCTCGGTGATCGCGAGATTGGTGATGCCGGCCTCGACGCGGGCGGTCCGGTCGGCGGGGTCGATCGCCAGCACCCGGTTCATCCGCGCGACACCCACGACCACCGCGTCTTCCTGCGGGATGGCGCCGCCCGAGAGCGAGGTGCCGGCGCCGCGCGGGACCACGGGCACGCCCTCGCGGGCGCAGAAGGCGAGCACGGCGCTCACTTCCGCGGTGGTCGAGGGCAGCACCACGGCGAGCGGCAGCCGGCGGTAGGCGGTGAAGGCGTCGGTCTCGTAGGGCGCGAGCTCGACCGGATCGTCGATCACGGCCGCGGGGTCGGCGACCAGCCGGCGGAGTTCGGCGACGATCGCGGCCTTGCGGGCGAGGATGCGCGGATCGGGGGCAGGCAGAGCGATACCGGACATCGGCAGGACTCCGCTTCAGGCGGGCAGGAACCGGACCGCGGCGATCGGCGTCAGGTGGCCGGCCAGGAGACGCCAACGCTCGCCGCCGTCGTCGCTTCCCCAGAGATGGCGCGTGGTCGAGCCCAAGGCGAGATGTTCGCCCGGGACCACCCGGTCGCGGACCGGCAGCACGTCGACCCGGATCCCCACGTGCTCGCGGAGCCGGCCCTGCTCGTCCGGGAGGGAGGAATGCAGCCGCCGGCTCGAGCGGAAGATGGCGTCTAGCACCTCTCGCAGGGTGGCCCCGGCGGCCTCGACGGTGGGCGCGGGTGCCGCGCGGGCGAGGTGGCTCGTGAAGGTCACGCTCGCCACGGTGCCGAAGTCCGCCCGTCGGCCGCCTCGCTCACGAGGACGGCGCGAAAATCGTTGACGTTGGTGAGCGTGGGCCCGGTCACCACCTGGTCGCCGAGGGCCGCGAAGAAGGAGTGCGCGTCGTTGCGCGCGAGCATCGCCTTGGCATCGAGATCCAACCGGACGGCGCGGGCGAGGCTGTCGGGGCGGAGGATCGCACCGGCCACCTCTTCGGCCCCGTCGATGCCGTCGGTGTCGCCGGCGATCGCCCAGATGCCAGGCTCGCCGGCGAGCGCCACGGCGAGCGCCAAGAGGAACTCGACGTTGCGGCCTCCCTTGCCGTCGCCGCGGACGGTGACCGTGGTCTCGCCACCCGAGAGGAGGACGCAGGGCGGGCGGGCCGGCTGGCCGCGGCGGCGCACCTGGCGGGCGACGGCGGCCATCACCTTGGCGACCTCGCGGGCCTCGCCCTCGATCGCATCACCCAGGATCACGGGCCGCACGCCGGCCCGCTGGGCGACCTCGGCCGCCGCCTCGAGCGACATCTGGGGCGTCGCGATCAGCCGGAACTCGGCGAAGGCGAGGCGCGGATCGCCGGGCTTGGGGGTCTCGTCCTCGCCGCGGGCCAGATGGGCGAGCACCGCGGCCGGCTCGGCGATGCCGTACTTGGCGAGGATGGCGCGCGCCTCGGCGAAGGTCGTGGGATCGGGCACGGTGGGCCCGGAGGCGATGACCGCCGGATCGTCGCCGGGCACGTCCGAGATCGCGAGGGTCACGACCCGGGCCGGGAACGCGGCGGCCGCGAGCCGGCCGCCCTTGATCGCCGAGAGGTGCTTGCGAACACAGTTCATCTCGGCGATGTCGGCCCCCGAGCGCAAGAGCGCGCGGTTGACCGCCTGCTTGTCGGCGAGCGTGAGACCCGGGGCGGGCAGGGCGAGAAGCGCGGAGCCGCCGCCCGAGACGAGCGCGATCACGAGATCCTCGGGGCCGAGGCCCCGGACCGCCTCGAGGATGGCCCGTGCGGCCGCCTCGCTGTTGGCGTCGGGCACCGGATGCGCCGCCTCGAGGATGCGGATCCGCTCGCACGGCACGGCGTGGCCGTAGCGGGTGACGACCACGCCCGAGAGCGGCCCGGGCCAGGCCCGCTCGAGTGCGCGGGCCATGGCGGCGGAGGCCTTCCCGGCGCCGACCACGACGGTGCGGCCGGCCGGCGGCTCGGGCAGGTGGCGGGGCAGGGCGCGGGCCGGATCGGCCGCCGCCACGGCCGCCTCGAACATCGCCCGCAACAGCTTCTCCGCGTCTGCGGCGAGCACGCGTTCCTCCTCGGTCCGCCCGTCGCCATGCTCCCACGCCGGAGCGAGAGGTGCAACGGCGGCGCGGGCAGCCGCCGCTCTCAGACCGCGACCGGCGACCGCTTTCCTTCGACGATTTCGGGCTCGAGGTCGAGGATCTCCTCGAACTCGGTGATGCGGTCGATCTCCGGACCCATCGCGATGTTGGTGACTCGCTCGACGACGAACTCGAGGACCACCGGCACCCGGTGCTCGGTCATGAGCCGCTCGGCCTCGGCGAAGGCCTCCTCGAACTGGTTGGGCGAGGTCACCCGGATGCCCTTGCAGCCCAGGGCCTCGGCCGCCGCCACGTGGTCGACGCCGTAGCTCCCGACCGGGTCGCTACCGAGCTTCTCGGCGTTGATGTTCTCGAAGGCGAGGCTCACCTCGTAGTCCATCTCGAAGGCGCGCTGAGCCTGGCGGATGAGCCCGAGATAGGAATTGTTGATGACGACCTGGAGGAAGGGCAGTTTGTACTGGGCACCCACTGCGAGTTCTTCGATCAGAAACTGGAAGTCGTAGTCGCCGGCAAGGCCCACGATCTTGGCATCGGGCAGGGCGGCGCGCACCCCGAGGGCGGCCGGCAGGGTCCAACCCAAGGGGCCGGCCTGGCCGCAATTGATCCAGCGCCGTGGCCCGTGAACCTCGAGGAACTGGGCACCCGCGATCTGCGAGAGGCCGATCGTGGTGACGTAGATGACGTCGCGGCCGAGCGCCTCCTTCATCTCCTGGTAGACTCGCTGCGGCTTCAAGGGCACCTGATCGAAATGGCTCTTGCGCCGCATGCGCCGCTTGCGACCGAGGCACTCGGCGGCCCAGGCGCCGCGGTCGGGGAGAGCGCCCGCCGCCCGCATCTCCTCGGCCACGGTGCAGAAGAGCTCGAGCGCCGCCTTCGCGTCGGAGACGATGCCGTAATCGGGTTCGAAGACCCGGCCGATCTGGGTCGGCTCGATGTCGACGTGTACGAAGCGGCGACCCTCGGTGTAGACCGCGATCGAGCCCGTGTGCCGATTGGCCCAGCGATTGCCGATGCCGAGCACGAAGTCGGAGCGCAGGAAGGTAGCGTTGCCGTAGCGGTGGCTCGTCTGTAACCCCACCATGCCGGCCATGAGCGGGTGATCGTCGGGAATCGCCCCCCAGCCCATGAGCGTCGGGATCACCGGCACGCCCGTGAGCTCGGCGAAGCGGACCAGGAGCTCGCAGGCATCGGCATTGACGATGCCGCCGCCCGCCACGATCAGCGGCCGTTCGGCGGCGTTCAGCATCGCCATCGCCTTCTCGATCTGGCGACGGGTCGCGCGGGGCTTGTAGACCGGGAGGGGTTCGTAGGTCTCCTCGTCGAAGGAGATCTCGGCGGTCTGTACGTCGACCGGCAGGTCGATCAGCACCGGCCCCGGGCGGCCCGAACGCATCACGTGGAAGGCCTGCTGGAACACCCGTGGCACGAGGGCGGGCTCGCGCACCGTGACCGCCCACTTGGTGACGGGCCGGGCGATCGCCTCGATGTCGACCGCTTGGAAGTCCTCCTTGTGGAGGCGGGCGCGCGGCGCCTGGCCCGTGATGCAGAGGAGCGGGACCGAATCGGCCTGGGCGGTGTAGAGGCCGGTGATCATGTCGGTGCCCGCCGGCCCCGACGTGCCGATGCACACGCCGATGTTGCCGGCCACCGCGCGGCTGTAGCCGTCGGCCATGTGCGAAGCGGCTTCGACGTGGCGGGCGAGGACGTGGCGGATCGAGCCGCGCCGACGCAGCGCGGCGTAGACCGGGTTGATCGCCGCCCCGGGCACGCCGAAGGCGACCTTCACCCCTTCCTTCTCGAGAACCCGGACCGCCGCTTCGGCCGCCGTCATCCTCGCCA
>CALBAK010000041.1 GCA_937926445.1 uncultured Alphaproteobacteria bacterium
CGCCGGCATCGGCACGGTCTACCAGGACCTCGCGCTCAACCCGCTCATGAGCGTGACGCGCAACTTCTTCCTCGTTCCTCGGCCGCGAGCTCTATCGCGGTCCACCGGCCTTCGGTCTGCTCCACATGAAGACCATGGATGCGATCACGCGGGAGGAGATGCGCAAGATCGGCATCGACATCGCCGCTCCGAGCCAGGCCGTCGGCACCCTCTCGGGCGGCCAGCGCCAGACTCTCGCGATCGCCCGCGCCATCCATTTCGGCGCCAATGTGCTGATCCTGGACGAGCCGACCTCGGGGCTCGGCCAGAAACAGCAGATGGAGGTCTTGAAGACCATCGTGCGGGTCCGTCGGCGCGGCGACGTCGCGATCGTGCTGATCACCCACAACGAGGTGCACGCCAAGCTCGTCGCCGACCGCTTCACCTTTTTGGCCCTCGGCCGGGTGATCGGTCGCGGCACCCGGGCCGAGCTCGAGAACGAGGACATCCGCGATCTCATGGCGGGCGGCCGGCCGATCGGCGATCTGGTCCGCGAACTCGCCGCCGCCTGAGGGCGAGAGCGCGCGCCGCTCCGCGGACCGGGTGCAGGGATCTCCCTCGCCGGCGACCCGCCGGCCGCCGAGCGGAGTCCGCGGCTCAGCCCGCGGCCCGCCCGGCCGATCGCCGCAGCTTCGCCGCGAGCCGCGGCCAGAACGGCGTGCCCCGCAACACGCTCGAGACGATGCCGAGGAGGAGCACGAGCGTGATCGGGTGCGAGACCAGCTCGAGGGCGAAGCCGGCCCAGCTCTCGTGCACGCCGATCATCGTGCGCCGGAAATTGGCTTCGACGATCGGTCCGAGGATCACCCCCAGAACGACCGGGCCGAGTTGGTAGCCGTAGACCCGCAGCACATAGCCCAGGATGCCGAAGCCGACCGCCCACCAGACATCCGCGAGATTGTTGTTGATCGCATAGGCCCCGACCACCGAGAGCACGCCGACGATAGGCAAAAGGATGGCCTTGGGCACTTCCACGATCTTGGCGAACAGGCGGATGCCCGTGAGGCCGAAGACCAACATGAAGATATTGGCGAGCGTGAGGTTACCGACCGTGAACCAGAAGAGGTGCGGAGTGTCGACCATGAGATTGGGGCCGGGCCTGAGCCCGTGAACGAAGAGCGCGGCGATGATCACCGCGGTGACCGCATCGCCCGGGATGCCGAGGGTGAGCATCGGGATGAAAGCTCCGCCAACGGCCGCGTTGTTGGCCGCTTCGGGGGCGACGAGCCCTTCGTAGGCACCCTGGCCGAAGGGGCGCGAGGGTTTCTCGATGCTCTTCTTGGCATGATCGTAGGCCATGAGCGCCGCGATGTCGCCGCCGGCTCCGGGCAAGGCCCCGATCCAGACCCCGATCGCCGAACAGCGCAGAGCCAGCGGCAGGTGTTTCACGACCGTGGCGAGCGAGGGGACGATCCTATCGACGTTTTGTTTGACCATCGGTGAGCCGATCGTGTGCAGCTGAACGAGCGCTTCGGCGATTCCGAACATGCCGATCATCACGGCGACGTAGGACACACCACTCAGAAGCGCGGTCGAGCCGAAGGTGAGGCGCGGCTGGGCGGTCATGGTGTCGAGACCGACCATCGAGACGAGGATGCCGATCGCCCCAGCGATCACGCCCTTGACCAGCGACTCGCCGGACAGCGAGGCCACGAGCAGGAGCCCCAGGATGCCGAGCAGCATGTAGTCGCGCGGCGCGAACATGAGGGAGACCTCGGCCACGAGCGGTGCGGCGAGCCCGAGGGCAGCGATCCCGACGAGGCCGCCGATGAACGAGACGACGGTGGTGACGCCGATCGCCCGGCCCGCCTCGCCGCGCTGCGCGAGCGGGTAGCCGTCGAGCGCCGTAGCGATCGCTGCCGGCGCACCCGGGATGTTGAGCAGGATGGCGGTCCGCGAGCCGCCATAGACCCCGCCCATGTAGATCCCGACCATGAGCGCCAGCGCCTCGTTGGTGTCCCAGGCGTAGGTGAAAGAAATCAGGATCGAGACCGCCATGGTCACCGAGAGACCGGGGATCGCGCCGATATAGATCCCGGCGAGGGTGCCGACCGCGACCAGCACCAGAAGATCGGGGTCGAGCCAGCTCGTCAGGAAATAGCCGAGCGCCGTGTCCATGGTCGTTTCGCTCAGGGCAACAGCACCTGGAACAGCTCCTGGAAGAGCAAGCGGATCGTGGCGACCGTGCCGCCGGCGACGGCGACCGCAAGCAGAATGCGCGAGTGCGGCGGGCGATCGTGGAGCAACAGGCCGATCGCGACCGTGAGGAACACGATAGAAGCGATCACGAAGCCCAGGAGTTCGAGGCCGATCAGGTAGAGGATCAGGAGCGGGACGGCGCCCAGGACCGGTGGTGGGAGGACGGCTGCGGCGAAACGCCGGAGCCGGACCGGTGTCGGCTCTCGCTCGCCCGACCGTCCGAGGGCAGCGCGGAGGAGCTCGACGAGCAGGCCCACGAGCACGACCACGATCATCGCGAGCGGCCCGAAGCCCGGCGAGGAGGGGCCCGAGAGGCCCGAGATGCGCAGGGCCTCGCGGCCGAGCAGGAGCGTGCCTGCGATCAGCAGCAGGGTTAAGACGAACTCGCCCGGATGGCGCGGGTGCGAGGACGTCAAGGGCGCGTCCTTGCGGCGGGCGGGGCCGGCCCGGCACGGTGTCCGGGCCGGCGGCGGACTCAGAGCCGCTTGATGCCGAGGGAAGCGGGATCGACCTTGGCGGCCCCGGCATCGGCCAAGAGCCAGGCCGTCACCGACTGCCAGCGCTCGAGGAACGCGATCGCCTCCGGGCCGCCGATGCCCATCGGCACGACCCCGAAATTCGCGCAGAACTCCTTGAACCGGGGGTCGTTGGCGGCCTCGACGAAGGCCCTTTCGAGCTTGGCGATCACCGGGGCGGGCGTCTCCTTCTTGACGAAGGCGCCGAAGAACGGCCCCCAGGGCAGGTACTTGGCGAAGCCCGGTAACGTCTCGGTGATGGGTGGCGCCTCCAGCCCCTCGATCGGCTCGGTCGAGATCGCGGCCAGAGCCTTGATCCGCCCGGCCCGAATCCGCTCGCGTGCCGCCCCGAAGACGGCCGACATGAAGTCGACATGGCCGCCCTCGAGCGCGGTCAGGGCAGGACCGTCGCCGTCGAACGGCACCTGGGTCACCTTGAAGCCGGGCACCTGGGCGGACAGCATCGCATGGACGACGAAGGGCAGGCCGCCTACGCCCGTGGCTCCCATCTTGACCTGGTCGGGATGGGCGAGGACGTGGTCGATCAGCGATTTGGCGTCGTTCCACGGTGCATCCTTCCTCGCCACCAGCACCGGTGTGCCGCGGGCGAGCAGCACGAGGGGATAGAAATCCTTGTAGGACAGCTCGGAGAGACCGAGGACGCCGTAGAGCTGCGGATTCTCGGCACCGAACAGGATGTTGTAGCCGTCCGGCCGCTGGCCGTGGACGTACTGCATGCCGATCACGCCGGTGCCGCCCGGCCGGTTGGTGAGCACGAGCTTCTGGCCGAGCTTCTCCTCGACGATCGGCGCCACGGCGCGCGTGACGGCATCCGTCGAGCCGCCGGCGCCCCACTGGATCGTGCCCTGCAGCGGCCGGGCCGGGAACTCCTGGGCGAAGCCGCCGCGGGCGAAGGACAGAGTGCCGAGCGTCGCGGCGCCCACGAGCAGGTGACGTCGGTTCAGCCTCATGCCGGATCTCCTCGGACAGGGAAAGCCTCGCGGTCCGTCCGGCCGGTGCGGCGGGGATGGCCCCAGCTCGAGGAGCCGATCGCGAGCCCGAAGACCGCGTGGGCAACGACCGCAGCGCTGCGCTCGGCCTCGCCCCCGTTCATCTTTGCTCCGCCTCCCCGCCACACCGTCCGGGGGCGGCCGTCGCTCGCTGCTTCGTTAGACCGTCGCCGACGACAGCGGAAGGGCGGTTTCGCCGGACAACGATAACTCGCCGGTTATTCGCAGCCGGCAGCCGACCCGGTAGCTGCCCGCACACCCGCCGCCAGCCGGCGCGGAATCCCGGTGAACAGCCCGACTATCGGCGCCGGCCGTTCGTCGGCTCGCGTCGTCACGCCCACCGGGCCCGCGGCGAGTGTGGTGTCGAAGGGCGGGGCCACGACGGTACCCGCCGCGAGATCGACCGCCACGACACCTCCGGCAATGACCCAGAGCGCATCGCTGCGGGCGAGGAAGGTGCTGGCGAAGTCGGAGGAGACGGTCTCGATCCGGCGGACCGGCGGCGACACCCGGTGCGCCAGCAGCCGAGGCTCCGGGCGGACCACGACGCTCGTGCACTCGGAACAGAGCTGCTCGGCGGCGCGGCCGACCCGGCCGAAGCGGACGACTTCGAGGAAGCATTGCAGGTGCCGGATCTCGATGCGCGGATCGACCGCCGCCACCGTACCGCCTCCCCGATACGAGTTCGGGGTTATCGAGAAGGCAGCGTTTGTCAATGGTCGCGCTGGTCCGGCCGGGCTAGGCCGTTCCCGGCAGCGAAGGCGAGGGGTCGATGAGCGTCGAGAGCGCCTACGAGCGCGGCATGAAGGTTCGCCGGGCGGTCCCGGGCGACGCCCATGTCGACCGCGCGACCGCCCGGACGACCGCGCTCGATGCCGACTTCCAGCGCTTCATCGCTGAAGGGGCCTGGGGTAGCGTCTGGAGGGGGCCGGGCCTCTCGCGCCGCGAGCGCTCGATGCTCGTGGTGGCACTCATGGCCGCACTCGGGCACGAGGAGGAGCTCGCCATGCATCTGCGGGCGACGCGCAATACGGGAGCGAGCCCGGCGGACATCGCCGAGACGCTCCTCATGGTGGCGGTCTATGCGGGCGTGCCCGCCGCCAACACGGCCTTCCGCATCGCCAAGGAGGTTCTCGGCGCCGAGCCGCCGGCCGGTCGTGAGCCACGGCGGGAAAGCGCCACAAAGGGGGAGCAAGGAGCATGGACAACGCGCCACGGGCGTTCCGCCCGCGCGATCGGGCTCGGCATCCGGTCGCCTGGTTCCCGGACTACAAGAGCTCGGTCTACCGCTCGCCGCGGCTGCCGCTCGTCTCGCTCTCGGCCACACGGAGCGAGCTCACGGCCCCGCTCTTCGGCCACGACCTGATCCGCGCGACCGACAACGATCTCCTGGTCAACGGCCGGGTCGACGGCGATCCGATCGGACCCCGCATCGTCCTCTTCGGGCGGGTCCTCGACGAGGAGGGACGGCCGGTCCCGAACGTCTTGATCGAGCTCTGGCAGGCCAATGCCGCCGGCCGCTACCGGCACGTCAACGATACCTATCGCGCGCCCATCGACCCGAATTTCTGGGGCGTGGGGCGCACGCTGAGCGAGCCCGACGGCAGCTATCGGTTCCGCACCATCCGCCCGGGCCCCTATCCCTGGCGCAACCGGGTCAACGACTGGCGGCCGGCGCATATCCACATCTCGCTCTGGGGCGCCAGCTTGTGCCAGCGGCTGATCAGCCAGATCTATTTCGAGGGCGATCCCTTGCTGCCGCTCTGCCCGATCTTCAACAGCATTCCCGACCCGGCTGCGCGCGAACGACTCGTGGCCAAGCTCGACATGAGCGAGAGCCTGCCGCACGACACGCTCGCCTGGCGCTTCGACATCGTGCTGCGCGGCCCGCGCCAGACCTGGTTCGAGAACCTTCGGGAGGGTGCTTGAGATGCTGCGCGAGATCCCGTCCCAGACCGCCGGCCCCTACGTCCATATCGGTCTCGTGCCGTCGGCGGCCGGCATCCCCTTCGAGCCCGAGCGCGATTGGGGGCGCATGCTGGGCCCGGGTGCGCGCGGCGAGCGGATCCGCATCGAGGGCATCGTCTTCGACGGCACGGGCTCGCCCGTGAAGGACGCGGTGCTCGAGCTCTGGCAGCCCGATGCGGCCGGCCGCTTCCCCGGCCGCGATCCCGGCGCGGATCCGGCCTTTTCGGGCTTCGGCCGCGTCGCCACCGATTTCGGCACGGGCCTTTTCGCCTTCGAGACGGTCAAGCCCGGTCGCGTGCCGACCGCCGAGGGGCGGCTGCAGGCACCGCACGCGACGCTGTTGATCTTCGCTCGCGGCATCAACATCCACTTGCACACGCGGATCTATTTCGAGGACGAAGCGGCCGCCAACGCCGAGGACCCGGTCCTTGCGCTGATCGAGCAGCCCTGCCGGCGCGAGACCCTGATCGCCCGCCGGGCGCTGCGCGAGGGGCTCCCGGTCTATCGCTTCGACGTCCACATCCAGGGCCCGAACGAGACGGTGTTCTTCGATGTCTGAGCCCCCTTCCACCTCCGAGACGAAACCCTGCATCGTCACGGTCGCGATCACGGGCTCTTTGCCGCGCAAGAAGGACAATCCGGCCGTTCCGATCACGGTCGCCGAGCAGATCGAATCGACTCACGAGGCCTTCGAGGCCGGGGCCACGCTCGTTCACTGTCATGTTCGCAACGACGACGAGACGCCGACCTCGGACCCCGAGAAGTTCGCCCGCCTGCTCGAAGGCATCCGCAAACACTGCCCGGGCATGATCGTCCAGTTCTCGACCGGCGGTCGGTCGGGCATCGGGCGGGAGCGGGGCGGCATGCTGCCCCTGCGGCCGGACATGGCCTCGCTCTCCACGGGCTCCTGCAATTTCCCGACGCGGGTCTACGAGAACAGCCCGGAGCTGATCGACTGGCTCGCCGCCGAGATGAAGAAATATGGCGTGAAGCCTGAGATCGAAGTCTTCGACCTCTCCATGCTCTTCAAAGCAGTCGAGATGCAGACGGAAGGCAAGATCGACGGACCCCTGCACGTCCAGTTCGTGATGGGCGTGAAGAACGCGATGCCGGTCGATCGCGAGGTCTTCGAGTTCTACATCCGCACGCTCCGGCGCCTCGCACCCGATGCGACCTGGACCGGGGCGGGGATCGGCAAGGACCAGATCACGCTCAATCGCTGGTCGCTCGAGCTCGGCGGCCATTGCCGAACAGGTCTCGAGGACAATGTTCGCCTCGACCGGCACACGCTCGCCCCCTCCAACGCCGCACTCGTCCACCGGGTCGTCGAACTCTGCCCGGACTATGACCGCCGTCCCGCGACCGTGGCCGAGGCTCGGGCGATTCTGCACCTGCCGCCCTGGCCTTCCGAGCGAGGCTCAGGGTAGGGCGCTATCGGCGATCAGCGGCAAGGAGCCGCTCAGGAGCTCGGCCGTGAAGGCAGCGCAGGCCGTGGTCGCCGGTAGCGGGTGACCGAGGGCCCTGCGCGCCCAGCGCGCGGGAAGAAGCGCGGTCGCGAGCACGGGGACGATCACGATCGCGAGCGCACCCAGGAACAGGAGCCGCCGGTCGAGCGCGATCGAGCCTGCGACCGAGAGGAGGAAGGCGAGCAGTGCCACCGGTGCGCCGAAGCGGGCTCGTGCCGCCCGCTCGAGCCCGAAAAAGAACAAAAAGGCGCCCGCGAACAGGAGAAGGCGCAGGCCAACCCGCGGGTCGGTCCAGGGCAGGGCCGTGACTTCGGCATCGACCGCGAGGGCCACCGGAACCGTCACCAGGAGCGCAGCCGCGAGGCTCACGAAGAGGAGCACCGCCGGAGCGGGGCGCGCGACGCGGGTGTGCGGGCCTTGTGCCGTGCGGCCGAGGCCCGCCAGCAGGAGCCCGAAGAGTGACAGATGCGCCGCGAGGTGATCGACGAGGGCGAGCGGCAGGAGATCCAGCGGCAGGAGGCGTAACGCGATCGGCGGTGCGAGCGTCGCCGCCGTGAACGGCAGGGCGAGCGTACGCCAGCCCGCTCGCACGGGCCCGAGCGGCGGCCCGAGCGCGGGCAGGAACAGCAGGAGCGGCCGGGCGAGCAGCACGCAGGCGAGGACGAGCAGGAGCACCCAGGGGCCACGCTCGACCGGGTTCGCGTCGGACCGTTCGGGCCTCCCGAAGGCCGCATCGAGCCAGCGCCGCGTCTCGAGCAGGGTCGTGGACGCGAACAGCACGCCCACATGCTCGACCATCGGCACGACCACGGCCCGGCGCGCCGTCCCGTCCTCGAAGCGGCCGTAGGTCACCTCGTGAGCCGGTGGCCGGGGCGCGCTCGCGAGCCCTGCGACGCGCAGGGCCTCGGCCGCGAGCCTCGCCTCCCATGCACCGGCGATCACGAGCAGATTGCGGGGGTGCTCGGCCGTCACGGCGGGGGAGAAGAGCGAGATCGCGACGACCGCCGCCACGTCGGGCTCGAGGGCGGCGGTCCGCACGATCACGTCACCGGCCATCGAATGCCCCAGCAGTGCCACCCGGCCGTCGCCCCGCCGACGGGCCTCGGCGAGCACGGCCCGGGTCGCCGCCACGAGCCGGGCCGACGCGCCTTCGAGCGCGAAGAGGTCGCCGTCGAGTGGTACGGGATGACGGCCGTGCCCGGGGAAGTCGAAGACGAGGACGCCGAGCCCGTTCTTCGCGAGCTCGAGCGCGAGCGAGCGCATCAACACGGTCGAGCCCGAAAAGCCGTGCGCGACCACGACCACGGGCCCTTTCGGCGCCCCTTCGGCTCGGAGAAGCTCGGCCGGGATCACGCCGTCGACCCGGATCGGCTCGCGCACCACGCCGCGAGCCGCCGCCTCGAGCCGGAGCAGCGCCGAAGAAATCGCGACGAGCGCCGCGAGCAGCCAGAGGAGATCGAGGGGGCGGAGCCGCGGGCGCACGCGCCTCCACCACCCCGACCCTCAGGCCGCCTTGCCTGCGGCCCGGGCCTCGGCGATCGCTCGCCAGACCCGTTCGGGCGTGGCCGGCATGTCGATCGTCTCGATTCCGAGCGGGGCGAGCGCGTCGAGGAGCGTGCCGACGACCGCGGCCGTCGCCGCGGTCGCGCCCGACTCCCCCGCACCCTTCACGCCCAAGGGGCTGTGCTTGCAGGGCCCGGTGTTGAACGCGGTGGCGATCGGCGGCAGGTCGGCCGCCCGCGGCAGGCGGTAGTCCAGGAGCGAACCGGTCAAGAGCTTTCCCTGTGCGTCGAACACCACCCGCTCCATCAAGACCTGGCCGATCGCCTGCGCCACTCCGCCCTGCACCTGACCCTCGACCACGAGCGGGTTGATCGGCGTGCCGACATCGTGCACGCCCGCGAGCCGGTCCACGCTCACCACACCCGTCTCGGCGTCGACCTCGACCTCGCAGACGAAGACGCCGTTGGGGAAGGTGAAATTCGGCGGGTCGTAGAACGCGTTCTCTTCGATGCAGGGCTCGAGCCTGTCGAGCGGGTAGTTCGCCGGGACGTGCGCGGCGAACGGCATCTGCACCCGACCCAGCGCCCGGTCGGTCCCCTTCACTTTGAAGCTGCCGG
>CALBAK010000042.1 GCA_937926445.1 uncultured Alphaproteobacteria bacterium
CGCAGCACGTTGGTCTCGAGCTCCATCTCCTCGAGCCGGTTCTTGACCACGTCGCCGATGCTCACGATCCCGATCAGCCGGCCGCCCTCCATCACCGGCAGGTGGCGGACCCGGTAGCGGGTCATCGTGTCCATGATCTCCTTGACCCCGTCCTCGGGCCCGCAGGTGCGGACCGCCCGGGTCATGAGCTCGGCCACCCGGCGGCCGGGGCCGAGGATCGCCGCCCCCTCCTCGGCGAGCCCGCGCAGGATGTCGCGCTCGGAGAGGATCCCCTCGACCGCCTCGCCGTCCTCGCTCACGACCAGCGCCCCGATCCGTTCGAGCGCGAGCCGGTGGACCGCTGTTTCGATGGTCGCATCCGCGCGGATGGTGACCACTCTTCGCCCTTTTCTCGCGAGAATGTCGCGCACCTTCATGGCTCCCTCCCCGGAACCGACCCTCCCCGTATCCTTCTCCATGCGACGAGCGGGTCCTCGGGTCAACCGTGTGTCGCCCTTCCCCGCCTCACCTGCCGCCGATCCGGCGCAGCCGCGGTCCGGCCGACCGAGGAGGAGCGCAAGCTCCGCTTCGGCCGCTGTGCGGGCGACGGCGAGGCCGGCATCGTGTGGCGCCCGAGGGCCGCCGGCTGCGGCGGCTCGCCGAGCGTCGGCCGGGCCCGGGCGATGCCGATGCGCTGCCGCTGGCCACCCGAGAACTCGTGGGGGTAGCGGTGCAGATGCCGTGGCCCGAGGCCCACGAGGCCCAGGAGCTCCACCACCCGCTCGGTCCGCGCCCGCCGGTCGAGGCCCAGCGTGGCGCGGTGCGCGATCATGGGCTCGGCCACGATGTCGTGCACGCTCATCCGCGGGTCGAGCGAGGCGTAGGGGTCCTAAAAGACGATCTGGACCGGCTTTCGCAGCCGCCCAAGCGCGGCCCGGCCGAGCCTCGAGAGATCCTCGCCCAGGAGCCGGATACGGCCGGAATCGGGCTCCTCGAGGCCGAGGATCGACAGGGTGAGGGTGGTCTTGCCGGAGCCCGACTCGCCGACTAACCCGAAGCTCTCGCCGCAACCGACGGTGAAGGAGACGGCATCGAGCGCCACCACCGGCCGCCCCGGGCGGAAGAGGCCGCCGCCCGTCCTGTAGGTCTTCGAGACCCGCTCGAGCTCCAGCATCAGGGCCCCTCGCCCGGCCGCAGGCAGGCTACCTGCCGGCCGTCGTCGAGTGTCGCCACGGGCGGCAGGCCGCTCGCACAAGCCGGCCGGGCGTGCGGGCAGCGCGGTGCGAACCGGCAGCCCGGCGGCGGTCGGAGGAGATCGGGCACCGACCCGGGCAGGCTCGCGAGGCCGCCGCGCGGCACGCCTTCGACCGGCACCGCGGCGAGCAGCGCCCGCGTATAGGGGTCGGCCGGCCGGCCGAGCACCGCCGCGACCGGCCCCTGCGGCGTCAGCATGCATTTGAGAGGATAGGTCGTGTGCGCCGCGGTGTAGTTGAGCGTACAGTTGAGGCCGCCCACGGGCTATTGCGGCGGCGCGCCCTCGAGATCGATCGTGATCCGATCGCCAGCGACCGTGATCGCGATCGGGTAGGCGAGCGGTCGGCCGAGCGGGTTGTTCGTGATCGTGGCTCGATAGAGCCCGTCCGGCAGGGCCCGGATCGCCGCTCGCATGGCGGCCTCCGAGCGCCCCTGGACGACCTCGGCCAAAGGCCCGAGTTCGGTCAGGCCGTAGTCCTCCATGAAGGCCAGGAGACGCGCGGCACCGATCGCGTTGGCCGCCACGAAGGCGTGGATGTCGCCCAGCACCTGCTCGGGATGGCGTACGTTCTCGCGGATCATCGCGAAGAGCGTCGCATTGGGCCGGGCCGCCTCGTGGAGCTTCAAGGGCGGGATCCGGATCCCCTCTTCGAAGATCTCCCGAGCGGCGAGCGAATCCTTGGTGCCGCCGATGTCGCTCGCGTGCCCGACCGTGCCGGCGAGACCCACGAGTCGGCCCGCGCGGAAGACCGGGGTCACGACCGCGATGTCGAACAGATGGCCGGCGCACAGCCAGGGATCGTTGGTTACCAGCATGTCGCCCGGAACGAGCGTGGCCGGCGGGAACCGCTCGAGCAGCGCCTTCACCGCCCGCGGCAGGGTGAGGTTGAAGACCGGCATCGCCCGGGGCGAATGGGCGAGCGTCTCGCCCTCGGCATCCAAGAGCTCGCAGGCGAAGTCCTGCGTCTCCGAGATCACGAGCGAGAAGGCGGTCCGGCAGACCGTGAGCCACATCTCCTCGACGACGTTGACGAGCCGGCTCCAGAGGATCTCGAGACCGATCGGATAGCGCTCGATCCGCGCCACGGCCTCCTTCCGGCTCGTGCCGGGCGGCATCACGGGCTCGACCGCCCGGATCCGGCCGAACGCGATCACGAGGTTGCCGAGGGGATCGAGCTCGAGCCGGTCGCTCGGGCCCAGCACGGTCGTGGCCTCTTGCTCTTCGACGATCGCCGGGCCCTCGATCGTCGTCCCCGGTGCGAGTGCGTAGCGGTCGAAGACCGCGACCTCGAGCGGGCCCTGCTCCAACCACGCGGTGCGCCGGCCCTCGACCGCCCGGTTCCCGCCACCGCCTTCGAGAGCACCGGCGAAGGACACGCTCGGGGCGGGGCCCGCCGCCCGCACCCGGAAATGCTGGGCCTCGATCCCCGCCCCTTCCGGCACCGCCGTGTAACGCTCGGTATAGGCGCGCACGAAGGCCGCGCGGATCGCGGGCAAGGCCGCCGCATCGAGCCGACCCTCCGGAAGGGCCGCGGCGATCTCGTGCGTCTGGCCCGAAAGGCGCATGTCGGCCGTCCGCTCGATCCGGATCGCCGAAGCCGCCACCCCGGCCTCCAGAAGCCGCGTCCGCGCCTCCTCCTCGAGCGCGGCGAGCAGCGCCTCGACCGGCGCGAGATCGACCCCGGCGGCGAGCTCGACCCGAAGCGAGCGCGTCGCCTCGAACGACAGGGACGCCACCAGGAAGCCCAGGGCCGAAGCCGCACCCGAAGCCGGCGGCACGATCACCCGGGAGATCCCGAGCGTGCGGGCCGCCTCGGCCGCGTGTTCCGGCCCGGCGCCGCCGAAGGCCACGAGCGCGCAGCGCCGCGGGTCCTCGCCATTCTCGACGAGATGGACCCGGGCCGCCCCGGCCATCGCCTCGACCACCACGCGGTGGATGCCGAGCGCGGTCTCCTCGATCCCGAGCCCCAGCCGCCCGGCCAGGCTCGCGACCGCGCGGCGCGCCGCGTCGCGGTCGAGCTTCATCCGCCTGCCCGGGAAGAAGTCCGGGTGGCAATGGCCGAGCACGAGAGCGGCGTCGGTGACGGTCGGCTCCGTGCCGCCTCGGCCGTAGCAGGCGGGCCCGGGGTCGGCGCCCGCGCGATCGCCGCCCGCTCGCCTGCTTCGGTGGTCGCGGCCGGGCAGACGATGCCGAGCGCCACCGCCTCCCCGGTCGCGGGATCGCCGACCGCGGCGGCGATCCCGCACACCCCCCGCAACGCCTCCTCTTCCGAGATCGCGAAGCGCTCGCGCCGCACCCGGGCGAGCCGCTCGAGCAGCTCGGCCAGGGTCTGCGGGGCGCGCGGCGAGGGCGGGTCGAGCCCCTCGGCATGGAGCGCCGCCACTTCGGCGTCCGACAGCCGCGCGAGCAGGCTCGGCCCGGTCGCGGTCGCCGCCGGCAGCCGCTTGCCGATCGTGCTCGCGACCCTGAGCGCGTGGCTGCCGGATGGTCGCTCACCGCCGCCACGAAGCGCCCCTCGCGCACCGAGACGTAGCCCGTGTGGCCGAAGCGGCCCGAGATCGCCGCTACCGCCTCGTCGGCCCGGCCGATCAGGGAGGAGGAGCGGACATAGGCGCGCGCCGCCTCGAGCAGGAGGAGGCCCGGCCGGTAGCGCTCGCTCGCTTCCACCGTCTCGAGCAGCCCGACCTCGCGCATCGCCCGCAACAGTCGCGAGGCGTTGGCGCGCGGCATGCCGAGCCGGTCGACGAGATCGGTGACCGTGACGGGGCCGTCGTCGGTGCCGAGGGTGCGGATCACGCGCGCCGCGCTCGCCAGGATCGTCACCGGGTTCCCCTCACGCGCGTGGGTCGTTCGATATATCGGAACATTTTTTTTCGGAATATGGAACCATGACCGGACCGATCGCGTCGAGCGCGCAGCTCCGATGCGCTGCCCGTCGGGCCGGGCCCCTTCACAGCCCCGCTGCAGGGCGCGATAAGTCGCATCGAGTCGGTTGGACGGGCTTTGCGTGCGGATCGGGGGAGGTGCGATGGCCGTTCTG
This sequence comes from uncultured Alphaproteobacteria bacterium, assembly GCA_937926445.1. Classification (GTDB taxonomy): domain Bacteria; phylum Pseudomonadota; class Alphaproteobacteria; order Geminicoccales; family Geminicoccaceae; genus JANXAZ01. The sequence goes on from CALBAK010000042.1 coordinate 4,275, forward strand.
GAGCTCGGGCCCGAAGACGCCCTCGCCTACGAGCACGTCCCGCCGAGCCGGCCGGCCGGTTTCACCTTCGTCTTCGTCAACGCGATCACGGGCGACCTCGGCCAGTGGCGCGCGGTGGGCGAGCCGCTGCGCGCCGCCGGCCACGGCACGCTGGCTTGGAACTTCCGCGGGCAGGCGGGCAGTCGTTACGCGCCCGGCACGCGGCTCGACGCCCGGGCGATCGTGGCCGATCTCGGCCGTCTGCTCGAGGTGCTGCGACCGCACCGTCCGATCCTCGTGGGCCTCTCGATCGGCGGGCTCTACGCCGCCCGGGCGATCCTCGACGGTGCCGAAGCGCACGCCCTCGTCCTTCTCAACACCCTGCGCAAGCCCGGCGTCCGGCTCGACTGGATCAACGCCGCGGTGGTCCGGGCAATGGAAGTGGCGGGACCGCTCCTGATGCGCGATCTCATGAGCCCCTTGCTGTTCGGTCCGAGCTGGCTCGCCGCGCACCGTGCCGAGTGCCTCCTGCCCGACACCCGCTACCTCCCGCTCGACCCCGGTTCCGGCCAAATGGAGCTCCTGCGACGGATGGGCGAGGCCGACTGGAACCTTCCCTGGGAGCGACTCGAGCTGCCGACGCTCGTCGTCAGCGGGCTCTGTGATCGGGTCTTCTTCGATGCGGCGGACGTGGCCGAGCTCGCCGCCCGCCTGCCGCGTGCCCGCCGCGTCGATCTTCCCGATGCCGGCCACATTCTGCCGGTCGAGGTCCCCGAGCGGCTCGCCGAGGCGCTGCTCGACTTCGCCCGCGAGCTCGGCGTCCCCGAGCTCGGTGAAAGGGGCGCGGGCCGGTGAGCGGCGCCGCGTCGATCCCGACCCACCGGCTGCTCCTGATCTACGCCTGCATCCTCTTGGGCGTATGCGGCCACGCCTCGAGCGAGTTCGTGGCGGTGCTCAGCGGGATGTACGGTCCCGAGCTGACCGTCTGGCGCTTCTTGATCGGTGGTACCGGGCTCGTGCTCCTCGCCCTCGCCTGGCCCGGCCAGCGCGATCTTCTGACCCCGCTTCGTGTCGAAGGCGGGCGGATCGCGGTCTTGTCGATCTTCGGCATGGCGCTCGGCCAGCTCTTCTTCCACTGGGCCTTGAACTTCGCCACCGTGATCCAGGTCGCGACCATGGTCTCGACCATGCCGCTCCTCGTCGTCCTCGCCAACTGGGCGATCAACCGCGGGCCGATCTCGACCGCCAAGCTCACGAGCGGAATCGGAGCGTTGGCCGGCGTGGTGATCCTCCTGACCGACGGCTACCTCGTCCAGATCACCGCCGCCGACTGGTCGAAGGCCTTCTGGGGCGTGTTCCTGGCCTTTCTCTGCGCCTTCGTCTTTTCGTTCTACATGGTCCTGGTCCGCCCCTTGTACCACCGCTGGGGTGCGGTCCGCATGACCGCCTATTGCTTCGCGATCGGCTTTTTCGCCCTCTGGCCCGCGGTCGGCGCGCTCTTCGGGATCTGGGTCGACCCCACCACCCTCTTCGACCGCACCCCGCAGCAATGGTCGGCGGTGCTCACCCTCGGCATCTGGAACACCACGATCGCCATGGCGCTCTGGCTCGGCGGGCTCGCCGCCGCACCCGACATCGGCCGCGCCAACTACCTCTTCTTCCTGAAGCCGGTGATCGCCGCCGCCCTCGCTTTGGCCTTCTTGGACCAGCCCTTCACCCCGACCCAGCTGTTGGCTGTGGTCGTGGTCTGCGGCTGCGTGCTCGTCGAGCTCTTCTGGGACCAGATCGCGGCCGCCCTCGGCCGCCGCTCGGCGGTCGCCCCGACCGAGCACGCCCCCCGCTGAGACCGAAGGCTCCTTCACAGGGCGCGCGGATCTGCTAGGAGCCGCGCGATCCCTCGCGCAGCGGACCGTCCGCCCCGATGGCCCTCCACCGAACCGCCCGCAGCGCCGTCGCGGAACCCGGCGGGTGAGCTTCCGCGTCAAGATCTGCGGGCTCACCGAGCCCGCCGCGGTCGAGCTCGCGGTCGAGCTCGGCGCGAGCTTTCTGGGCTTCGTGCTCCACCCGCCCTCGCCGCGCTTCGTGCCGCCCGAGCGGCTCGCCGAGCTCGTGGCGGGAGTACCCTCGACGGTCCGCACGGTCGGCGTCGCGGTCGACCCGACCGACGCCTTCCTCGCCCACGTCCTTTCCCATGCGCCTCTCGACCTGCTCCAGCTGCACGGCGAGGAGACGCCCGAGCGCGTGCGCGCGATCGGCCTTTCGACCGGCTGTCGGGTGATGAAGGCCTTCAGGGTCGGCGAGCCGGCCGATCTCGACGGCGTCGCGGCCTTCTACGAGGCAGCCGACTTCCTCTTGTTCGACGCCCGTCCGCCGCCCGGCGCGGCCTGGCCCGGGGGCCACGGCCTGCCCTTCGACTGGCGTCTGCTCGACGGCCTCGAGTCGCCCTTGCCCTGGGCCTTGGCGGGCGGCCTCGATGCCGGCAATCTCGCGGCGGCGAGGGCCCGGCTGCGGCCCCCGATCGTCGACGCCTCGAGCGGGCTCGAGCGCGCGCCCGGGATCAAGGACCCCGAGAAGCTCCGGGCGTTCATGGCGGAGGCGCGGCGGCTCGGCGCCCGCCGTGCGGAGGAACCGGATTGACCATCGCCAACAGCCTGCGCACCGGCCCCGACGAGCACGGCCGCTTCGGCCTCTACGGCGGCCGCTTCGTCGCCGAGACCTTGATGCCCTGCATCCTCGAGCTCGAGGCGGCCTGGGAGGCGGTCCGCCGCGACCCGGGCTTCCAGGCCGAGCTCGACGCCTGGCTCGCCGACTATGTCGGCCGGCCCTCCCCCCTCTACTTCGCCGAGCGGCTCACCGAAGCGCTCGGGGGGGCCAAGATCTACCTCAAGCGCGACGAGCTCAACCACACCGGCGCACACAAGATCAACAACTGCATCGGCCAGGCCCTGCTCGCCAAGCGCATGGGCAAGCGCCGGGTGATCGCCGAGACCGGCGCCGGCCAGCACGGAGTTGCGACCGCCACGGTCTGCGCCCGCCTCGGGCTCGACTGTGTCGTCTACATGGGCGAGCGGGACATCGAACGGCAGAAGCCCAACGTCTTCCGCATGCGCCTGCTGGGTGCCGAGGTCCGGCCCGTGAGCTCGGGCTCGCGCACGCTCAAGGACGCCATGAACGAGGCGCTCCGGGACTGGGTCACCAACGTCGAGAGCACCTTCTACCTCATCGGCTCGGTCGCCGGGCCGCACCCCTATCCGGCGATGGTCCGCGACTTCCAAGCCGTGATCGGCCGCGAGGCCAAGGCGCAGATCCTCGAGAAGGAGGGCCGGCTGCCGGACGTGCTCGTGGCCGCGGTCGGCGGCGGCTCCAACGCCATGGGCCTCTTCCACCCCTTCCTCGACGACCGCGAGGTCCGGCTCGTCGCGGTCGAGGCCGCCGGTGAAGGGCTCGACACGGGCCTGCACGCCGCCGCCATGCTCAAAGGCCGGCCCGGCATCCTGCACGGCTCGCGCTCCTATCTCCTGCAGGACGAGGACGGCCAGGTGATCGAGCCGCACTCGATCTCGGCCGGCCTCGACTATCCCGGCATCGGCCCCGAGCATTCCTGGCTCAAGGACATCGGTCGCCTCGAGGTGACCGCCGCCACCGACCGCGAGGCGCTCGAGGCCTTCGAGACCCTGGCCCGCCTCGAGGGGATCCTGCCCGCCCTCGAGCCCGCCCACGCGCTCGCCGCTACGGCCAAGCTCGCCCCCTCGCTGCCCAAGGACGCGCTCGTCGTGGTCAATCTCTGTGGCCGCGGCGACAAGGACGTCTACACCGTCGCCCGCCATCTCGGAGTCGAGCTTTGACGACCCGCATCGAGCGCCGCTTCGCCGAGCTCCGGCGCGAGGGGCGCGCCGGCCTCGTCACGTTCCTGGTGGCCGGCGATCCCGACATCCCGACCTTCGAGCGCCTGCTCGAGAGGCTGCCGGCGGCGGGTGCCGATCTGATCGAGGTCGGCATGCCCTTTTCCGACCCGATGGCCGACGGGCCGACCATCCAGGCAGGCAATCTGCGCGCGCTTTCGGCCGGCGTCACGCTCGCCCGAACCCTCGAGTGCGTGCGCCGATTCCGTGCCCGGGACGACACCACGCCCCTCGTTCTCATGGGCTATTACAATCCGATCTGGGCCTATGGCCGGCTGCGCTTCCTGGACGAGGCGGTGAGCGCCGGGGTCGACGGGCTGATCGTGGTCGATCTGCCGCCCGAGGAGGACGAGGAGCTCTGCCTGCCGGCCCTCGAGCGCGGGCTCGACTTCGTCCGTCTCGCCACCCCCACCACCGACGACCGCCGTTTGCCGGCCGTGCTCCGCAACGTCCGCGGTTTTCTCTACTACGTCTCCTTGACCGGCATCACGGGCGTGAAGGAGGCGCTGGCCGAAGCGGTCGCACCGCAGGTGGCGCGGCTGCGCCGGCACACCGAACTGCCGATCGCCGTGGGCTTCGGCATCAAGACGCCCGAGCAGGCAGCGGCGATCGCCCGGGTCGCCGATGCGGTGGTGGTGGGCTCGGCGCTGGTCGGCGAGGTGGCGGCCCATCTCGATGCCGAGGGACGGCCCGGCAAGGGCCTCGTGGCGGCGGTCCACGGCCGGGTCGAAGCGCTCGCCCGGGCGGTGCGGACGGCCCGCTCGTGAACTGGCTCACCTCCTACGTCCGCCCGAAGATCCGGGCGCTGGTCGAGCGCGGCACGCCCAAGCCCGAGGTGCCGGAAAATCTCTGGCACCAGTGTCCCTCCTGCGAGCGGATGATCTTCCACCGCGACCTCGAGTCGAACCAGCGGGTCTGCCCGCACTGCAGCCATCACATGCGGGTCGGGCCCGAGTTCCGCTTCAAGACGCTCCTGGACGAGGGCAGCTGGCAGCGGCTCGAGCCGCCCAAGGTGCCGGTCGACCCGCTCCGCTTCCGCGACAGCAAGCGCTACACCGACCGGCTAAAGGAGGCCCAGGCCAAGACCAGGGCGGGCGACGCGCTCGAGGCGGCGGAGGGCAGGATCGGCGGCCTGCCGGTCGTCCTCGCCGTCATGAACTTCGAGTTCATGGGGGGCTCGATGGGCAGTGCCGTGGGCGAGGCCTTCGTCGCCGCCGCCCGCCGCGCGGTCGAGACGCGCTCCGCCTTCGTCGTGGTCACCGCTTCGGGCGGGGCGCGCATGCAGGAGGGCACGCTCTCCCTCCTCCAGATGGCCCGCACCACGATCGCGGTCGACCAGGTCAAGGAAGCGGGGCTGCCCTACATCGTCGTGCTGACCGACCCCACGACCGGCGGGGTCACCGCCTCCTTCGCGATGCTCGGCGACATCCACATCGCCGAGCCCGGTGCGGTGATCGGCTTCGCCGGGGCCCGGGTCATCGAGCAGACCATCCGCGAGAAGCTGCCGCCCGGCTTCCAGAAGGCCGAGTACCTCCTGGCCCACGGCATGGTCGACATGGTGGTCCACCGCTTCCAGCTGCGCGCGACCCTCGCCCGATTGCTCGATCTCTTGCTGCGACCGGTCCCGCTGCCGGCTCCGGTCGAGACGGTCGAGGTCACGGCCACGGCGGAGCCGATCGAGACGGTGGCCGATGGCGAGCCCGGCTGAGCCGATTCTCCGCCGGCTGGCGGAGCTCCACCCCAAGCGCATCGACCTCTCGCTCGGTCGGATCGAGCGGCTGCTCGCCCGCCTCGACCATCCCGAACGCCGCCTGCCGCCCGTGGTCCACATCGCCGGCACCAACGGCAAGGGCAGCACGCTCGCCATGCTCGACGCGATGCTGCGGGCGGCCGGCCGCCGCACGCTGCGCTACATCTCCCCGCACCTCGTCCGCTTCAACGAGCGGATCCTGATCGACGCCGAGCCGGTCGACGACGCCCGCCTCGTGGCCGCCCTCGAGGCCTGCGAGCACGCCAACGGCGGCGCCCCGATCACCTTCTTCGAGATCACGACGGCCGCGGCCTTTCTGATCTTCGCCGAGACCCCGGCCGACGTCCTCCTCCTCGAGACCGGCCTCGGCGGCCGGCTCGATGCGACCAACACCGTCGAGCGGCCGAAGCTCGTCCTGTTGAGCCCGATCTCGATGGATCACGAGGCCTTTCTCGGCACCACGCTCGCCGCGATCGCGGCGGAGAAGGCGGGGATCCTCAAGCCCGACGTCCCCGCGATCGCGGGACCGCAGCGGCCCGAGGCCCGCGCCGTTCTGGAGGCCGGGGCCCGGGCGATCGACTGCCCGCTCGCGCTCCATGGTCGCGACTGGGTGGCCGAGCGCCGTGGCGAGCGGCTGCTCGTCCGCGACCGAGACGAGCGGCTCGAGCTCCCGCTCCCGGCCCTGCCCGGCGTCCACCAGATCGACAATGCCGGCCTCGCCGTGGTGGCGGCCCGCCGCCTCGGCAGCCTCTCCCCGCCGCCCGCCGCGATCGCCCGCGGCCTGGTCGAGGCCCGCTGGCCCGCTCGGCTGCAGCGGCTTCTGGCCGGCCCCATGGTCGAAGCCCTCGGTAGCGGCTTCGAGCTCTGGCTCGACGGCGGCCACAATCCGGCGGCCGGCGAGGTCCTGGCGGCGAGCCTGCCGGCCCTCGCCCGTGGCCGGCCGGTCCACCTCGTCCTGGGGATGCTCGCGACCAAGGACCTCGAGGCCTTCCTCCGGCCGCTCGCCCCGCTCGTCGCTTCGCTGCGCACCGTGGCCGTTCCGGACGAGCCGGCCACCCGCGATCCGACCGAGGAAGCGGCGATCGGCCGCCGGCTCGGGATCCGCGCCGAGCCCGCCGCTTCCCCGCTGGAGGCCGTCCGGGCCATCGCCAGAGCCGAGCCGCCGCCCGGCTTCGTCCTGGTCTGCGGCTCGCTCTACCTCGCCGGCCACGTGCTTCGCACGCACCGTTGAGCAGGGTCGGGGCTCGCGCAGCGGCACGGCCGGGGCCCTCGGCTCGACGGCAGCGGGTCGACGGCGTTAGCTGCCCGTTAACCGAGAGCGTATAGGAGACGAGCGGACGGGCGCCGCCGGCGCGGCGCTCCCGAACGGCAGGTCGGCCATGGGCTCGGTGGAAGCTTCGTCGGGCGAGCGGCGGGAAGGCCGCTCGACGGCCACGGGCGGCTCACTCCTCGCAGGAGAGTCCGAAGGCCGCGAGCCCCTCGAGCAGATAGTCGCTCAACAAGGGCATGCCGAGCAGATAGTCGGCGGTCCGGTCGTTGTGGGCGCGGCGCGCCTCGGCCACCGCCTCGGCCCATTCGTCGGCGCCGAAGCTGCCGCGGCCGACCCAGGCGAGCGCCACGAGCTCGATCTGCTCGTCCTCGTTGAGGCTGTCGATGAAGGCGCGCAGCTCGTCTTCGACCGTGTCCTCGGGATAGGCCTCGAGGACCTCGCGCATGTCCTCGTCGAGCGGGTTGGAGCCCGGCTCCTCCTCCACTGGTGCGGTCTTGGCGTCGAACTCGCGGGCCTTGAGGATCAGCCAGCAGACCTTGTCGATGTCGATCGTCGGCACGGTGCGCTCCCGCAATGGCTCGCCCTCCATGCTGCCACGGTCCGGCGGGGCGTTCCACCGGCCGGGCGGTCGCGCCCCACGCTCGGCCCGTGGCACGTCGCCGCCCCTGGGGTAGAGTGAGCGCGCCGCGCGACGATCGCCGGGAGTTCCGATGTCGAACCCGCAACGCTTCCTCTACCGCTCGATCGGCTTCCTCGTGGTCGCCCTGTTTGTGGCGGCCGTGCTCTTCCCCGTGATCTGGCGAGCCTTTCTCTTCAATCCCTGGCTCAACGGCCTGATCCTCGCGGTGCTCGTCACCGGCATCGTCTACAATCTGCGGCGGATCCTGGCGCTCCGGCCGGCCCTGCAATGGATCGAGGCGCACCGGATGGGCGCCCCGCTCGGCCGCCTCGAGCCGCCCGCGATTCTCTCGCCGATCCTTTCCGTGCTCGGCGAGCGGGACCGCCGCGGCCGCCCCCAGCTCGCACCCTCCACGGCGCGCCATCTGCTCGACAGCGCCGCTTCGCGGCTCGACGAGAGTCGCGAGATCGCCCGCTACCAGACGAGCCTCCTCATCTTCTTGGGCCTGCTCGGCACCTTCTGGGGGCTGATCGAGGCGATCGGGGCGATCGGCAACGTGATTTCGGGCCTGAGCATCGGCGGCGGCGATTTCGTCGCCCTTTTCGACGAGATGAAGGAGGGCCTCCGCAAGCCGATCGGCGGGATGGGCACGGCCTTCGGCGCCTCGCTCTTCGGCCTCGCGGGCTCGCTCGTCGTGGGCTTCCTCGACCTCCAGGCGAGTCAGGCGCAGAACGGCTTCACCAACGAACTCGAGGAGTGGCTCGGCGGGATGACCCGGCACGCCGCCGCCGAAGGCCTCGCCGGCGACGTTCCCGCAGGACCGCCTCTGCCGGCTTACGTCACCGGCCTCTTGCAGCAGACCGCCGAGAGCCTCGACCGGCTCCAGGGCCTCCTGGCCCGCGGCGAGGACGGCCGCGCCCGGCTCGACGCCGTCCTCCACCAGCTCGCCGAGCGGCTCGCCGCGCTCGGCGAGGGGCTGCAGCGCGAGCAAGAGGTGCTCGCCCGGCTCGCCGAGGGCCAGGCCGCGATCGCTCGCGAGCTCGCTCGGCCCGCCACGGGCGGGCTGGCCGACGAGCAGGTTCGCACGCACATCCGCAATCTCGACCTACAGTTCGGTCGGCTCGTGGAGGAGCTCGGCCGCGGTCGCAGCGAGCTCTCGCGCGAAATCCGCCACGAACTCCGCGTGCTCGCCCGCACGGTGGCGGCGGCCGCCGGCGAGCCCGTCCTGGCCAAGGACTGAGCGATGGCCCGCGCCCGCCGCGAGCTGCGTCACCCGGAGATCTGGCCGGGCTTCGTCGACGCGCTCTCGACCCTCCTGCTCTCGATCATCTTCCTTCTCGTCGTCTTCGTGCTCGGCCAGTTCTTCTTGAGCCAGATGCTCGAGGGCCGCGACGAGACCGTCGAGCGGCTCCAGCAGCGTCTGAAGAGCACCACCGACCAGCTCGAGCAGGAGCGGCTCGCCGCCCAGCGGCTGCGCGCGAGCCTCGCCGAAGAGAGCCGCCGGCTGCAGGCGAGCGAGGCCGAGCGGCGCGACGTCGAGGATCGCCTCGCCCGGCTCGAGGGCGAGCGGGTCGAGCTCGATACGAGCCTGCGCCGGCTGACTCTCGAGCGGGCAAGCCTCGAGCGGCTGCTCGAGGAGAGCAGGCTCGCGCGCGAGGCGAGCGAGCGGCGCGGCGCCGCGCTCTCCCGCGAGCTCGAGGAGACCAAGCGGGCCTTCGCCGCCGAACGCGAGAAGCTCGAGGTGCAGCTCGGCGAGCTCGTCGAGCTGCGCCGCCAGGTCGAGGCCTTGCGCGCCGCCCGCGATGCGCTCTTGGCCGAGCGGGACGCCCAGGCGGCCGGTCGGGTTGCCGCCGAGGAGGAGGTGCGCCGGCTCGTCGCCCGCATCCAGAGCCTCGGCGCCCAGCTCGCGCTCATGGACCGAACCCTCGCCGACAAGCAGGCCGAGATCGACCGGCAGGGGGCCCGCATCGCCGAGCTCGGCCAGCGGCTCAACCAGGCCCTCGCCAACCGGGTCGAGGAGCTCGCCCAGTACCGCTCCGACTTCTTCGGCCGGCTGCGGCGGGTGCTCGGCGACCGCGAGGACGTGCGGATCGTGGGCGACCGCTTCGTCTTCCAGTCCGAGGTGCTGTTCGCGCCCGGCGAGGCCGAGCTCGGCCCGGGCGCGGCCGCCGAGATCGCCAAGCTCGCCGCCACGCTGCGCCAGATCGCCAACGAGATCCCGCCCGAGCTGCCCTGGGTCTTGCAGGTCGACGGCCACACCGACCGGCGGCCGATCGCGACCCCGCGCTTCCCCTCGAACTGGGAACTGTCGACCGCCCGGGCGATCTCCGTGGTCCGCCAGCTCATGGCGCTCGGGATCCCGGCGGAGCGGCTCGCCGCGCGCGGTTTCGGCGAGTTCCAGCCGATCGACCCGGGCGACGGCGAGGAGGCGTGGCGCCGCAACCGCCGCATCGAGCTCAAGCTCACCACCCGCTGATCGGGCGGGCTTCGGCCGGTTGCAATTCGCTCTTTGCCGTGCACTCTGCCGCCGGCGGCGAGCTTACTGGTCGACGGGTTCAGGAATGAGCGAGAACGAGCCGCACGAACGGGCTAGCTCCCGATCCGGCGTGCCGGGTGCGATCGTCTTCGAGCGGATGCGAGCCGAGCTCGACCGCAACGCCCGCCAGCATCGCGCCTGGGCGATCGGGCTCGTCCTCGCAGGGGCCGTGCTCCTCGCCGCCGGCTTCGTCTTCGCCCTCTGGGCGGCCGTCGCCGCCGGCGCCGTGGCGATCGCCGTGGCGATCCTGCCCTGGCTCGCCGCGGTCGAGCTCGCCGAGCGCGCCGAGGGGATCGCGGTCCTGGGCGAGGACTGGGCCGATCCCGGTCCGGCCGAACTCGCGGCCCGCCGCCGCGCCGGCCTCATCGACCTCGTCGAGCGTCTCTACGTCCCGCAGCGGAGCGGCTGAGCCATGGCCCTGGACCCGCGCATCGCCGAGCTCGAGGAGCATCTCTCGGCCTGGAACCGGCGTCGTCGGTGGCGCACCGGTCTCGCCACCCTCCTGCCGGTCTCGGTGGCGGCCGGGCTCGGCTGGTTCGCTCAGGAGCGGCTCGACGAGAGCACGCGCATGCTCGAGACAACGCTCGATCGGCTCGAGGTGAGCGCGCCCGCCGGCTCGACGGCCCTGCCCGACCGGCTCGCCGCCCTCGAGGGCGAGCTCCGTGCGCTGCGTCCTCTGCCCGGCGAACTCGCCCGTCAGGAGGCGGCGCGGCGCGAGCTCGCCGTCCGGGTCGAGCGGGTCGAGCGCGAGCGCGGCGAGGCCGAACGCCGGCTCGCCGAACTCGAAGCCGCGCTCGCCGCGGCCATCGCCGCTCGCGACGAAGCGGCGGCTCGCGCCGAAGCACTCGCCCGCGACCTCGCGACCGCGCGGGAGGAAGCCGAACGGCGGCTCGCCGAGGCCCGGGCGGAGCGCGATCGGGCGAAGGCCGAGGCCGAAGCGGCACTGCGCTCGGCCGACGCCGCGGCCCGCGAGCGGATCGCGGCGCTCGGCCGCGAGCTCGAGGCCGCTCGCGCCGAGGCGGATCGACGGCTGGCCGAAGCCCGTGCCGAAGCCGACCGACAATTGGCCGAAGCGCGGGCAGACGCCGATCGCCGCCTCCTCGAAGCCCGCGAGGCGGCGGCGGGTTCGCTCGCCGAGCGCGACCGGCGCCTGACCGAACTCGAAGCCGCGCTCGCCGCGGCCACCGCCGCTCGCGACGAAGCGGCGGCTCGCGCCGAAGCACTCGCCCGCGACATCCAGACGGTGCGCGAGGCGGGCCTCGCCGAGATCGCCCGGCTCGAACAGCGAGCGCAGCGGCTGCTCGAAGAGAGCCAGGCCGCCCGCGAGCTGACCGCACGCGAACTCCGCGCGCGCGAGGCTCGGATCCTCGCCCTCGAGAGCGGCCTCGCCCGCGCCGAGGAGGAGGCCCGCGCCCGGGCCCGCGAGCGCGACGCGGTCGCCCAGCGGGCCCAGCTTTTCGCCCACGAGCTCAAGGAGCTGCGCGAGCTCCTGCAGGCCGAGCGGCTGGCCCGCGAGGAGCGGCTCGCCGAGTTGCAGGCACAGCTCCTCGGCGGCCAAGCGACCCTCGAGGCCACCCGCGAGATCCTCGCGGGCGAGACGCGTCTGTTGCAGCAGGCGATCGCCAGGTTGAAAGCGGATCTCGCCACGGCGCAGACCCGAGCGGCCGAACTCGAGCAGGCGCTCGAAGCGGCTCGGCGGCAGGCCGCAAAAGAGCGGGACGCGCTCGAGTCCGATCGGCGGGCGGGCGAGGCGCGGCTGGCGGAGCTCGAGGCCCGGCTGGCCGACAGCGAGCGCGAGCGGGCCCGGCTCGAGCGCGAGCTCGCGGCGAGCGAGGCCGAGCTCGCCGAGGCCAGGAGCCGGCTGCGGCTCGCCGAGCTCGACGCTCTCAAACTCGAGAGCGAGGCTGCGTCGCCCGCTGCCGCATCGAACGAGCCCGAGGTAGGTCGCGTGGTGCTCGAAGGCCTCGTGCCGTTCGGCCTCGGCCGTGCCGATCTCGGCCCGCTCGGCGAGCGGGCCCTCGCGCGGCTCCTGCCGGCTCTTCGGGAAGCGATCGAATCGCGGGCCGGCCGCTCTTGGACCCTCGAGGTCGAAGGCCGGACGGACGCCCGGCCGATCGTCCGCGCCGAGTTCGAATCGAACGAGCGACTGGCAGCGGCGCGCGCCGCAACGGTCGCCGACCGGCTCGTCGCGCTGGGCTTGCCGCGCGAGCGGCTTCGCCTTCTGAGCCGCCCGGGCGAAAAAGCGGCTGCGGGCGAGGAAGAGCGGGTCGTGGTGATCCGCCTGGTCGAGCGCTGAGCCTTCGCTCCGGCCGACGGGGGCGCGAGGGTCGCTCCGTCTCGCTCAGGCGGCCCGCTCGAGCCCGAACTGCAGGCTCGCGAGCCGGGCGTAGAGCCCGCCCCGGGCCACGAGCTCCTCGTGCCGGCCCTGGTCGACCACTCGCCCCTCCTCGAGCACGACGATGCGGTCGGCCTCGCGCACGGTGGCGAGCCGATGCGCCACGACGAGGCAGCTCCGGCCGCGCCGCAGCCGCGCGAGCGCCTCCTGCACGAGCCGCTCGCTCTCCGCGTCGAGCGAGCTCGTCGCCTCGTCGAGGAGGAGGAGCTCGGGGTCGCACAGAAGCGCCCGGGCGATCGCGATCCGCTGCCGCTGGCCGCCCGAGAGCCGCACGCCCTTCTCGCCCAGATGGGTCGCGAACCCCTGCGGCAGGGCCTCTATGAAGTCGAGCGCGGCGGCCGCCTCGGCGGCGGCGCGGATCTCGGCCTCGCTCGCCTCGGGCCGACCGAAGGCGATGTTGGTCCGGGCATCAGCCGAGAAGATCACCGGATCCTGCGGCACGAGGCCGATCCGCCGGCGCAGCACCGCGGGGTCGAGCGCCCGCAGATCGACCCCGTCGAAGAGGATCCGCCCGGCCTGCGGATCGTAGAAGCGCAGCGCGAGCTGCAGCACGCTCGTCTTGCCCGCCCCCGACGGCCCCACGAGCGCCACCGTCTCGCCCGGCCGCAACTCGAGGTCGAGACCATCGAGGACCGGCCGATCGGGCCGCGCGGGATAGGCGAAGCGCACGCCCTCGAAGCGCAGCATGCCGCGGCCGCGCGACGGCAGAGGCGTGGGCCGCTCGGGTGCGCGGATCAGGGGCTCGGTCTCGAGGAGCTCGACCAGCCGCTCGGTGGCGCCCGCCGCCCGCTGCAGATCGCCCACGATCTCCGAGAGCCCGCCCACCGCACTCGCCACCACGGTGGCGTAGAACACGAAGGAAGCGAGCTCGCCGCCCGTGATCCGCCCGGCGAGAACGTCGCGCCCGCCGATCCAGAGCACCACGACGATGGCCCCGAAGACGAGGCCGATGACGATGGCCCCCAGAAGCGCGCGGGCGAAGGCGTAGCGCGAGGCGGCGGCGAAGGCCGCCTCGGCGAGCCCCGCCGCCCGGGCCGCCACCGCCCGCTCCTGGGCGAAGGCCTGGACGATCCGCACCGCGTTGAGGTTCTCCTCGATCGCCGCGCCGAGATCGGCCACCCGGTCCTGGGCGGCCCGCGACAGTCGCCGCACCCGCCGGCCGATCACCACGATCGGCAGCACGACGAGCGGTACGACGAGCAGCACGAGCCCCGTGAGCTTCGGGTTGGTGACGAACAGCAGCACCGTCCCGCCCAGCAGCAGGAGCAGGTTCCTGAGCGCTTGGGTGACCGAGGCACCGATCACCGTCTGCACGACCGCGGTGTCGGTGGTGAGCCGCGAGAGCACTTCGCCCGTCCGTGTCGTCTCGAAGAA
>CALBAK010000043.1 GCA_937926445.1 uncultured Alphaproteobacteria bacterium
CCCCGGCAATAATGCCGGGGAAGTCGGCCTACTCCCGAACCGCTGTGCCACCGAGCTCACCGAGCATGGCTGCGAGCGCTGGGCGAAAAGCCGTGTCGACATCGTCCGTACACCAGGCGAAGATCCCACACGATGTCAGGAAACGGCCGAAAAAGCAAGCGCTTGCGCGGCCGCGAGCGGTGCCGGGACGAGCCGCGGCACCGGACCGCTCGCGCGACGCCGGCGCGCTCACACGATCACCGGCTCGCGGCGGACCGGGGCGAAGCTCTTGCCCAGGCTTCGTACCCGCGGCTGTACACGATCGGCGGGTCCGAGGTCCAGCAGCAGCACGTGATCCTCGCGGGCGTGGATCCGCTCCCGCAGCCCGGCCTCCAACAGCACGAGCCGCTTGCGGTCGAGCCGACACTGGAAGACCGAAAGCTGCAGCCATTCGCCGAAGCCGAGCATGAACTTGTAGACGCGCCGCCAGCGCTTGGGGTCGGCGATGTCGTAGGCCACCACGAAAAGGTGTTCGTCGCCCATCGCAGGCACCTCAGCGGGTGGTGAAGTCGGGATAGCGCGGCAGCTCGCCCATGAGGTGGCGGGCGAGGAGCCGGGCCTGGAGCTCGAGCAGCCGACGATAGTCGACCCGATAGCCGAACAGGGGGTGCGTGATCTCCTGGGCGAGGCGGCGCTCGAAGCAGGCGATGAAGCGCTTGCGGCCGGGCGGTGCGAGGGCACAGGCGCCGGCGGCGCGAACGAAGTCCTCGGCGCGCACCTCGCCGTTGTTGATCGCGGTGAGCACGGCGGAATCGGCGAGCAGCGGGCGAAAGCTCTCCATCAGATCGAGCGCCAGAGCCGGACGCCCGTAGCGCGGCCGGTGGTAGAAGCCGCGCCAGGGGTCGAAGCCGACGGTGGCCAGGGTGACCGCGACGGTGCGGGCGAGCATTGCATAGGCGAAGGATAGAAGCGCGTTGACCGGGTCCGCGGGTGGCCGCCGATTGCGCTTTTCGAAAGCGAAGCCTTCGGCGAGGGCACGCTCGGTCAGGAGGTGGCGGAAGGCGGCGAAATAGATCGCGGCGGCGTTGCCCTCGATCCCGAGCAGCTCGTCGGCCGCCCGGGCGTGCTCGGCGCGGCGGGCCCAGTGGGCGAGCTCGGCCAGCTCCTGCTCCGGGGGCCGCTCGGCCCGCCAGTTGCGCCGAAGCAAGGTGCGAGCGTTGCGGATCTTGGCCGCGACGAAGGTGCGGGCGAGCTCGAGGCAGCGGTGCTCGTCGAAGCTCGCGCGATACTGCGCCGTCCGCAGCTCGACGTTGCGGTGACCCAGGCCCTGGGTGAGGCCCAGGAACCAGCCGCCCTGGCTGTGCCAGGCGACAGGGATCTCGCGGCGCAACAGCTCGTGGAGGGCGGGTGTGGTGATTGCCACGTTGCCGAACAGCACGAGGGCCGAGGTGTCGACCAACCGGGCGCGGACGGGCGGGCCGTCCTCGACCTCGACGACCAGGCTCTCGGCCTCTTTGCGGATCCGCGCCCGCTGCTCCTGGACGTAAACGGGCAGCTCTTGGCCGCGCGGGACGGCGATCGGCCGCGGCGAGACGCGGCCTTCGCGCAGGAAGGCGACCTCGTCCGGCAGACAGATGCCGACGAGTGCGCAGCGAGGACATTTGGGGCTGTCCTCGAGCGGCGGCGGGATGCGGCCGGAAAGGGCCAACAGGCGCAAACCTTCGATGGCGGCTCGGGTGCGGGCGCGCAGCTCCTCGTCGAAGACGACCCGCACCCGCTCGCGGCTCTCGGCGAACCAGAGAAAGCCTTCTTCGACGCGGTAGCCCCGCTCTTCGAGCAAGAGCGCCTGGACACAGAGCTGCACGCGCTCGGGGTCGTGGGCGCCGGCCTCGACGTGTGGCCGGCGGCCCCGCTTGATGTCGACCGGCGAGACCGTGCCGCCCTCGACCTCGACGATGTCGCACTTGGCGACGAGGCCGAGCCGCTCCGAGCCGAGCTCGAGCGAGCGGACGCCGAAAGGCGGTGCCGCGGCCTCGAGCTCCTCGGCTTCGGGCATCGGCCGCGGGCCGGATTCGGTGCGGGCGTGGCGGACGCGGCCCTCGACGGTATCCGCCGTGTCGGCCCATTCCTGCTGGACCCACATGAGGTAGGCGAGCCGCGGGCAGTAGACGAACTCGTTGATCATGCGCGCCGGCAAGGGCGGCACATCGTCCGGGAGCGGCGGTGCCGGCAGGGGCAGTTCGGGCTGGTCGGTCATCTGCGTCGCTTCTTTCCGCGGCGGCCCGAGCGGCGCTTGCCTCCATGGTCAGCCTGCAGTACGAAAAGCCAATTTTATGCGCAAGCCGCCGGCTCTGGTTCGGGATTCGAGCGGCGAGGATGGCCTCGGGGAGGTACCGATGATCGATCTCGATCGGCTCGAACGGGCGGTGCGCGAGGACGCCGCCATCCGAAGGCGGCAGATGCTGCAGCCTGTCGGCGGCAAGGGCGACAAGATCTTCCCGCCGACCTATCCGGCCGAAGGGCGCAACCAGCTGCCGAGGCACGTGTACGAGAAGCGCAAGATCGACGGTCGCGACGTCTGGTGCGTGCTCGTCGACAGCGTGGCGAGCCAGGCGAACCGCATGGAGGAAGCGCTCCAGGCGGCGATCGCCGAAGGCGTGCTAATCCCTCATCTCTACGTCGACTTCGCGGGCAAGGGGATCGCGGGCGTCGAGCGGATCTCGTCGCTCGAAGCCCCGCATCGGGTCTACGATGCGATCTTGCGCGACAGCCTGCTCGACGGCCAGTCGTTCATGTCGAGCCCGATCGGGACGAGGCTGGCCGCGGCGAAGCCGCAGGACGCCACGGCGCTGCTCGAGGTGGCCCCCACGGCACTCCTGTTCGGCTCCTGGCACTCGACGGGCCAGGGCGGCGGGCTCGGCGCCAAGTTCGCACGCTGCCTCGTCTCGGAAATCGTGGCCGTCGACGTGCCCGTCGAGGAGATCGTCAACGGTCGGAGCGGTGCGGTCGAGCCGCGGACCCTCGGCCGGCGCGTGGGGTCGCGGATCGATCCCTTGGGAATTCTCCGGGCCGTCGAGATCTACAAGGGCAGCGATGGCTGGGACGTGGATCAGTCGAGGGCCGGAAAAGATGCGAAGAAGGTTCGGCCGTCGGAAGTCAACCACGGCAACGTCGCACCGACGGTGCAGCCGCTCGGGGTGACCTGCGATCGGCTGGACCACACTTTCGTTCTGAGCTGTGCGGGGCTGCGGCGGCTCGGATTCGGGGGTGGCGCGCGCGACGCGGCCGGCCGTACGCTGCTCGCGGCCCTCGGGCTGCTCGCGGTCACGGAACAGGACGCGCGCGGCTATGCGCTCCGCTCGCGCTGTGATCTGGTGTGCGACGGCGCGGCACCGTTGGAGATCGTGCGGCCGGACGGCTCTACCGAGCCGATCGCGGTGACCCGCGAGGCGGCGCGGGCCCTCTACGGGGAGGCCTTCGCGAAGGCGAAGGAGGTCGGCCTCGGTCTCCACGAGCAACCGATCCGGCTCGAGCCGCAAGAGAAGCTCGTCGCGATCGTCAAGAAGAGTCAGGAGCTCGCGCTCGCCGGCAAGGGCGGCGAGGCGGAGGCCGAGGAGGACTGAGCGCCGTGGCGCTCGTCTTCGAGGTCGAGTTCCTGGCCGGCTTCTGCGCCGCGGCGACCGGGCCCGACAACGAGACGGCGGAGTGGCCGATCGAGGGCGACCGCCTGTTCTCCGCGCTCGTCGCGAGCTGGGGGGCGCGCGGCTGCCGGCCGGAGGAGGCAGAAGCGCTGCGCTGGCTCGAACGGCAGTCGGCGCCGCGGGTGCGGGCGAGCGGTTGGACGCAGCGGTCGAGCGAAATCTTCTACGTGCCGCCGAACGATGCGAGGATCGAGCGCGGCAAGAAGGCGGCCGACGTCTTTCCGGCGCTGCGGAAGCGTCAACCCCGGCGGTTCGCGGTGGCGTGCCCGGAAGAGGCGGTTGTCCGGTACAGCTGGCGGGAAGAGCCCGAGCCGACCGTGCTCGGGGCACTCGACCGATTGGCACGCGACACCTCCTATCTCGGCGCCTCGCGCAGCCTCGTCCGCTGCCGGTTCCAGCAGGGAGAAGAGGACGACGCCGAGCCCGTCGGGCGATGGGTCTATCCCGGTCGGCTCGACGAGCTCGTGCGCCGCTTCGAAGAAAAACGGCGGCCGCTGCCGGGAGTTCCGGTCCTCGTCGGTCGCGCGAGGGCAGCGGACCCGCCGCCGCGTGCGAGCGTCTTCGCCGATCGCTGGCTCGTCTTCGAGCATCTCGACGGCGAGATGCCGGCGCTGCTGGCCTCTGCGCTCGTGGCGCGCACGATCCGCGACGCGATCCTGAGCGGCTATCGGCGAGAGGGGTTGGGTGATCGGATCCCGGAGGTCGTGAGCGGCCACGCCCCCGATGGCGGGCCGGCTCGCACGGCGCATCTGGCGATCGTTCCGCTGGCCTTCGTGGGCTTTCCGTTTGCCGATGGCCGCGTGCTCGGCTACGCGCTGGTCCCACCGCGCGACAGCGGGCTCCTCGGGGACGAGACGTTCCGACGGGTGCTGCGTCGGCTGGCTCCGGTCGACGACGAGCGGGGGCATCGCGTGCTCACCATCGCGACCCCGGCCGGCACGGAGGCCGGGCGGGCGTTTCGGATCGAGCTCGCCCCGCGTTCGGAGGGGGCCGGCCGGCGCTCGCTCGATCCCGGGCTCTACACCCGGCCGGCGCGACGGTTCGCGAGCGTGACGCCGATCGTCCTCGACCGCCATCTCAAGGAGCGTGGTGCCGCGCGGATCGACGAGATCGCCGAACAGCTCCGGCTCGCTTGCGAGCGGATCGGTTTGCCGCGACCGAGCGCGGTCGTACCGAACCGGCACAGCGCGCTCGAGGGGGCCGCCTCGGTACGGCTCGAGGGGGCACCCGCTTGGACCCGCTGGCGGTTGCCGGACGAGCTCGCGAGCCGGCAACTCGTCCACGCCGTCCTCGACTTCGCCGAACCGGTGCGCGGTCCCGTCCTGCTCGGTGCCGGCCGCTTCTGCGGCCTCGGTCTCATGCGGCCCGTGCCGTGAGCGCTGCCCTCTCCGCGTCCGACTTCTCCGCGTTCTTCCGTGAGGTCCACGGCGTCGAGCCGTTCCCGTGGCAGCGGCGGCTGCTCGAAAGGCTCGATGCCGGGCCAGGTTGGCCCGAGCTCCTCGACCTGCCGACCGGGACCGGCAAGACCGCGGTCCTCGACATCGCGGTCTTCCACCTGGCGCTCGA
Organism: uncultured Alphaproteobacteria bacterium; assembly: GCA_937926445.1. Taxonomy (GTDB): domain Bacteria; phylum Pseudomonadota; class Alphaproteobacteria; order Geminicoccales; family Geminicoccaceae; genus JANXAZ01. The sequence goes on from CALBAK010000043.1 coordinate 5,247, forward strand.
GGCGGCGCGCGGCGAGCGGCGGCAGGCACCGGTGCGGATCGCCTTCGTGGTCGATCGCCGGCTCGTCGTGGACCACACCTTCGAGCGCGCGCAGCGGCTCGCCTGCGCGCTCGCTTCGGCGGAGCCCGGAACGGTCGTCGCGCGGGTGGCCGACGCCCTGCGGCGGCTCGCGGGCGCCGGCCCGCCGCTTCTCGTGCGGCGGCTGCGCGGCGGCCTGCCGCGCGAGGAGGACTGGGCACGGACGCCCGTCCAGCCGACCATCCTCTGCTCCACGGTCGACCAGGTCGGATCGCGGCTTCTGTTCCGTGGCTACGGCGTCTCCGACTCGATGAAGCCGATCCACGCCGGGCTTTTGGGCTCCGACTGCCTGATCCTGCTCGACGAGGCGCATCTCGCCGAACCGTTCCGACAGACCCTCGGCTGGATCGCGCGTTATCGGGCACCGCCCGGCAGTGACGGAGCGATCGCTGCGCCCTGGGCGTTCGTCACCCTCACGGCGACGGCGGGTCGGGAGGAGCCCGAAGATCGGGTGTTCCGCCTCGAACGAGAGGATCGCGAGCACCCGGTACTCGCTCGCCGCCTCGCTGCCGCCAAGCCGGCCCGTCTCGTGCCGTTGGGCAAGGGCGAAGCCGGAACAGGAGAGGGCGGGGCCGATCGGGACGCGCTCGAGGCGCGCGCGAAGGCGGCAGTCGCCGCCGTGCGCGAAGCCCTCGACTGGTTCCGAAAGCGTGGCCACGCGGCACCGGCGATCGGCGTGGTGGTCAACCGGGTCGCGCGAGCCCGTCGTACCTTCGAGGCGGTTCGCGAGGCGTGGCCGGAAGAGGAGCTCGACGCTCTCTTGTTGATCGGCCCGCAGCGGCAGGTCGAGCGCGACCGGATCACCGAGCGGCTCGCTCCGATCCGGACCGGCGCGGACCGCAGTCTGGCGCGACAGCTCGTGATCGTCTCGACCCAGGGGATCGAGGTGGGCGTCGACATCGATCTCGACGGGCTCATCACCGAACTCGCGCCGATCGACTCGTTACGCCAACGGTTCGGGCGGCTGAACCGCGACGGCCGAAAGATCGAGCCCTTCGCTCGGATCCTCGTCCATCCCGCCGATCTCGCGAAAAGGATCGACGATCCGATCTACGGCGCGAGCCTGCGCGAGGTCTGGGCCTTTCTCCAGGAACGCGCAGCTCGAGGAGATCGCAGAGGGGGGCGCGAGGTCGTCGATTTCGCGATCGACAGCTTCTGTTCGCAGATCGACGTAAAAATCCTGGCCCCGAAGCCGGACGCTCCGGTTCTGTTGCCCGCTCATCTCGATCTCCTCGCCTCCACGGCACCCGTGCCGACGCCCGATCCGCCGGTGGCGCTCTTCCTGCACGGGCGGCGCCGCCAGCACGACAGCGTGAGCCTGGTCTGGCGCGGCGATCTCGCGGAAGCAGTACTCGACGACGCGGCCGTGCGCCGCCTGCTCGGCCTCGTGCCGCCGCGTTCGGGCGAGGCGATCGAGCTGCCGCTGTGGGCGGTGCGCGCCTGGCTCGCTTCGCCGATCGGAAAGCTCGAAGCGCTCGCAGACGTCCCTTCCGCATCATCCGAAGGGGAGGACGGCGGAGGGCGGGCGGAGAAGGGCCGTGTCGTGCGGTGGCGCGGCGACAGCGAGGACACCCGCTGGGTCGAATCGCGAGAGATACGTCCGGGCGACACGGTCGTCGTCCCGTCGGTCTTCGGCGGGCTCGATTCCTGGGGATGGAACCCCGCTTCGCCGGACCCCGTTGCGGAGGTCGCACGAGAAGCTTCCGAGCCCTTCAACGGACGGCGTTTCGTCGTCCGTCTCGCGCCGGGCGCGATCGGACCCGCGGTCGATGCCGAGCGGCTCGCGGCGTTGCTCGCCGAGTACGAGACCGCGAACTGGCGCGACCTTCGTGCGGCGCTCGTCGAGCTGCCGCTGCCCGAAGCGATGCGCGAAGACCTCGAAAAGCTCGATCGGGCGCGCGGCGGCCGCGTCGAGATCGACCTAGAGGTCTACGGTCGGGACGCGGAGGGGCGTCCGCGGGGTGTGCTCTTCGTGGCCTGGCGTGGACTCGCGGATGCCACGAGTTCGAGCGAGGAAGCCTCGAGCGAGGACGATCTCGCCGCCTCCCTCCTCGGGGTGCCGGTCGAACTCGAGCGCCATCTGCGCGACGTCGCCGACCGCGCGGCCGCCTGGGCGAAGGCGCTCGGGCTCGCGAGCCACCTCGCCCGCGATCTCGAGCTTTCCGGACTTCTGCACGACCTCGGCAAGGTCGATCCGCGGTTCCAGGCTTGGCTGCGCGAGGACGATCCGCTCGGAATCGAGTTCCACGAGGTCGCTCCGCTCGCCAAAGCGGGGCGTCGGCTCGGCCATCCGGCCGCCGCGGCGAACCTGCCCGAACGGTGGCGGCACGAGGCGCTTTCGGTTCGCCTCGCGCTCGCGCATCCGCGCTTGGCCGAGGCCGCCGACCCCGCGCTCGTGCTCTGGCTGATCGGCACGCATCACGGGCACGGCCGCCCCTTCTTCCCGCATGCCGATCCGGCCGACGAAAACCGCCGTGGACTCCCCTCCGTGCTCGGCTCGCCGGCCGAGCTCGAAGCGGGCCCCGGGCCGCAGGCCTCGGCCTTCGACTGGCAGGGGCGGGATTGGCCCATGCTGTTCGCCGAGCTCCGGGATCGCTACGGCCTCTGGGGACTGGCGCGCTTCGAAGCGATCCTGCGGCTCGCCGATCATCGGGCCTCGCAGGCCGAGCTTGCCGGGGAAGACGGATGATCGCGCCCGCCCGCAGCTTCCGGCTCGAGGGGCTCGAGCCCGACAATCTGCTGGCCTTTCTGGCGCTGCTCGGACTCTTGCGGGCCCTCGAGGAAGCGGAGCGCGGGCAGGGCAAAGCGACGCGGTGGTGGCCTCGCCTGTCCTGGGACGTGGAGGCGCCACCCTGGCGGCCGCGCCTGCACCTGGCGCGGGAGGTCGATCGGAGCGAGTTGCTCCAGCGGGTCGAGTGCGGCATCGAGGCGCTCCGCGGCGCGTTCGCGCTCGACGGTCGGAAGATGCCGGACTTCGAACCGGCCGAGTACCGATGTCTGGTCCAGCGAGCGGCGAGCGCCGATGCGGGCCGCTCTCGTCTCGACGTGCTCGCCGCGGTCGCGACCGATCAGGCCCTCGAGGAGGGGAAAACGGCGCGCACACCCCTCTGCTTGATGACCGGTCAGGGCCATCAGTATTTCTTGGAGCGGCTGGCTACCGTCCCGTTCCGCGCCACAGCCGCCGACGCGGGCGCGAAACCGTCGCACAGCGAGGAGCCGGGCGATCTCGAGCGAGCGTTGTTCCACCCCTGGCGTCGCAACGACCCGGCGACGCTCTCTTTCCGCTGGGATCCGGAGGAGGCGGCGCGCCAGGCGCTCATGGCCGGCGATCCGACCGACCGGGACTTCAAGCTCGGCACCGAGCGCGGCGCGAACCGTTTGGCTGCGCTCGGGCTTTCGGTCTTGCCGGTGGTCGCCGAGGACGGATGCCGTGTTCTGGTCCCTGGTGCCGGGGTCGAAGACGGCGACGTCGTTCTCGACTGGCCGATCTGGCGCGAGCCCGCCTCGCTCGCCGCGATCCGTGCCCTGCTCGCTCACCCTTCGCTTTCCGAACCGGCGGCCCTCGCCCGTCTCGGGGTCGCAGCCGTGATGCGCGCTTCGATCGAAGCGATCGGCAAGTTCAGGAATGTCGGCAG
>CALBAK010000044.1 GCA_937926445.1 uncultured Alphaproteobacteria bacterium
TTGTCCGGCCACTCGATGGTGACCATTTTCTCGCGATAGACGCTCTTGTCGGGATTGTTGTACTGCGAGGCCGGGATCGAGAGCGACGGGTTCGGCACCATGATGGTGATGCGGTTGAGGAAATTGACGTTGTTGTCGGCGTCGCTCCAATTGACCGCACCCGGCGGCACGCATCGGTCCTTGAAGGGCTGGGTGTAGCTCGCGAGCGCCTTGATCATGCCCTCGCGGACCTTGGGATCGTCGACCGTGAGCTTGCCGGTCTTCTCGTCGACGATCTTGGTGTCGAAGGCGTTCAGGAACATCATGTAGGCGAAGATGGTGTCGGAAGCCGAGGAGCTCATCGGCTGGCCGACACCGAAGACGTTGCGGTTACCGGTCGCCTTGCGGACCGCCGGCTGCGCCGTCTTGCACCACCAGCTCCAATATTCGTTCCAGGTCTTCGGAATCTGATCCATTTTGAGACCGGCCTGCTCGACCATGTCCTTCCAGACATGGACGTGCTCGATCTGCTGGGCGACCGGCATCGCGTAGATGCTCGTCTGGCCGGTCCGACCGTTGCGCAGGGTGACACCCTGCAGAGCGCTCGGCAGAAGGTGGGGACGGATCGTTGCGACCACGTCGGACACGTCCTCGAGGACGTCCTCGTAAGCCCAACGCGCGGTGTGCTGGAGGTCGAAGAGGAACGCGTACGAAAGATCGGGCGGCTGGTTGGCAGTGAGCGCAGCGAGCACCTTACGCGGCACGTCCTCGTTCGTGTACATCACGTATTCGACGGACTTGCCGGTCTTCGCCTGGAAGTCCTTTACGATCTTGTCGAACTGTTGGTCCTCTTCGGGATAATAAGACTTGTTCCACCAGATCGTCAGATCGGCCGCGACCGCCGCACCGGCCACGGTCACGAGACAGCTCGCGGCGAGCAGGCCGCCGATCCAGGACTTCATGAACGGGTGCTCCCTGATTGGTTCCGACGCGCCCGAGGCCGACGAGCGGCCGACCTCTTAACGGAACATTAGGCGCCCCCGGCGCGCCGCGTCAAACACGCCGGCGGCGATCGGCCCTGCCGCGGCCGAGAGGCGGGTCGGCTCGGGCCGCATTCCTCGAGCGCCGGCCGGCCCGCTTGCCTCGGCTTGACACCCGTGTCATGGCGGCCCGAGCGGGCAAAGGGGACAGCGAGGGAGCGCGTCCGGTGCCCGCCCGCACGATCCTGCGGGGCGCGCGCTCGAGCGAGGGGAAACCGGAGCATGGCGTCGGTCGACGTCCGCAAGGTGGACAAATTCTTCGGCTCGGTCCAGGTGCTGCACGGGGTCGAGGTCGACATTAAGGACGGCGAGTTCGTGGTGCTCGTCGGTCCCTCGGGATGCGGGAAGTCGACGCTGTTGCGGATGATCGCCGGGCTCGAGGAGATCAGCCGGGGCGAGATCGCGATCGGCGGCCGAGTGGTCAACAACGTGCCGCCCAAGGACCGCGACATCGCCATGGTCTTTCAGAACTACGCGCTCTACCCGCACATGACGGTCAAGGAGAACATGGCCTTCTCCTTGAAGCTGCGGAAGGCCCCCAGGGAAGAGATCGAGCGGCGGGTGGCGCGGGCCGCCGAGATCCTGGGCCTCACCCAGCTGCTCGACCGCTATCCACGGCAGCTCTCGGGCGGCCAGCGCCAGCGGGTGGCCATGGGCCGGGCGATCGTCCGTGATCCGCAGGTGTTCCTGTTCGACGAGCCGCTCTCCAACCTCGATGCCAAGCTCCGCGTACAGATGCGGACCGAGATCAAGGAGTTGCACCAGCGGCTCAAGACCACCTCGGTCTACGTCACCCACGACCAGATCGAGGCCATGACCATGGCCGACCGGATCGTGGTCATGCAGCTCGGTGTGGTCGAGCAGATCGGGGCGCCGCTCGAGCTCTACGACCGGCCGGCCAACCTGTTCGTGGCCGGGTTCATCGGCTCACCCTCGATGAACTTCATCGACGCCACCGTCCAGCGCGACGGTACGGGTCCGGTGGCGGTCACGAAGAACGGCACCCGCCTGCCGCTACCGGCCGATACGGCCGCTCGCGAGGGCCAGGCGGTGGTCTACGGCGTGCGTCCCGAGCACATCGAGCTCCGGCGCGACGGCGGCGGGTTCGACGGTCGGGTCGTCGTCGTGGAGCCGACCGGTGCCGAGATCCTGGCGATCACGAACTGGGCAGGCAGCGAGGTGCAGGTGCTCTTCCGCGAGCGTTATCCCTTGCGGCCCGACGACGTCTTGAACCTCGCGCCCAAGCTCGAGCACGTCCATCTCTTCGACAAGCAGACCGGCAAGCGGATCTGAGCGGCCGCCGGTCTCACCCGCCCTCCAGTGGCGCCCCGCTACAGCAGGTGTCGAGCACCGTGCCGCAGCGGGCACAGCGGCCCTCGCCGTGGATCCAGACGAGTGGTCCCCGAAAGCCGCAGACGGGGCAGATCGGCGCGGTTCCGACGGTCGGATCGGCGATCGGGTAGGCTGGTGGTTCGGACGGCGGTCGCACCGCCGGCGCCGGCTTCCGGGTGCTGCCGCTGGCGCGACGACGCATGGTCACCGGGTGATCCCCCCAGGGCGGGGCTCGGTCGCGACCGCGGGCGGGGCGGCGGCTCCGTACCGACCGAGCAGGGCCGAGACTGCCGTGGCTTCGCGCGAGCCGCGTGTGACGACCGGCGGAAGTTCGAGCCGGGCGAGCTCCGCGGCGCCCGCCGCGGTCGTCGCTCCGACCAGGATCGGGTGGCCCGGTTCCCCGGTCGGTGCTTCGACCCGGGCGGCGACGTTCACCGGGCGGCCGAGCGCGGAATAGGGGGAGCGCTGCTCGCTGCCCATGTTGCCGATGTGGCAGGGGCCGGTGTTGATGCCGATAGCCACCCGCACCGCTGGCCAAGGCTCCCCGCCTGCCGCTTCCTCGGCGCGCAGGGCGGCGTCGAGACGGGCGATCTCCTCGGGGGCCTCGAGGGCGGCGAGACAGGCGTTGCGGCGATGCTCGGGGTCGTGCAGCGGCGCGTTCCAGAACGCCATGACGGCATCGCCGATGAATTTGTCGATGGTGCCGCCGTGCCGCTGGATCGCTTCGGCGACGGCCGTGAGCACGCGGTTGACGAGTTCGGTCAACCGCCCGGGCGGCAGGCGCCCGCTGATGGCGGTGAACTCGCAGATGTCGACGAACGTCACGGTCGCCTCGCGCAGCTCCCCGCCGAGCCGAAGCGCCGAGGAGTCCGCCACCGGCAGGTCGACCATCGGGCCCGAGAGGTGCCGGCCGAAGGCGTCGCGCAAGGCCTTCCGGCCGGCCTCCTCTCGGACATAGTTGGTGAAGACGAAGAACGTGTAGACCAGCAGGCCGGCGAGTGCCGGAAAGGTGGCGTCCAACAGGATCCGCCGCTCGACGAAGAGCCAGAAGGCGCCGCCGAGGAGCAGGAGCGCCACGGTCCCGCCAAGAGCCATCGTGGCGAAGGCGGCGAGCCGCGGCACGAGGACGAGGACCAAGAGACAGGTCACGAGCGCGAGTCCGAGCTCGAGGCCGAGTGCGCCGCTCGGTCGGGTCGCCTCGGCGCCGGCCAGGATCGATTCGAGGAGCTGGGCGTGGACCTCGCTGCCGGGCATCGCGGCACTGGTCTGGGTCGCCTTGATGTCGAACGGCCCCGCGGCCGAGCTGCCGACCAGCACGAGACGGCCGCGCAGCCGTGCCGCCAGCGCCGGGTCCGCCAGGAGATCGGTGGCGGCCAGCCGGCGGCGCGGGTCGGGTGGGGCGAAGTGGATCGCCTTCATGGCGTTGCGGTCGGTAGCGATGCGCCGACGACCGACCGTCAACGAGGCGATGCCGGCGGCATCCACGCGAACGAGTAGGGTCGCCTCCCCGGCCGCCACACGGAGCATCTCGAGGGCCAGAGCCGGGACCACCCGCTCGCCCACGCGGACCAGCAAGGGCACCCGGCGAACCAAGTTGTCGGCCTCGGCCGGCAGGCCGATGCTGTCGAATCCGGCCGCCGCCGCCTCGAGCTCCCGAAGCTTGGCGAGCACATCGGAAAAGCTCGGCAGGAACGGCACGGCGCTTCCGCCGAGTTCGGCGATCGAAGGGCCGGTGGGCTCCACGGCCCGGCGACCCGGCAACGCTGCGAGCAGCGTTACGCGAGCGAGGACCACCGGCCGATCCCGCATCGCCGCGGCGAACTCCGAATCGCGGTAAAGCCTCGTTCGTCCTCTCCGTGCTCAAGGGCACGTTCCTCTACGTCGCCGGCTCGATCGCCGGGAACCCATTCCGAAGGGGTGGAGGTTCGGACACCAGCGGGGACGATCGGCATCCGCGGCACGGCGTTCGGCTGTGTGATCGAGGCGAGCACGGTCTGCGTCCTGCTCGAGGATCCCGACGGGAAGGTCGGCGAGATCGAGTTCTGCAACGCCGGGGGGCGGCGCGTCGTCGACCAGGTCTACGAGCGCCTCGGCGCACGCGACGCCCTCACCCCGCCCCCCTACGCTCGGCTAGGCGCCGGCGAGGCGCGCGATCTCCTGCTGCCCGGGCTCGAGCGCAGCACGCCGATCGAGCCCACGACAGGCCCGGGGCTCGACGGACGGACCGGCGGCGGGGCCGACTTCGCCGAGCTCGACGCGGCCGCGGGCGGCGTGTTCCAGGCCCTGGGCGTCCTCGGGCCGCAGAATCCGACATTGTCGACGCCGGCCGTCGACACCGGCACGCCCTATTCCGCCCCGCCACCGGAACCGGCGCGGATCGAGCTCGCCGCCGCCCGCGAAACCACGCTGCAGCAACCGGAGCTCGTGCCGGCCGCCCGGGATTTCGGAACGACCGTGGTGCTGCCGCCGCTCGTGAACGGTGCCGATCTCTTCGCCGGACCGGCCTTCGCGCACCTTGGCCTCGCGCTCTTCGGCGATCCGGGTGCGCTCACCGTCGAGCAGCGTCTGCCGCATGTCGACCTCACCGTGATCGACGCCGGGGCCGCCTTTCGTAGCGCGCTCGGCGCCTACGTGATCGGGGTCGACGGCTCGATCCTCTCGCCCACGGTGGTGACGGCCGATACCGGCTTGGTGCCCGCGGGGACGAGCGTTCGGTTCGATCCGACCGGCCTGGGGCTGCGGCCGGGCGAGACGCTCGGCCTCTTCCTCTTGGCCGACGGCGCTCGTGTGAACCCGGCACTCGGCACGGCGGTCGATCCTGTCCTGGCCTTTCGCGAGACGGTTGCGGGCGGGCTTGTGCCCGGTGCGGCGGATGCCGGCGATGTTGGGCTCGAGCTGGTCCTGGCCGACGGCGAGTGCAGCCTTCCGCTCGTGGGCGAGCTCCGGCACGCCGCCGCGCACGTGGCGGTGCTGCCACTCGGCGACGGCACGCTCGGCACGCGCAGCCTCAATCGCGACGATCCGGGCGCGGATCTACCCCGAGCGGCCGACGGTGGGCCAATCACCCGGCACCATCCCCTCGGCCTGGCCGGCCTCGACCGGCTGTGCATCGCCTTCGAGGACAGCCCGCTGGGCGCCGGGGACCGGGACTTCCAGGACCTCGTTATTGAGCTCGCCTTCCCGCCGGCGGTTGCGGTGGCGGCGAGCCAGGGCGCGTTCCGCTTCGCCTTCGCGTTCGAGAGCCGCGACGGCACGATCGCCGGGCTCGAGGTGGCGATCGCGCGTGGGCCCACCGATGCGCGGCTCGTGGCGGACGGCGGCCGGGTGCTGCGTTTCGCGGCCGACGTCCCGGTGCCGGCCGAGCGGATGGCGGCGATCGCGGACGACCTCGCCCTCGAAGGGACGGCGGAACCGCCGGCTTCCGGCGCGTACGCCTTGCGACTCGAGGCGAGCGCCCCCGCGGGCCCGCCCGGGCACCTCCTGGTCCGGTTCGTGGTGCCTGAAGCGCCGCTCGTGGGCTGCGCGGAGGCCAACGACGAGCTGCGCGGCGGCCGCGGCGCCGACCTAGTGCGGCTCGGCGTGGCGACGCCGCTCGACGCGCTGGGCCAGCCGGACGGGCCCGATCTCTTCGCCGACTTCCGGGCCGCCGACGGCGATCTGATCGACCTCGCGCCATTCCTCGAGGGGATCGGTTTCGACCCGGCCCGCGCCGACCGCTTCGTACGGTTCGTGCGCGACGAACCGGCAGGGGCGGTCGAGATCCGGATCGACCCCGCGGGACTCGGCGGGGCGGGCGGTTGGCAGGCCGCGCCGATCGTCGCCGGGACGCTGGATACCGGGCTCGTCGCCACGCGCACGCTGCTCGAGGTCTGAGGCCGACACGCGGCCGGCTCACTCGACCGTCACGCTCTTCGCGAGGTTGCGCGGCTGGTCGACGTCCGTCCCCTTGGCGACGGCCGTATGGTAGGCGAGGAGCTGGACGGGCACGGCGTAGAGCAGCGGTGCGACGAACGGGTCGACCGCCGGCATTTCGATCGTCCGCCAAGCGAAATCGCCGAGCCGGTCGATCCCGGCACGGTCGGAAAGGAGCACGACCCGGCCGCCCCGCGCGCGAACCTCCTGGAGGTTCGAGGCCGTTTTGTCGAAAAGCTCGTCGGACGGGCAGACGACGATCACCGGCACGTCTTCGGCCACGAGCGCTATGGGCCCGTGCTTGAGCTCGCCCGCGGCGTAGCCCTCGGCGTGAATGTAGCTGATCTCCTTGAGCTTGAGCGCCCCCTCGAGGGCGATCGGGTACATGGCCCCGCGGCCGATGTAGAGCACGTCGCGGGCCGAGGCGATCTCCTCGGCGATCGATTCGATGGCTCTGGCCTGCTCCAAGACCTGGAGCATGCGCGACGGCACCTCGTCGAGCGCCCTGGCGAGCTCGGCTTCGCGCTCGGGCGCCAAGAGCCCGCGAGCCCGTGCCGTGCCGATCGCGAGACAGGCGAGTGTGGCGAGCTGCGTGGTGAAGGCTTTGGTCGAAGCGACGCCGATCTCGGGACCGGCGAGCGTGCGCAGCGTGGCGTGGCATTCGCGGGCGAGCGTGCTCTCGGGCACATTGACCACCGCGAGCGTAGGATGGCCCATCGCCTTGACGTGGCGCATGGCGGCGAGCGTGTCGGCGGTCTCGCCTGATTGCGAAACGAAGAGGCCCGCCTCGCCCGGGACGAGCGGCCAGTCGCGGTAGCGGAACTCGGAGGCGATGTCCCAGTCGACCGGCAGGCGGGCGAGCTTCTCGAACCAATACTTACCGACTAGCCCGGCATAGGCGGCGGTGCCGCAGGCGCAGACCAACAGGCGCGGCAGGGTGGCGGGATCGAAGGGCAGCTCCGGCAGGCGGATGCGATGGGTGGCCGGGTCGGCGAAGGAGCGCAGCGTGTCGCCGATCACCGAAGGTTGCTCGACGATCTCCTTCTCCATGAAGTGGCGGTGGTTGCCCTTGCCGATGAGCGCGCCGGAGAGGGCCGTCTGCAGGATCGGCCGCTCGACCGGCCGGTCGTCGGGCCCGAAGATCCGGGCACCGGCGGTGCCGATCACGGCGACGTCGCCGTCCTCTAGGTACTGGATCCGGCGGGTCAGCGGGGCGAGGGCGAGGGCGTCGGAGCCGATGTACATCTCGCCTTCGCCATAGCCGATCGCGAGCGGCGCACCTCGGCGGGCGGCTACGATGAGGTCCTCGCGGCCACGGAACAGGAGGGCGAGCGCGAACGCGCCGGTGAGCCTTCGGATGGCGGCGCGCGCCGCGTCCTCGGGCACGAGGCCACGGCCGATTAGCTCGACCACGAGATGGGGCACGACCTCGGTATCGGTCTGGCTCTCGAAGCGATGGCCCTTGGCGAGGAGCTCGGCGCGGAGTTCGGCGAAGTTCTCGATGATGCCGTTGTGGACGATCGCCACCCCGTCGACCAGGTGCGGATGCGCATTGTCCTCGGTGGGGGCACCGTGGGTGGCCCAGCGCGTATGGCCGATGCCGGTCGTGCCCGGCAGCGGGTCCTCGGCGAGCCGGGCCGCGAGCCGGTCGAGCTTCCCCGAGGCACGCCGCCGCTCGATCCGACCGTCGACGAGGGTGGCGATGCCGGCGCTGTCGTAGCCGCGATATTCGAGCCGACGCAGCGCGTCGAGGAGCAAGGGGGCGGCCGGTTGGCGGCCGATGACGCCGACGATCCCGCACATCTCGCGCTCGTTTCCCGAACCACGAAAACCCGAGAGAGCTTAGCGTGGCCACACGGCGATCGCGAGCGATCCGGCGCGGGGCGAGCGTTTGATCGTATCGGCGTGTCGCTCAATCGCCGGGCCGACGGGCGCCGGGGTGGCGGGCCTCGACCGGGAGGGCATAGCGCACGGGCCCGCGAACCGCGGCGGGATCGACCAGCCGGCCACGCTGGGTGACGACGAGCTCGCCCGCGGCCGCGAGCCGGGCCGCGACCGCGCGGACCCGCGGCATCAGGGCGCGCCAGACCGGGTCCTCCGCCGCGAGGGTTCGGGCGATCTCGGAGGGGCAGAGGCTCTTGCCGGGGCCGCCGGCAGCGAGCGCGGTGCGGATCGCAGCCGCGATGGTCTCGCCCGAAATCGACGGCGCGGCGTCGTTGCCCGGAGGCCGCGGCCTGCTATGTTGGCGGCGGGAAAGAGAGCGGGTCGGATCGGCAGAAGCCATGGACGGGTCGCGAGCGGTGGGCAGGGCGTTGCTCGTCGTGGTTCTCGGCACGCTCTGGGTCAAGGCGAACGTGGCAGGGGTGCTGGCACCCTTGGCCCGGTGGTTGCCCTTTTGAGCGCGCCGCGACCGACCTCGCGGCGGATCGGCGGGGCGAGTGCCCCCCTCGCGCCGGCCGGCGCCGGCGGCACCCTGGCCGTCGCGCCGCGGCGGGCCTTTATCCCCAAGATCTTCGCGGTCCTCTTCCTCTGGCCGCTCGTCATCCGGCTGTTGGGCTTCGACGGCCTGCCGGCTCTGGCGATCGTCGTGGGAATTGCGCTGCTTTGGGTCGGCTCGATGCTGATCGAGCGCGGGTTCGCTGCCGAAGCGGAACTCGCGGGGCGCCGGCTCGTGCAGGCCCCGAAGCTGCCGGCCAAGCTCGCGGGTTCGATCGCCGTTTCGGCGGCGACCGCGATCGTCGGCCTCTTCGCCACACCCGGTGGGCCGCTCCTCGCCGCGGTCTACGCCGGCCTCACCTTCCTGGGCTGCCGGCTCGCTTACGGCAGTGATCCACGGACCGATAACCATGCGGTCGCCGAGGCCGCCGGTCGGGTGGGCATGAAGCCGGCCGAGGTGTTGGCCATCCTCGAGGAGGCGAACGCCAATATCCGCGGGATCGAGGAGGCGGCCGCGCGGCTGCGCTCGCGCGAACTGCAGGAGCGGATCGCGCGGATCGCCGCGCGGGCCCGCGCGGTGCTGGCCGAGCTCGAGAAGGACCCCAAGGACATCTCGCGGGCACGGCGGTTCCTCGTCACCTATCTCGACGGCACCCGCGACGTGATCGCCAAATATGCCGAACAGCAGCACGAGGTCGCGGGCACCGCGCTCGGCGAGAATTTCCGCCGCGTGCTCGATACGATCGAGAAAGTGTTCGAGGAGCAGGTCGAGGTCTTGAAACACGACGACCGGCTCGATCTCGAGGTCCAGCTCGAAGTGCTCGAGACGCAACTGCGTCGCGAAGGCGTACATTGAAAGCGGGCGGGCCGGTGCTCGGGCGCCGGGCCGAACGCGATGGGTCGAGGAAAGGAAGAGAGAGACGCGATGAACGATACCGAGTCGCGGAGCCCGCCGGTCCCACAGGCCGCGGTCGGATCGCCGCCCACCGCACCGCAGGCCGCCGGAGAGACGCCGGCCGAGCGGCTCGGCACCGCGATCGCCGCCATCGGTGCAGAGGTGGTGCAGGACCTCCAGATCCGGCTCGACGGACCGGTCGAGCAACAGATCCGCCAGGTACTCACCGAGCTCGACATGGGCAATACGAGCTCGGTAATTTTTTTCGGCGCGAGGGCCCAGCAGCAGCTCGCGACGATCTCCGAGCAGATGCTCGAGAAGGTCAAGGTGAAGGACGTCGGGCCGGCCGGCGACCTCCTCACCAACATGGTTCAGAAGCTCAAGGAGTTCGACGTCCCGGACGTGCAGCCGGGGGAGAAACCGGGTCTCCTCGCCCGGCTGTTCGGCGTGAAGAGCGAGATCGAGAAGTTTCTCGATCAGTACGACGATGTGAAGGGCAAGATCGAACAGATCACGGTCGATCTCGAGAAACACAAGACGAAGCTTCTCACAGACATCACCTATCTCGACAAGCTCTACGAGGCCAATCTTCAATATTTCCGGATGCTAGAGATCTACATAGCCGCCGGGCGGGCCAAACTCGAGGAGCTGGACGAGCAAGTGATCCCCGAGCTCGCCAAGAAGGTCGAAGAGAGCGGCGACATGGTGGAAGCGCAAAAGCTGCGCGACATCCGAAGCGCCCGGGACGACCTCGAACGTCGGGTCCACGATCTGTTGCTCACCAGGCAGGTAACGATGCAGAGCCTGCCCTCGATCCGGCTCGTGCAGGAAAACGACAAGTCGCTGATCACCAAGATCAACTCGACGATCGCCAATACCGTACCGTTGTGGAAGCAGCAGCTCGCCCAGGCGATCACGATCTACCGCTCCGGCAAGGCCGCAGAAGCGGTCAAGGCCGCTTCCGACCTCACCAACGAGCTGTTGCGCGCCAATGCGGAGAACCTGCAGAAGGTGAACGTCCAGGTCCGCGAGCAGGTCGAGCGCGGCGTGTTCGACATCGAGGCCGTGAAGCAGGCGAATGCCACCTTGATCGCGACGATCGAGGACAGCTTGCGGATCGCCGACGAGGGCAAGAAGCGCCGCGCCCAGGCCGAGCAGGATCTCGTCAAGCTCGAAGAAGAGCTCAAGCACGCGCTCGCGGCGGCCTCGGCGCGAGCGAAAGCGGCACCGGCCGCGGCCGGGCCCGCAAGCTGAGACGCGAGCGGGTCGAAAGGAGGTCGCGCCTTGGTGTTCAAGAAGCTACTGGGCGAGTTCGTCGACGTCATCGAATGGCTCGACGATTCGCCGGATACCATGGTCTGGCGCTTCGAGCGCCACGGCAACGAAATCAAATACGGTGCCAAGCTCACCGTGCGCGAAGGGCAGATGGCGGTCTTCGTCAACGAAGGCGAGATCGCCGATGTCTTCGGGCCCGGGATGTACGAGCTCTACACCCGCAACCTGCCGATCCTCTCGACTCTGCAGGCCTGGCCGCACGGCTTCGAGAGCCCGTTCAAGGCGGAAGTCTATTTCTGCTCGACCCGGGTCTTCACCAATCTCAAATGGGGGACCAAGAATCCCGTCATCCTGCGCGATCCCGAGTTCGGCCCGGTGCGGTTGCGCGCCTTCGGCACTTATGCGATCCGCATCAAGGACCCGGCCGTGTTTTTGCGCGAAGTGGTCGGCACCGACGGCCATTTCACGGTCGACGAGATTTCGGATCAGCTCCGCAACCTGATCGTCACGCGATTCGGGATGGTGCTCGCCGGCTCGGGTATCCCGGTGCTCGATTTGGCGGCCAATACCGAGCAGCTCGGCAATTACGTGGCCGGTAGGCTCGCCCCAGAGTTCGCGAATTACGGGCTCGAGCTCGTCACCCTCCTCGTCGAGAACGTCTCCTTGCCGCCCGAGGTCGAGCAAGCCCTCGACCGGCGGACGGCCATGGGCGTGGTGGGCGATCTCTCGCGCTACGCCCAGTTCCAGGCGGCCGAGGCGATGCGGGTGGCGGCCCAGAACCCGGGGACGGCCGGCGCCGGCATCGGATTGATGCTCGGCCAGGCTTTGGGAGCCCAGGCCGCGAGCCCGTGGGGCCCGCGGCCCGCGGAGCCGACTGCTGGACCTCCACAGCCTCCGCCCCCTCCGCCTCCCCTGCCACCGGCCCGCCAGTGGCATGTGGCCGAGGGCGGCAAGGCCGCGGGTCCTTTCCCCGCCGAGGAGCTGGCGCGCCGGATCGCCGCCGGCACGCTGCGGCGCGAGACGCTCGTCTGGTCGGAGGGGATGAAGGACTGGCAGCCGGCGGCCGAAGTGCCCGAGCTCGCCCCGTGCTTCGCGAACCTGCCGCCGCCGTTGCCGGATAAGGCCTGAGCCGGACCGGATCCCGAGCGATGCGCGTCGGACCCTGGGGCCGCCGCGTCGAAAGCGACGCGCGGGTCGCGGGTGGCGTGCTCGTGAGCGCGCCCGCAGCCGAAACCTATGTCTGCGAGCAGTGCGGGGCGGTGCTCGCCTTCGAGCCCGGCGCGCAGACGCTCACCTGCCGTTATTGCGGGCACGAGAACCGGATCCGCGCGATCGAGCGGTCGGTTGTCGAGAACGAGCTCGACCCGGTCCTGCGGCGGTTGCCGCACGAGCCCCCGCTGCCGCCGCCGATCGCCCGCAAATGCGGCCAGTGCGCCTACGAATTCACCCTGCCCGAGGGCCGCCACGCCGGGCTCTGCCCGTCCTGCGGCAGCCCGTCGGTGGCCGATCCGACGCCCGCGCGCGCGATCGCTCCCGATGGCGTCCTGCCCTTCGTGATCGCCGAGCCGGACGGCAGGCGGCTCGTGCGACAATGGCTCGAGGGGCTGTGGTTCGCGCCCTCGCGGCTCGCCAAGGAGGCACGCACGGGCGGCCGGCTCGAAGGCCTCTATGTGCCGCACTGGACCTTCGACGCCTCGAGTCGGAGTCGTTATCGCGGCCGCCGCGGCGACGTCTATTACGAGACGCGCTTCGTCGAAAAGGTCGTCAACGGGCGACGGGTGCGACGGGCGGTACGGGTGCCCAAGATCCGCTGGACGCCCGCCGAGGGGCGGCTTTTGCGCGATTTCGACGACGTGCTCGTGGTGGCCGGCCGGGAGCTGCCGGAGCGGCTGGTCGAAAAGCTCGAGCCCTGGGACCTGCAGGGGCTCAAGGGTTACGCGGCCGACTATCTCGCAGGCTTCTCGAGCGAGCTTTACAAGGTCTCGGTCGCCGACGCGCACGAGGCCGCCAAAGCGCAGATGCGCGCGGTGATCGAGCAGGACGCCCGGCACGCGATCGGCGGCGATCAGCAAGTGATCGAGCGGCTCGACATCCAGCTCTCGAACGAGACCTACAAGCTCGTCTTGCTTCCGGTCTGGGTGGCGAGCTTCAAGTTCCTCGGCAAGGACTATCGGGTCCTGGTCAACGGCCGGACCGGCGAGGTCCACGGCGAGCGGCCGTGGAGTTTCTGGAAGATCCTGGGGGCCCTGCTGGTCTTGCTGCTCGTCCTTGGCGGGCTTCTCCTCCTGGGGCAGGCAGGCTCGGGCGGGCTCGATTTCTAAGGCATGCCCGGGCGGCGGTTGCGCGGCAGCCCTTCGACCGTGAGGCCGAGGAGCGGAACCTTCATCCGCAGGGGCTCGGGCTCCGGCGGCCGCCAGTCGCGAGCACGGTAGAGCACGAGCTCGGTGTCGGGCAACGGCCGGTAGGGAACCGCCCGCACGGGGATCCGGGCGAACTCGACGAAGCGGTTCGAGCGCAGCACCCGCTCGAAGCGGGCCATGACCGCGAGATCGGTCCAAAAATTGGCCTGGGCGATCACGAGATCCACCCCTTCGCGCTCGAGCCGCTCGCCGATCTCCTCCTCGCTCAAGAGGTTCTCCTTGACCCCGAGCGTGCGGCGGGCCTCGACCTCCAGGAGGAGCTTGTCGGCACGCAGGACGGCGAGATCGCCGCGGCCGCTGGCCTTGAGCCAGAAGACGAGGGTGCCGTCGCGCTCGCCCGCGACGAGCACGGTCGAGCCCGGCCGGGCGAGCGCTGCGGCCGTGGCGGCGGCATCGCGATAGCCTGTGATCGCGGGCGGCCGGGCCAGGAGGAGGCCCTGGGCGAAGCCCGCGAGGCCGATCAGGAGCACGATCCGCCCACCCCACGGGGCGGGCAGGAGTCGAGCGAGGGCCAGAAGGCCAAGGGCCACGAGCGGGGCGAGAAGGTGGAGGCCTTGGCGATCCTCCTTGAGCGCCACGAAAGAGAAGAAGAGCCAGGCGAAGCCGAGCCAGCCCAACAGAAGCGGCAACTCGCGAGAAAGGCGCGGGTCGCGCAACAGCCGCCGGCCGGCGAGGAGCAGGAGGAAAGCCGAGACCAGGACGCCGATCCCGCCCATGGCCGGGAGCTCGCGGACGTACCAGAGCCAGCTCCAGGCGTTGGTCGGCTGTAGCGCCAGATCGCCCGCGCCTACGACGTTTCCGAGATTGTGCCGGCCGAAGACGAGTTGGTGGAGGGCCCAAGGTAGGAGGAACAGGGCGAGTACGGCATGGGCTCGCCGGACGGTGCGATCGCCGAACACGTCTGGACCGAGGCGGAGCCAGGCTGCGAGCGGCAGGAGTGGCAAGGCGTAGAGCGTAGCGAGTTTGGTCCAGATCCCGGCGGCGAGGCAGGCCACGCCCGCCCAGAGTGCCACGGGCCTGCCGGCGCGCAGCCAGGCGAGCAACGCAACGACTGCCCAGGCCGGCCAGGTGGCGGCCGGCACCTCGAGCATCACCTGCCTGCTCCAGAAGGCGATCGCCGGACTGCCGAGGAGGAGAAGGGCTGCTCCGGCAGCCCCCCAAGGACCCAGGAAGGGGCGCAGGAGGGCGAGCACGGCGAGACCCAGGGCCAGAGCGTGCCCCACCACCGGCAGAAGGCTCACCGTCTCGCCGATTCCGAAGAGGAGGACGAACGGTGCGCTCAGCGCGGCGAACAGCGGGGGATAGAAGAAGACGGTGAGCGCCGGCCAGGTCAGGTAATAGTCGAAGGCCCACTGGATCGGCCGGTCGAGTGGCATCTCCCGCAGGAAATCGGCGATCAGGACGCCGTTGAGTGCGTGCCGTGGCGCGTCGCTCCAGAGAAAGCCGTCCGGTGCCGGGGCGGTGAGATAGAGGGCGAGAACCGCCGCGACGACCAGGGCACCGCTCGCGAGGTCCGCGAGCCGGCGGCTGGGCGCGGGCTCTCCCGGGCCGGGATGCCGACTCACGAGGCGAGGGAGTAGAGGTCGGCGGGCTCGGCCACGAGGTCCCAAGCGAGCCGCG
>CALBAK010000045.1 GCA_937926445.1 uncultured Alphaproteobacteria bacterium
GGGCCGGGCGGGGCGGGGATCAGACCTCGGGGGCGAGCTCCTTGGTGAACAGGGTCTTGCCGTCGAGGTCGTTGAGCCGGACGGTCATGACTTCGGTAGCGCCGTCGATGTCGACCTGGCCGAAGAACTGCAGCCCGGCCGAGGGCGGCAGGTTCGATTGACCCGGGGCCGGCGCCTTCTGGAACACGACCTCGGGGCCGAAGGTCCGGTCGAGCTCGTTCGGGCCGAAGGTGCCGGCGTTCAAGGGACCCGAGACGAACTCCCAGAACGGCGCGAAGTCCTGAAAGGCCGCCTTGTTCGGATCGTAGTAGTGCGCCGCGGTGTAGTGCACGTCCGCGGTCAGCCAGACCACGTTCTTGACCCGGTTGTCGCGGACGAAGCGCAAGAGCTCGGCGATCTCGAGCTCGCGCCCCTTGGGCGAACCGTGCTCGCCCTGCGCCACCGCCTCGGCCCCGCGCTTGGCCTGCCAATCGTCCCAGACGATCAGCCCCAAGGGCATGTCGGAGGCGATCACCTTCCAGGTCGCATCGGAAGCGAGGAGAGCCTGCTTGAGCCAGCGGACCTGGCGCTCGCCCAGGATCCGGGTCTCCGGGGCGAGCACGGTCTCGAGGCCGTCGCTGTTGGCACCCCGATAGGAGCGCATGTCGATCCGGAAGATCTCGAGCGAGGGCCCGTAGCGGAAGGAGGTGTAGATTCGATCCTGCTCGAGCGGATGGCGGCGGGTCGGCATGTAGTCGTGGAAGGCACGCATCGCGCGTGCCGCCATCAGCGCGACCGAGCCCTCCTTGTAGCGCTGGTCCTTGTCCTTGCGGAGTTCCCAGTACCAGTTGTTGGTGACCTCGTGATCGTCCCACTGGACGAGCATCGGTACCGCCGCGTTGAAGCGGCGAATGTTCTCGTCCATGAGGTTGTAGGCGTAGTTCATCCGGAACTCGCGCAGGGTCTCGGCGACCTTCTGCTTCTCCTCGATCGTGACGTTCTTCCAGATCGAGCCGTCCGGCAGCTTGCGCTCGGCCGGGATCGGCCCGTCAGCGTAGATCGTGTCGCCTGAGTGAATGAAGAAGTCGGGCTCGAGCCGGCGCATCGCCTCGTAGATCCGCATGCCGCCGAAGTCGGGATTGATGCCCCAGCCCTGGCCGGCGGTATCGCCCGACCAGAGGAAGCGGATGTTGCGACGCCCCGCGGGCGGGGTGGCGAAGCTGCCGAGCACGGGCTCGCTTCGGGTCTTGTAGTCGCCGAGGTCGAGGAAGCTCACCCGGTAGAAGATCTTCTGCCCGGCCGGCAGACCCTCGAGGTCGAGCTTGCCGCAGAAATCGGTGTCCTCGAGCACGTGCGGGCCGACCACCGTGCGGGCGCCCTTCATGCTCTCGCTGGTCGCCCACTCGACGATCATGCGCGCCTCGCGATCGGCCTTGGCCCAGAGGATCGCACGATCGCCCTGAAGATCGCCCACCTGGGCGCCGTAGGGCAGCTTGATCCGCATGCGCTCGCTCACCACCACGGCCGGCGCCTGGGCGAATGTGCGCAGCGGGCTCGAAGCGAGGACGAGGCCGGCGCCGCCGACCAGGAGGTCGCGGCGGGAGGCACCGGCGTATCGGAAGCGATGGACCATCGATCGGATCTCCGACTGTGGAGCCGTACCGGCTTCTGCGCCGCCAGCGCGACAAGGTCTCGGCATAGTTTCGACCGGAATGTGACCAGCTCTCCTCGGGCAGAAAAATACACAATACATATGTAAAATAGACGAAAGAGCGCTTGTTTTTCGTAGAGAGGGGCCCCATCTGCCTTCTCGACACAACGGAGGAGCCCCCATGGCCGACCAGCCGATCGCTGCCCCGCCCCCCGTCCGGCTCGACCCGCCGGGGCGCGGGCGGATCTACGAGAACATCATGGAGACGATCGGCAACACGCCGCTCGTCCGCGTCCGCCGCCTCGCCCGGGAGACGGGGGTGGTGGCCGACCTCTGCCTCAAGCTCGAATTCTTCAACCCGCTCGCCTCGGTGAAGGACCGGATCGGCGTCTCGATGATCGAGGCCATGGAGGCCGAGGGGAGGCTCGCGCCGGGTGGCACGATCGTCGAGCCGACCTCCGGCAATACCGGCATCGCGCTCGCCTTCGTGTGCGCCGCCCGCGGCTATCGGCTGATCCTGACGATGCCCGAATCGATGTCGATCGAGCGGCGCAAGATGCTCCGCCTGTTGGGTGCGGAGATCGAGCTCACCCCGCGCGAGAAGGGCATGAAGGGGGCGATCGCACGCGCCGAGGAGCTCTTGCGCGAGATCCCCGGGGCGGTGATGGCCGGCCAGTTCGACAATCCGGCCAATCCGGCGATCCACCGGCGGACCACGGCCGAGGAAATCTGGCGGGATACCGAGGGCAAGGTCGACGTCATCGTGGCGGGTGTCGGCACCGGCGGCACGCTCACCGGCTGCGCCCAAGTGATCCGGCCGCGGCGGCCGTCGCTGCGGATGGTGGCGGTCGAGCCCGAGGCGAGCCCGGTGCTCTCCGGCGGCCAGCCCGGGCCGCACCCGATCCAGGGCATCGGTGCGGGCTTCGTGCCCTCGATCCTGGATACCCGCGAGATCGACGAGATCGTGAAGGTGGCCTCCGAGACCGCCTTCCAGACCTCGCGCCTTCTGGCCCGCACCGAGGGCATCCCGGGAGGTATCAGCGCCGGCGCCAATCTCGCCGCCGCGATCGAGGTCGGCCGGCGGCCGCAGATGCGCGACAAGCTGATCGTCGTGATCGTGCCCTCCTTCGCCGAGCGCTACATCACGACCGC
>CALBAK010000046.1 GCA_937926445.1 uncultured Alphaproteobacteria bacterium
CGCACGGCGTGCTGGGCCTGGGCGACCGCCATCCCGTAGCCCGGCACGACGATGACCTTTTGTGCGTTCTCCATGATGAACGCCGCGTCCTCGGCGGAGCCGGCCTTGACCGTCTTGTCGCCGCTGTCCGCCGCCGCCGCACCCGTCTCCCCGAAGCCCCCCAGGATGACCGAGACGAAGGAGCGGTTCATCGCCCGGCACATGATGTAGGAGAGAATGGCACCCGAAGAGCCGACCAGGGCACCCGTGATGATCAACATCGGGTTCTGCAGCGTGAAGCCGATGCCGGCTGCGGCCCATCCCGAATAGCTGTTGAGCATCGAGACCACCACCGGCATGTCGGCACCGCCGATCGGGATGATGAGAAGCGCGCCGACGGCGAGAGCCAACAGCGTCATGAGGAGGAAGGCGAGCCCGCTCTGGCTCACCATGAAGAGGAAGAGGAGGAACAGAATCGCGCCACCGATCGCGATATTGATCGCGTGGCGCGAGGGCAGGAGGATCGGCCGGCTCGACATGGCGGCCGCGACGACGGGTTTGGCGAAACCCGGAATCAGCGCCTCGATGTTCGGCGGAAACTTGGCCTGGAGTTTGCCGAAGGCGATCACCGAGCCCGTGAAGGTGATCGCACCGATGATCGTCCCGAGTCCCATCTCAAGAAGCGAGAGGGGCTTGATCGAGCCGTCCGGCCGCGTGATACCGAAGTCCTGCGGCTCGAGGAAAGCGCCCGCCGCCACGAAGACGGCCGCGAGGCCGACGAGCGAGTGGAACGCCGCCACGAGCTGCGGCATCGCAGTCATCTGGATGCGCTGGGCGATCGTGTAGCCCGTGGCACCGCCGAGGGCGATCGCGACCAGGATCGCCGCGTAGCCGCCCACGTTCGCCTGCGGCAGGGCCAGGAGCGTGGTGAGGACGGCGAGCAGCATCCCGGCCATGCCGTAGCGATTGCCCATCCGGCTCGAGGCCGGCGAGGACAGACCGCGAAGGGCCAGGATGAAGCAGACGGCAGCGACGAGATAGCCGATCGCGGCGAGGTTCGCGGTCATCGCTCCGCCTCCCTCAACCGCGCTTCTTGAACATCGCGAGCATTCGCTCGGTGACGGCGAACCCGCCGAAGATGTTCACCGCCGCCAAGAGCGAAGCGAGAAACCCGAAGACGGCGGCGAGCCCACCCGCACCCGTGGCGATCAGCGCGCCCACAATGATCACCGAGCTGATCGCGTTGGTGACCGACATGAGCGGCGTGTGCAAGGCGGGGGTGACCGACCAGACCACGTAGTAACCTACGAAGATAGCCAGCACGAACACGATGAGATTGAAGATTGCCGGGTCGATGGCGGCCATTGCTCGCTCCTCCCTCAGCTCTGCCCGACGAAGTTCGGATGCACGATCTCGCCGGCTCGAGTGAGGAGCGTGCCTTTGACCAAATCATCCTCGAGATTGATCGCGAGTTCGCCCTTCTTGCCGACGATGAGCTGAACGAAATTCATCAGGTTCTTAGCGTAGAGCAGCGAGGCGGCCGGCGCGAGCTTGGCCGGCAGGTTGCGGGCCCCGATCACCTGAACCCCGCCGATCTCGACCACCTCACCGGGCCGGCTGCCCTCGACGTTGCCGCCCGTCTCGGCCGCCATGTCGAGGATCACCGAGCCCGGCTTCATCGCTGCGACCATGGCCGCGGTCACGATCCGGGGCGCCTTGCGGCCCGGCACCTGAGCGGTCGTCACGACGATGTCCTGGCTCTTGAGGTGCTCCGCCACGATCCGGGCCTGCTCGGCCTGCTCTTCGGGCGTGAGCGGGCGGGCGTAGCCGCCCGCGGTCGCCGCGTCTTTCGGAATGAAGCCGACGAATTTGGCGCCAAGGCTCTCGATCTCCTCCTTGGCGGCCGGCCGCACGTCGGTCGCCGTGACGACGGCCCCCATCCGCTTGGCCGTCGCGATCGCCTGTAGCCCGGCCACACCCGCACCGATGACGAACACCTTGGCCGGCGTCACGGTCCCGGCCGCCGTCATCATCATGGGCAAGACCCTGCTGTAGGCCGCCATCGCTTCGACCATCGCTCGGTAGCCCGCGAGGTTCGCCTGGCTCGAGAGCACGTCCATCGCCTGAGCCCGGGTCGTCCGCGGCAGGAGCTCCAGGGCGAACGCGGTGATTCTACGCTCGGCGTAGGCTCGGACCTGGTCGCCGTTCATGTAGGGATCGAGCATCCCGATCAGGACCCTCTCTGGCCCTAGGGCCGCGAGCTCCTCGTCGAGCGGGCGCTGCACCTTGAGCAGGATCTCGGCGGCCAGCGCCTCGCCGGGGCCGTCCACCAGCCGAGCGCCGGCCTGCTCGTAGAGCTCGTCGGGAATGGCTGCACCCAGGCCCGCGCCGCGCTCGACCACGGGCTCGAGGCCCATGGCCTTGTAGCGTTTGACCGTCTCGGGCGTGGCCGCGACGCGCCGCTCGTGCTCCCGGCGCTCCTTGACGATGCCGATCCGCATGGGCGCTCCGTTCCCGTCCTCGACCCCGCTTCCGCTGCGGCGGCCGTGTGCCCCACGCTGCTTAGGCAAGGAGGCGGCGCTCTGCAAGGCGACGGGTTGGCAGGCCGAACGGGCCGCCGCTAGACTGCGGTCGATTGGGATCGCAGAAGCCGTCGGCTGCGGGGTGAAGGGAGGGCCCATGTGCCGGATCTACGCCGGGACGGACCCCAGGGACTACGAGCCCGTGACCCGCTCCGTCCGGCTGCACGGTGCCGTCACCAGCATCCGTCTCGAGGCGCGCTTCTGGGCCATCCTCGACCGGATGGCGGAGCTCGAAGGTGTGTCGACCCCTCGCTTCGTGGCGACCCTCTACGACGAGGTGCTGGAGCTCAACGGCGAGGTCCGGAACTTCGCCTCGCTGCTGCGTGTCGCCTGCGCGACCTTTCTCGATCGCAACTCCCGCGGCGCCGGCGCGGAGGGGACCGGCCGGCGGGTCGATGCCGCGGCCGAGATGGTGTAGTAGCGCGCTAATACCACCGGCGCGACGCGGGCGTGTAAGGATTCCCTCCGTTCCAGACGCAGCGGCGGGAGCAAAGGCAATGGCCAAGGCGATCCACATGATGATCCGGGTCCTCGATCTGGATCGCTCGATCGCGTTCTATCGGACCGCGCTCGGTCTCGAGCCCGCCGAAACCCTGGATTTCGAGACCTTCACCCTCGTCTACTTGCGCAACCCGGAGGCGGATTTCGAGGTCGAGCTCACGTTGAACAAGGGCCGAGCCGAACCCTACACGCACGGCGACGGTTACGGCCACATCGCCTTCTGTGTCGACGACCTCGACCGCGAGCACCGGCGTCTGACCGAAGCGGGATTGGCACCGCAGCCGATCAAAGAATTCTTCCGCGACGGCGCGCTGCTCGCCAGGTTTTTCTTCGTTCAGGACCCTGACGGGTACAAGATCGAGGTCCTGCAACGTCACGGCCGCTACCGCTGAGCGGCCCTCGGATGGGGAGGCTCGCCAATGAAGAAGATCCTGGATCGGCGGCTGTTCCTTCGAACGACCGCGACTGCCGCCGCGACCGTCGCCGCGGCCGGCGGGACCACGGTCATCGCCGCGAGCAACGGTGCTTGGGCGATGACGCTCTCGTCGTTCGACGCCGCGACCGCTCGCGTCCTCCTGGTCATGACGCGCGACCTCTTCCCCCACGACATGTTGGGCGACGTCTACTACGCCGAGGTGGTCGAGAGCCTCGACAAGAAGGCCGAGGCCGATCCCGGCTTGGCCAAGACGATCGAGACGGGTGTGGCCGCCCTCGACCGGGCGACCGGGGTCCCCTGGCTGCAGCTCTCCCCCGGTGGTCGGACCGAGGTCCTGAAGTCGATAGAGAAGACGCCCTTCTTCCAAGCGGTCAAGGGCGAGACCGTCGTCGGGCTCTACAACAACAAGCTGGTCTGGCACCATTTCGGCTATCAGGGGAGCTCGGCCGAGTTCGGCGGCTATCTGCACCGGGGCTTCCAGGACGCGGGCTGGACGCTAGAGCCGGACGCCGAAGCGAGCCCGCCGCCACCCGCCTGACGGCTCGTCGGCGAACCGAACGACACGAAGGGAGGCACGGAAGATGGCACGGTACGAGCTGAGCGACGATTCGGTCGTCGTCGTGATCGGCAGCGGGGCGGGCGGTGGCACGCTCGCCAACGAGCTCTGCCAGAAGGGGATCAAGGTCATCCTTCTCGAAGCTGGCAAGCGGCTCTCGCCCGAGGAATTCGTCAACGACGAGTGGGCCGCCTTCGTCCAGACGGCTTGGCTCGACAAGCGCACGACGAGCGGCAGCTGGCGCGTGGCGCGCGATTTCCCGAACCTTCCCGCTTGGATCTGCAAGACCGTCGGCGGCTCCACCGTGCACTGGGCCGGAGCCTCGCTCCGGTTTCAGCCGCACGAATTCAAGACCCGCACTGTCTACGGCGAGATCCCGGGGGCCACGCTCCTCGACTGGCCGATCGGCTACGAAGATCTCGAGCCTTATTACGATCGAGCCGAGAAAAAGATGGGGGTGACCCGTACGAACGGCATTCCCGGGTTGCCCGGCAACAACAATTTCCGCGTTATGTACACGGGCGCCAAGCGGCTCGGCTACAAGACCGTTCACACCGGTCGGATGGCGATCAACAGTCGGGCCCGCGACGGTCGTTCGCACTGCCTGCAGATCGGCTTCTGCTTCCAGGGCTGCAAGTCGGCCGCCAAGTGGTCCACCCTCTACACCGAGATCCCGGCCGCCGAGGCGACCGGCAAGCTGGATCTGCGTACCGAGTGCCAGGCCCTGCAGATCCAACACGACGCCGCGGGCAAGATCACGGGCGTGCTATACGCCGACAAGGACGGTCGCCAGCACCTCCAGAAGGCTCGTATCGTCTGCATCGCCTGTAATTCGATCGAAAGCCCCCGCCTCCTCCTCAACTCTGCGTCGAGCAAATATCCGGACGGCCTCGCCAACTCGTCGGGTCAGGTCGGCCGCAACTACATGCGGCACACCACCGGGTCGGTCTACGCGACTTTCGACCGTCCGGTGTACATGTTCCGCGGCACGACCATGGCCGGCATCATCCAGGACGAGGCCGGTCACGACCCGAAGCGGGGCTTCGCCGGTGGCTACGAGCTCGAGACGCTCTCCTTGGGTCTGCCGTTTTTGGCCGCCTTCCTAGACCCGGGCGCGTGGGGCCGCGAATTCAGCCGCAAGCTCGAGGGCTATGCGCACATGGCCGGGATGTGGATCGTCGGCGAGGACATGCCGCAGGCCAGCAATCGGGTGACCCTGCATCCGACCGAGAAGGACCGCTTCGGGCTGCCGATCCCGAACGTCCATTTCGACGATCACCCGAACGACATCGCGATGCGGGCCCATGCCTATCGGCAAGGGGCGGCGGTCTACCTCGCTGCCGGGGCACGCGAGATTTACGAGGTGCCGCCCTACCCGAGCACCCACAATCTCGGCACGAACCGGATGAGCGCCCGGCCGCAGGACGGCGTCTGCAACGCCTTCGGCCAGACCTGGGACCACAAAAACCTGTTCATCTCGGACGGCAGCCAGTTCACGACCGGTGCCGCGGAGAACCCGACGCTCACCATCGTGGCGCTGGCGATCCGCCAGGCCGACTATCTCGCCGACCAGATGGCGAAGAACGCGATCTGACGCGGGGTGTACGGGCCGGCGCCGCAGAGTGCCGGCTCGGCCCCGAACTCCCTCTCGCGGCTTGACCCGGCGAGCCGGTGCTCTACTCTCCCGTTCGGCCGAGGATCGCGCGTGGGAGAGTCCGCGCCGGGGTGACCCGAGCCGCGCGGCGCCGAAGGAGCAACCGCCCCGGAAACTCTCAGGCCGAAGGACCGCGCGCGAGCTGGCCCTCTGGAGAGCGGGTGCACCCGCACCCCACCGAAGGGGACATTCCGGGCCGGTGACGGCTTGGGATGGAATCTCTCAGGTCGTGGACAGAGGGGGCGAGCGACGCGACCGCTGTGGTCGCGCCGTTCGGGCTTCTGGAGGCCACGACCGGTGAGCGATCTGCTCCGCACGCCCCTCTTCGACCTGCACCGCGAGCTCGGCGCCAAGCTCGTCGCCTTCGCCGGCTACGAGATGCCGGTGCAGTACCGCGAAGGGATCGTCGCCGAGCACCGCTGGTGCCGCGAGCACGCGGCACTGTTCGACGTGTCGCACATGGGACAGATCGCGATCCGCGGCAAAGACGCGGCCATCGCGCTCGAGCGTCTGGTCCCTGCCGAGATCGCCGGCGTCGCCGAAGGTCGAGCGCGTTACACGGTCATGACAGCCGAGAACGGCGGGATCCTCGATGATCTCATCCTCTCCAACGCTGGCGATCATCTTTTCCTGGTCGTGAACGCCGCCTGCAAGCGCGGCGATCTCGTGCACCTTCGTGCGCACCTCGAACCAGGCTGCGAGGTCGTCGAGCTCGCCGATCGTGCCCTGATCGCCCTCCAGGGACCGGAGGCCGAACGGGCTCTCTCCCGCCTGGCTCCGGGCTGCACGCGTCTCCGGTTCATGCAGACTGCGGAGATGCCGCTCCGCGGCGTCCGCTGTCGCGTCTCGCGGCTCGGCTACACCGGGGAGGACGGTTTCGAGATCTCCGTGCCCTCCGCCGAGGCGACCGGCCTCGCCCGAGCCCTCTTGGACAATCCGGAGGTGCGTCCGGCCGGGCTCGGTGCGCGCGATTCGCTGCGTTTGGAGGCCGGGCTCTGCCTCTACGGTCACGACATCGACCGGAGCACGACGCCCGTCGAGGCGGGCCTCGCCTGGACGATCGGCAAGCGCCGACGGGAGCGGGGCGGCTTCCCCGGTGCCCCGATCATCCTTCGCCAACTCGTCGAAGGTCCTCCGCGCAAGCTCGTGGGTATCCGGCCCGAGGGAAGGGCGCCCGCGCGGGAGGGCACGGAGATCGTCCAAGGCGGGGTCGTGGTCGGCCGCATCACGAGCGGCGGGTTCGGGCCGACCGTGGGAGGCCCGCTCGCCATGGGCTACGTTCCGACCGCCCTCGCGAACCCCGGAACGCCGCTCGGGCTCCGCATCCGCGGCCGCGACGAGCCCGCTCGGGTCACAGCTCTTCCCTTCGTGCCGCATCGCTACCACCGCTGAGTTTTTTGCGAGGAGAAACAGGATGCCGGTCTTCTACACGCGCGATCACGAATGGATTCGCGTCGAGAACGGGCTCGGCACGGTGGGCGTGTCGGAGCATGCCCAGGAGCAGCTCGGCGACGTGGTCTATGTCGAGTTGCCGGAAGTCGGCCGGGTGGTGAAGGCGCACGAGCAGGTGGCCGTTGTCGAGAGCGTGAAGGCGGCCTCGGAAGTCTACAGCCCGGTGTCCGGCAAGGTGGTCGCCGTGAACACTGCACTGGCCGACAATCCCGCCCTGGTCAACGACGACGCCGAAGGTGCGGCCTGGTTCTACCGGATCGAGATCGGCGATCCTTCGGAGCTCTCCAGCCTCATGACCCCCGAGGCTTACGCAGACTATCTCGCCACGCTCGGCTGACCGAACCACCGGAGCGCACCATGACCGCCGGCCGATCGATCCTCGCGGAGCTGTCCGAAGCGGGCGCGTTCGTCCATCGCCACATCGGGCCCAGCGACGCCGATATCGGGCGGATGCTCGCAGCACTCGGGCTCTCCTCCCTCGAGGAGCTGATCGATCGGGCGGTACCCCGGTCGATCCGCTCGGAGCGGCCGCTCGACCTGCCGCCTGTTCTCTCGGAGGTCGAGGCGCTCGCCGAACTTCAGCGGATGGCGAGCCGCAACGCCCGCCGCGTCTCGCTGATCGGCATGGGCTATTACGGTACGATCACGCCGGGCGTGATCCTCCGCAACGTCCTCGAGAATCCCGGCTGGTACACGGCCTATACCCCCTACCAAGCGGAAATCAGCCAGGGCCGACTCGAGGCCCTCTTGGTCTGGCAGCAAATGGTCTGCGACCTCACCGGGATGGAGGTAGCCAACGCCTCCCTGCTCGACGAGGCGACCGCCGCGGCCGAAGCCATGACGATGGCCCGGCGGGTCGGCCGCATCTCCTCGCGGCTGTTCCTCGTGGACCGGGATACCCATCCGCAGACGATCGCGGTGATCGAGACCCGCTCCCGCCCTCTCGGAATCGAGGTGGTGGTCGGCGGCGTCGCCGAGCTCCTCGAGCGCGGCCCCGCCCCTTTCGCGGCTCTGCTGTCCTATCCCGGATCCAGCGGCGCGCTCGTCGATATCGGGCCGATCGTTCGACGCCTGCACGAGCGCGGTGCCCTCGCGATCGTCGCGACCGACCTGCTCTCTTGCTGCCTCGCGACCCCGCCCGGCGAGCACGGTGCGGATCTCGTGGTGGGCTCCGCCCAGCGCTTCGGGGTGCCGATGGGTTACGGCGGTCCGCACGCGGCCTTCTTGGCCTGCCGCGACGTGCACAAGCGCCAACTCCCGGGGCGTCTGATCGGCGTATCGATCGACAGTCGCGGGAAGCCCGCCTACCGGATGGCCCTCCAGACCCGCGAGCAGCACATCCGCCGCGACAAGGCGACCTCCAACATCTGCACTGCCCAGGTCCTGCTCGCGGTGATCGCGGCCTTCTATGCCGTCTACCACGGTCCCGAGGGATTGGTGCGAATCGCACGTCGCGTCCATCGTTTGGCGGGGATGCTCGCGCTCGGGCTCGAGGGCAGCGGCATCGAGGTGGTCGATCGAGCGGGCTTCTTCGACACCCTCACGCTCCAGGCGCCCGGCCGTGCCGCGGCGCTCGTCCAGAAGGCCGCCGAGGCCGGGATCGACCTTCGACCGATCGATTCCGATCGGCTGGCCCTGAGCTTCGACGAGACCTCCACACCCGAGGTCGTCGAACGGCTCCTCCGGCTGTTCGGCGTCGACCGCCCCGACCTCGAAACCCTGGCACGAGGTGCGCTCGAGGGAATTCCGGCGCCGCTCCGCCGTCGCTCCGCCTTCCTGTCCCATCCGGTTTTCTCGGAACATCGAAGCGAGACGCAGATGCTCCGCTACCTCCGCCGGCTGCAGGACAAGGATCTGGCGCTCGACCGAGCGATGATCCCGCTCGGCTCCTGCACGATGAAGCTCAATGCGACGAGCGAGATGCGCCCGGTGACTTGGCCGGGCTTCGCCGAGCCACATCCTTTCACACCGCGCGAGCACATGGCGGGTTACGCCGAGCTGTTTCGCTCGCTCGAGGCCTTCCTCTGCGAGATCACGGGCTTCGCCGCCGTTTCGCTGCAGCCGAACGCCGGCAGTCAGGGCGAGTATGCCGGTCTTCTCGTGATCCGCGCGTGGCACGCGTCGCGCGGCGAGGCTCATCGCACCGTCTGTCTGATCCCAGCCTCGGCGCACGGAACCAATCCCGCCTCGGCCGTGATGGCGGGGATGGAGGTCGTGGTCGTCGGCTGCGACACGCACGGCAATGTCGACATCGACGATCTCCGGGCGAAGGCCGACGAGCACCGCGACCGGCTCGCGGCGCTGATGGTGACATATCCCTCGACCCACGGTGTCTTCGAGGAGCGGATCAAGGACATCTGCGCCATCGTCCACGAGCGCGGCGGCCAGGTCTACATCGACGGGGCGAACCTGAACGCGCTGGTCGGGATCGCCCGGCCGGCCGAGCTCGGCGCCGACGTCTGCCACATGAACCTGCACAAGACCTTCTGCATTCCGCACGGCGGCGGAGGGCCGGGCGTTGGCCCGATCGGGGTAGCCGCGCACCTCGTCCCGTTCCTACCCGATCATCCCGTGGTTCCCGTCGATCCCGAGCGGCATTGGAGGTCCGTGGGACCCGTGGCGGCGGCACCCTGGGGCTCGGCTTCGATCCTGCCGATCTCCTGGGCCTACATCCGGATGATGGGGGCCGAAGGTCTGCGCAAGGCCACCTCGGTCGCGATTCTGGCCGCGAATTACGTGGCCCGCCGCCTCGCGCCGCATTATCCGATCGTCTATTCGGGCGCCGGCGGCTTCGTGGCGCACGAGTGCATCATCGATCTTCGCCCGATCAAGGCGGCGACCGGTGTCACCGCCGAGGATGTCGCAAAACGGCTGATCGATTACGGTTTCCACGCCCCGACCATGTCCTGGCCGGTTCCCGAGACCATGATGATCGAGCCGACCGAGAGCGAGCCGCTCCCCGAGCTGGATCGGTTCTGCGCCGCGATGATCGCCATCCGCGAGGAGATCCGGGCGATCGAACAGGGCCGCATGGACCGGCTCGACAATCCGCTCAAGAACGCCCCCCATCCGGCCGAGCAGGTCCTGGGCGACTGGTCGCGATCATACTCGAGGACAGTCGCTGCGTTTCCAGTCGCGGAGCTCAGGAGAAAATATTGGCCCCCGGTCGGTCGGATCGACAACGCATACGGCGACCGCCACCTGGTATGCTCCTGTCCGCCGTTGGAGAGCTACCGCCGAGCGGCCGAGTGATCGGCCGCTCCGGTGCGGGGGTCGCTCGCTGCGCCGGTAGCTCCGGGCCGGATCTCGAGTCGGACCCCGCGATCACGCCGGCGTGCTGACCCGGCCCATGGTAGCGGCCTCCGTAGCCCACAGTCGAGCCGAACTGCGCCGAGCGTGCCGTCGAGCTCCCCGAGCAGGTGCAATCAGCCGGCGCCGTCGGCACGATGTCTTGGGCACTTCGACGCCTGTCCACCGCATCGGGTCACCGGCCGCCGATCTTCCTTTGAGCACGCCGCCCGAAACCGCATCGCGCGGACGGCCCTGTATCGTCCAGCCATTTTTCCTTCGGAGCCGCCCGGGGGCTACGCCGGTGCGATGCGCGCTTTCCCAGCTCCGTCTCGCACCCTCGCCCTTCGACCTTCCGATCGCGCGCGGCCCTTGCGCCGATCCGGCGACCATAGGCCAGACGTGCCTCTATGTGGTCGGCGTTCGACGGTCGCGCATTTCCGGGACCACATATGTCGGTC
The DNA here is from genome assembly GCA_937926445.1 of uncultured Alphaproteobacteria bacterium. Lineage (GTDB taxonomy): Bacteria > Pseudomonadota > Alphaproteobacteria > Geminicoccales > Geminicoccaceae > JANXAZ01. The sequence continues at coordinate 10,910 of CALBAK010000046.1, forward strand.
GGGGCCTCTGCTTCGAGATTTCTGGTCGATCCGCGATCGCACGCTTCTCCTCCAGGCCGAGCCGGCACCCCGCGACGTCTTCGGATCGACATTTCCGACGAGGGCGCGTTCCGCGTGTCAGCGTCGCACCGGCTCGATCATTGAACGCGGCGGATCCGGCCCTCTACCGCGGGTGCGGCCTTGCCGCCCAGTGCCGTGATGTAGTCCATCACGGTCGAGGCCAACAGCGTGGCGCCCGAGGCGTCGACGACGACCCTGCCACGACCGAGTGCGGCGTAACCGTCGCCGCCAGCCAGCATGTAGTCGTTGGTGGCGACGCGATAGATCCGCCCGAGCTCAAGCGGCGCCCCGCCGACCCGGACCTCGACCACCCGCTGGCCCGGCGGCCGGCTCGGGTCGTAGGAAAAGGTGAGCCCCGAGACCTGCGGAAAGCGCCCGGCCTTCTGCTCGACCTGCGAGACGCCGTTCTCGAGCGCGGAAAGAAGGTCCTTACCCTCGAGCTCGACGAGCACCGTGACGTTCCCGAACGGCAGCTCGGTCAGGACGTCCTTGCGGGTCAGTACCGTACCCGCCGCGTAGGTGCGATCGCCCCGGATACCGCCTCCGTTGGTGATCGCGACATCGGCTTTCATCGCCAGACGCATCGCATCCGCGATCAGGTTGCCGATCGCCGCCTCGGTCGTTCGGACGACGTCGCGCCGACTGTCGAGCGGCACCGCGAGCTCGCCGATCGCCACCCCGAGCTCCTCGTCGAGCCGCCGATTCCAACGCTGGACGATCGGCTTTATCTCCGGGTGTGGAGCGATGCCGGCGTTGGCGACGTAACGCCAGGACGGAGTCCACTGGACCACCTCCCGGTCGCCCTGCTTCACGCGCTCGACGGAAAGATCGATCACCGCGAGCCAATGCGCGTCGGAGCCGGCCTTGAGGATCAGCTTGCCGTTCTCGAAAAAGGTTATCGGCTCGTGGTCGTGGCCGCCGAGAACGAGGTCGATCCCCTCGACCTTGGCGGCGATCGCCCGATCCTGGGCGATCCCGAGATGGGTGAGCGCGATCACGAGATCGGCGCCCTGCTCCCGCAGGCGCTTGGTGGCACTCTCGGCGGTCGCGAGAGGATCGGCGAAGGCGATGCCCGGACCGGGCGAGGACAGCACCCGCGTCTCGGGCTCGACGAGGCCGAACAGGCCGATCTTGACGCCCCCGCGCTCGACGACGTGCAGATCCTTCGTGCCGACCGCTGGCCGTCCCTCGTGGTCGCGCAGGTTGGTGCCGAGCCACGGGAAGGTCGAGGCCCGGATCCGCGCTTCCGCGATCTCCGGGCCGAAGTCGAACTCGTGGTTGCCGGGCACCGCGACGTCGGTCCGCAGTGCATTGTACAGCTCGATCATCGGCTCGCCTTTGGTGAGCCCCGAGAGCACCGAAGGCGAGAGCAGATCGCCGCCGAACGTCGTCAGATGGTGGGGCGAGCGGGCGCGCTCGCGCTCGAGCAGTGTCATGAGCTCGGCGAGGCCCCCGCGACCGCGTTTCGGCGCGATCTCGTAGACGTCGTTGGTGTGGAGGATGGTGATCGTGACGGGCTCGGCCCGGCTCGGGGCAGATAGCAGAGCGAGACCGGCCCCGAGCGCTGCGGCGAGGATCAAGCGGCGGGCGAGCATCGCGGGCGAACTCCCTTGCGGCCACGGTTGGGGCGTGAGAGGCCCCTCTAGAACGTCAACGCGACGGGACCGTGACGGTCGGATCGGGGGCCCTCGGCCGGCGGCCAGGGAGCCACCGGCAGCCCGCGCGCGAGCCAGCCGGGCCCAAACGCGCTGCCGGCCATGCCCTCGGCGATGTCGAGGATCCGGGAGAAACCCTCGCCGAGGAGAAGCCGGCGGGCGAACGCCGTCCGCCCACCCGATCGGCAGATCAGCGCGACGGGTCGACCCTGCGCGGCTTCGACGATCCGGGCGATGTCGGCGACGAAACCCGCCCGGACAGCTTGCGGCGCTTCGGTCAGGGGTGCGAGTTCGGCGCCTGCCGGAACGCCGGTTTGGGCCCATTCGGCGGGGGTGCGGATGTCGACGAGAACCAGCCGGCCTTCGCGCGCCAGCGCCGCCGCCCGATCGGCCGAGATCCGGCCCGCCGCATCGCCGAGCTCCTCGAGTTCTTCCCCGTCCTCCGTCATCCTCACCTCCCGACCCGACTGGCCGCGCCGGCAACCGTCCTCCGCCTGCACCCGGGCTCAGGCCATACCGAGCGCCGCTTTGTAGAGCTCGAGCAGCTCCTCCTGCTCGCTCCGATCGTGCGGTTTCATGCGCCGCAACCGCAAGACATGGCGCAACGTCCTCACATCGAAGCCTTCACTCTTGGCTTCGGCGAACACCTCCTTGATCTGCTCGGCGACCTCGCGTTTCTCCTCCTCGAGACGTTCCACCTTCTCGACGATCTGCTTGAGCCGGTCGGCGGCAATCCCCTGAGCGTCGGCCATGCTCTCCCTCGCATCGAACAGCGCGCCCGCGCTTCTAGGCCGGGCCGGACGCCGCCGCCAGAGCCGACTCCGGCGCCCCCGGCACTCGCCTCGACGGCGCGGTGTGCAGGCGCTAGCGTCCACCCGTCGCGATCGCGGAGACATCGATGCGTACGAAGAGCAGGAATCCGGAGACCATCGTTCTCCACGCCGGCTATAGGAGCGATCCCACCACGACGGCGGTCGCGGTGCCGATCTACCAAACGACCTCTTACCAGTTCCATTCGCCCGAGCACGCGCGGCGCCTGTTCGCGCTCGAAGAGCTCGGCAACATCTACACCCGGATCATGAACCCTACCCAGGCGGTGCTCGAGGAACGCGTCGCCCAGCTTGAGGGTGGCGTGGCGGCGCTCGCGCTCGCCTCGGGACAGGCAGCCTCGCTCTTCGCGGTCCAGAACATCTGCCACGCCGGCGACAACTTCGTCTCCTCGACCGACCTCTACGGCGGCACCTGGAACCTGTTCCAGAACACGATGATGAAGACGATGGGGATCGAGGTCCGCTTCGTCGATCCCTCCGATCCCGAGAATTTCCGGCGGGCGACCGATGCCCGCACACGCTGCTATTATGCGGAGACGCTTCCCAACCCCAAGCTCAACGTGTTCCCGATCGCCGAGGTGGCACGGATCGGCCGCGAAATGGGCGTACCGCTCATCGTGGACAACACGGCAGCCCCGGTGATCTGCCGGCCGATCGAGCACGGTGCCGCCATCGTCATGCACTCGACGACCAAGTACATCGGCGGGCACGGGACCTCGATCGGCGGAATCATCGTCGACGGCGGCAATTTCGACTGGGAGAAACACGCCGACCGCTTCCCCATGCCCAACCAGCCCGACCCCTCCTAGCACGGCGCGATCTGGACCCAGGCGGTGAAGCCGCTCGGCCCGATCGCCTACATCGTCAAGGCGCGTGTCACGCTCTTGCGCGACATAGGAGCCGCGATGTCGCCGTTCAACGCGTTCATGTTCATTCAGGGCCTCGAGACCCTGCCGCTGCGGATGCGGATCCATTGCGAGAACGCCACACGGGTCGCCGAGTGGCTCAGCCGCCACCCCAAGGTCGAGCGGGTCATTCATCCCTCGCTCCAGACCGGCGAGCTCAGGCGCCGCGCCGACCAGCATCTGCGGGGCGGCTACGGCGCCCTGGTCGGCATGGAGCTCAAGGGCGGTCGCGAGGCAGGTCGTCGGTTCATCGACGCGCTGCAGATGTTCTACCACGTCGCCAACATCGGCGACGTCCGCTCGCTCGCCATCCACCCGGCGACCACCACTCACAGCCAGCTCGGCCCCGAGGAGCAGCTCGCGACCGGGGTCTCGGAGGGCTATGTCCGATTGTCGATCGGGATCGAGCACATCGACGACATCCTGGCCGACCTCGACCAAGCGTTGGCGGCCGCGTGAGCCCGCTCGGCTGCCGCGCCGCGTTGCTCGCGCTCGCCCTTTCGGCTTGCGCGTCGCAGCTCGAGCCCGAGGCGGTGCGATGGACGGCGGCGGCGAGCGCGACGGTCGAGACCGCGTCCGCTGGCCCCGACGTCGCACTCGGCCGGGAGATCGCGACCCGGGTCTGCAGTCGATGTCACGCTCTCGAGGGGGAAGGCCCGAGCCCGCATCCCGCGGCTCCGGCTTTCCCGCTCCTCGCTCGCAGGCTGCCGGGCGACGTCCTCTTGCCTCGGCTGGAGGAAGGGATCAGGGCGAGCCACCCGGACATGCCGGAGGTGCGCCTCGCCCCCGCCGAGATCGATTCGTTCCTGGCCTTTTGGTCGACCCTCTGAGCCCGAGGCCGCGGGCAGCGATCAGCGCTGCACGAGGACCTGGTTGGTGACCTCGTCGACCCCGAACAGGGTCCAAACATTGGCCTCGGCCATACGCCGCTTCCCTTCGCTCGGCACGACGCCGGCGAGCGTCACCCGCCCGTCTCGCACCGTGACGTGGATCCGGCTCGCGTCGAGGAAAGGGTCTTTCTCGAGCGCAAGCCGACAGGCATCGGCAATGGCTCCGTCCTCGTCCTCTTCCGGTGGATCGACGGCGATACCGTCGACAACGTCACGAACGCCCGGGACCCGCCAGGCGAGCAGCCCCGCCGGTCGCTTGTAGTCGAGCCCGGGAGCGGTGCCGCCGAGGGTCGAGATACCGTCGCGAACCTCGATCTCCAGCCGGCCGCGGACATCGATCGGTGAAGCGCAGATCGGTTTCGCTTACTCCCATCTGCGTGCGAAGAGTGTGACCTCTGCGAACGCGGGCTCGGCAATCGACGCTCGGGCCACGTGATCGCGGATCTCCCGGTCGCCCATGACGACGGCCGGTCGTACGTGCAGCCGGTCGACGATGGCGCGCACCTCGGGCACCGAGGCCACGGCCCGAAGTACGCGCTTCTTGGTCGCGACACCGTCGACCTCGCCTTCGATCGTGAGCGTGCCACGGTCCCAGGCCGATTGGATCTCGGGGTGCCGAGCCTCCCGACCGGGTACACTCTGCAGCCAGGCGCGGGCCTCCTCGAGGATCTCCGAGACGAGTCGCTTACTCGTGATCGCCCTCGAATACGAGTAGCGGGGTGCGGCCTAGATCGCCGCACGCCGCGCCCATTCCGGGAAGAGTGCGCGCAGCTCGGGGGTAGGGCGTGGATGACTTTGCTCACCTGTCCCGGGTCGATCCGGGCGGCGAGTACCTCGAGGACGCCCTGCACGACCGCCTCGAGATCGGCCGGCGGCTCGCGGGCGAAAACCTTCGCCACCTTCTCCAGGAACTCTTCGACGTGCCGTTCGCGGCTCGGGGTGCCGGCAGGGTGCCACTCTTCGTAGTAGAAGCCACGGATCAGCATCGGCAGCTGCGCGCCCAGATGGACGGCGAGCTCGGCCGGGAGCCGATCGCGGAGCGCATGCAGCGTCCCCCGCAGGGCCAAATAGGCGAAGTGGCGATCGTCGCTGTTCAGCCGGTCCTGAATCGCCTTCAGCCAGAGATTGGTCTGCTGGACGGTCGTGTCGAAAACCTCGAGCCCGGTCGCGGACATCATCGTCTCCTCCGATTTCCCACGCCAGGCTAGCCGAGATCCGCGGGGGCGCGCTTGATGCAGATCAAAGCGCCGAGAGAACCGACCGGGAGACGGACCGGGCAGCCGCCACGGTCCTCCGGCGAGCGGGCGAGCCGCCCGCGGGGTCCCGCCGGTTTCACCAGCTCTCGTCGCCGATATCCATCTCGAGGGCCTCCTCCTCCGCCGGCTGCGGCTCCTCGGCGGGCGGCACCGCGGCCTCGGCCGGCGGCGCCAGGAGAGAGCCCAGGAGCGAGCCGAGCAGGAACCCGCCGGCGAGCGCCGTCAAGGTGCCGGCGGCGCCGCCCAGGAAGCCGCCCGGCTGCTGGAACATGCCGGGACGGTAACCCGGCGCATGGACCGGGGCCGGAGGCGGGGCTGTCCGGCCACCGCCAAACAGACCGCCGAAGAGCCCGCCTCCCGAGCGCTGCTGCTCGAGTGCGTGTTCGAGCTCCCGGATCCGATTCTGCGCCTCGGCCTGCGCGTGCTCGAGGAAGAACGCCATCTGAGTGACGTAGTACTTGGTCTGCGGATGGCGCTCCATGAGTTGGTGGATGAGCCGCTCGGCCTCCGGATCGCGCTCGCTCTGGAGCGACTTCAACCGATCGAAGAAGCCCGTGATCGCATCGCGGTCCTCGGGGGTCATGAGCGCCTCCATGCGGTGTCCCACGGGGCGCCAGGTGGGGTCGCGCGCCGGCCCCAGCAAGGAGCGCGGCTCACGTCCGAATGACCGCCCGGTTAAACCCTCGTCAGCCTCGGGATCAGCGGAACAGGCGATCGCCCTGCTCGTCGATCACTTGGCGCGCCTTGTGGATCGCGAAGGCCTTGGCGTCGTCCGGGCTCGCGTGGGTGTCGGCACGGATCAGCTCGTGTCGCCGCGGGCCGTCCGGGAACTCCTTCTCGATCAGAGCGCAGGTCAGGTACTGCCCCCTCTGGGCACGGACCATCGGGAGGATCCGATAGCCCTTGTACTCGACGGCAGACGCCGGATCCGCCGCGCCGGTTGCTCCCTCGCCGCCGAACAGACGCTTGAGAAAACCGCCGAGCCCCACGAAGCTGCCTCCGCGGTACTAATAAGACAGCATGGGCGGCAGGTTCTTGGCCTGCTCGATCCAGCCCGCCACCATCTTCTCGGCCGGCACAGCGCGCGCGAGCTTCCGTGCGGCGTTGACTTCGGCCATTTTGGCCGCGAGATTGCGAGCGACCCTCTGCTTCAACTCCTTGACCGTGTCGACACCGGCCGCCTCGAGCAGTTCGGCATATTGCTTGCCGACCCCTTTGATCCGCATGAGGTCGGCCATGTTGGCCCACTTGAGAAGGCGCGCCTCGTCGATGCCCGTGCTCTGCGCCAGGACCTTGCGACCCTTCGGATCGGCGCAGGCCTTCAAAAGATCGGCCGTGGTCGCGATCTGCGCTTCTTGTAACTTTGCCGCATAGGTGGGTCCGATACCCTCGATCTCTGCGATCTTGTAATTCGCCATCGGATCCCCCAGACTCGCCCGGTCGATGCGCCCAGCTCCCGCGTTTTGCGACCAAAGCCGGCGCCGTGCAAGGTGGACACGCCAAGAGCAGGAGAGTGACCCCGCGTCCCGACGTCGAGCTTCGCACCGATGCGTCGACCGGCATTCTCCTGTCGCTCGTCGCTTACGCCCTCTTCACGCTCGTGGACTCGGCCATCAAGACTCTGGGCGGACGCTACCACGTCGTCCAGTTCGTTTTCTTCAACGCGCTGTTCGCTTTCACGACGGTCACCCTGATCGCGCTCTTCCGCGGGCGGCTCGCCGGGATCGCCAGCCCGCAATGGCGGCTCCATTTGTTGCGTTGGGCCATCGTATTGCCCGGCGGGCTCGCGATCTTCCGGGCCTATCCGCGCACGCCTCTAGCCGATGTCTATGCCATTCTTCCGCTCTTCATGACCGCACTCGCGGTTCCCATCCTCGGCGAGCGGGTCGGCTGACGCCGCTGGTCCGCCGTGCTCGTGGGGTTCTTCGGCGTCCTGATCATGCTGCGACCGGGCTCCGGGCTATTCGGCGCAGCGGCCCTCGCGGCTCTGTTCGGCGCCCTTGTCCACGCCTGCAACATGCTCCTCCTGCGCCGTATGCGCGGGGTCGATCCGCCCGAGGTCTTCGGCATCTGGGGCAACGGTTTGACGCTGCTCGCTACCACGCTCGCCCTGCCGCGGCTCTGGCGGACCCCCTCGCCGGATGATCTGGCCCTGCACGCTTTCGCCGGGATCGTGGCAGACAGCGGGTTCCTGCTCCTCGTCGCGGCCTATGGCCGCGACCATGGTCGGTCCCGCCGTCGTCGTGGCGAGCGGCCTCTACATCTGCCTCTACATCTTCCACCGCGAAGCCGTACGCCGACAGGAAGCGAGGTGGTGAGCGGCAGAACACCGCCTGCGGAGGATCCCGTTCTCGGCCCCGTCCTACTCCCAGCGGTGGCCCAGCTCGTCTCCCGGGGTTCGCTCCACTACGCCTTCGCCCTGGTGATCGGCCCGCTCGAGCTGAACTCGGCTGGTCGCTGACCGAGCTCACGGATGCTCCGCCCCCGGGGCTTCCAACCACGGCCGCGGCCCCGCCCCTGGCCGGTCGAGCGATTGACCGGTTCGGTGGTCGGCTGCCGATGAACGGAGGCTCGCTCGGCGCCACGCTCCTGTTGCTCGCCTGGGCCGCGGTCTACCGCCTCCAGCTCTTCTGTTTCGTGTAGATAGGCTTCGGCGCGACCACGTCGTTCGTCCTCTACGACGCGATCTTCGCGCTACTCGCCCGAGCGCCGGTTGCGACCTACCGGCGGGCGGTCACGGTCGCCACACTCGTGGCCCGCTTCGCGAGCACCGTCTTCTTTGCCGTGGTGCACATCGCGATCGAGGCGCTCGGCTGGTGCGGTGCGCTCGTCCTCTCGGCTTTCCTCGACCTCGCGATCTCCGGTTCCGTTCACATTCTCGTGCCGCCCCGGCTCCGCCGGGCAGGGCGGCGAGCCGCCGAGGCGCTCGCGCCGGCGCCCACGACCGTGTGCGAGACGGCACGCGGCCCGGCCTTCTGGGGCATTCTCGTGGCCGTGTTTGCGGACGCGACGTTGTTCTGTAGAATTGTGTCCACATCGTGCCGAATTCTCCTGGGACGCGGCTTCGCGCTCGAGACGATCGTGACGGTGGCCGCCCTGGTCGGGCCCGTACAGGCCGGGGTACGGCTTCTGTGTCTGCCTCGAGAGCAGGCTCTCGTTGCGCGGGTCGGCGCCGATCGCGGCCGCCCTCTCGGTCCCGGGTATGGTGGCACTCGCCCGAGCCGAGCCCGGCTCAATCCTCTTCCGGCTCTTCCCGTTCGACGACGCCGGCGACGGTACGACGACGATCGTCCGGGCCGTCGCGATCGCCGAGCTCGTGAGCCACGTCTGCCTCGGCACCGTGAACGGTTCGATCGCGCCGCCGCCCCTTGCCGGAACGGCCCTGGTGCCCGTCGCCGCCGCCCGGCTCCAAGGGGGGGGGTCTCCGGCCATTGCGGCGCCGTGCCGGCCGTGCTCTTCCTGCCGGCCCTCGCGAGCCTCGCGGGGCTGGCCCGGACGGCCTCTCGACCGTGCTCTTGCCGATCGACCGGGGTGAGCGGCACGTGGCCGCCCACCCCGGTTCCCGCAGCAGATCCGATCCAAAGCGTCACGCGCCAGGAATCTGAATTGCCGGACCGACCCATCACCGTGCATCAATGCTGCGCGTATTACACGGATAGCGGCTGCCGCCTGTGATCGGCGTCACAGGCGGCCGGGGCTGTCCGGCTCGACCGACCCGGCGAGGGGGGTGGGGCATGGACCTCGAGGATCTCGTAGAGGTCGAGGAGCCGGCGGATGTCCACCGGCACCACATGCCGTGGCGTCTCGAGGTCGAGATCGGCCCGGCGCCCGCACCGGACGCTCTCGAGGCGGAGTGGCGTGCCTTGCTCGACCGCTCGAACGCCTCCTTCTTCCTCTCCTGGCCCTGGATCGGAACCTGGCTCGCGCGCGCAAGGGTGCCCGTGCGCCTCGCCCGCATTGCGCGAGAGGGCGAGACCGTGGGCCTCGCCCTTCTCGGCGTGAGCGGGCCGCGCCTCGCTCCGTTCGGAGCCCGCACCCATCACTTGCACGCCACCGGCGATGCCGACGCCGACCGCATCGCGATCGAATACAACGACGTACTCGCCGTGCGGGGCCACGAAGGCGCCGTCCGGATCACGCTCCTCGAGCGATTGCTCTCGGGTCCGTGGCGGGAACGGGCGCGGGCGGTTCGCCTGCCCATGGTCGACCCGGTCGTCGAGGCGGCCGCCGCCTCGGCCGGGTTCCACACACGCCGCCGCGCGGAGAGCCGCTGTGCGATCGTCGACCTAGAGGCCATCCGGCTCTGGGGTGACGGCTATCTCGGCCGCCTGAGCGCGGGAACCCGCGCCCAGATCCGCCGGGCGGCCCGGCTCTACGGCGAGCGGGGGCCGCTGCGGATCGAGGCCGCGGGCTGCCTGGCCGAGGCCGCGGCCTGGCTCGAGCCGCTCGCAACCCTGCACGAGGCGCGGTTCCGAGCGAAGAAGGGTCACGGGGCTTTCGCCGTCCCCGGCTTCCTGCACTTCCATCGCGAGCTGTTGGCCCGCGCCTGGCCGGAAGGAACGGTCGAGCTTCTCCGCGTGCGAGCCGGCGAGACGGTGATCGGCTATTTGTACAATTTTCTCTGGCGCGGCTGGGTCGGCTATTACACGAGCGGCTTCGTCTACGAAGTCGACAACCGGCTCAAGCCGGGCCTCGTCGCGCATTGCCTCGCCATCGAGCGCTACTTGGCTTCGGGCGCCCGGATCTACGACTTCATGGCGGGGGAGAGCCGCTACAAAACGAGTCTCGCCGAGCCCGGGCCCGTCCTCGTCGACCTCGTAGTCGAGCCGGACGACCTGCTCGCTCGACTGACCGCGGCGGCACGCCACCTGCGCGAGCGGTTCCGTCGGCGAGCGGCGGGTTCCTCCTGATCCGGCCTCGGGTCGCCTCGCCTTGCCGCACGCCGGGGGAGCTGCTACTTGGCCCGACTATGCGGGCCGTGCGGTCGTCGGCCCCATCCGTCGCCGTCGGGCGGCGTGCGCCCCGCGGCCGGATCTCGGATCCAACCCCTCATGAGCGATCCCGTCGTCAGGACCGACATGGTGATCATCGGTGCCGGGCCGGTCGGCCTGTTCGCCGTGTTCGAGGCTGGCCTTCTCGGTCTGCGCTGTCACCTCGTCGACAATCTGGACAAGATCGGCGGTCAATGCGCAGAACTCTATCCCGACAAGCCGATCTACGACATTCCCGCGGTCCCGCGCTGCACCGGCCAACAGCTCATCGACAACCTTTTGGAGCAGATCAGGCCCTTCGAGCCGGTCTTCCATCTGCGCGAGCAGGCGGAGCGGCTCGAGCGTAGGCCCGAGGGCGGCTGGCGGGTCGAGACCTCGGCAGGCACGGTCTTCGAGGCGCCGGTCGTCGTCATCGCGGCGGGTGCCGGAAGTTTCGTGCCACGCCGGCTGCCGCTGCCCGGGGCCGAGCGGTACGAGGGGCGCTCGCTGTTCTACGCCGTGCGCCGCAGCGAGGCCTTCCGCGACCGTCGCGTGGTGGTCGCGGGCGGGGGCGATTCCGCGCTCGATTGGGTGCTCGCCCTGCAGCCACTCGCCGCCTCGATCGCGCTCGTGCACCGACGGGACGAGTTCCGCGCCGCCCCCGACTCGGTCGAGCGCATGCGCCGCTTGGTCGCGGAGGGGCGGATGCGGCTCGTGATCGGGCAGATCACCGCGCTCGAGGGAACCGACGGCGAGCTCGCCGGTATCCGCGTGAAGCTGCAGGACGGCCGCGAGGATCGGCTCGATTGCGACCGGCTTTTGGCTTTCTACGGCCTCAAGATGGAGCTCGGGCCGCTCGCCGGCTGGGGCCTCGCCCTCGACCGCGGCCTCGTCACGGTCGACACCGAAGCCTTCGAGACGAACCTTCCCGGTGTCTTCGCGATCGGTGACATCTGCACCTATCCCGGCAAGCTCAAGCTCATCCTCTCGGGTTTCCACGAGGCCGCGCTCATGTGTCAGAAGGCCTTCCGCTATTGCCGGCCGGAGGAGCGGCTCGTGTTCCGCTACACGACCTCGAGTACGGACCTGCAGAAGAAATTGGGTGTGCTCTGAGATGCCGAAGATCCGGGTGATCGATCGCCACGGCGAGCTGCACGAGCTCGAGGCTCCGGTCGGCTGGTCGGTCATGGAGGCGATCCGCGAGGCGAGGCTGCCGATCGAGGCGGCGTGCGGCGGCTGTTGCGCGTGTGCCACCTGTCACGTCTACGTCGATCCGGCCTGGCTGGCTCGACTCGAGCCGCCGCACGCCGACGAAACGATGATGCTCGACGAGGCGCTCCAGGTGCGGGACGAATCGCGTCTCTCCTGTCAGATCAAGATCACCCCGGAGCTCGACGGCCTCACCGTAACGCTCGCCCCGGAGTTCTAGGTCCCCGCTTCCTCGCTCCGGCAGTGGCGCAGGACCGCGAGCTCGTCGAGCTCCTTGCGGGCCCGGATCTCGACGGACGCCCGCCACTCCGCCTCCGCCCGGTCGAGAAGCACCTCCTGGCGCCGCTTGGCTGCCCGCTGGGCTCCCAAAGCCGCCATCGCCTGCTCGCGCCGGGCCGAGAGCTCCTCGATCTCGCGGGCGAGCGCGCGATCGCGCGCCCGGGCCGCTGCGAGCCAGGTTCCGAGCGGACCGGGGCCGCCGGGCAAGGCCCATCCGGCTGCCATTTGCGCGTGGCCGGAGCGGCGCAGGTGCTCTTGCTCTTCGCGCAGCGCGGCGAGCCGGGCTTCGAGGGCCAGAAGTTCGCGCCGCCGGCGGTCGAGCTCCTCTTGTTCGAGGCGAACGAGTTTGGAGAGCAAACGGATCCTGCGCATGTTCGACCCTCGGCTTCGCAGCGAGGACGGCCTCAGCGGCCCACGGACGGCGGAGTGCTCAGGATACGAGCCAGCGCCGCGAAGGGCGATTCGGACCCGATCTCGTCGTCCGGCGCCTGGGCGAGGAGGGCCTCGAGGGCCGGGCGCACGCGGATCGCTTCGTCCAGCTCGGGATCGCTGCCCGGCCGATAGGCACCGAGCCGGACGAGTTCGGCCATCTCGGACCAGCGGGCGAGGAGCGCACGGGCGCGAGCGATCAGGGCGCGCTCGTCGGGCGTGTAGCATGCCGGGGCCACGCGTGACACGCTCTTGAGCACGTCCACGGCCGGGAACCGACCCCCTTCCGCGATCCGCCGGTCGAGCACCACGTGCCCGTCCAGAATGCCGCGCACCGCGTCGGCGATCGGCTCGTTCGTGTCGTCGCCTTCCACGAGCACGGAGATCAGCGCCGTGACGCTTCCCCGCGAGGCGCCCGGCCCGGCCCGCTCGAGCAGCCGCGGGAGCTCGGCGAACACTCCGGGCGGGTACCCCTTCGTCGTCGGGGGTTCGCCGGCGGCCAGATAGATCTCGCGCAGCGCGAGCGCGAACCGGGTGACGCTGTCGATCAGCAAAAGAACAGAGAGGCCTTGATCGCGCAGCGCCTCGGCCACGGTCACGGCGAGATAGGCGGCGCGCCGGCGCATCATGGCCGGCTGGTCGGAGGTCGCGACGACGACGGTGCTGCGTGCCCGCCCCTCCGGTCCGAGCGTGTGTTCGAGGAGCTCGTTGAGCTCGCGACCGCGCTCGCCCACGAGCGCGATCACGAGGGCTTGGGCACTCGTCCGCCGTGCGATCATCGCGAGCATGGTGGACTTTCCGACCCCGGACCCCGCGAAGATGCCGAGCCGCTGGCCCTCCCTGCACGGCACAAACAGATCCAGGGCCTTGACCCCGAGCGACAGGCGCGGTCCGAGGAGGGAGCGGCGCTGCGCCTCGAGGGCACGCGCGAGAACGGGGTAGGGCCGGCTGCCGGCGGGCAGCGGCCCGCGCCCGTCGAGCGGTGCGCCGAGCGCATCGACGACCCGCCCGAGCCAACGCACGTCCGGGGCGATGGTCGGCAAATCCGGCTCGAGCGCGACCCGCGATCGGAAGCCGATCCCGGTCGGCTCCTCGTAGGGCAGTAGCCGGACCCCGTCGGGGCCGAACCCCACCACCTCGGCGAGGATGGACCCCGTCGGGTCGAACGGTCGCACCGCTTCCGCCGGCGCCGGGCCGGTGCGCTCGATCCGCACGGCATCGCCGATCCCGATCCGGCCAAGGATCCCCTCGGCGCGGATCAGCGTCCCCGAGCAGCTCGCCACCCGACCACCGATCCGGGGCCTCACGAGGCGCCGCAGTTCGGCGCGGAGTCGATCGAGCGGAACCGAGAGGAGGACTTCCGAAGCGCTTCCCTCGATGTCATCACAACTCTTGCGAGTGTATGTTGTGCGTTTGTCGCTATCTGGTTGCAAGCAATGCTCTCCCTCGGTTGCATGCGGGCGAGGCCGATACCCGGTGATGCACGACCGGGTACGCCACGGAGAAAACCACACGACCCGCTAACGAAAGCTTAAGGATCGGGACCTTAAGGTTACGTGCGGGTCGCGTCGGGCAGGAAAGGAAGAGCGATGCGTGCGCTCGTGATCGAGGACGATCCGGTTTCCACCAAGCTGATCGAGACCGCGCTACGGAGCGAGAACATCGTGTTCGAGCCGACCGAGCGCGGCGAGGAGGGGATCGAGCTCGCCAAACTGTACGACTTCGACATCATCGTGCTCGATCTCAGTCTGCCCGACATCGACGGCTACGAGGTCGTCCGTCGTCTGCGGGCGACTCGGGTCCGGACACCCGTCCTGATCCTTTCCGGCCGCTCCGATCCGCTGGACAAGGTCAAGGGCCTCACCACCGGCGCCGACGATTTCCTGACGAAGCCCTTCAACAAGATGGAGCTCGTCGCCCGGATCCAGGCGATCGTCCGGCGCTCCAAGGGGCACTCCGAATCGATCATCCGCACGGGCAAGATGGTCGTCAACATGGACGCCCGATCGGTCGAGATCGATGGCCGCAGACTTCACGTCACTGGCAAGGAATACAGCATTCTCGAGCTGTTGTCGCTCCGTAAGGGCACCACGCTCACCAAGGAAATGTTTCTCGACCACCTGTACGGCGGAATCGACGAGCCCGAGCTCAAGATCATCGACGTGTTCATCTGTAAGCTCCGCAAGAAGATCGCGGCGCTCACCGGCGGCGATCACTACATCGAAACGGTCTGGGGCCGGGGCTATGTCCTCAAGGACCCCGACGGCGCACCGGCGGAGGTGCCCGCTGGGCCCGAGGTCGGAGAGCAGCGGGCGGTCGCCTGAGCGAACGCCCGATACCAACCGAGAGCTCGCCCTAAGGAAGGAGCAAGGTGGAACCCGTGGTCGCCCGGCCTTCGAGAGCCCGATGGGCCGCGGCCGCCTCGGCGATCGGGAAGCGTTGGTTGATCTCGATCCGGACCGCGCCACGCCGCACCACGTCGAACAGGTCGTTCGCGCAGGCGAGGAGCTGCTCGCGGGTCGCCGTATAGGTCACGAGCGTGGGTCGGGTCACGTAGAGCGATCCCTTTGCCGCGAGGATGCCGAGGTTCACACCCTCGACCAGCCCGCTGGCATTGCCGAAACTCACGAGCAGCCCGCGCGGCTTCAGGCAGTCGAGGGAAGTCATGAAGGTGCTCTTGCCCACACCGTCGTAGACTACCGGCACGCCGACACCCTTCGTGATCTCCTTCACTCGCGCGACGACGTCCTCACGGTCGTAGAGGATCACGTGGTCGCAGCCGTGCGCGCGGGCGAGCGCCGCCTTCTCCGGGCTGCCGACCGTCCCGATGACGGTCGCACCCAGGTGCTTCGCCCACTGGCAGGCGATCAGCCCGACCCCCCCGGCGGCGGCGTGAATCAACACCGTGTCGCCCGGGCAGACCACGTAGGTCTGTCGCAACAGATACTGGGCGGTCATCCCCTTGAGCATCATGGCCGCCGCCGTGGCCGTGTCGATCTCGTCTGGCAGCGGCACCAGCAGGCGAGCGGCGATGATCCGATGCGTCGTGTAGCTGCCGGGCCCCGCCGCATACGCGACCCGCTGGCCCGGCGTTACTTCGGCGACCCCCTCGCCCACCGCCTCGACCACGCCCGCCGCCTCGTTGCCGAGTACGAAGGGCAGTCCCCCAGGAGGTGGATAGAGGCCGGTCCGGAAATAGGTGTCGATGTAGTTGACGCCGATCGCCTCCTGGCGGACCAGGGCCTCGCCGGGCCCGGGGCGGCCCGGTTCGAAGCTGTCCAGCTCGAGGACCTCGGGACCGCCGTGGCGACGAACCAGGATCCGCAGGCCCATCCTTTCCTCCCCTTCCGATGCTCGGCAGTTCAAACGAGGCGGCGCCGGGCTTGCCGCAGCCGGTCGGCAAGATCGGCCGCAGAGACGGCGGGCGCAAGGCAGGTCGTGCCGACACAGACATGCGCGAGCACGCCCTGTTCACCCCTCGCGTCCGGCGCCACCGGATGGCCGGGAGGCAGGGGCCGATCGGGCGTGCGGACGGTCAGCACCCGTCCCGGTATCGCCGTGCGGCCCACGACCTCGAGCAGGGTCGCGAGCTCGGGCGCGCCCTCGGGGCCGGAGAGCAAGACCCGGATCGACCGCTCGAGGAGGAGTGCCGCCGAAAGAAGGGTCGCGTGCGCGAAGGGATGACGCCGGGCTTCGCCCCCGTTCGCGGCGAGGATGGCCTCGGCCCGCTCCCGATGGCGCGGCTCGCCGGTCAGGGCGTGCAGCCGTGCCGATTCGAGCGCGATGGTCCCGAGGGCCGCCGGGGTCGGCCCGTCGCTCGCGCTTCGCGGACGCACCGGCAGGTCCGGATCGGGCTCGGCGAGGAACCAGGATCCCGACCCGTCGGCGAAGGTCGCAGCGGCGCGATCGAGCCAAGCCTCCGCCCGTCGCACGAGTTCCGGGTCGCCGCTGGCCTCGTGGAGCGCGAGGGCCGCGCGTGTCATCTGGGCGTAGTCGTCGAGATAGGCCCGCCGCGTGCGCTGCCCGGCACGCGTGGCGTGGAAAAGGCGGTCGCCTTCGCCGAGCTTTTCACACAGGGTCCGGAACACTTCCCGGGCGAGTTCGATCCACGCCTCCTTCGCGAACCGGAGGCCGCAGCGGGCGAGGGCCGCCACGGCGAGGCCGTTCCAGTCGGCGAGCACTTTGTCGTCGCGAGCTGGGCGTGGGCGCCGGGCGCGCGCCTCGCGCAGGATCGCCCGGCAGCGGGCGAGCCGAGCCTCGGTCTCGGGGTCGGCGAGGCCCGGCTCGTGCAGTCGGTTCAGGATGTTGCGATGCTCGAAGTTGCCGCTTCGGGTGACCCCGTAGGCGAGCTCGAAGAGCGGCGCCTCGGCGCCGAGCAGCGCGCGGATCTCTGCCTGGTCCCAGAGATAATAACGTCCCTCCTCGCCCTCGCTGTCGGCATCGAGGGAGGCCGCGAACGCTCCCTCGACCATCATCTCGGAGCGGAGCCAGTCGATCGTCTCGGCGATGCGCGCGGCGAACAGCGGATCACCGCTCATCGCCCAGGCCTCGCCCAGGAGCTCGAGGAGCTGGGCGTTGTCGTACAGCATCTTCTCGAAATGTGGCACGAGCCAGAAGGCGTCGACGCTGTAGCGTGCGAAGCCACCTCCCAAGTGGTCGTAGATGCCACCCTGGCAGATCCGGCGGAGTGTGTGAACGAGGCGTGCGCGAAGCCGCTCGTCCTCGGTGATCAGGGCGACCTGGACGAGAAAGGCGAGCGCAGGTGCTTGCGGAAACTTGGGTGCGCCCGCGAAGCCGCCGTGCACGGGGTCGAGCTCCTCGCCGATCGTCCGGCCCGCCTCGAGGGCGAAGGCGGCGTCGGGTGGTGCTCCCGGCTTCGGCTCGGCGAGGCCGCGCAGCGCGCGGGCGAGCGAGGCGCGGCTGGCCTCGATGCGGCCCCGTTCGTCACGCCACACCTTGGCGACCTGCTCGAGGACCTGCTTGAAGGACGGGCGACCCCAGCGCGGCTCCGGCGGGAAGTAGGTGCCGCCCCAGAACGGCGTTCCGTCGGGTGCGAGGAACATGGTGAGCGGCCAGCCGCCCTGCTCACCAAGCAGAGCCAGGGCCTGCTGATAGACGACGTCGAGGTCGGGCCGCTCCTCTCGATCGACCTTCACGTTCACGAACCAGCGGTTCATGAGCGCCGCGGTCTCCGGATCCTCGAAGCTCTCGTGGGCCATGACATGGCACCAGTGGCATGCGGCGTAGCCGATCGAGAGCAGGATCGGCCGGTCCGTCGCCCGCGCGACGGCGAAAGCTTCCGGTCCCCATTCCCGCCAATCGACGGGATTGTCACGATGCTGTCGAAGGTAGGGACTGAGCGCCCCGGCCAGGGCGTTCGCCATGACGGCCCTCCCGATATCGCGCACGCCCCTGACGCGAGCGCTCGCGGCTCTTATAGTGGTGCCGCGGAAGGGGCGAAGCCAGCGGGGCCGAGATGAAGTTCAACATCGAGATCGACTGCACGCCGGAGGAGGCGCGTGCCTTTCTCGGCCTTCCCGATGTGGGCCCAATGCAGCGGACCCTCCTGAGCGTCGCGGAGGAGCGTCTCCTCGAGGCGATCAAGGCCATGGACGCCAAAGCGCTCATGGACCAATGGCTGCCGCTCTCGCTGCGCAATCTCGAGCAATGGCAGGGCCTCTGGGCACAAATGGCGGCCACCGCGGCGGGCGCGGCCAGGCGGCCGCGGGGCGAGGGCAAGAGCTGAGCCGGCTCGAGCGGGCCGGCACGATTTGGGCGTGGGGCACGGCCCCCGGCCGTGCCGCGATAGCCGTTCTGCGCCTCTCGGGGCCAGCTACCGCTCCGGCGGTCCGCGCCCTGACCGGCCGGCCCGTGCCGGAGCCGCGGCGAGCAACCCTTCGCACCTTGCGGGACCCGGGCTCGGGCGAGCCCCTCGACCGCGGGCTCGTGCTCTGGTTCCCCGCGCCCGCGAGTTACACGGGCGAGGATGTCGCCGAGATCCACCATCACGGCGGATCGGGAATCGCAGCTGCGCTCGCGCGGGCGCTCCGTTCCCTGCCGGATCTGCGTCCGGCCGAGCCCGGGGAGTTCACCCGCCGAGCCTTCTGCAACGGCAAGGTCGACCTCGCCGCGGCCGAAGCCGTCGACGATCTCGTTACGGCTTCGGCGCGGGCGCAGCTGCGCCAGGCGCTCGAGCAGGCCGGCGGCGTGCTCGGGAAGCGGTGCGATGCGTGGCGGGCGACGCTGGTCGACGCGCTCGCGCTCCTCGAGGCCGAACTCGATTTCGCGGAAGAGGAGGCGGACGTCGCCCCTGGCCGTCTCGAGGCGGTGCGGCCGGCTCTGGAGGCGGTTCGGGCGGAGATCGCCGGGGCGCTCGCCGAGGCCGTGGTCGGCGAGCGGCTCCGGCAGGGTCTCACGATCGCGGTGATCGGACCGCCGAACGCGGGAAAGTCGAGCTTGGTCAATCGGTTGGCGGGCCGGGAGGCGGCGATCGTGACGCCCCATCCGGGTACCACCCGAGACGTGATCGAGGTGGCCCTGGAGCTCGACGGGTTGCCGGTCACGGTCCTGGATACGGCCGGCCTGCGCGAGGCCACCGACCCGGTCGAGGCGATCGGGGTGGCGCGGGCCCGCGAGCGGGCCGAGCGGGCGGACCTCGTCCTTCTGGTGCTCGACGCCGCGGCGGACCCGGAGCCGCCGGAAGGCTTCCCCGGCCGCGCCGCGGATCGCCTCGTCCTCCTCAACAAGCGCGATCTCGCCCCACCGCCCGCCTGGTCGCTCGACCGGCCGGACGTCGTGGCGATCTCCTGTCGAACCGGGGAAGGTCTCGAAGAGCTGCTCGGGAGGCTCGCGGCGATGACGCGGGAGCGGCTCGCCGGTGGGGAAGGGGCTTTGGTCACCCGTGAGCGGCATCGTCTGGAGCTCGTCGAAGCGCGTGCGGCCCTCGAGCGGCTCCTCGGTGCCCCGCGCGGGCGGGAGCTCGTTTTGCTCGCCGAGGAACTCCGGATCGCCGTCCAGGCGCTCGACCGCATCACGGGCCGCACCGGTGTCGACGCGCTCCTCGATCGGATCTTCGCCCGCTTCTGCATCGGCAAATGAAGAGCTCGGCGCCTCGCTGCACGTCCGCGTCGCTGCCGACGGGCGCGCGGCCGGCGATTGCGGCAGATGGCATCGGACCCTGTTTCACGTGAAACGCCCGGCACTCGGCGCCCGGTCGGCACGGACCCCGGCGGAGGCGTGATCTCGCGCCCTGGTCCCGGCGGAACCGAGTCGGGCCCCCGCTATCCCCCGCAACTGCTCGACGAGCTCGGGATGCCCCCGCAGGAACCGGCGGAAGGAGTCCCGGGGCAGCACGAGGAGGCGGCAGTAGCCGAGCGCCGTCACGGCCGCGCGCCGCGGCTGGCGCAGCAAAAGCGCCATTTCGCCGAACACGTCGCCCGTGCCGAGCCGCACTGGCCCCTCCTCGAGGTCCACCTCCACGGCACCCGAGGCGATGAAATAGATCGCGTCGCCGCGCGTGCCCCGCCGCACGATGAGCTCGCCCGGCAGCGCGAGGCGCGGGCGGAGCAGACGACGGAGTTCCCGTCGGCGCTCCTCCGGCAGATCGGCCAAGAGCGGCACCCGCGCGATCAGACTGTCCGGGTCGAGCCCGAGATCCAGTCTCGGCGTCCGCTCCAACGCCCGGCGACGGGCACGCAAGTCGGTCTCGAGGTTTCGGAAGAGTTCCGGGGACAGGAGACGTTCGGTGTACAGCCGCTCGTAGTCTTCCTCCTCGAGCTGCAGGGCCACCCGAGCCAGATAGTGCCCCGCGGCAACGTCCCAGTGCTTCGGGAACTGGAGACGCAGCGCGTCGAGCTGTCGTTCCACACCCTCGAGCCGCTCCTCCAGCACCTGCGCCGTGGTGGCGGCGATCCGCTCGCCGAACACGCGCCGGATCCGGTTGCGCGTGAACCCCAGGAGTTCCTCCAGGACCCGCCGCCGAACCAGAAGCTTTTCGAGGCGAAGCCCGAGCTGACGCGCGAGAAGCCCGGTGAAGCCGACCCGCAGGTGCAGCCAGGCGGCGAACCGGGTCGCGGCATCGAGCTCGTCCTGGCGCCGGGCAACATGGCGGTAGCCGTGCACACCCTCTTGCCGCAGCGCGTCGAGCAGAGCGTCGGCGCGGCGCACCAAAAGCGCACCCGTCGAGCGTGCGATCATCCGCTCCGCCAACTCACGCACATAGAGTTCGCTCTCCCGCCCGGTGACGGTGGCCAGCGCCGCCACGAGTTGTTCGCGCGAGATGTCTCCGCCCGGCTTCACGCTCGCACCGGGCGAGAGCGTCGGGACGACGGCCGAGGGCATCGCGTCGAGCTCCACACCGTGGCGGATCGCCGCGGCCGAAAGGCGATCCCGCAGCTCGGCGCGAGTGAGCTCGAGCACGCGTTCGCGCAGGATCCGTTCGACCGGGCTCAGGCGATCGAGACCGAGCCAGCGGAGCAGCGGCCGCAGCGTCGTCGCCTGCACGAGCAGCGTGAAGAGCACGAAACCGGTCGCCAGGACCGAGACGAGATGTTGGACTTCCGCCGGAACGCGCCGGTTCTCGGTCACCGAGAGAGCGAGCGCCAAGGTGACCGCCCCGCGCAGGCCTCCCCAGAGAATGACGAGACTGTAGCGCCGGTCGATTGGCGCGCCGCCCCCCAGCCGCGTCACGAGTGGCATCACGCCGTAGAGGACCGCCCAGCGTGCCAGCAGCGCTCCGAGGATCAGTGCCGCCAGACCGACCAGGTCGAGCATCCGCGCCGCTGCCAGGGTGCTCGGGACGAGTGCCGCCGCCAGAACGAACACGAGCGAACTCGCCCAAAAGCCGAGCTGGGCCCAGATCGCCCGCATGCGCTCCCATTCGGCACCGGCCAGCCGACCCCGGACCGTGGTACCGAAGACGAGTCCGGCCACCACGGTCGCCACGACACCCGATACCCCGAGATAGAGGTCGCTCACCGCATAAGCGAGGTAGGCGAGGGCGAGGCTAGCCGTCGCCTCGGCCGGCCCGCCCCGGTCGAGCCGGCCGATCGCACCGGCCGCGAGCCGACCGAGCACGATGCCGGTCGCCCCCCCGCCGAGGAAGCTCAGCACGAAGGCGATCGCCGCCTCCGTGGCGTTGAACCCCCCGGGACGCAGCACGACGGCGAGCACGAGCCCGAACAGGGCGATCGCCGCGGCGTCGTTCAGCAGGCTCTCGCCCTCGACCAGCGTGGTGAGACGGCGCGGTGCGCCGACCTCCCGAAAAATCGAGACGACGGCACTCGGATCCGTCGTGGCGATGATCGCGGCAACGAGCAAGCACGCCGGGAGGCCGTAGCCGGTCGCCCACCAGACCGCGAGACCCGCCCCGAGCGTGCACACCAGCACCGCGAGCACCGTGAGGACCAGGACGGGTCCGAGCTCCTCAAGCAACTCCCGACCGTCGAGCGCGAGCGCCGTCTCGAAGAGCAGAATCGGCAAGAATACCCAGAGGAACAGTTCGGAGGTGACCGTGAGCTCGCCGAAGCCACGCAGGAAATCGAGGAAGGGATCCGGAAGGCCTTCACCGCCCGGTCCGGCCAGGTTGGTCGCCACCGCGAGCGCACAGCCCAGGGCGGCGAGCAGGACCGTCGCGGGTAGCCCAAGCGCCCGCGCTGCCGGGGGCAGCAAGGCCACGAGTGCAAGCAAGCCCCCTATCTCGAACACGATCGCCGCGATCTCGACCATCCCGCCGTCCCGCCGTCCCGCTCCTGGCTGCCCTAGCACGGTGGGCGGCAGTGGTCCCGGCCCTTGACGCCCTCCCGCAGCCTCCGCAGAACCCCCGCCGTGCAAACGGTCGATGTTGTCGTTGTCGGGGGTGGCCATGCGGGGACCGAGGCGGCCGCCGCGGCGGCGCGGCTCGGGGCCCGCACCCTTCTCTTGACGCAGAGCGCCGGGACGATCGGCGCCATGTCCTGCAACCCGGCGATCGGTGGGCTCGGCCGGGGCCAGCTCGTCCGCGAGATCGACGCGCTCGACGGGCTCATGGGGCGCGCGATCGACACCGCCGGCATCCAGTTCCGCGTGCTCGCGGCCGGCAAGGGCGCGGCGGCGCGCGGGCCGCGGGCCCAGGCCGACCGGCGGCTCTACGCTCGGGCCATTCGCGACCTTCTCGCGGAGCAGCCCGGTCTCGAGATCCGCGCAGGCGAGGCGGCTGAGCTCCTCGTCGCGGAGGGCCGCTGTTGCGGTGTCGAGACCGCCGCAAAAGAGCGCATCCGGGCGGGGGCCGTGGTCCTCGCCACCGGAACCTTCCTGCGCGGCGAGATCCATCTCGGTGCGCGCCGCTGGCCGGCGGGCCGCTTCGGCGAGCCCGCCGCCCGCCGCCTCTCTGCTAGCCTCTTGCGGCAAGGCCTCACCCTCGCGCGCCTCAAGACCGGTACGCCGCCGCGCCTCGCCCGTGACAGCGTCGATTTCGCCGGCCTCGAACCGCAGATCGGCGACGATCCGCCGCAGCCCTTCTCCTTTCTCACCGATCGGATCGAGCGGCGGCAGGTCCCCTGCTGGATCACCTGGACGACCGAGCGGACTCATCGCCTGATCCGCGAGCGCCTTCACGAGGCGCCGATCCACAACGGCCAGATCCGAGCGGTGGGCGTGCGCTATTGTCCTTCGCTCGAGGACAAGGTGGTCCGTTTCCCGGATCGCAGGCGCCACCACATCTTCCTCGAGCCCGAGGGGCTGGACGATCCCCTCCTCTACCCGAACGGTATCTCGACGGCCCTCCCGGAGGAGCTCCAACGGGCGCTCCTCGCCACGATCCCCGGCCTCGAGCGGGCCGAAATCGTCCGTCCCGGCTACGCGATCGAGTACGATCACGTCGACCCGCGCCAGCTCCGGCCCACCCTCGAGCTCGAAGCTCTGCCCGGTCTCTTCCTGGCCGGCCAGATCAACGGCACCACGGGCTACGAGGAGGCGGCGGCTCAGGGCCTGCTCGCCGGGCTCAACGCCGCTCTCGCTGCGGGCGGACGCGATGGGCTGGTCCTCGACCGGGCCCGCGCCATGATCGGCGTCATGGTCGACGACTTGGTCACGCAGGGCGCCAGCGAGCCCTACCGGATGTTCACTTCCCGCTCCGAGTATCGCCTCCTCCTCCGGGCGGACAATGCCGACCGCCGGCTCACCCCGATCGGCGTGGCACTCGGCTGTGTCGGCCCGGGCCGGGCCGCCCGGTTCGCCCGCAAGGAGGCGAAGATCCGGGAAGTCGAGGCGCGGCTCGGGGACCTCTCGCTCACCCCCGACGAGGCGGCCGCGCACGGCATAGAGGTTAATCGCGACGGCCGCAGGCGGAGCGGCCGCGAGCTCCTCGCCCTGCCGGGGGTCGATCTCCGCCGCCTCGCCGCCATTTGGCCTGAGCTCGCGGACGTGCCGCGGGAGGTCGCCGAACAGATCGAGATCGAGGCCCGCTACACGCCCTATCTGCGCCGCCTCGAGGGGGAGATCGAGGCGCTGCGGCGCGACGAGAGCCTCGCCTTGCCGCGCGACCTCGATTATCGCAGCCTCGACGGACTCAGCCTCGAGCTGCGCGAGAAGCTCGCGCGCACGCGTCCCGCCACGCTCGGGGCGGCCGGCCGCGTGCCCGGGATCACACCCGCCGCCTTGGCCCTCCTCTGGCGCCATGCTCGCCGGGCCGCATGAGCCATCCGCCACCGCTGGACCCCGCCGGGTTCGCTCGCATCCTTCCCGTTTCACGTGAAACGCTCGACCGGCTCGAGCGCTGGCTCGCCGACCTCCGCCGCTGGAAGGCCCGAATCAACCTCGTCGGCGCCTCGACCCTCGACGATCCCTGGCGCCGGCACATCCTCGACTCCGCCCAACTCCTGCGCTTCCTGCCGCCCGAGACCCGGCGCCTCGTCGACCTCGGCAGCGGTGCCGGCTTGCCCGGCCTGATCCTCGCCATTCTCGGCGTTCCCGAGGTCCATCTGATCGAGAGCGACGGGCGCAAGGCCGCCTTCCTCCTGCACTGCAAGGGCAGCCTCGGTCTTCCCGGCGTGACCGTGCACGTCGCCCGGGCCGAGGATGTCCGCCTCCCGCCCGCCGACGTCGTGACCGCCCGCGCCCTCGCCCCGCTCGAGCGCCTCCTGCCCTTGGCACGCCGCTTCGCGGACGAACGGACACGGTTCCTCTTTCTCAAAGGCCGCGAGGTCGAGGGCGAGTTGACCCGCGCCCGACGCTCCTGGAAGATCGGCGTGCATCTCCACCCGAGCCTCGCCTCGACCGATGGCCGCGTCCTCGAGATCGAGCGGGCGAGCCCTCTCGGGACCGAGCCGGACGAGCACCATGCCCCGTGAGCGGATCGTCGCGATCGCCAACCAGAAAGGCGGCGTCGGCAAGACCACCACCGCCATCAACCTCGGCACGGCCATCGCCGCCACCGGGCGGAGAACCCTGATCCTCGACCTCGACCCGCAGGGCAACGCCTCGACGGGGCTCGGCATCGAGCGCGCCGCTCGCCGGGTCACGAGCTACGAGCTCCTGCTCGGCCGCGCGCCGATCGCCGACGCCATCCTGCCGACCCGCGTGCCGAACCTCTCGATCGTTCCGGCGACGGTCGATCTCTCCGCCGCCGAGGTCGAGCTCGTCACCGACCCGCGCCGGGTCTACCGGCTCAAGGACGCCGTAGCGGCCCTCGCCGGCGGCTTCGAGCTCACCCTCGTCGACTGCCCGCCCTCCCTCGGCCTCCTTACCGTCAACGCGCTGGTCGCCGCGCATGCCGTCCTCGTGCCGCTCCAGTGCGAGTTCTTCGCCCTCGAGGGCCTGAGTCTCCTCCTCCGCACGATCGAGCGGGTTCGCCGGAGCTACAATCCGGTGTTGCAGATGGAAGGGGTCGTGCTCACCATGTTCGACCGGCGCAACAACCTCTCGGGCCAGGTCGAGACCGACGTCCGCAGCTTCTTGGGCGAGCGCGTGTTCGAGACCGTGATCCCGCGCAACGTCCGGATCTCCGAGGCGCCGAGCCATGGTCTGCCTGTGCTCCTCTACGACCTCGCCTGTCCCGGTTCGAAGGCCTATGCCAGGCTCGCAGGCGAGCTCCTGCGCCGGACGCCCGAGCCGGCACGGGCGGCCTGAGGCGCATCGCCGTGGCCGAGGAGGGACCGGGAGGCGGGCGGCGACGGAGCCTCGGCATGGGCCTCGCGGCCCTGCTCGGCGGCGAGCGCGATCTCCTCGGCCCGACCGCCGACCGACCGCCTCCGACCGAGACCGTCCCCATCGAGTTCCTTCGACCATCGCCCCTCCAGCCACGCCGGATCTTCGACGAGGAGGACCTCGAGGCCCTCGCCCGCTCGCTGCGCGAGAAGGGCGTGCTGCAGCCACTCCTGGTCCGCCCCGCACCGGCCGGGGCACCCGGCTACGAGATCGTTGCCGGCGAGCGCCGCTGGCGCGCCGCCCAGCGCGCCGGGCTGCACGAGCTCCCGGTCGTCGTCCGCGAGCTCGATGATCGAGCCGTCCTCGAGCTCGCCCTAGTCGAAAACCTCCAGCGGGCCGATCTCGGGCCGCTCGAAGAGGCCCGCGCGTACCGCCGCCTGATCGACGAGTTCGGCCACGATCAAGAGGCGATCAGCGAGCTCGTCGGCAAGAGCCGCAGCCACGTCGCCAACACCTTGCGGCTCCTGGCGCTGCCCGAGCCGGTCGCGGCCCTGCTCGAAGCGGGCCGGATAACTGCCGGCCACGCCCGCGCTCTCTTGGCCGCCGACGACCCCGCGGCTCTGGCCGCCGAAGTGGTCCGCCGCGACCTTTCCGTCCGCGAGACCGAAGCCCTCGTCCGCAGCCGCGCTCGGCCGCACACCGAGCCACGCGGCGGTCGCCGGCGGGATCCGAACCTCGTCGCCTTCGAGGAACGGATCTCGGCCCGCCTCGGCCTCCCCGTCGCCATCCAGCCATCGGCCAAAGGGGGTCGCGTCAGCATCCGCTATTCGAGCCTCGACCAGCTCGAGGCGCTCTTACGCCGGCTCGTTCCCGACTAAGCCGCGCTCTCGGCCTGCGCGTTCTCCCTCGCGGGCGGGATTCTCGCTTCTTGAAAGCCTCTTCTCGCGAGATTGTCCAGGATCGAGCTCCCCTCCCGCGTGCCGGCGACCGCCGCGGACGTGCTCGCGCTCTTCGACGCCCGCCGCCTCGCCGAGGCGGAGCCCGCGGCCGCACCGCTCCTCGACCGCGCGGTCGACGGGCTCCTTCCCTCGACCTCCTGGCCACCCGGCCCCCTTCCTCGAGGCGACCCTGGTCGAGCCCACCATGGCGCCCGAGGACCATCCGGAGGGCCTGCACGGGCCCCTGATCCGTCTGCCCGACGCTTTCCAGCCCGGCTACCGCCAGCCGATCGCTGCCGAGACCCCGTCACGGGAAGCCTGCGGCCTGCCGGCGAACGGGCCCGTGCTCTGCGCCTTCAACAACCCGCTCAAGATCGACGCGGCCACGCTCGACCTCTGGTGCGCGATCCTGCGCGAGGTCCCGACCGCCACGCTCTGGCTCTCCGAGGGCCCCGGCGATCGACCGCTCGAGGCCCTGCGGGCCGCCGCCGCCGCACGCGGCGTGGCGGGCCATCGCCTCGTCTTCGCCCCCCGTCTTGCCGACCGGTCGCGCCATCTCACCCGTCAGCGCCTGGCCGCCCTCTATCTCGACACCCTGCCCTTCGGCGGGGCCACCTCCGCGATGGACGCGCTCCTGGCGGGCCTACCCCTCCTCACCTGTCGGGGCGCCCAGGCCTATGGTCGGGTCGGTGCGAGCTTCGATGCCGTCCTCGACCTCGACGAGCTCGTGGCCGACCGGCCCGAGACGTACCTCGCCACGGCCGTGCGGCTTCTGCGCGACGGCGATGCGCTCGCAATCCTGCGCGCGCGTCATCCAAGGCGTCGAGCGCGGCCCGCTCTACGACGCGGCCCGCTTCGCCCGCGCGCTCGAGGCGATCTTCGCCCGGCTCGTGGCCGAGGCCGCCGCGCGTCAGCGAGCGCTGTAGGGATCGGCCGCATCGCGCAGCCCGTCGCCCAGGAAATTGAAGGCGAGCACGACCAGGATCACCGGGACGACGGGCAGCAGCAGCCAGGGATAGAGCGCCACGACGTTGACGTTCTGGGCGTCGTTCAGGAGCACGCCCCAGCTCACCATGGGGGCCCGCACCCCGAGCCCGAGAAAGGAGAGCGCGGTCTCACCCAGGATCATCCCGGGGATGGAGAGCGTGGCCGAAGCGATCAGATGGCTCATGAACGAGGGCACGAGATGCCGGCCGATGATCCGTGCCGGCCGTGCCCCCATGAGCCGGGCCGCCTGGGCGAACTCCTCCTCGCGCAGCGCCAGCACCTTCGAACGTACCGCCCGGGCCAGACCCGTCCAGTCGATCAGCCCGAGGATCACCGTGATGCCGAAATAGACCCAGAGCGGATCCCAATGCACCGGCATCGCCGCCGACAAGGAAAGCCAGAGCGGGATCGTCGGGAAGCTGCGGATCACCTCGATGAGCCGCTGGATCAGATTGTCGATCCAGCCGCCGTAATAGCCCGAGATGCCGCCGAGCGTGATGCCGAGGACGAAGCTCACCGTGATCCCGACGAGCCCCACGGTGAGCGAGACGCGGGCCCCGTAGAGGATGCGGGAGAGCAGGTCGCGCCCGAGCCGGTCGGTGCCCATGAGGAAGAGCGTGCCCCGCTCGGCCGGGCAGACCAGGTGCACATCGCCGGGGATCAGCCCCAGCAGACGGTAGGGTTCGCCCCGGCAGAAGAACCGCAAGGGTTGGATCTTGGCCGGATCGGGAGCGTATTCGCGGCGCAGCGTCGCCCGGTCGAGGCGGAAGCTGTAGCCGTAGACGAAGGGCCCGATCAGCCGGCCCTCGTTGAACAGGTGGACCCGCTGCGGCGGTGCGTTGATGAACTGCGGGTTGCGGGTGTGCGGACCGTAGGGAGCGAGGAACTCGGTGACGAGCGTGCTCAGATAGAGCACGGCCAGGAACACCGCCGAGACCACGGCCAGCCGGTGCCGGCGGAAGCGCCACCACATCAGCCGCCATTGCGAGGCCGTGTAGAAGCGCTGCTGTTCGGGTGTGACCGTCCGCTCGCCCTCTTCGGGATCGAACGGCGCCGGATCGACCCAGTGCTCGACGGCCGAGGGCTCTTCGCGTGCACGGACGGCGCTCATCGCGCCTGGCCCGCGCCGAAGCGGATCCGCGGGTCGAGCCAGGCGAGCAGCAGATCGGATACGAGTACCCCCAGGACGACGAGGAACGATTCGAGCATCAGGAACGAGCCGGCCAAGTACATGTCCTGCGTCTGCAGCGCCCGCACCAGGACCGGGCCGGTGGTCGGCAACGACAGCACCACCGAAACCAGGGCCGAGCCCGAGATGAACTCGGGCAAGAGGCTGCCGATGTCGGCGATGAACGGGTTGAGCGCCATGCGCAACGGATACTTGACGAGCGCCCGACCCGGTGGACAGCCCTTCGCGCGGGCCGTGACCACATAGGGCTTCTGCAGCTCGTCCAACAGGTTGGCACGCAGCCGGCGGATCATCGCGGCGGTTCCGGAAGTGCCGATGATGACCACCGGGATCCACAGATGCTCGAGTACCGAGAGGAACTTGGCGAGGCTCATCGGCTGGTCGAGATATTGTGGATCGACGAGCCCACCGATCGAGGTGCCGAACCACACGTTGGCGAAGTAGAGGAGAACGAGCGCGAGAAGGAAGTTCGGCGTCGCGAGTCCGAGAAAGCCCAGGAAGGTCAGGCCGTGATCGCCCCAGCTGTATTGATGGGTCGCGCTGTAGATGCCGATCGGAAACGCGATCGCCCAGGTGAACAGGACCGTGGCGAACGAAACGACGAAGGTGAGAAAGATCCGGTCCCCGATCACCTCGGTCACCGGCCGATCGTATTCGAACGACCAGCCGAGATCGCCGTGCAGAAGGCCCCAAAGCCAACGCAGATACTGGATCCACATCGGCTGATCGAGGCCATAGAGCTTGCGCAGATGCTCGATCTTTTCTTGTTGCAGGGTCTCTCCCTGGGCCTGCAATTCCGCGAGCTGAGTGGAGAGGAAGTCGCCCGGCGGCAGCTGGATGATCACGAAGGTGATCAGGCTGATCGCGAGCAGCGTCGGTACCATCACGAGCAGGCGATGGACTACGTAGCGCAGCACGGTGCGGAGCCTCCCGAGGTACCCGAGCCCATCTTAGCAACCGGGCGCGGTCCGGGAAGCCGCGCCGCCGCCGCGGCCGGCTTCGCGTGAGCCCTCCGCGCCAGGCGGGCCCTCGCCCGGCCGCCGATCCTCTCCGATCTCTCGGTGCCGCTGGTAGGCTTGGGCGATCTCGCGACGATCGGCCCCTTCGGCACCACCGCCGAGCTCGCCGCCGGGGGCCTCGGCGCCGAGCTCGCGAGCGTGCTCTCCTTCCTCCTGGGCTTCCTGCGCCTCGGCACGACCGCCCTCGCCGTTTTCGCCGGGGCCGTTCCGTGCTTCAGCTCGCAGGATGCTCGCCGCCCGCTCCCGCTCGCGATCGTCACGAACCTGTCGAACGCCGCGCCGACCCTCCTGCTCGTGACCGAGTTCGGTCTCGGCATCCGCGGTGCGGCGATCGCCACCGTGTTCGCCGCGCTCCTGGGGACGGCACTCCTCCCCCCGGTCCTCTTGCCGCTCTTCCGGCGTTCGGGCGCCGGCCGTCCGAGCGTCGCCCGCCTCCTCGACCGCCTCCGGGTCGCGGCCCGCTCGCGCCTCGGCCGCGACCAGTTCTCGCGCAGCCTCCTCCTCGAGGCCGCATTCTTGAGGTTCGCCGCCGTCGGCAGCCGCCGGGAAAAGGTCGTACTCGCCGCCGACGCCGTGCCCAAACGATCCTTAACGCTCTCTTTACATTTTCGGCCTACCGTCTCGACGGGTTCGCGCATGCCACCCGGGCCCTGTTCGGCAAGGCGGTCGGTGCGCGCGACCCGGCGGCGGTCCGGGCCGTGGTGGCGGCCGGCCTCGGCAACGGAGCCTTCGTCGCGGTGACGATGACCCTGGCCTTCCTGCTCCTGGGCGACGGGCTCGTCCGCCTGCTCACCGAACTCGAGGAGGTCGGTGCGGCGGCCGACCGGCAGCACGTCTTGGCTGGACTGCTGCCGCTCGTCTCGCTCTGGGCCTTCCTCCTCGTCGGTGTCTTCTTCGGCGCGGCTTCGACCCGCGAGCTGCGCGATTCCAGGTCATTCGCCCTCGTCCCGTTCCTCCTCGTGCCGCTGCCGTTGCAGGCGAGCTTCGGGAATACCGGTCTCTGGCTCGCCTTTCCGGGTTCCTCGCCGCCCGCGGCGCCGCGCTCGCCCTCCTCTGGCAGCATCTCGGGGCCGAGCGGCTGGCGGCCCCGGGCGGACGGCCTTGACCGCCCGCGCCGCCTGCCCACATCGATTGCCGGCGGGTGCCGTTCGGGCCCGCCGCTCGGAAAGGGCACGCCGCGCCGTCCCGGCGAGGCGCGGTTCGACCCTGTCGCTCGAACGAGGACGATGAGCATGCGCAGCCTGGATCTCTCACCCCTGTTCCGCTCGACCATCGGCTTCGAGCGGCTCGACAAGCTTTTCGAGGCGGCGTTGCGCGAGGCCCAGCGCGACACCTCCTACCCACCCTACAACATCGTAAAGCAAGGGCCCGACCACTACCGGATCACCATGGCGGTCGCCGGCTTCGGCGAAGAGGACCTGGACATCACGGTCCACGACAACCTCCTTACGGTGAAGGGGCAGATCCGCGAGCCCGAGAAGGACGTCGAATATCTCCACCGCGGCATCGCCCAGCGCGCCTTCGAGCATCGCTTCCAGCTCGCCGACCATGTCCGCGTGGTGGGGGCGAGCCTCAAGAAGGGCCTTCTCGACATTCGCCTCGAGCGGGTGGTCCCGGAGGCGATGCGGCCGCGCAAAATCCCCATCGCTTCGGCTCCCGACGGCGGCGGGGCGGGCTGAGCACCATGGACTTCACCGGCGGCGTGCCCCTCGATCCGCCCCCCACCGCGCGGCCGGAGCCGGGCGGGCCCGAGGGCGAGCCGCCGGTCGTCGGGGTTTCGGCCTGCCTCAAGCAGGGTGAGCACGCGCCCTACCATTCCGTCGTCGACCGCTATGTCGAGGCGGTCCGCCTCGGTGCGGGCGCGCTGCCGCTGATCGTTCCGGCGCTCGGTGCGGTCGGCGCGCTCGATGCGCTTTTGGGGAGGCTCGACGGCCTCCTGTTCACCGGCAGCCCGTCCAACGTCTGCCCGAGCCATTATGGCGGGTCGCCGCCCCGGGAGGGGAACTTGGCCGATCCGCGGCGTGACGCGACCACCTTGCCCTTGATGCGACGCGCGATCGCGCTCGGTTTGCCCTTCCTCGCCATCTGCCGCGGCATCCAAGAGCTCAACGTCGCGCTCGGCGGCAGCCTGCACCAGCATCTCCACGAGGTGCCGGGGAGGATCGACCACCGCTCCGACAAGAGCCGCCCCTGGGCCGAGCGCTACGAGCCGCGCCACACGGTCCGGTTGCGGCCGGGCGGGCTGCTCCAGCGGCTGCTCGACGGGGCCGAGGTAGTGCTCGTCAACTCGCTGCACGGGCAGGGCATCGACCGGCTCGCCCCCGGCCTCGTGGTCGAGGCCCTGGCCGAGGACGGCACGATCGAGGCGGTGAGCGTGGAAGGGGTCACGACATTCGCCCTCGGCGTGCAGTGGCATCCCGAATGGCGGGTGCTGGAAGATCCCGTTTCGCGTCGGCTGTTCGCCGCGTTCGGCGCGGCGGTACGGGCCCGCCAGCGAGCCCGCATCGCGGCCGGCTGAGAGGCCGTCGGATTTTTCCCTCGCCCGGACCGCGCCGCTCGCTTATACTTCTGTCGGAAGTCAGAGCCCGTAGGGGATCGAGACGTCTCCTCCCACCGCCTCCCTGCTTCGAACGTCGGCGTGATGGCCTGCTGCGGTCCGGTATGCGAGTTCCTCGCTTCGCCCATCCTCGGGGCACGTCCTGACCACGATATCAGGGACATCGTGGAACTTTCGGATCGGATCGGTTCGTTTCGGGTCCTCTGTCTTCCCCTGTCGTCAACGTGCCCTGGACCCAGTCGATGTCACGCAAGCTTTTCGTCGCCAACTTCCCCTTCACCACCACCGTCGAACAGCTGACGAGCCTGTTCAGCGCCCACGGCGATGTCGTCTACGCCAAGATCGCGACCGATCGGGAGACCGGAAAGTCGCGCGGCTTCGGCTTCATCGAGATGGGCACGCCCGAGCAGGCGGAGACCGCGATTCGCGAGCTCGACGGTTACCAGATGAACGGCCGCAGCATCGCCGTCCGTCTCGCCGAGGAGCGCGGCGGGCCCGGCGGGCCGAGCGGTGGCCCGCGTGGGCCTCGCGGTCCGCGGCCCAGCGGGCCCGGCGGTGGTTACGGTGCACCGCGTGGCGGCTTCGGCGATCGTGGCGGGCCCGGCGGCGGCTTCGGTGGGCCGCGTGGGCCCCGCGGTCCGCGGCCGGGCGGTGGCGGCTACGGCGGACCTCGCGGCGGCGGCGATTATTGAGCCGACCGGCTCGTCCGAAGCGGAGGGCGGCCCCCGGGCCGCCCTGCCTCGTTCAGCGTACCACCAGGATCGGGGGGCCCAGCGCTGCCTCCTCGACCTCGAGACCGAGCCCCGGCGCCGTCCCCGACCGGATCCGGCCGTCTTCGCGGCGCGGTGGGTCGAGTGCCACCGAGCGGCCGACGTAATCGTTGAAGTCGGTCGAGGAGAAGCGGAACGCCTCGGGCGTGCTGTGCGCCAGGTGCGCGATCGCCGCGGTCACCACATCGCCACCCCAGCTGTCCTCGATCGTCATCGCAATGCCGAGTTCGACGCAGAGATCCCGGGCGAGCCGGGTCGGTCGCAGGCCGCCGAACTTGGCGATCTTGAGGTTGACAACATCCGCGGCACCCGCCCGCCAGACCGCGAGCAAGGCCGCCGGACTGTCGACGATCTCGTCGAGCACCATCGGATGGTCGCTCGCCCGCCGCACGATCAGGCATTCCTCGAGGCTCGCGCAGGGCTGCTCGATGTAGAGGTCGAGCTCGCGGACGGCCCGCACGACCCGCAGCGCCTCGTGCGGCAGCCAGCCGGTGTTGGCATCCGCCACCAGCACCTCGCCGCGATCGAGCACGGAACGCACCGCCCGGATCCGCTCGATGTCGAGATCGGGGTCGCCCCCCACCTTGAGCTGGAAGCGGCGGTAGCCTTCGGCCCGCCAGCGGCCGACCGCGGCCGCCATCGCCTCGGGCGTGTCCTGCGAGATCGCCCGATAGAGCTCCACGGCCTCGCCGTCGGGGCCACCGAGCAAGGTGGAGAGGGGGACGCCTTGGGCCCGAGCGGAGAGATCGTGGCAGGCCATGTCGAGCGCCGACTTCACGAACGGGTGCCCTTTGAGGGCCCGCTCCATCCGTTCCTGGATCCGGTCCACGGCGCGCGGATCGCAGCCCAGAAGGGCCGGCGCCACGCGGGCGATCCCCGCGCGCGCGCCCTCGGCGTGCGCCGGCAGATAGGCGGGGCCCAAGGGACACACCTCGCCCCAGCCCACGAGCCCCTCTTCGCTCGCCACCGCGACGAGCGTGCTGTCGAAGCGCTCGACCATGCGGCCGTCGGCCCAGGCGTAGCGGTCCTCGAGCAGCGGCAGCTCGACGGCGAACACGCGGATCTCACGGATGCGCAAGGCCTGCCTCCTTCCCGAAGTCCGGCAGCCAGTAGCGTCGTTTGCGTTGACCGGGCCCGAACCGCTCCCTACATACCGGCGGCTGCCGGACCGCGCACCCATCGTGACCGCATGATCGTAGAGCTCAACGCCCGCTCCCGGGAGATCTTCCGGAGGATCGTCGACACCTATGTCGAGACCGGCGAGCCGGTCGGCTCGCGCACCATCTCGCGCCGCCTCGAGGAGCATCTGAGCCCGGCCACGATCCGCAACGTGATGGCCGACCTCGAGGAGGCGGGCCTGCTCTTCGCACCGCACACCTCGGCCGGGCGGCTGCCGACCGAGCTAGGCCTCAGGCTCTACGTCGACGGCCTGCTCGAATCTGCACCGCTGCCCGAATCCGAGCGGCGCGCCATCGAGAGCAGGCTCGCCGGCTCCGGCCGGAGCGTCGAGTCGGTGCTCCGCGAGGCGACCGAGACGCTCTCCTCCCTCGCCCGCTGCGCCGGCCTCGTGGCGGCACCGGCTGCCGACCGACCCTTCAAGCACGTCGAGTTCGTGCCGCTCTCGCCGGGCCGCGCGCTCGTCATCCTCGTGACCGACAACGGCCTCGTCGAGAATCGGGTCATCGAGGTGCCGGTCGGCATGCCGATCTCGACCCTGGTCGAAGCGGGCAACTACCTCACGACCCGCCTCGCCGGCCGCAGCTTCGAAGAAGCCTGCCGGCTGATTCGGACCGAGATCGAGGAGCGTCGCACGCAGCTCGACGAGCTCTCTCAGCGTCTCGTCGCGAGCGGCCTCGCCACCTGGGCCGAGGACATCCAGCGCGAGGGCGGCATCCTGCTCGTCCGCGGCCAGGCTCATCTCCTCGAGGACGTCACCAACCTGGTCGAGCTCGAGCGGATCCGCACGCTTTTCGAGCAGATCGAAGCCAAGAAGAACGTGCTGAAGTTGGTCGAGCTCACCCAGCGGGCGCGCGGCGTGCAGATCTTCATCGGCCGAGAGAACGAGCTCTTCGGGCTGTCCGGTTGCTCGACGATCGTGGCGCCCTATCGGGCCGGTGACGGCCGCCGCTCGACAGTGGTCGGGGCGATCGGCGTGATCGGCCCGACCCGGCTGGACTATGCTCGTGTGATCCCGGTCGTCGACTACACCGCGCGTGTCGTGAGCCGCATGTTGGGAACCCCGGAGAGCGAGCTCGAATGATGCAGGACAGCAAGCCACAGGATCAGGAGCCGGTCGCCCCGGTCGCCGAGGTCGGCGCCACCGAGACTGCGGCCGCAACGGCCGACCCGGGCGAGCGGATCGCGGCGCTCACGGCCGAGATCGCCTCCCTCAACGATCGCCTCATGCGGGCGCTCGCCGAGGTCGAGAACGTCCGTCGGCAGAAGGAGCGCGAGCTCGAGGAAGCCCGCAAATACGCGATCACGGGCTTCGCCCGCGGCCTGCTCGAGGTCGCCGACAATCTGCGCCGGGCGCTCGCGGCCGTGCCGGACGGCGGCGAGGGCCGCGACCCTCTCCTCCAGACGCTCGTGACGGGCGTCGAGATGACCGAGCGTACCCTCCTGTCGCTCTTCGAGAAGCACCGCATCCGCAAGATCCAGCCCGAGCGCGGCGAGCGTTTCGATCCCGGCCTGCATCAGGCGATGTTCGAGGTGCCGACCGCCGACTTGCCGGCCGGCTCGGTTGCCGAGGTCCTGCAGCCCGGCTATGTGCTGGCCGACCGGCTGCTGCGGCCGGCGCTCGTCGGCGTGGCCAAGGCGGTCGCGAAACCGGCCGAGCCCGAGCCCGCACCCGGTGCGGTCGTCGACACCGAGGTCTGAGGTTCGATCGAGGACCGGCGGCGGGCCGTGTGGCCCTCACCGTCCGGCGGGGTGCTTCCATGCAGAGCGACGTCCGCAAGGTGGTGCTCGCCTATTCGGGCGGGCTCGACACCTCGGTTATCCTCCGCTGGCTCAAGGAACGCTACAGCTGCGAGGTGGTGACCTTCACCGCCGATCTCGGCCAGGGCGAGGAGCTCGAGCCGGCCCGCGCCAAGGCCGAGATGATGGGCGCTTCGCAGATCTTCGTCGAGGATCTGCAAGAAGAGTTCGTCCGCGACTACGTCTTTCCGATGTTCCGGGCAAACGCTCTCTACGAGGGCGCCTATCTCCTCGGCACCTCGATCGCCCGGCCGCTCATCGCCAAGCGGCTGATCGAGATCGCAGCCGCGGTCGGCGCCGATGCCGTGGCGCACGGTGCCACCGGCAAAGGCAACGACCAGGTCCGCTTCGAGCTCACCTGCTACGCCCTCAACCCGCACATCAAGGTGATCGCGCCCTGGCGCGAATGGGACCTCGATTCCCGTGACAAGCTCGTCGAGTACGCCGAGCGGCACCAGATCCCGATCCCGCGCGGCAAGCGCGGCGAGCCGCCCTACAGTACCGACGCCAATCTCCTCCACATCTCCTACGAGGGCCGCGCCCTCGAGGATCCCTGGGTCGAGCCCGAGGAGGAGATGTTCACCCGCACTATCGCCCCGGAGCTCGCCCCCGACAAGCCCACCTATGTCGAGATCGGCTTCGAGAAGGGTGATCCGGTCACGATCGACGGCGAACGGCTCTCGCCCGCCAATCTCCTCCGTCGGCTGAACGATCTGGCTGGCGCCAATGGCATCGGTCGGCTCGACCTGGTCGAGAACCGCTATGTCGGCATGAAGTCCCGCGGCGTCTACGAGACCCCGGGCGGCACCGTGCTGCTCCTCGCGCATCGCGCGGTGGAGAGCCTGACGCTCGACCGGGGTGCCGCGCACCTCAAGGACGAGCTCATGCCGCGCTACGCCGAGCTCGTCTACAATGGCTACTGGTTCAGCCCCGAGCGGCAGATGCTCCAGGCCCTGATCGACAAGAGCCAGGAGAACGTCACGGGGACCGTGCGGATGAAGCTCTTCAAGGGCCAAGCGAGCGTGGTCGGCCGCAAGAGCCCGGTGAGCCTCTACCGCCAGGAATTCGCCACCTTCGAGGCCGACACCGTCTATAACCAGCGCGACGCCGAAGGCTTCATCAAGCTCAACGCGCTGCGGCTCCGGATCCTGGGCCTGCGCGGCCGCTGAGCTTGTGCGGTCGACTCAGCCCTTCGTCGCTCCGGCCGTCAAGCCGGCGATATAGTAGTCCATGAGAAACGCGTAGATCAGGACGGGTGGTGCTGCCGTTAGCAGCGCCCCAGCCATGATCTGCCCCCAGTTGAACACGTCGCCTTTGATTAGATTGGTGACGATCCCGACCGGCAGTACGAGCTGGTCGATCGACGTCGTGAAGGCGAGCGGATAGAGGAACTGGGCCCAGGACACGGTGAAGGCGAAAATCGTGGCGGCGATCAGACCCGGCAGGGCCACCGGCAGGAAGACCTTGAAGAGGATCTGCAGAGTGGAGGCGCCATCCACGATCGCTGCTTCGTCGAGCTCCTTGGGGATCGAGGAAAAGTAGCCGATCAGGATCCAGGTGCAGAACGGCACCGTGAGCGTCGGATAGACGATGCAGAGGATCCACCATCGGTTGATGAACTCGATCCCGGTGACGTCCCGCAGCCAGGTGAAGATCTGGAACATCGGGATGAAGAGCAGCGTCTCCGGAATCAGGTAGGTGAGGAACACCCCGGTCGCGAGCACCGTCGAGCCCAGGAATCGCATCCGGGCGAGCGAGAAGGCGGCGAGAGTGCTGATCACCATCGTGACCGAGACCACGATGATCGCCACCATGAACGAGTTCTTGAAGAAATTGAGGAAGGTCGGGGAGCCGAGCAGTGCCGCGTAGTTGGCGAGCGTCGGCTCGCGGATCAGCCAGGGGCTGCCCTCGAGGGCCGCGATCTCCTGGCTCGTCTTCAAGGACGTGACGAGCATGTAGACCGGCGGGGCGAGGAAGAAGACGCAGAACAGACCGAGGAAGAAGTAGGCCGACCAGAGCGCCCAGTGCCGCCGCCGAAGCAGATCGCTCGCCAC
This sequence comes from uncultured Alphaproteobacteria bacterium, assembly GCA_937926445.1. Taxonomy (GTDB): domain Bacteria; phylum Pseudomonadota; class Alphaproteobacteria; order Geminicoccales; family Geminicoccaceae; genus JANXAZ01. The sequence goes on from CALBAK010000046.1 coordinate 49,005, forward strand.
CGGCACGAAGGCCGCGGGCGCCGCGGTGGCCTCAGCCCGTGACACCGGCGAGTTCCCGCGAGCGGCGATGCACGTCGCGCAGGATGAAAATCGCGGCCGCCCCCAAGATCGGGAACATGAAAAGCGAAACGCAGGCGCCGAGTGGGATGTCGTTCGACTCGATCCCGAGCTTGAAGGCCCAGGTCGCGAAGACGTGGGTCATGTCGCGCGGACCGCCGGCTGTCAGGATGCGGACGATGTCGAAATTGGCGAAGGTCACGATCAGCGAGAACAGCACCGTGACCGCGATGATGTTCCGCAGCATCGGCAGGGTGACGTAGATCAGCTTCTGGAAGGCGTTGGCGCCGTCGATGTCCGCCGCCTCGTAGAGCTCGGCCGGCACCGATTTGAGCGCCGCCAGATACATGATCATGAAGAAGGGCGCACCGTACCAGACGTTGACCAATATCACGGAGAACCGCGCCCAATAGGGATCGCCGAGCCAAGGCACGGCCTCGAGACCGACCGACCGCAAGAGCCAGTTCAGAGCGCTGTAGGAGGGCTCGTACATCCACCACCAGACGAGCGTGCTCATGGCCGGTGGGATGACCCAGGGCACGAGCAGCATGCCGCGCCATTTGCGCTGGCCCTTGTCCGGCAGCCGATGTACCAGATGGGCGAGCAGGAAGCCGATGAGCGCTTTGAAGATCACCGCGCTCACCGCGAAGATCACCGACTGCTCGACAACCATCCAGAAGGTTTCGCGCTTGAAAAGAAAGGTGAAGTTCGCGAGACCGACGAACCTCGTCATGCTCTTGTTCAGCGTGGCGAGGTGCAGCGAGTAGAATGCAGGGTAGACGACGAGGGCGAGGACGAGGAGGATGAGTGGCAGGCAGAGGAAGAACGCGATCCAGGCCCGACGTCGCGCCAGACTGCCGCCGCGCGCCACGACGCGTTCCCGATACGCGCCGCCCGCCGCCTGCGCCATCCGCCGTCCCCCCGACGAGACCGCCGCAGCGGACCCCGACGGTCCGCCCGTCTCAACCGCGCATGAAGCCCTCGAGTTCGCGCTCGGCCCAGGCGATCGCCTTGTCGGCACTCTCCCCGCCCTGGACCATCCGCGCGATCATCTTAGTGATCGTCGCCTGATTGTAGATCTGCTCGGCGATCTTGTGCGGCGCCGGCGCCGCTGCGATCGACAGGATCTGATCGCCGGAATTCGGATAGTGGCGCAGCGTGCCCTTGGGCGGTCCCTCCTCGAGCCACGTCTTGAAGTCGTTGAAGGAGGTGTAGCCCGGAATGTCGTAGCCCTGGCTCGCCGCCACGAGCTGCTCCGCCGCCGAGCGGGTCGAGAGATGGGCCAGCAGACTCTTGGCCGCCGACTTGTTCGGGCTGAAGGCCCAGATCCCCCAATAATAGGGCAGATACGGCCCGAAGCGTCCCTTGGGCCCGGCCGGCGCCGGATGGTGCCAGATCTTCTCCGCCACCTGCGGCGCGTCGCGCTTGGCCACCGCCCAGGCCGAGGGCGGGTTGAAGATCAGCGCACCCTTGCCCGAGATCAGCCAGCGATTGTTCGAGCCGTCGTCCCAGGCGATCGCATCCGCCGGCAAGAAGGCGGCGAGCCGCTTGGAGAAGTCGAGCGCCGCCCGGGTCGCATCCGAACTCACGACGATGTTGCCCTGTTCGTCGACGAGACGAGCACCGTAGGCCTGGAACAGCGAGCCCCAAGTATCGACGCTGTCGGAAGTGGTGCCGAGCCCGATACCGAACGGATAGCCGGCCTTGTGGCACTTTTCGGCGGCGGCGAGGAGCGCGTCCCAGGTCCACTTCGCGGCCTCGGCCGCGTTCGCCGGACCGTCGGGCGGGTACATCGCGAGGAGATCGATCCCGGCATGCTCCTTCATGAGATCGAGCCGCGAGGCCGGGCCCTTCATCTGCGAGCCGGGTGTGGCCGGCACCGCCCGCCAATGGCCGTCCGGTTTGCCCAGATACTCGACGACGGGGTTGGTTGGCCCGTTGTTGGCGAGGATCTCCTTCATGAGATCGTCGACCGGCTCGAGCCGTTCGGCGTGGCTGCCCGGCAGCCAGGTGTTCATCGCCAGGATGTCGTGGCCGGAGCGGGCCTGGGCTTCCGCCGCGATCGTCAAAAGGAGCTTGTTCCCCTGCGAGGGGATGTAGTCGATCTTGAGATCGACCTTCTCCTTCTCCGCCCATTCCCGGCACAGCCTGGTCAACGTGTCGTTGGCACCCGGCACCCAATGGTCCCAGAAGCCGACCGAGAGCTTGCCCGCGGCGTACGCGCCCCGCGCCCGGCCGAGCGTCGTCCCGGCCACGACCGTACCCGAGGCTCCGGCGAGCAGGCTCCGCCTGGAGAGATGCCACCTTGTCATGCCGACGCCCCCCTTCTTTGTCGTCGCCGCCGGTCGTTCCATGAGCCGGCCGGCCGTCTTCGACGTCTCTCCTCATAAACGGCCGCCGGACGCCCGACAACGGCCCGACGCGTGATGATTCGTTAACCTTCCTGTGCTTTAAGGCGTAGGCCAGAAAGGAACGCGTTGTGGAGCCGACCATGACCACGACCATCGACCCGCGCGCGTCGGAGCTCGTGGCCACCGTGGTCGCGACCGTCGAGGAGCGGTTCGATCCGGCCGAACGCGCCCTCGCCCGGGCCTTCTGCCTCCGCTGGCTCAAGGACGTGCCGACGGCCGACCTCCTGGGCCAGGACCCCCTCGATCTCTACGGGGCCGCGCTCGCCCACCTGCGCTTCGGCAGCCGTCGCGATCCGGGCACCGCCCTGGTCCGCGTCTACAACCCCGAGATCGACCGGCACGGCTGGCAGTCGACCCACACGATCGTCGAGATCGTCAACGACGACATGCCCTTCCTGGTCGACAGCGTGGCCATGGAGCTGGCCCGCCACGGCCTCGGTGTCCACCTCACGGTCCACCCCGTCGTGCCCGTCCGGCGCGACCCGGCCGGTCGGCTCCTGGCCGTTCCGGACGAGCGGGAGGCCGACGGTGCGGCCGAGAGCTTCATCCACGTTGAGGTCGACCGGCTGAGCGATCCCGCCCGGCTCGCGGCGCTCGAGGCCGATCTCGTGCGCGTACTCGGCGACGTGCGGGCCGCCGTGCGCGACTGGCGGGCCATGCGGGCGCTCCTCGAACGGGCGGCCGAGGAGTGTCGGCCGCCGGCCGAGGCCGTGCCCGCCGAGGACCTCGCCGAGATCCGCGCCTTCCTGCGCTGGCTCGCCGACGACCATCTCGTGCTCTTGGGCGCCGCCACCTACCGGCTGGTCCGCGAGTCGGACGGGCCCCAGCTCCTGCGCGAGGCCGAAAGCGCCCTCGGCATCCTCTCCCGCCACCGCGAGGCCGGCCGATCGACGAGCTTCGCGGCCCTGCCCGTGGCCCTGCGCGAGGCGGCGATGGCCGCCTCGGCCCCGCTCACCCTCACCAAGGCCAATTCGCGCTCGACGGTGCACCGCGCCGCCTGGCTCGATTTCATCGGCGTCAAACGTTACGACGAGCGGGGCGCGGTGATCGGCGAGCACCGCTTCCTGGGGCTCTTGACCTCGGTCGCCTATAGCAAGAGCCCGCGCGAGATCCCGCTCCTGCGTCGCAAGTTCGAGGCCGTGATGCGGCGGGCCGGCTTACCACCCGGCGGGCACGCGGCCAAGGCGCTAGCCCACATCCTCGAGACCTTCCCGCGCGACGAGCTGGTCCAGATGGACGAGGACCGGCTCTACGCCACGGCGATCGAGATCCTCCACCTGCAGGACCGCGCCCGGGTGCGGATGTTCGTCCGCCCCGATCCGTTCGGCCGCTTCGTCTCTTGCCTCCTGTTCGTGCCGCGCGAGCAGTACAACACCGCCCTGCGCGAACGCATCCAGCGCCTGCTCGAGCGCGAGCTCGGCGGCGGCGAGAGCGAGTTCCAGGCCCTCCTCTCCGAAGCCCGTTTGGCCCGCATCCTGCTCACGGTGCGCACGCCTTTGGGCCTCCCCGCCGAGCTCGATCCGAGCCGGCTCGAGCGGCTCGTCGCCGAGGCGTCGCAGAGTTGGACCGAGCAGTTCGCCCAGGCGCTCGTCCGCGAGTTCGGCGAGGAGGAGGGCAACCGCCTCTTCCGCCTCTACGGCGCGGGCTTCCCGGCGGCTTACCGAGAGAGCGTACCGGCGCGGGCAGCGGTGCCCGATGTGCGCGCCGTCGACCGTCTCGCCCGCGGCGAGATCGGCGCCCTCGCCGTACGCCTCTACCGCCGACTCGAGGACCGCGAGCTCGTCCGGGTCAAGGTGATCCGCCCCGACGGGCCGCTGCCACTCGCCCAGGCCCTGCCGATCCTCGAGAGCCTGGGCCTCGAGGTCCTCGCCGAGGAGCCCGCCCTCCTGCACGACGCCGACGGCCGGATCTTCGCGATCCACGACTTCGGCGCCCGGCCGGTCGTCGAAGGCGAAATCGACGCCGATCGGGTCCGTGCGGTGTTCGAGACCGCCTTCCTCGACGTCTACACGGGGCGGGTCGAGAACGACCGCTTCAACCGCCTCGTGCTCGCCCGCGGGCTCGAGGCGCGCGAGGTGGCGATCCTGCGCACCTACTGCAAATACTGGCTCCAGCTCGGCGTGCCCTTCTCGCAGAGCTACATCGAGAGCGTGCTCGTCGCCAACGCCGAGCCGGCGGCTCTCCTCGTCGCCCTCTTCCGCTCCCGCTTCGATCCCGCCCGGGCCGACCGCGAGGCCGAGTGTGCCCGGCTCGAGGCGGCGATCGCCACGTGCCTCGACCGTGTCGGCTCGCTCGACGAGGATCGCATCCTGCGCGCCTTCCTCGCGATGATCCGGGCGACGACGCGGACCAACTGGTTCCAGCGCGACGCGGCGACCGGCGGTCCCAAAGGCCACCTCTCGATCAAGCTCGACCCGGCCCGGGTGCCTGGCATGCCGCGGCCACGCCCGGCGTTCGAGATTTTCGTGTGCGCTCCCTGGATGGAGGGGGTCCATCTGCGCGGCGGCAAGGTCGCCCGCGGCGGCATCCGCTGGTCCGACCGGCGGGAGGATTTCCGCACCGAGATCCTCGGCCTCGTGAAGGCGCAGATGGTCAAGAACGCGGTCATCGTCCCGGTCGGTGCCAAGGGCGGCTTCGTCATCAAGCGGCCGCCGCCGGCGGGCGACAGGCAGCCACTCCAGGACGAGGGCATCCGTTGCTACCAGACCCTGCTCCGGGGACTTCTCGACCTCACCGACAACCGAGTCGGCGAGACCGTGGTGCCACCGCCCGAAGTGGTCCGCTACGACGACGACGATCCCTATCTCGTGGTCGCCGCCGACAAGGGCACGGCCACCTTCTCTGACATCGCCAACGCCGTGGCCCGCGAGTATGGCTTCTGGCTCGACGACGCCTTCGCTTCAGGCGGCTCGGCCGGCTACGACCACAAGGCGATGGGCATCACCGCCCGCGGCGCCTGGGAATCGCTCCGCCGCCATTTCCGCGAGCTCGGGCTCGACCCCGACCGCGATCCGTTCACCTGCGTCGGCATCGGCGACATGTCGGGCGACGTGTTCGGCAACGGCATGCTGCTGTCGGACAAGATCCGCTTGATCGCGGCGTTCGACCACCGCCACGTCTTCCTCGACCCGGACCCCGACCCGGCCCGGAGCTTCGCCGAGCGCAAGCGGCTCTTCGCCCTGCCGCGCTCCTCCTGGGACGATTACGACCGGGCGGCGTTGAGCCCGGGTGGCGGGGTCTGGCCGCGCAGCGTCAAGAGCGTGCCGATCTCGCCGGAAGCGCGCCGTGCGCTGGGTCTGTCCCCCGAGGTGACCGCCCTCGCCCCCAACGAGCTCGTCCGGGCGATCCTCCTCGCACCGGTCGACCTCCTCTGGAACGGTGGCATCGGGACCTTCGTGAAGGCCCGCGCCGAGAGCCACGCCGATGCCGCCGACCGCGCCAACGACGCGGTCCGGGTGGACGGCGAGGATCTCCGCTGCCGTGTCGTCGTCGAGGGCGGCAATCTCGGCTTCACCCAGCGCGGACGGATCGCCTTCGCCCGCAAGGGTGGTCGGATCGGCACCGACTTCATCGACAATTCAGCCGGCGTCGACTGCTCGGACCACGAGGTCAACATCAAGATCCTGCTCGGCAGGGCAGTCGCCGAGGGCGAGCTCACCCTGCGCCAGCGCGACGAGCTCCTGCGCGCCATGACCGAGGAGGTGGCGGAACTCGTCCTGCGCGACAACATCCTGCAGAACCTCGCCTTGAGCACGGGTCAGGTGGTCGCCGCCGAGCTCCTCGACGCGCAGGCCCGACTCCTCCGCAAGCTCGAACGCTCGGGCCGGCTCGACCGCGCTCTGGAACATCTGCCCGACGAAGCCGAGATCGCCCGAAGGCGCGAGGTCGGCGAGGGCCTCACCCGCCCGGAGCGGGCGGTGCTGCTGGCCTACGCCAAGTCGAGCCTCTACACCGACCTCCTGGCGAGCAGCCTGCCCGATCGAGCCTATTTCGCGGCCGATCTCGCCGAGTATTTCCCGCGACCCTTGCGGGAGCGCTTCGCCGGGTACATCGCCGGCCACCGGTTGCGGCGCGAGATCGTCGCTACCCGGCTCGCCAACAGCCTTGTCAACCACGGGCTCGAGGTCTTCGCAAGCGAGCTCGAAGATCTCACGGGCGCCGGACTCGAGGATCTGGCGGTGGGCTTCGTCGTGGCACGCGACGCCTTCGGCCTGCTCGCCCTCGGCGCCGAGATCGAGCGGCTGGCTCCGCCCGTGCCGGCGGCCCTCCAGCTCGAGCTCCTGGTCGCGGTGCGCAAGGTGCTCGTCGACGGGACCCGCTGGTTCCTCGCCAACATGCCGCGGCCGCTCGTCATCCGCGACATCGTGCCCGCCTATCGACCGCTCGTGCAGCGCGTCGTCGGCGCCCTCGACACCGTTCTGCCGGCGGGTGCCGCTGCCCGCCTCGCCGAGCGGGTCGAAGCGCTGCGGGTGGTCGGGATCGGCCCGGACCTCGCCCGCCGAGCCGCCGCCCTGCCCTATCTCCCGCTGGCCGGCGATGCCGCCATGGTGGCCCTCGACCCGACCGTGGCGGTCACCGGGAGCGCCCCCGAGCCGCTCTTGGCCGCCCGAGTGCTCGCCGCGCTCGATGCCGCACTCGCTGTGGGTGAGCTGCGCGCCCGGCTCGCCGCCGTGCCCTGCCGCTCGGCCTGGGACCGGATGGCGATCGCTGGGCTCGACGACCGGCTCGCGGCCGAGCTGCGCCGACTCGCGACCGCCGCCCTCGCCCGCGGTTTTCGGGCCGAGTCGGCGGCGACCGCCGAAGCCGAGGTCGCTCGCTTCCTGGCCGACGGACTCGCCGGACTCGGCCGCTGGCAGGGCCTGGTCGGCGAGCTGCGCACCGCCGCCGGACCGGAGCTCGCCATGTTCGTCGTCGCGGCCCGCGCGCTCGCCGATCTCGTGCCGCTCGGCCTGCGGCAATCGGAGGGCGGCACCGTGACCGCTCGGTGATATCTGCGCGCTTGCGGTGGTCGACCGCGGGCGATATCCACCGGCAACGCCCGCCGTCGCGCCCTCCGCCGGGCGCCGGCGTCGTGGATCGGAGGGCCATCGCCGCCGCCTCGCCCCGTGACGTCGGCCGGCCCGCGCCCGTCGGGGACGTGACCATGCACCAAGCCGAGATCGTCAAGGAGAGCGAGCTCTTCTTCCGGCAGTGGTTGCGATCGCCGCGTTCGATGGGCTCGATCAAGCCCTCCTCGCCGGCGCTCGCCCGGGCGATCGCCGAGGCGGTGATCTGGCAGCCCGGCCGATACGTGGTCGAACTCGGTGGCGGCACCGGCGCCATCACCCAGGGCCTGATCGAGCGCGGCATCCCGCGCGACCGCATCGTCGTCGTCGAGCTCGACCGCGAGCTCGCTGCCTTTCTCGGCCGCCGTCTGCCCGGTTGCCTCGTCGTCCGGGGCGACGCGACCAAGCTCGACCGGATCCTCGCCGAGCTCGGCGTCGAGGACGTCGCCACCGTGGTCTCCGGTCTACCGATGGTCCGGATGCCCTTCACGTTCCAGAAGGCGATCGTCGAGCAGGGTCTGGCGACCCTGCGCGAGCCCGGCACGATGCTCCAGTACAGCTATTCCCCCGTCCCGCCGATTCCCGCGCGCAAGCTCGGCATCCGCGCCGAGCTCGTACGCTACGTGCTCCGCAACCTGCCGCCGGCGACCGTCTGGCGCTATCGCCGTGCGAGCCGCTGAGCGTCGGGCTTTCAGCGGGCGACTGCGGCACCCTACCGTACCCGTCGTCGCAACCCTGCTATGCGCCGGTCGCCGCGGCTGATATAGCCCGAGCGGGGTTGCGATGGACGACGCGACCGGAGCCGGGGGAGGCGGCTGCATGGAAGGATTCCTGACCGATCGGGTTCGCGAGGCACCGGGCGCGGCGACGGGCCGCCCGGCCGCGTAGGATCCAGGGAGCGGACGATGAACGACACCGCTCTCGACACCTTCCCCAAGCTCCTCCTACTCAACGCCGCCCGTTGGCCAGACCGGCCGGCCATGCGGGAGAAGGAGTTCGGCATCTGGAACGTCTACACCTGGCGCGACTACCGCGACCGGGTGCGCGAGATCGCCCTTGGCCTCGCCGCGCTCGGCATCCGCCGTGGCGAGGTGGTGGCGCTGCTCGGCCGCAACCGGCCCAACTGGGTCTGGAGCGAGCTCGCGGCGCACGCGCTCGGCTGCATGAGCCTCGGCATCTACGAGGACGTGCTCGCCGCCGAGGCCGGCTATCTCCTGGGCTATGCCGAGGCCGCGGCGATCGTCTGCGAAGACGAGGAGCAGGTCGACAAGATCCTCCAGCTCGGTCCCGCCGCTTCGAGCCTGCGGGCGATCGTCTACCACGACGACCGCGGCATGCGGAAATACGCCGATCCCCGGCTAGTCGCCTGGGCCGATCTGATCGAGCGCGGCCGGGCCTTGGACCGCGCCGAGCCCGACCGCTTCGAGCGCGAGGTGGCGGCCGGCCGCGGCAGCGACGTGGCGATCCTCTGCACGACCTCCGGCACCACCTCGAGTCCCAAGCTCGCGATGCTCCAGCACGAGCCCTTCCTGCGCCACATCCGCGCCTATCTTGAGGTCGACCCGAGGGGGCCCGAGGACGAGTACGTCTCGATCCTGCCGCTGCCCTGGATCATGGAGCAGGTCTACACCGTGGCGATGCCGCTGCTTTGCGGCATTCGGGCGAACTTCCCGGAGAGCGCCGAGACGGCGATGCGGGATCTGCGGGAGATCGGCCCGACCCATCTGCTCTTGGCACCACGGGTGTGGGAGCAGACCGCGGCCGATCTCAGAGCCCGGATCATGGATGCGGACCCGCTCACCCGGGCTCTCTTCGAGTGGGCGGTCCGGACCGGTACCGCGGCCCTCGAGCGCAGGCGCCGCGACCCGCTCGCCGAGCTTCTGGTGTTCGGCGCGCTCAAGGACCGGCTCGGCTTCTCGCGGGTCAAGTCGGCCGCCACGGGCGGTGCCGCGCTCGGCCCCGACACCTTCAAATTCTTCCTCGCCATGGGCGTGCCCCTGCGCCAGCTCTACGGACAGACCGAGCTCTCCGGCGCCTATACGCTCCAGGTCCACGACGAGATCGACACCGAGAGTTCCGGTGTTCCCTTTCCCGACACCCAAGTGCGGATCGAGGATCCGGACGAGAACGGGGTCGGCGAGATCGTGACCCGTCACCCCGGCATGTTCGCGGGCTATTTCAAGAACGAGCAGGCAACCCGCGAGGCGCTCACCCCTGACGGCTGGATGCGGACGGGCGATGCCGGTTATCTCGACGCCAAGGGCCGCCTCGTCGTGATCGACCGGGTGAAGGACATCGCCCGCACCTCCTCGGGCGTTCGCTTCAGCCCGCAATTCATCGAGAACAAGCTCAAATTTTCGCCCTACATCGGTGAGGCCGTGGTTCTCGGCAACCGCCGGCCCTTCGTGACCGCCATTCTCTGCATCCGCTATTCCATGGTCTCGAAATGGGCCGAGAGCCGAAGGATCGGCTTCACGACCTACCAGAATCTGGCCGCCAACCCGCGGGTGATCGAGCTCCTCGCGGGCGAGGTCGAGAAGGTCAACGCCGCCCTGCCCGAGAGCCAGCGCATCCGCCGCTTCGTCGTCCTCTACAAGGAGCTCGACCCCGACGACGGCGAGGTCACCCGCACCCGCAAGGTCCGCCGTGGCGTGATCGACGAGCGCTACGCCGGCATCATCGACGCCATGTACGCCGGCCGCGACCGGGTCCACGTCGACACCGTCGTCACCTTCGAGGACGGCCGCACCGGCCGGATCGAGGCCGACCTCGAGATCCGCGACACGAGCGCCCACGCGGCGCTCGCCCGGGCCACCTGATGCTCGCCGCCGCCACGGCGCCGGCCCAGGCGCCGACCGCGCAGCGCCGCCGGGCGATCGGCGAGGTCCTCCTCGCGGTCGAGAACATCTCGCTCCGCTTCGGCGGCGTGCGCGCGCTCTCCGGCGTCTCCTTCGACATCCGCAAGGGCGAGATCCGCGCCATCATCGGCCCGAACGGCGCCGGCAAATCCTCGATGCTCAACGTCATCAACGGCTTCTACCATCCGCAGGAGGGCCGGATCGTCTGGAAGGGAGAAGCCCGGCCGCGGATGCGGCCGCACGAGGCGGCCAAGGGCGGAATCGCCCGCACCTTCCAGAACATCGCCCTCTTCAAGGGCATGAGCACGCTCGACAACATCATGACCGGCCGCATCCTCAAGATGCGCGCGTCTTTCCTCGAGCAGGCGTTCTGGATCGGCCGCGGCCGCAGCGAGGAGCTCCGCGAGCGCGCTTTCGTCGAGCGGATCATCGACTTCCTCGAGATTCAGCACATCCGCCACACACCGGTGGGCAAACTGCCCTACGGTCTCCAGAAGCGGGTCGAGTTCGCGCGCGCGCTCGCCATGGAGCCCGAGCTCCTCTTGCTCGACGAGCCCATGGCCGGCATGAACCTAGAGGAGAAGGAGGACATGTGCCGCTTCATCCTCGACGTGAACGAGGAGTTCGGCACCACGGTGGCGCTGATCGAGCACGACATGAGCGTCGTCATGGACATCTCCGATCGGGTCGTCGTGCTCGACTACGGCCGGCTCCTGGCCGACGGCACCCCCGACCAGGTCCGCAACGACCCGGCCGTGATCGAGGCCTATCTGGGCGTCGCCCATGGCTGAGCTCGGCCCGGTCCTCGAGGTCCTCTTGGGTGGCCTCATGAGCGGGGTGCTCTACTCGCTCGTGGCGCTCGGCTTCGTCCTCATCTTCAAGGCTTCGGGCGTCTTCAACTTCGCCCAGGGGGCGATGGTCCTCTTCGCCGCGCTTTCCCTCGTTCGCCTCGCCGAGTGGCTCCCCTTCCCGCTCGCCCTCCTGGTCACGGTCCTGATCATGATCGCGGTCGCTTGGACCGTGGAGCGGCTCGTGCTGCGACCGCTCGTGGGCCAGCACGGCCTGATCCTTTTCATGGCCACGATCGGCGTCACCTTCTTCCTCGACGGCTTCGGCCAGACGATCTGGGGCTCGAACGTCTATCAGCTCGACCTCGGCATTCCCTCGACACCCTGGTTCCTTTTCGAGAGCCTGTTCCCGGGCGGCATTCTCGTGAGCCCGGTCGACGTCTTCGCCACCGTGATCGCCGGCAGCCTGGTCCTCGCGCTCTCGATCTTTTTCCACGGCACCCGGATCGGTCGGGCGCTGCGCGCGGTGGCCGACGACCATCAGGCGGCCCAGTCGGTCGGCATTCCCTTGAACCAGATCTGGCTCATCGTCTGGTCGACCGCCGGCATCGTGGCGCTGGTGGCCGGCATGGCCTGGGGCTCTAAGCTCGGTGTCCAGTTCTCCCTCTCGCTCGTGGCCTTGAAGGCGCTGCCCGTCTTGATCCTGGGCGGCCTCACCTCGATCCCGGGGGCGATCGTGGGCGGGCTCGTCGTCGGCGCCGGCGAGAAGCTCGCCGAGCTCTACATCGGACCCCTGATCGGCGGCGGTATCGAGTACTGGTTCGCTTACGTCCTGGCACTGGCCGTGCTCCTCGTCCGGCCCCAGGGTCTGTTCGGCGAGAAGATCATCGAGCGGGTGTGAGTCCTTGATCTACCGCGAGACCGGCCAGTTCCGTACATCTTACGCCGAAGACCAGGCGATCTTCCGCCTGCGCCAAGATAGGGCCGGCATCGCCGTGATCCTGGCGGTGGCCTGGATCGGCATCCCGCTCCTCGCCGACGACTATTTGCTGCGGGCGATCCTCGTCCCGTTCCTGATCCTCGCCGTTGCGGCGATCGGCCTCAACCTGCTGCTCGGCTATTGCGGCCAGATCTCGCTCGGGACCGGTGCCTTCATGGCGATCGGCGCCTACGCCGCCTACAACCTCGCCCTTCGCCTGCCGGGGCTGCCGCTTCTCCTCGACTTCTTCCTGGCCGGGCTCGTGGCCGCCGGCATCGGCGTGCTCTTCGGCCTGCCCTCGGTCCGCATCAAGGGCCTCTATCTCGCGGTCGCCACGCTCGCCGCCCAGTTCTTCGCGGACTGGGCGTTCCTCCGCGTCGGCTGGTTCACCAACTACACGCCCTCGGGGTCGGTCACCGCACCGCCCCTCGACATCTTCGGCTGGCTGATCGACACCCCGCTCGAGAAATACTGGCTCTGCCTCGCCTTCGCCTGCCTCACGGCGATCCTGGCCAAGAACCTCGTGCGCTCGCGCATCGGCCGGTCCTGGATGGCGATCCGGGACATGGACATCGCGGCCGAGATCATCGGCATCCGGCCCACCACCGCCAAGCTCTCGGCCTTCGCCGTGTCGAGCTTCGTAGCGGGCGGGGCCGGTGTGCTCTGGGCCTTCGTCCATCTCGGATCCTGGGAGCCGCTCGCCTTCTCGATCGACATGAGCTTCCGGCTCCTCTTCATGGTGATCATCGGCGGAATGGGTTCGATCCTGGGCTCCTTTTTGGGCGCGGCCTTCATCACCGTCTTGCCGATCTTCCTCAACCAGGCACCCGCCATGGTCGGCATCCAGCTCTCCACGGCGATGGTGAGCCATCTCGAGTTCATGATCTTCGGGGCGCTGATCGTCCTCTTCCTGATCTGGGAGCCGCACGGCCTCGCCCGGCTCTGGCAGATCGGCAAGGAGAAGATGCGCCTGTGGCCGTTTCCGTACTGACCGGGGCGACCCAGCGGGTCGCGAACAAGGGAGGTTCGACCATGAGGGCTCCTCGTTCGGCAGCGCTGCTCGCGACCACCGCGGCACTGGCACTCCTGGCCGCCCAGCCCGCCGCCGCGGCCGACACGATCTTCTACCCGTCGCTCGTCTACCGCTCGGGCGCCTACGCGCCGAACGGCATCCCCTTCGCCAACGGCGTGGCCGACTACGTGGCGATGATCAACGCCCGCGACGGCGGCGTCGGTGGGGTGAAGATCGAATTCGAGGAGTGCGAGACCGGCTACGCCACCGACCGCGGCGTCGAATGCTACGAACGCCTCAAGACCAAAGGCGCCGGCGCCGTCGCCTTCTCGCCCTTGTCGACCGGCATCACCTTTGCCCTGACCGAGAAGGCGCCGGTCGACAAGATCCCGCTCCAGACCACGGGCTACGGTCGCTCGGAATCGGCCGACGGCCGGGTCTTCCAGTGGAACTTCCCGCTCCTCGGCACCTACTGGAGCGCGGCCGACATCCTGATCCAACACACCGCCAAGATCTCGGGCGGCCTCAAGGGCAAGAAGATCACCCTCGTCTATCACGACAGCCCCTACGGCAAGGAGCCGATCCCGGTGCTCCAGGACCACGCCGCCAAGCACGGCTACACCTTCGAGGCCATTCCCGTGACCCATCCCGGTGTCGAGCAGAAGGCCGCCTGGCTCAAGATTCGCCAGACCCGGCCTGACTTCGTCTTCCTGTGGGGCTGGGGCGTGATGAACTCGACCGCGATCAAGGAGGCGGTGGCGGTCGGCTACCCGCGCGAGAAGATGTACGGCGTGTGGTGGGCAGCGGCCGAGCCCGACGTCCGCCCGGCCGGCGACGACGCCAAGGGCTACAACGGCCTCGCGCTTCATCCCGCCGGCGCCGACTACCCGGTCCACAAAGACATCCTCAAATATGTCTACGATGCCGGCAAAGGCGCCGGCAAGCGCGAGGAAGTCGGCGAGGTCCTCTACAATCGCGGCGTGATCGACGCGATGCTCAAGCTCGAGGCGGTCCGCACCGCCCAGAAGATCTACAACAAGAAGGTTGTCACTGGTTCTGAGGTCCGCGACGGCTTCGAGCGGCTCGAGCTCACCGCCGAGCGGATCAAAGAGCTGGGCTTCGAAGGCCTCGTCACCCCGCTCAAGGTCTCCTGCCTCGACCACGAGGGTGCCAGGAAGGCGCGGATCCACCAGTGGGACGGCCAGAAGTGGGTGTTCGTCTCCGACTGGATCGAGGCGGACACCAACTATCTGCGGCCGAAGATGGAGGCGGCGGCCGCCGCTTACGCCAAGGAGAAGGGCATCACGCCCGCGAGCTGCTCTTGAGGCCCATCCGGCCGGGGCGGTCCGACCGCCCCGGCCGGCCGCGAACGGAACGCCGCCTTGACCGCCGCCGCTGCGAGCTCCGAACCGAGTCCCGCTCGGGCCGCCCTTGAGGTTAACAACATCGAGGTGGTCTACGACCACGTCGTGCTAGTCCTCAAAGGCGTCAGTCTCGCCGTCCCGGAGGGTTCGATCGTCGCGCTGCTAGGTGCCAACGGGGCGGGCAAGACCACGACCTTGAAGGCGATCTCGAACCTCCTGCACGCCGAACGGGGCGAGGTGACCAAGGGCTCGATCACGTTCTACGGCGAGGAGGTCCACCGGCTCTCGCCGAACGAGCTCGTCCGGCGGGGATGCATCCAGGTCATGGAGGGGCGTCACTGCTTCGCCCACTTGACCGTGGAAGAGAACCTGCTCACGGGCGCCTTCACCCGCAAGGACGGGCGGGCCGCGATCCAACGCGACCTCGAGATGGTCTACGCCTACTTTCCGCGCCTCAAGGAGCGCCGCAAATCGCTCGCCGGCTACACCTCGGGTGGCGAGCAGCAGATGTGCGCGATCGGCCGGGCATTGATGGCCCGGCCGCGGCTCATCCTGCTCGACGAGCCGTCGATGGGCCTCGCTCCGCAACTGGTCGAGGAAATCTTCGCGATCGTCGAGCGGCTCAACAAGGAGGAGAAGGTCACCTTCTTCGTCGCCGAGCAGAACACGAGCCTGGCTCTCCGCCACGCGAGCTACGGGTACATCCTGGAGAACGGGCGCGTGGTACTCGACGGCGAAGCCGCGAGCCTGCGCGAGAACGAGGACGTGAAAGAGTTCTACCTCGGCTTGAGCGGCAGCGGCCGCAAGAGCTTCCGCGACATCAAGAGCTACAAGCGGCGCAAGCGGTGGCTCTGAAACCCCGGGCCGTCGCCCGGACGCGGCAACCTGCCGCGTGGCGCATCGTGGTGGTTGCGGGACGGATGACGTGAGCGGCGGCCGATGCCTATAAGGGGGCCAGAAGGGCCGCACGGAGGCGAGAGGACGCTCATGCCGGAGAGCGGTGGCGTGTTCTTCGACCGCCAGGAGGTGCGCAAGCCCGCCGAGCGCGAGCAGGCGATCTTTCACGCCCTTCCCGGGTTGATCCGCCACGCAC
Source organism: uncultured Alphaproteobacteria bacterium (assembly GCA_937926445.1). Taxonomy (GTDB): domain Bacteria; phylum Pseudomonadota; class Alphaproteobacteria; order Geminicoccales; family Geminicoccaceae; genus JANXAZ01. The sequence continues at coordinate 64,612 of CALBAK010000046.1, forward strand.
TCGACAATGCGCCGGCCTTCGCTGCGCACCTGGGCGACATCGACCCCGATTCGGTGGTCGACCGCGCGGCACTCGCCCGCCTGCCGGTCCTGCGCAAAGCCGAACTCCACGCCCGCCAGCAGGCCGCCCTGCCCTTCGGCGGGTTCAACGCCACCCCGCCCGGCCGGCTCTTGCGGATCTTCGCCTCGCCCGGGCCGATCTACGATCCCGAGGGGCCGCGGATCGACTATTGGCGCTTCGCCCGGGCCCTGTTCGCGGCCGGCTTCCGCTCGGGCGATCTGATCCACAACACCTTCTCCTACCACCTGACCCCGGCCGGCTCGATGATCGAGGGCGGAGCCCGGGCGCTCGGCTGCCCGGTGATCCCGGGCGGCACCGGCCAGACCGAACTCCAGGTGCGGGTGATCCACGACCTCCGGCCCACGGGCTACACCGGCACGCCCTCCTTCCTCGTGACCCTGCTCGAGAAGGCCCGCGAGCTCGGCTTCTCGACCGCCTCGCTCAAGAAGGCCCTGGTTTCGGGCGAGGCCTTCCCGGCCGCGCTCCGCGAGCGGCTCGAGCGCGAGTTCGGCATCGCCGCCTATCAGTGCTACGCCACCGCCGATGTCGGGCTGATCGCCTACGAGACGAGCGCCCGCGAGGGCCTCATGGTCGACGAGGCGGTGATCGTCGAGATCGTCGAGCCCGGCACGGGTCGGCCGGTACCCGAGGGCGAGCCGGGCGAGGTCGTGGTCACGGTCTTCAACCCCGACTACCCGCTCATCCGCTTCGCCACGGGCGACATCTCCGCCGTGCTGCCCGGCGAGAGCCCCTGCGGTCGCACCAACATGCGCCTCAAGGGCTGGCTCGGCCGCGCCGATCAGGCGACCAAGATCCGCGGCCAGTTCGTCCATCCCCACCAGCTCGTCGATGCCCTGCGTCGCTTCGACGGCGTGTCCCGCTTCCGCCTCGTGGTCGAGCGGGAAGGGGAGCGCGACCGCATGCTCTTGCGCTGCGAGGTGCCGAGGGCACCCTCGGGCCTCGAGCCGGCCCTGGCCGAGGCGGTCCGCGCCGCCACCGGGCTTCGAGCCGAGATCGAGCTCGTCGCCCCCGGCACGCTGCCGACCGACGGCAAGCTGATCGAGGATCGCCGCGGCATCGGCTGAGCCCGCCTTGCTCGAGGCCGAAGGGCTCGCCTGCCGGCGGGGCGGCCGGCTGGTCTTCGAGGCGGTGAGCTTCGCCCTCGAGCCGGGCGACGCTCTCCTCCTACTGGGCCCGAACGGCAGCGGCAAGACCAGCCTTCTGCGCCTTCTGGCCGGCCTCGCCCGACCGGCCGCCGGTATCGTCCGCTGGCAGGGCCGGGACATCCGAGCGGAGCGGGCAGAGCACGCCCTGAGGCTCCACCTCGTGGGCTTCGCCGACGGCCTCAAGAGCCTGCTCGCCGTGGTCGAGAACCTCGCTCTCCAGGCGGCCCTCCTGGGCGAGCCCGAAGCCCGCGTCGAAGCCGCCCTTGAGGCGTTCGATTTGGCCGACCGGGCGGGCGATCCGGTCCGCGCGCTTTCCTCGGGCCAGCGCCGGCGGCTCGCACTCGCCCGCCTCCTCGCCGTACCACGGCCGCTCTGGCTCCTGGACGAACCGGGCGTGGCCCTCGACCGGGCCAACCGGATCCGGCTCGAGGCGGCGATCGAGCGGCATCGGGCCGCGGGCGGCCTCGCCGTCGTGGCGAGCCACGGCGACGTGGCGCTGCGCGACCCCTTCGTCCTTGAGCTCGGCGAGCGCGCGCCGTGCTGAGAGCGGCCCTGGCCCTCCTGCGCCGCGACCTCCTGCTCGCCCGCCGCCGAGCCGGCGAGAGCCTCTTGGTCGTGGCGTTCCTGGCACTCGCCACCACCCTCTTCCCCCTCGGCGTGGGCGCCTCGCCGGACCTGCTCGGGAGGATCGGTGCGGGCGTGGTCTGGGTCTTGGCTCTGCTCGCCGTGCTGCTCGGCCTCGAGCGGCTGTTCCAGCCCGACCTCGAGGACGGCTCGCTCGAACAGCTCCTCCTCTCCCCGGCCCCGCTCGAGCTCCTCGTACTCGCCCGCTGCCTCGCCCACTGGCTCGCGACCGGGCTGCTCGTGACACTGGCCTCCCCGCTTCTGGGCCTGCTCCTCGCCCTGCCGGGGGAAGCGCTCCTCGCCCTGCCGCTCGTCCTCCTCCTCGGCACGCCGACGCTCACGCTCGTGGGCGCGATCGGCGCCGCGCTCCTGGTCGGCTCCGGGCGCGGGGCTATGCTCGCGGCTCTGCTCGTGCTGCCCCTCGAGATCCCCGTGCTGATCTTCGGGCTCGCCGCGACCGAGGCCCTCGCGGCCGGCCTCGATGCCACGGGCACACTCCTCCTTCTGGGCGCGCTCCTGCTCGCGGCTCTGGCCTTCGCGCCCCTTGCGATCGCGGCCGCGCTTCGCCTCGCCCTCGAGTGAGGGCGGAGGCATCTCAGCCCGTGCGGGCGAGCGGGAGCGGGGTCGGCGCGGCGGCAGAGGACGCGGAAGTCACGGCCGCTTCCGGCCCCACCGGCCCTCGGGCGGGCGAAGGCTCGGGAGCCGCGTGCGCGGCGATCCGGTTCGACTCCGGCCCCTCGCTCGCCGTCGCGCGAGGGGCGGCCGGAGCCGGCCGTCCTACCGGCGCGCCGACCGGAGCGCAGGTCGCACCGGCCCCGACGAAAGCCGCCCCGACCGGGCTTCCGGCCAGGCAATCCGGGGCGCGCGTCGGTCGGGCGGACGAAGCCGCCGCTGCGGCCGGCAGGGGCGTTACCGCTGGCACGGCTTTCCCGGATGCGGTGGGCGCTGCCGCATCGATGGCCGGCCGAACGGCGACGCAGGGCTCGGGACGCGCCGCCGGCTGCGGGCCGCCGGGCGCGGGCGAAGGTCGCGCGGGAGAGGCCGGCGGCCGCTCGGCGGCGCCCGGCCGGGGCGGCGCCGGGGGATCGGCTCGGCGGGGCGCGGTCAGAGCCGGTCGGGACCGCTCGCTCGCTTGTTGCGGTCGCGGCGGCGAGCCGGCCGGGCCCCGGGAGCGGTAGAGCGAGTGGAGCGGCTGTACCTCCTCCGGGTCGCCCGCCGCCGCACAGACCCGCCGTACCAGAGCCTCGCGCGCGGCGGCCCGTTCGGCGAGCCAGGCGAGCCTGGCCGAATCGGTGTGCGGGGTGATCCGCGCCGCGTTGCGGTGGAGCTCGGCGAGGTTCCGGCGGAAGACGACTTCGTCCTTGTCGATCCGGTTCCGGGCGCGGGCGAGCGCCTCGAGCGAGGGTAGGCCCGCGACCTCCCGCCCCTCGGCGAGGGCGTGGAGGAGGCGGATCTCCAACCGGTCGAGCAGGTTGCGGGGCCAGAGGGCGGCCGTCACGCGATCGACCCAGCCGCGCTCGATCGCATCGGCCGGCTGCAGATAGCCGTGCATGTCGCGGGCGAGCAGGGCGAGGCGGCGGCGATCGTCCGGCGAAAGCTCGGCGATCACGGGCGCCAGCCCGTCGCTGGCGGCTTCGGTCGTGCAGGCACGGGCGGCGAGGACGCGGACAGCGGCTCGGCGAAGGGCGGAAGACATGGCTGGGCTCCGGAACGGCGCGGCGGGCCCGAACGGCCGCCGGCGTGGAGAGACTGTTCCGATCCATAGGACCTTAAAACCGTATCTCAGCCGAATCCGGTGCAACGGTAGAGATGGTAGCGGCCGGGCTCGACGCCTTCGGGCAGCGGCAGTGGTTCGATCCAACGAGCCTGGATCGGCTGGTCGCTCGCGACGATCGCACCCGGTGCCACGATGGCCGGCAGGTAGCGGGCGAGCTTGCGGGCGGTGCGGGCGGTGGCGGCGGGATCGCCGCTGCCGATGTCGGCGTGGACGAGCACGGCCCGTCGCCGCATCCGGCCGAGTGCGGTCGGCAGCGTGCGGGCGATGTCGCCGAGAAACAGCCGGTCCTCGGGCGGTCGGCAGGCGGGGTGCGCGTCGAGCCGGCGGTCGAAGACGAAGATCGGCCGATCGGGCAGGAGGGAGCGGAGATGGTCGTAGGTGCGGCCGTTGCCGAGGCCGATCTCGACGACCGGGCCGGGCAGATCGGCGATCAGCCGAACGGCGAGCTCGAGGCAAGCGCGTTGGGCCTCGAGGCGACGGATGAAGCTGTCGAGACGGCTCATGGCATCGGCAGGGCCGGCCGCTCCCCTCTCGCGGCCGCGCCCGCCGTCTACCAACCGACGGCAACGGATGCTACCTCCCGGACGCGTGAAGAGCGGATCGCCCCGATGCACGGATACGCCAACCCCCTGCGCCTCACCCGGATCCTGGACGCCGTGTATCCCTGGTCGCTCGCGGGCGCGATCGTGCTCGCGCCGGTGGCTCTCTGGATGGCGCTCGCGGTCGCTCCGCCCGACTATCAGCAGGGCGAGGCGGCGCGGATCATGTACGTGCACGTGCCGGCCGCCTGGATGGCGCTGTTCGTCTATCTCGTGGTCGCGCTCGGCAGTGCCGCGGCTTTGATCTGGCGCCACCCGATGGCCGAGATCACGGCGCGCGCCGCCGCACCGATCGGCGCCGCCTTCACCGGACTCGCGCTCGTCACGGGCTCGATCTGGGGCAAGCCTATGTGGGGCACCTGGTGGGTGTGGGACGCCCGGCTCACCTCGGTGCTGATCCTGTTCTTCCTCTATCTCGGCTATCTCGCGCTCCACGAGGCGTTCGACGACCCGGAGCGCGGTGCGCGGGCGGCCGCCATCCTGGCCCTGGTCGGTGTGGTCAACCTGCCGATCATCAAGTTTTCGGTCGACTGGTGGAACACGCTCCACCAGCCGGCGAGCATCTTGCGGATCGGCGGCCCGACGATCCACCCAAGCATGCTCTGGCCGCTCCTTACCATGGCCCTGGTCTTCAAGCTCTATTTCGTGAGCGTGCTCGTGCTGCGGGTGCGGCTGCTTTTGGCCGAGCGTCGGCTCGCGAGCCTCGCGGCGGAGCGCGGTTGAGGGCCGCGGAACGAGCGGTGGCGGAGCCGTGCGCGGCGGGCCGAACGGGGGGTCGGCGGCCGGCGCCCGACCCCGAAGCGCTCGCCGTGGCGATCCGTGCCGGCAGCCGGACCGCCCTCGCCCGGGCCATCACGCTGGTCGAGAGCCGCCGGGCCGAGGACGAAGTCTTGGCCGAGGCCCTGCTCGACCGGCTCCTGCCCTTTACCGGTGCCGCCCAGCGGGTCGGCATCACGGGCGTGCCTGGCGTCGGCAAGAGCACCTTCGTCGACGCGCTCGGCAGCTATCTGACCGGCCGCGGCCACCGGCTCGCGGTGCTCGCGGTCGATCCCTCGAGCACGCGCACCGGCGGCTCGATCCTCGCTGACAAGACCCGCATGGCGCGGCTCGCCGTCGACCCCGCGGCTTTCGTCCGGCCGTCGCCCTCCTCGGGCACGCTCGGCGGGGTCGCTCGCATGACCCGCGAGACGATGCTCTTGTGCGAGGCCGCCGGCTTCGACGTGGTGATCGTCGAGACGGTGGGTGTCGGCCAGTCGGAAACGGTCGTGGCCGACATGGTCGACGTTTTCGTGGCGCTCATGTTGCCGGGCGCGGGCGACGAGCTCCAGGGGATCAAGAAGGGCCTCGTCGAGCTCGCCGATCTCGTGGTGATCAACAAGGCCGACGGGGCGATGCGGACGGCCGCGGCGCAGGCCGCTCGGCACTATGCCGACGCACTTCGCATCATCGAACCCACGAGCCCGATCTGGCGGCCGCCCGTGCTCACCGCGAGTGCGCTCACGGGTGAGGGGGTCGAGCGGGTCTGGGCGGAGATCGAACGGCACCGGGCGCTGCTCGAGGCGAGCGGCGAGCGCGCCGCACGCCGGCGCGTCCAGCAGCTCCGTTGGTTCGAGAGTCTGCTCGAGGATCGACTGCGCGAGTTGTTGCGCCGCGACCGGAAGATCGCGCCGCTCCTGCCGGCGCTCGAGGCGGCGGTCGCCGAGGGGCGCATCGTGGCACCGGCGGCGGTCCGCCGGCTGCTGGAGGCTGCCGGCTTCGCGCGACCCGAGACGCACCCGGGGGGCGGTCGGCGGCAGGCACGACCAGCTTCCGGATAGACAGACGGCGTCTCGCGATGGATGAAGGGGAGGGGCGCCCGGCGGGGTGGCCCGGGTCTCGAGTCGGGCGATGGATCGGTTGCGGCGCTTTTATGGGAGCCTTCGGGCGCTGCTCGCGCTCGGGGTGGCGCACTGTGTTGCGACGCCGGGGTCGGCGCAGACGCCCGACCCCGAGACGCTGGCCTTCGAGCGCGCGCTGCGAGAGGGAACGCCCGAGGCCTTCCAGTCCTATCTCGACTCCTACCCGCTCGGCCGTTTCGCCACCGAGGCGTTCCGCGAGCTCGTCGCCCGCTCGCTCGGCAGCCGGACCACGCCCGAGCCGGCGGCGGGGCCGGCCGGCGGCGGCGCGGGGCGAGCGCGCGACCTCTACTGAGCCGCCGATGGCCGAAGCTGCCACCGGCGGCCCCGGGTGGCGAACCGGGCTCTCTCTGGCGCTTCTGCCCACCCTGCTCGCGGGTTGCGCGACGCCGGTCCCCCCGGCACCGCCGGCTCCGCCGCGGCTGCCGGTCGAGCGGGCCTACCGGCCGCCGGAAGAGCCGGCGCCGCCGCCACCCCCCTCCCTGCGCGTGGCCGAGCCGCCCGAGCGGGCGATCGAGCGACTCGCCGAGGCGCTCGCGCAGGCCGATCCACGGCTACGGCGTGGCACCCGGCCGGACGGCGTCGCCTGGCTCGTGCTCACGAGCAGCGGCGATCCCGAGCCGTTTCTCGACTGCTGCAGTTTCGAGATGGTCGATGCCCAGGGTCGGGTCGAGCGGCTGCCGGCTGCGCGTCTGGCCGAGCGGCTGCCGGTCGAGCCGTCCGAACGGCGCGAGGTGTTGCTGCGCCAGCTGCGGTTCGACGGACGGCTCGCGGTGGCGGCCGTGCCCGACGGTCGCGGCAGCCGGATCGAGCTCGAGGCGAGCTACGTGCTGACCCGTACGGTCGATCGGGTGGCGCTCGACGGGTGGGTGCTCGAGAGCCGGCGCGAGACGGCGGCCTTCCGTACGGGCGAGATCGGCCGGCTCGAGCAGGGGCTGGTCTGCCGGCCGAACGGCCGGCTCGAGGCGGCGGTGGTCGAAGCGGCGGAGCGCCTCCTCACACCGGCCGACGCATCGGCCGGCGACGGGCGAGCGGGCGGCTGAAGACACCGCCCAAAAGGTTGCCGATCGTCCGCCAGTGGAAGAGCTCGGCGCGGGCCGCCGCCCGGGCCTGCAGCGCCGCCAGCTCGGCACGGTCGAGGGCGAGGAAGCGGGTGATCGTCCACTCGAACCCGTCCGCCTGCTCGGGCGGCCAGAGCAGGTCCTGGACGCGGTCGCGGACGAGCTCGGCGAGACCGATACGGGCCGGGCCCAGGATCGGCCGGCCCAGGCTCAGCGCGAGCATCGCCGCCCCGGAGGTGAGGATCGCGCGGTAGGGGGCGACGAGCGCGTCGGCGGCGTGGAAGAGGAGCGGCACCCGCTAATCCGGCACCGGGCCGGGTTCGACCCGGATGCGGGCGCGGATCGGCTCGGGGAGCGCCGCGAGCGCGGCATCGAGCGGGGCGACCCGACGGCCGGCCAACACGAGCCAAAGCTCGGGCCGGTCGAGCCGCGCCGCGGCCTCGAGCAGCTCGGCTCCGCCCTTGTAGGCGTCGAGCCGGCCGAAGAGGAGGAGCACGCGGGCCTCCTCGGGCAGGTCGAGAGCCGCGCGACTTTTCGCCTGCGGCCGGCCGATCGGATGGTAAAGCGGTCGGTAGTTGCCGTGCGGTACGACGACGAGCCGCTCGGGCGGGAGACCGAGCTCGGTTCGGGCCCAGCCGGCGGCTTCGAGGGAGTGGAGGTGAACGAGATCGGCGAGCTCGACCAGCGCGGCGCGCAACGCCGCCTGCACGGCCGGGTAGCGGTCGTCGTGCGGGGCAGCGTTGTGCACGGTCCAGAGCACCGAGCCGCCGCCGTCGGCGAAGCCCTCGAGATCGGCCACGAAGCGCTCGGCCACGGCGCGCGCCGCCGCTTCGTCTGGCTCGTTGCGGTAGACCCCGTCCTCCCAGTGGAGGTGGAAGATCATGCCGTCCTCGGGCGCCTGGCGGGCACGGATCTCGAGCGCCTCGGCTATGGTGCCCGGGCGCGGGTGGAGCTCCGCCGCGCTGTGCTCGTAGAGCAGGCTCTGATAGGGGTTGGCGGCGCGATAGTCCGGGAAGAAGACGAGCTGATACGGCATCGGCGGATCCCGGCGGGCCGGCCGGACGCCCGCGGCGCGGCTCCTAGGACGGGGCGGCGTCGGCTTCAAGCGCGGGGTCCACACCCTTGAGCCTCGAGCTCGACCTCGTGGTGACAGCCGATCCGAGACGCGGTGGTGCCGACGGGCGGGCGCTCGCGGCCTTCCTCGAACGCGCCACCAGATGGGGCTGGCGAACGGGCCTCCTGCCGCTCGCCGGCCCGGCCGTGCTTCCGGCCCGCCCGATGCAGCCGGGTCTCGCCCGCCTGCTCGAGACGCGCGAGGTGGTGCTCGTCGATCCGGCCGAGCCGGCCCGCTGCCGCTTCGCCCTCGGCTTCGAGGCCTTGCCCCTGCTCGGAGCCGCGCCGCGTCCGCCGCGGCTTTCGGCGCGGTCCGCCCTCTTGCGGCTCGAGGCCCCACCTCGGAGCTGGAGCGAGCTCCTGGTCGATCCGGCCGAGCTGCTCGAGCGGGCCGGCACCGTGCTCGGCGGCGAGGCCCGGCTCGTGCCGGCCGACCCGCTGATCGCCGCCGCCCTCGAGGCGGATCCGCGCTGGCGGCGGCTGCCGCGCTCGCCCGAGCCCTGGCCGGCGATCGTCGGGATCGCCGCGGGCCCCGGCCGGGCACGCACGCTCCTCGGCCGCATCGGTCGGCACGGCCACGGGCCCTGGCCCCTCTTCGCCCGGACCGCTCCCCTCGACCTCGCGCGGGTGCTGGCCGAGGAAGCGGCAGAGCGTGCGTTGCTCGACCCCGACTGTCCGGCCGACATCGAGCTCCTGCCCGGCGACCTCGACGATCTCGCGGCCTTCCTCGACCACCTCGACGCCTGGGTGATGCCGGGGGTGGAGGGCTGGGCGCCGTATCTGCCGACGGCGCTGCTCAAGGCCTTGGCCGCCGGCTGCCCGACGGTGGTGCCGCCTGCGCTCGCGGCACTCCTGGGCGATGCGGTGCCGACGGCCGAGGCCGAAGCGCTGGACATGGTCCTGGCCGGGCTCGACGCCGCGGCGCTCGAGCGCGCCCGCGAGGCCGGCCGTGCGGCCGCCGCCCGGCTCGTCGACCCTGAACGGCTCTTCGCCCGGCTCGACGAGGGGCTCGGCCCGCCACCGTCGGCGCCCTCCCGCCCCTGGCTCGGGCGCGCGAGCGAGCGAGCGCGCCGGGTGTTGATGCTCGGGCCCAACGGGATCGGGATCGGTCACCTCGTTCGCCTGCTCGCGGTCGCGCGCCGGCTGCGCGGCGGGCTCGAACCCGTGATCCTGTCGATGTCGCAGGCGGTCGGGCTCGCCCGCCGGCTGGGTTTCCTCGCCGAGTACCTGCTCTCCCAAGCCGCGAGCCGGGAGAGTGCCGAGCGCTGGTCGGCCGGCTTCCGCGCCCGGCTCGACGAGGCGATCGCCTTCTACGACCCGGCTTTTGTCGTCTTCGACGGCAACGTTCCCTACCAGGCTCTCGTCGATTGCCGGCTCGCCCACCCCGATCGGCCTTTCCTCTGGCTCCGGCGAGGCTTCGGGCGGCCGGATGCCGGCCGGGAGACGATCGATCGCGGCCGCCATTTCGACGCGATCGTCGAGCCCGGTGATCTTGCCTTCGCCTTCGACCGCGGGATCACCCGCGGCCGGCCGTTCGAGCGGGTTCTCGTGCCGCCCGTGGTGCTGCTCGACCCCGAGGAGATGCTCGACCGAGAGACCGCCGGCGCCGAACTCGGCCTCGATTCGGGCAAGACCGCGGTGCTGGTCGAGCTCGGCTCGCGCAACAATTACGATTACCGGCTGGTCGACCGGGTCCTCGAGCTGACCCTCTCGCGGCGGCCGGAGGTCGAGCCCGTGCTGCTCGAGTGGCCGATCAGCGAAGGGCCGGCCACTACGGTCCCGCCGGGCTTCCGCAAGCTGCCGCTGTTTCCGGCGCAACGCTGGCTCAAGGCCTTCGACCTCGCGATCGCGGCGTGCGGCTACAACAGTTTCCACGAGCTCCTCGCGGCTGCCGTGCCGACCGTCTTCGTGCCCAACGAGAACCCCGTGATGGACGAGCAGGAGCGGCGGGCGCTCTGGGCCGAGGCGGCCGGTGTCGGGCTCTTGGCGCGTGCGTCCGACCCTTACCGCCTGCACTGGGTGATCGAGCGGCTCCTGCGGCCGGAGGTCCGGGCGGCGATGCGGAGGCGGGCGCTCGCGCTGCAACGTCCCGAGGGCGGGCGGATGATCGCCGGCCTGATCGCGATCTCGGCGCGGAGCTGGCCGCAACATCGTCGGCCCGAGCGGCTGCCGCAGGCACTCGCCCGGGGCTGAGCTCAGCGCTCCTCGAGGGCAGCGAGGCAGGCGGGCTCGGGTCGCCGGCCGAAGCTCACCGAGGCGGCCGGCCGCCAGCGCCTGCCGATCAGTGCGAACAGCCGCTCGCGGTAGAGCCGCCAGGGAAGATCGGGGGCCCGGGCGGCGAGGGCCTCGGCGTCCGGCACCTGCTCGACGATCAACTTGCGCCGACCGAAGGGAGCCAGCTCGTCCCGGTCGGTGACGAGCACGGGGTTGCGGCCGAGCTTGCGGCACTCGGCCTCGACCATGTCGAGGACCTTCTCTAGGGCATCGCCTCCGAGCCCGAGGACGTTGATCACGACGACCCCGCCCGCATGCGCAGCGGGTTTCGGGGCTGGCGTCGGCTGCGTCGGGGGTAGGGGGCTCACGGCCGGCGCGCCCTGGCAGAGCCCGCTCACGAGTGCCCGCAGCCGCGCGAGCCCCGTCTTCACGATCCGCCACCCGCCTCGTTCAGGGCTCGTGCGCAGCGCCGGGCAAGGTCCTGCGCGTCGGCCCGCGTGAGCCCGGTCGAGAGCGCACGACGCTCACCGTCGACCAGCTCCAGGACCACGCGGAAGCGCTGCCCCTCGAGCCGCGGCGGTGCCGGCGCCCACTCGATCGTCACCCGCCGGACGTCGCGGGGCCGCACGGCCTCGCCGTTCGGCAGCACGGCGAGCGGGTCGGGGTTCGTCCAGGTCTCGCTCATCGCCGGACGAGCCTAAGCGGAGGCTCGCCACGATCAAGCGCCGCTCGACAGGCTCGGCGCGCCGATGCAGGAGCGGGAGCCGAGGAGGGAACGGTGGTGGAAACGGTCACGATCGCACTCTGGGCCGCCAACATGGGGCTCGAGCTCGAGGGGCCCGAGGCCTTTCTCGCAGTCGCCGAGCGGCAGCTCGAGCGGGCGCGGCGGGCCGGGGCCGGGCTCGTCGTGATGCCCGAGCATCTGGGCGAGGGCTGGCTGCAATGGGCGCCCGACGGCCTGCCCGAGAGCGCCGAGATTCCCTGGCTCGCGGAGGAGGCGCGCGGGATCCTGCCGCCGCTCTTTGCGGCCGCCGAGCGGGCCGGGCTGGCGCTGCTGGCGGGCACGGTGCCGGTCCGGGTCGGTCCCGGTCGGTTCCGCAACCGGGCGCATCTGCGGCTGCCGGACGGGACGACCTTCGTCCAGGACAAGCTGACGCTCACGCCCGACGAGCGCGACGTCGCCGCCTGGATGTTCGAGCCGGGCGAGCGGCTCGGCGTGGCGAGCTGGCAGGGGCTGCGGATCGTCACGCTGATCTGTCTCGATGTCGAGCAGCCGGGGTTGGCTTCCCGGCTCGTGGCCGACCCGCCGGACCTCGTCCTCGTGCCGACCGACACGGCCGCCCTTTCCGGCTATTGCCGGATACTCGCCTGTGCTCGCGCCCGGGCGGTCGAGCTGTGCACGGCGGTCGCGGTCGCGGGCGGGGTCGGCACGGTGCCGGTGCCGCCCGCGCGACCGAACGTCTCGGGAGCCGCTCTTCTGGTCCCCTGCGAGACGGAGCTCGGCTCGACGGGCGTGTGGGCCGAGACCGGGCCGCTCGCCGCGACGGCCGGCGACGGCCCGCTCCTGATCGCGCGCGAGGTGCCGCTGGCCCGGCTGCGCCGCTTGCGGTCGACCGGCGCGGAGGTCTGGCCGGGCTTCCGCTCGGTGCCGCCCGAGGCGGTGGCACTCGACCCGGCGGTGCCTTCAGGCGAGACGGTCGAGGAGCAGGCCGCGGACGAGCGTGTCGGGTAGCCGGCCGGGCCGGCGACGATCGCGCGGGCGCGGCGGCACGGCCGCGGCATCGGTTCCGAGGGGCGCCGGGCCGCCGGTCGGCTCGACCGTGCCCGCCGGCGGCTCGGTCGCGTACACCACGAGGGCGCGTCCCTTCGTCTCGTCGGCCATCGCCAGCCTCGCCGTGGTTGCGCTCGCCTTCACGATTCCTTTACCAGACTGCGCGCAGATCGAGGTCGACGGCAACCGGTCGGGGCCGCTCGCCACATCCGGGTGCCGCGGCCGTCACCCTTGGCGCGCCGGCCGCGTCGGGGCGGGGCGGATGGAGCGGGATTGGGATGGAGCGAAGGCTGTTCGGCACCGACGGGATCCGCGGCACCGCCAATCGCGAGCCGATGACGGCCGAGACCGCGCTCGCCCTCGGTCTCGCGGCGGGGCGGCGGTTCCGCCGCGGCGAGCATCGCCATCGGGTCGTGATCGGTAAGGACACCCGCCTTTCGGGTTATCTGCTCGAGCCCGCGCTGACTGCGGGCTTCATCGCCGCCGGGATGGACGTGATGCTGGTGGGGCCCATGCCGACTCCGGCCGTGGCCTTTCTCACCCGCTCGCTTCGGGCCGATCTCGGCGTGATGGTCTCGGCCTCGCACAATCCCTTCGCCGACAACGGGATCAAGCTCTTCGGACCGGACGGGTTCAAGCTCTCCGACGAGATCGAGCTCGAGATCGAGCGGCTGATGGAGGAAAGGCCCGAGGCGGGCCGTGTCGGTCCGGCCGCGCTCGGCCGCGCCCAGCGGCTCGAGGACGCGCGCGGCCGCTACGTCGAATCGCTCAAGAGCGCCTTCCCGAAAGGTCTGAACCTGCAGGGTATCCGGCTCGTCGTCGACTGCGCCAACGGTGCCGCCTACCACCTGGCGGGCGATCTCTTCTGGGAGCTCGGCGCCGAGGTGATCCGGATCGGCTGCCAGCCGAACGGGCTCAACATCAACGAGGGCTGTGGGTCGACCCACCCCGAGCTGCTCAAGGCCACCGTCCTCGAGCGACGGGCCGACCTCGGCATCGCCCTCGACGGCGATGCCGACCGGATCGTGCTGCTCGACGAGCGCGGCAAGCTGGTCGACGGCGACCAGATCCTCGCGATGATCGCCCGCGACTGGCAAGCCGAGGGACGGCTCGCGCGGCCCGGCATCGTCGCTACCGTGATGTCGAACCTCGGGCTGGAGCGCTATCTCGCGGGGCTCGGGCTCGCTCTCGAGCGGACCCGGGTCGGCGACCGCTACGTGGTCGAGGCGATGCGGGCCGGCGGCTACAATGTGGGGGGCGAGCAGTCCGGCCACATCGTGCTGACGGATCTCGCGACCACCGGCGACGGGCTCCTCGCCGGGCTGCAGGTGCTCGCGAGCCTGGCACGGGCCGGCCGGCCGCTCAGCGAGGTGGCACGGCTCTTCGAGCCCGTGCCGCAGCGGCTTCGCAACGTCCGCACCGAGCGCACGGTCGATCTCGCTGCACCCCGCCTCGAAGCCGTGATCGGCCGCGAGCGGGCGCGGCTCGACGGCCGTGGCCGGCTGCTCGTACGCGCTTCCGGCACCGAGCCCGTGATCCGAGTGATGGTCGAAGCCGAGGACGAGGGACTCCTTGAGGAGGTGCTCGCGACGGTGAGCGAGGCGATCGAGAGGGAGGCGAGAGCGATCGGGTAGGTTCAACCCAAGATCGATTTCGGCTATCCTCCGCGCTTGCGGAGGTGGCCATGCCGGTTAACGGAGGTGTGCCGCGCCGGGTGCTGGCGGGCGGCCTGAGTGTCGTCCTGGTCGGCTGCGCCGAGCCGCAGGGCCCCGTCCCGACCGCGGGTCCGGCGAAAGGCGCGATCGCTCAGACGACGACGGCCGCCCCGGCCGCACCGCGGCGCGTCGGTTGTGTCGAGGCGGTGGGCGCGCTCGATCGGACCGCCGGCGGAGTGGTCGCGGGCGGCGGGTCTGGCCCCCCTGCTCTGGCCTTGTTCGAGGAGACCGGCCGAACGGCCGCGGCGCTGCGGATCGACCTGCCGGTGCCGGTGGTGCGGACGCCGGCCGAGGTCGCGGCGGGTTGCCTGCTTCTGGTCGAGATCGAGGCGGAGCCGGCCGAACGCCGGGTCCTCGGGCGCGAGCGGGTCTGGTCGGAGCGGGAAGTTTCGCGTGAGCGGCGGCCGAACCCCGAGTACGAGCAGGCGCGGCGCGAGCTCGCTCGGCTCGCGGACCAACTCGATCGCGAGGATCGCGAGCAGGCCCGTGACCTGAAGCGGCTCGCGCCGACCGGCAACGCGCTGGTCGACACTCTGGGCCTCGTGGGCGGGCTCGTATTGGGCGGGATCGGCACGTTCGCGCGCGATCGCGAGTTCGAGGAAGCGCGGGCGCGGCTCGAATCGGTCCCGCGCTGGATCGAGGAGAGCCGCAGCGAGCCCTACCAGGTCACGGTGGCGGAGACCGAGCTGATCCGGCGGGCGACGGTGCGGCTCGCGCTGGTCGAGCCCGACGGCCGGCGGTACTGGGCGAGCGTGACGCCGGTCGTGCGAACCGATCGCCTGCGCGTGGCGGTCGATCCGCATCCGCGCGATCGGGCCAGTTTGGCGGGCGAAGGGCGGCTCTCGACAGTGGCCGATCTCGAAGCACTCGCCGCCGCTCCGCCGCCGGTGACGCTCTCCGAGCTCCTGCCGCGGCTCGCCGCGCTGGTGGGCGAGCCCGGCCGGGCGGGTGGGCCCGCCGAGGCACGCGTCGCTTGGGCGAACATGCCTGTGCCGCGGCTCGCCGGGGCATCGAAACCCGCGGCGGAGGAGGCCGCCCGTGGCCCGGGTCATCCCGCACGGCGCCCGGCCCCGTCCGGGCGCCCCGCGCGGCCGCCGGCCTCGAAAGAGGGGCTTGCGCGTCCGCCGGCGAGGCTCGATCCGTCGGTGATTGCCGTCGGGCCGATCGCGGTCGAAGACGGCCGAGGGGGACGACAAGAGGAGAGGGGAGCGCCCGCCGGGGCGGCCGAGGCGAACGCAGCCGTAGTCCGGGTCCAGGGGCCCGGAGGCGAGGCGCATGGCTTCTATCTCGCCCGTGACAAGATCGTGACCTTGGGTCGCGTGCTCGGCGGCTCGAGCCTCGCCCGGATCGAGACGGCCGACGGCTTCACGACCTGGGGCGTGGTCGAGCGCGAGCGACCCGACAGCGAGCTTCTCCTCTTGCACGTGCCACGCCCGGGCCGACCCCTGCCGACGGCCGGGTCGGCCGCGGCCGGCGTTCCGGGGGGGCCGTTGCCGGAGCCGGGGATGCCGGTCCTGGTCGAGGGCAGGGTCGTCGCCGTGAGCCTCGACCCGCTCGCGGGCCGGCTCGCCGGCCCCGCGGAGCTCGCTCGGCTGCTCCCCGAGCCCGAGGGCCGATGAGCCGGCGGGGCCGTGATCCCGGCTCGCTCCGATCGCGCAGCGACCGGGCTGGCCGAGGACGAGGCCCAGCTCGAGCCGCCGCGGTGGCTCGCAGCGGAGCAGACGTGCGCACCGCAGGGCCGGAGCCTCACTCTCCTCGCTCCCGGATGCAGCGGGCCCCGGACCTCCGGCCGTGGCTGTCGCGAGAGGAGAAGACCGGGCGGGGCAGAGGGGCGCCGGCTCGGGAGAGGGGGCGGTCGAGGGTGGAGATCCGATGGCCCGCTCGGGGAGGTCCCGGCGGGCGCGGATCCGCGCGCGGGTGGCGGCCGGCCGGAGCGTCGAGGCGGGCCCGTCCGCTCGAGCGCTCCGGTGGTCGCGGTCTCCCGTCGGGCGGGCCGTGCGTCGCGCGGACGGGTTCAGCGAGCCGCCTGGCGAGGGTCGGCCGGCTGGCCGGCGGGGCGGGGAGCGCGACGGCGCGTGGGGTGATCGGTGAGCTCGACCCCCCCTCGCCCCACCGTCGATGCCCGGGGTCGGTAGGCGACCTCGCGGCCGCGGTCGGGCTCGCGCACGCCCGCGGGGGGATGGCAGTGGCACCTGGCATCGTTGATACTAGCTGGCGCTCTCGCGTGCGCCCGCGGGAGGATGGGCGGACGGGGCGATCGGCGTCGGTCGCCCGCCGGGTCGCGCCGGAGCGCGGGCGACTTCGCCCCCTGTCGGAGCGTACCGCCCGTCGGTCCGGGTTCGGCAGGAGCTCGAGCGTCGGCCGTGGCTGTCCCGGGATGGCACGAGCAACCGGATCCGGCCGGGGCCGACGGCAGCGGGTGCAGATCCGCGCGCAGGAGGGCTCTCCATGAGTGACGGCCGATCCGACCGCCGGGGTCGCGCCGCCGAGTTGTTCGCGGCGTGGCTACTGCGGCTCAAGGGCTATCGAATCGTCGAGCGGCGCCTCGTGACACCCTGCGGCGAGATCGACCTGATCGCCCGGCGCGGCGGGGTCCTGGTGTTCGTCGAGGTCAAGCGGCGCGGCGAGACCGCTTCTGCCCTCGGGGCGCTCGGCGAGCGGCAGCGGCTGCGGATCGTCCGGGCGGCGGCGCTCTATCTGCAGGCGCGGCCGCAGCTCGCCGGGCTCGCCTGCCGGTTCGATCTGGTAGCGATCGGCGCGCGGGGCTGGCCGGTCCATCTGCCGGATGCCTGGCGGCCGTGAGCGCTGCGGCCTCGGGCGCCGGGTGGGGGCAACGGCCGTTCGGCTCGTGGGGCGATGGTCGTCGTCGGGACCGGTGGAGGAGCTCCGGCCGCTTCCGGCCGAGCGGTCCGCAACGGGGGCTCCGCGCCCCGGGGCTCGCGCCTGTCGCCGACCCGGATCCGCTTCGGAGGAACCCGTCGCACGACGCTCCGCCTCGAGCCCGTGGGCGGCGCGGACAGCCGCCCGATCGCGCAGCCGAGGTGGGGGCGCGCGTCTGCGCGCAAAGTAGGCCTCGCCCTGGTGTTCCCCGGGCGCTGGGCCGGCGCACGCCCTAGCCCTCGATCTCGACGGACGATCGCGCCGACGGCGGTTCCGGCTGCGCGCCGAAGGTCGGGCAGCGGAGCCGAGGGAGCGGCAGGAGCCGCCGTGCTTGCGGCTCTCGCGCCGCAGGCGAGGGATTGCTTATGGCCCGCGGTCTCGGGGCCTTGCGGTCGCGAGCCGGGAACGGGGCGCGGATGGGTGGGCGGAAATCCCGCTTTCCGGCTTGACGGGGAGGCGCGCCGGCCGATGTGCCGGCGGCTCGGACGGGGCCGGCGGCCCGACCGAAGGTCGATGGCCGGCCGAGCTGCGCCACGCGGGTGGCGGGTGCGATGGCAAGCGGCCAGGGGAACACCTCGAACGGCCCGGTCGGTGGTCTGGCGTGAGTCTCGGTGATGGCCCGATGGGCCGGGAGCGGCCGCGTGGGATCGCCTGTTCCGCCTCCGGGCGGCGGTCGGCGTGGTCGTTGCGGTGCCCGGAGCGGTCGGGCGGGCCCGGCTCTTCCCTCGATCCAGACCGGGCGAGGCAAGGTGTGGGCGGGGTCGGCGAGCGGGATGCGGGCGTTGGCGGGGGCCGGGCCGATGCCGCCCGCGACGGGGCCCGTGCGGCCGTTCTCGGTGACGAACCCAGGCGCGACCGGGCCGCGCAGCCGAACGCGTGGGGCATGGCCGCGGGCGATGTGCGTCGGCATCGGCCGGCCCCTCGGCTCGGCGCGCAGGAAGTCGGGCACGAGGCCGCGCCGATCGAGCATCCCCCCATCGGCCGCGCTGCGCCGGGTGGTGAGGGCCCCGACCCCGCCGGCACGGTTGTTGGGATCGAGCCCGGCGCCGAGCCGGCCGCCCTCGTGCTGCGCCGCACGCGCGACGGTGCAACGGCGGACGAAGCCGTGCCCACGACCGCTACCGAGAGGGTTCTCGTAGCCGAACATCGGCACTGCGCTCTCGGCCGCCCGTCGTCGGGAACCGCCCTCGGGCGGCCCGGCCTCGCGGCCGCGCTCGATGGTCCCGCGGCCGTCGCGGTCGATCTGCCGCGTGCGCGCTTTCGAGCAGCCTTCGGGCGTGCCGCCATCGCGCAGCCTCGCCTTCTCCTCCTTCCTCGGCCGAGGCCACCGGGCCTCGACCACGGGTGGCATCGACGATCGGCCCGCCCGTGGCCGGGAAGCCCGCTCGGCCGGCGTCGCCTCGCAGCGGGCGAACGGCCGCACCCGCGCGCTTCGGCTGCTCGCGCAGAGCCCGATCGTCTGGGGGTGGGGGCCCGCATCGCGCAGTGCCGGGCCGGCGAAGCGCAGGAACAAGGGGCGGTGGCGCAGCCGATACGCGGCCTGCCCGTCCGACAGCGTGGAGAGTGCCTGCAGCGCCAGGACGGGGGACATCGGTACCGCCTCGTCGGGCGGCCGGCCGCCGCGGCTGCGATCCGCCCGGGGTGGCGCCGCCGCCCGATCCCCGCGGAACGCCTCGAACGCCACCAAGATGCGCAGCCGCTCCGGCGGGTCGCCCGAGGCCGACGGCCGGCAAGGAGCTCCTTCCCGTCGAACAACCCCGCCCGTCCCACCGTGCCGCACCTCCCCCTCAGCACGGGCGGCCGATCGGATCGGACCGCATCGGGACCGGGGGTGTTTCGAGACGGCCGAAAGCTCGGAGCGTGGCGCGACCGAAAGCCGACGGTCGTCGCGTGTTCCCGATGCTTGAGGGCAGGAGGCTCACGCCCAGCCGCGCGCGCCTTTCCGAAACGCGTGTTCCGCGCGCGGGGGGCACGAGGAGATCTTCCCGTTGCCGGGCGGGCCCGAGAGCGTGTGTTGGCCGCGCGGGGTCGAACCGCGCGGACGACGATATTCGTCGGGAGGCCGCAGGCCCGTTCCGCGCGCGGGTGATCAGGGGTAGCGGCATTCGTGAGAGGGGCCGGATCGAGGTCTTCGCCGCGCGTGGAGGCACGAGTCGTTCTTCGAGAGCCTCGCGCTGGATGCCGAGCGTGTTCCGCGCGGGGGCGGACAGCCCGGCCTCACGCCGGATGGCTCGGTGGAGGCCCGCGAGAAGGGGGATGGGCGGCGATGCGCGCCGGGGGCGGGGCCGGCGCGCCCGACCGGGCCGGGCTCAGCCGGGTCGCGGCGGCTCGATCCCGTCGAGCCGCAGGAGCTTGCGGGTAAGCGTCGGGAGGGTCGCGGCGGACAGCTCCTCGGGCCGGAACCAGAGGCCCTCGACCGGGCCGGCCGCGGCCGCCGAAAGCCGCGCCCGCACGAGCCGCGCCTTCAGCACGAGATGGGTGAAGACGTGGCGGACCTCGCCCGCCACCGGCTCCCACGCGGCCGCCGCGGGGGCGTGCGCGAGCCAGGCGGAAAGCGGCAGCTCGGGCCCCCAGGGCGCGCTCGGGAGCTCCATCATGCCGGCCAAGAGGCCGCGCTCCGGCCGGCGGCGCAGGAGCACCGCTCCGTCGGCGCGACGCAGGAGGAAGGCGAGGGTCGCCCGCTCCGGCCGGCCGGCGCGCTCGGCCGGCAGCGGCAGACGCTCCGCTGCACCCCCGGCCCGCGCCCGGCAGGTCGATCGCCAGGGACAGTCGCGGCAGCCGGGCGAGCGCGGCCGACACAGGAGCGCGCCGAGCTCCATGAGCGCCTGGGCGAGCTCGCCCGGTCGCGGGCCGGGGGCGAGCGGCGCCAGCGCCGCGGCGACCACGGGCCGGGCCGCGGCCGCCGACAGCTCCAGACCGAGCAGCCGGGCGCCGACCCGGGCGACGTTGCCGTCGACCGGCAGCACCGGCCGGTCGAAGGCGATCGCCGCCACCGCCGCGGCGCTGTAGGCACCGAGCCCCGGCAGGGTGGCGAGGGCCGCCGGCTCCGCCGGCACCCGGCCGGCGTGCACCGCCTCGATCGCCCGCGCACAGGCGTGCAGCGCCCGGGCCCGGCGGTAGTAGCCGAGGCCCTGCCAGGCGTGCAGGACCTCCTCGAGCGGCGCGCGGGCGAGCGCCGCCGGGCTC